>CACMRF010000047.1 GCA_902615995.1 uncultured SAR116 cluster alpha proteobacterium | reverse complement strand
AAATAGGACTTGGAGCTCTCATTGGAGAAAACCAAGTTAAAAAAGTCATATGTTCTTTTGCGAGATCTCCTAAGAGTATTACTTTCAAAGAATTATATGAAAATGACAAGATAGAACTAGAAGTAGTTCCTCAAGGTACACTTGCTGAAAGAATAAGGTCTGCTGGAGCAGGTATACCAGGCTTTTATACACAAACATCTGTAGGAACACCATTAGCTGAAGGAAAAGAAATAAAAATTTTTGATGGTAAAGAATATGTTTTAGAAAAATCGCTCAAAGCTGATTTTGCTTTAATAAAAGCAGAGACTTCTGATCGGTATGGTAATTTAACATATAATAAAACTGCAAGAAATTTTAATCCTATTATGTGCATGGCTGCAAACCAAACTATAGTTCAAGTAAAAAGAATTGAAAAAGAAGAAAATACTGATCCAGAAAAAATAATTACGCCAGGTATTTTTGTAAACAAGGTAACTGTTGTAAGTGATCCAATTATAGAAGGTATTGCAATTGACAGTGGGGAGACATATCCATGAATGAATTTATAAACTTAGGTTGGACCAAAGATGAGATTGCAAAGAAAATTGCTAATGAATTTCCTCATGGTTCATATGTAAATTTAGGTATTGGTATGCCTGAGTTGGTATCAAATTTTGTAGATGAAAGTAAGGAAATTATTTATCATTCAGAAAATGGTCTTTTAGGTATGGGGCCTCCTGCGAATGAAAATGAATTAGATTTTGAATTAATTAATGCTGGAAAAAAGCCAGTTACTATTCTTCCTGGAGGAAGTTATTGCCATCATGCTGATAGTTTTTCAATGATAAGAGGTGGTCATATTGATTATTGTGTATTAGGTGCGATGGAGGTTTCCGAGGGAGGTGATCTTGCAAATTGGACTACTGGAAAAGGAATTCCTGCTGTAGGTGGTGCAATGGATTTAGTTGTTGGTGCAAAAAATGTTTTTGTTATGTCACAACACACAACTAAAGATGGTAGCCCAAAATTTTTAAAAAATTGTTCATTACCACTAACTGGAAAATCAGTGGTCACAAGAGTTTATTCTAATTTGGCTGTTTTAGATGTAACACCTGAAGGATTTAAACTAAAAGAAATGTGTGAACAAATTGACATTGATCTTTTACAAAAAGTAACAGAAGCTAAAATAATACCTAATTAATCATAATATTTAACTTTATCGCTATTTATAAGTTCAATTATCTTTTGTGGTATTTTTAGACCATTTTGAACTTCAGCATCTCTTCCTTTTTCTATTTCTGCAACTCTTTGAACTTTTATTGCAATCTCATCAATCCTTTCAAATGGAACAACTGCGACACCATCAATATCTCCAACAATTAAATCTCCAGATTTAACGGACATACCTCCAATTGTAATAGGAAAGCCAATTTTAGCTGGCCCGCTATTATATGGTGAATTTGGGTTTATTCCTGTACAAAAACAAGGAACTTTTGTTTCAATCACTCCATTATAATCTCTTATAGGACCATCTGTTACTATTGCTTTTCCACCATTATTTCTTATCATGCCAATTATACTGTCACCTACTGATGCTGTTTCTTGCCAACCGTTTACAGTGTTAACAATTATATCATTAGTTTTGATTTCATTTAAGACAATTTGCATGCCTAAAACGTCAGCAGCACCACTATCAACAGTCAGAGCAGAGCCAACTACATGAAGTTTTTTATCTGAAACATCTAACAGTTTAATATTACCATTTAATGCAGCATAACCTTCAAGTGCGTCGCATATAAAGCCAGTTGGAACATTGTGAAATAATGCCATCTGTTCCGACGTAGGTTTATTTTCTGATTTAATTTTTTTTATTTGTATTAATGGTGGGTTTTCAATCATTTTTTACCTTTTTATTTTTACAAATTAATTTTTTGATAATATTAATATTATATAAACTTAATTAAAAACCAATTCTATATGAAAAATTTAATGGACAAATATCCTAGAGTTCTTGATTTGCTTCCAAAAGCAAAAAAAAGGTTACCTCATTTTGCTTCTGAGTATCTTTTTTCTGGA
>CACMRF010000046.1 GCA_902615995.1 uncultured SAR116 cluster alpha proteobacterium | reverse complement strand
ATATCTTGATTCTTCAATTTGCCATTCATCAATAATAAAGTCTTTTCTTAAAACAGGGAGTGAAACTTTATTTTTTACAGCTTTTATGAATTTGTCATCACCTTGAAAAAATTTTTTATCAGTTAATATCGAGAGACATGTTGATCCATTTCTCTCATAAATTTGACCAATTTCTACCGGATTAAAATTAAATCTAATAACGCCTTTGCTTGGTGATGCTTTTTTTATTTCAGAGATAATACTTATCTTAGATTTGTTGTTTTCTATTTCTTTTAGAAAAGGTCTTGTTGGATTATAATTAGAGCTTTCTTCTTTTATTTGAGTTAAAGTCAAAAGCTTTTTTTTAATATTAACTTCTTCTTTTTTATACTCAATAATATCAGATAATGTTTTCATTTTATGTATTTGAAACTTGTTTTAATAAATTTAGTTTTTCAAATGCAGATTTGGAGTCTATAGACTTAGTCACCATTTCAGATGCTTCTTTGACATCATTTGTGAGCCCAGAGGCTAAAATTGAACAAATCGCATTGACTTTAACAATATCTCTAAATGGTCCTTTTTCTCCATTTAATAGTTGCATTATTTCTTTGGCATTATAATTAGGATCTCCACCTTTAAGTTTTTCAATCGAAACTTTATCTATTCCAAAAGTTTTTGGTTCAACCTCAAATTCTGACAACTTTCCATTTAATAGCTTCACTCCAAAAGTTTTTCCTGTTGTAGTGACTTCATCCATTCCATTATCGCTGGATACAATCCAAGCATTGGTAGATCCAAGTTTTTTAAGAGCCTTTGCAAAGGGCATTAAAAGACTTTTATCATAAACACCAACTAATTGTTTTTTTACAAATGCAGGGTTAGACAAAGGGCCTAATAAGTTAAATATTGTTCTAAAATGAAGTTCTTTTCTAACATTCATAACATGTTTCATCGCACTATGATGTTTTGGTGCAAAAAGAAAACATATACCACATTCATCTAAACATTTTTGAACATTAGAAATGTCATTTTTAATATTTATACCTAATGAAATTAAAACATCAGCAGATCCTGACATTGAACTTGCTGAATAATTACCATGTTTTGCGACTTTTATACCAGCACCTGATATTACGAGAGCTGTAGCAGTTGAAATATTTAAAGTATTATGACCATCTCCACCAGTTCCCACAATATCAATTGTATCGTCTGAGGCTTTAATTTTAATCGCTTTTTCACGCATTATATCTGCACCAGCTGCAATAAGGTCGTGAGATATACCGCTATTAATGAATATAATTTTTAAGGATGTTAGAAATGATGAAATTAATATATCAGTCGCATTGCCAGTCATAATATACTCAAATGCAGACTTACCTTCATCATAGGACAAATATTTGCCGTTAGATAAGACCTCAATCTGTTTCTTAAAATCTTCTGTTGTTAACATTTAGTAAACATAAAAAAAATCTTTTAATATGTAAATTATAAAACTTACTATTTGTTGTTTTGATTTGTTGACTAATTAAATCATTGCTTATATAAAGCAACATATATTTTGAGGATATTATGAAACCAAATAAAACTTTTATACCTAAAGTCGCTGATTTACAGAGAAGTTGGTACATCATAGATGCTGAAGGACTAGTGTTAGGTAGATTAGCAGCAATTGTTGCAAATAAATTAAGAGGTAAAGATAAAGTTTTTTTTACACCAAATATGCAATGTGGTGACAACATAATTATCGTCAATTCTGAAAAGGTTCTCTTAAAAGGCCAAAAAAGATTAAACAAAAATTATTATTGGCATACGGGTTATCCTGGAGGTATTAAATCTACAACACCAGAAAAAATATTAACTGGAAAAACTCCTTCTAAGGTGATTCAACTTGCAGTTAAAAGAATGATACCAAAAGGCCCCTTAGGAAGAAAAGTGTTAAAACAACTTCATATTTATAGTGGAAGTGAACATCCTTACGAAGCTCAGAAACCTGAGGCAATTGATATTAAATCTTTAAACAGAAAAAATAGTTAGGTCAAATATGAATGAAGAAGCAAATAGTTTAAATGAATTAGAAAGTAATTCTAGCCCAGAGCAACCAATTCAGCCAACTGAACCTAAAATTGATAATTTGGGTAGATCTTATGCTACTGGAAGAAGGAAAGACTCTACTGCTAGAGTTTGGGTAAAACGAGGTTCTGGTGTCATGACTGTAAACGGCAAAGAAATGCCAACTTATTTTGAAAGGCCAGTTTTACAAATGCAACTCAATCATGTCTTTGAAATAGCTAATAGGATCAAAGAATTTGATGTAATGGCAACTG
>CACMRF010000045.1 GCA_902615995.1 uncultured SAR116 cluster alpha proteobacterium | reverse complement strand
AAACGCTGATGATGAATTAAAAAGAAAACAAATGGAAGAATTGTTAATAACGCATTTAACTAGAAAAGGAATTGATACTAATTGTCTAGAGTTTCAAAAAGCGGAAGCTTCATCTGGCAATACAATTAGACAAAAAGTTATTGTAAAGCAGGGAATAGACAGAGAAATTGCTCAAAAAATCATTAAAGAGATCAAAAGCTCTAAAACGAAAGTACAAGCATCTATTCAAGGTGATGAACTAAGAATTTCTGGAAAAAAAAGAGACGATCTTCAAACTATTATTCAACTGGTAAAAAATATGTCAATTAAATTTCCATTACAATATGTAAATTTTAGAGATTAATTAATAATTATTTCAGCTCTATCATCTCTTTTTTTCCAAGATTTATTTTCAATTGATTGATAGAAGTTAGCTAATTGTTGATTAAATAAAGCAGGCTCTTCAAGATTAATAGTATGGCCTGTCTTTGGAACAACAAAAAGTCCAGAAGTTGAAATACTTCTTTTTAAATAAACTCCAACCTCTATGCACATATCATCTTCATCACCATTAATAATTAAAGTTGGAGTTTCAATTTTTGCAATTTTATCAGTTAGATCATATAAATTTGGACGTTTACTTTGAACACCCAAAAGTGTATTTGCTGAACCTGTTTGGTCGTGAGCAATTAACATATCATTAAATTTTTTCCAGCCATTATAGTCTTTATTTTGAAATTGAACCCTTGAAGGTCCAAGTGCATATTCTGATCCCACAATTTTCATTCCTCTGTTCAAAATATCCTTTGCTGTATTTTCTGAGACTATGGAAAAACCTTCATCATTTTGACTATTTTTTGGCTTTGCACCATATCCACAACCAGCAATACAAAGACTTAAAGCTAGATTAGGACAGTTGATACCAAAATGAAGTGTTGCAAATCCACCCATTGATAAACCAACTATATGAGCTTTTTTAAGATCTAGACCTTCTAATATATCTCTAATATCTTGCCATGCTCTTTCTTGACTATACATCTTGATATCATTAGGTACATCTGATGGTGTATATCCGCGAGCTGAATAAGTTATACAAGTAAAGTTTCTTGAAAAAAAATTTACCTGTGGCTCCCAACTTCTATGATCACCAGCGAATTCATGAACAAAAATTATAGGTATACCGGATCCAGTTTTTTCATAATATAAATTTATTCCATCTGATGTTTTTAAATATGGCATATTTACCTCCAATATCAGAATTATAGTTGAAAAAAAATGGATTGAAAGCCACAATAAATTGAAAAATAATTATCATGACTGTATTTGAAATTCTAACAGCTGAATTACCAGCTATAATTTTAACACTTAAACTCTCTTTAATTACTTGCTTTTTTTTATTTTTAATTGGAACACCTTTAGCTCTTTTACTAGCTTTTAAAAAAAATAAATTTAATACTTTTCTTGAAAGTATTTTTACTTTGCCTTTAGTTTTGCCTTCAACAGTAATTGGTTTTTATCTTTTAGTATTTTTTAATCCTGACACAATTTTAGGGAAGTTTTTTATTTTATTAACTGGTGACCAATTAGCTTTTACATTTCAGGGTTTGGTATTAGCTTCAATTATTTATTCTTTACCATTTTGGATACAACCCCTACAAAACTCAATTGAAAAAGTAGACAAGCGATTAATTGAAGCTTGTACAAATATGGGTTCTAGTAAATCAAGTATCTTTTTTGAGATTTTATTACCTATGTGTAAGAAAGGTTTTCTTACTTCTTTTATATTATCTTTTGCACATACTATTGGAGAATTTGGAATTGTACTTATGGTAGGTGGGAATATAGATGGGCAAACAAGAGTTTTATCTATTTCAATTTATGATAATGTTGAACAGCTAAGTTATCAAAATGCACATGTTTTATCATTATTTTTGATATTATTTTCTACCTTTGTATTGTTTGTCATATATTTTGTTAATAATAAAAATGCTATTGGACTAAAATCGTGAAGTCTATAAGCGTTGAAATAAATGGAAAATTTTCTGCATTGTCATTCGATTTTAAACATGAGTTTGATAGTGGGATTACAACTTTACTTGGCCATATAGGATCTGGAAAATCAACTATAGTTGACTCCATTTCAGGTTTTAATAGACAATTAAAATGTATAGTTAATATTAATGGAAATATTTTTGATTCTCACATTTCATCAAAAATAAATTTAAGACCAATCTCTGTAATGTTTCAAGATACTAGGTTAATTCCTCATATAAATGTTAAGGAAAATATTTCATTTGCTTTAAATAAATCCAAAATTAAAAAAACAAATTCTGAAGGTCTTGATG
>CACMRF010000044.1 GCA_902615995.1 uncultured SAR116 cluster alpha proteobacterium | reverse complement strand
ATGCAGATGAAATAATTTTATCAAGAGATATTGAAAGTATTGTTATTGCATCTCCAGCAGATACTCATAAGAACTATATAATTAAATCTTTATTACATAACAAAAATGTTTTTGTGGAAAAACCATTATGCCTATCTTTGAAAGATGCTGTAGAAATAAAAAAACTTTCTTCAGAAGTAAATAAAATTGTTTTTGTAGGTCATCTTTTACATTATCACAATGGTTTTAATGAATTGAAAAAAACAATTAAATTAGGAAAAATTGGTGATTTACAAATCATAAAGGCCAATAGATTAAATTTTGGTACTATAAGGCAAAAAGAGTCAGTTCTTTTTGATTTAGCTTCACACGATATTTCTATGATTTTATCTATAACTGAAGCAATGCCAAAAAAAGTTGAAGTAAATGCTATTTTTAACAAATCAAAAAAAATTGCTGATTACATAAACGTTATTCTTTACTTCGAGAATGGCTTACTTGCAGTTATAAATGCTGATTGGATAAGCCCATACAAAGAACATAGATTTAGTGTTTTGGGATCAAAAGGAAGTTTGATTTTTGATGACACAAAAGATTGGCCTAATAAATTAATAATAAATCCAAGTTATATTAATAAAGAAAAGAAAATAATTCATAAACCCGAAAAAGCCATAGCAGTTTTAAATGAAGAACCATTAAAAAAAGAAATAGAATCGTTTTTACAATGTATTGAAAAAAACTCATAAGCCTATAACTGACATATATGAAGCTATTAATGTTCAGGTAGTATTAGATATGATAGATAAAGAATTAAAAGAAAAGTATGGATAAATGATGGATTTTATTAACCTAAAAAAACAACAAGAATTAATAAGAAAAAATATCGATAATAGAATATCAAAAGTTCTTAATCACGGACAATATATTTTAGGCCCAGAGGTTCGAGAACTAGAAAATGAATTATCTTTATTTTCAAAATCTAAATATGTTTTATGTTGTTCTAGTGGCACAGACGCATTATTGTTAGGCCTTATTTCACTTGGATTAAACCCAAACGAAGGGGTAATAGTTCCATCTTTTACATTTGCTTCAACTGCAGAGGTTGTGTGTATGCTCGGTGGAATACCTTTTTTTTCAGATGTAAATATAGATACATTTAATATCAGTGAAAACAGTATATTGAATTGCATTGCCAAAGCAAAAAAACAAAATATCACACTTAAAGGAATTATCTCAGTTGGATTATTTGGGCAACCC
The DNA here is from genome assembly GCA_902615995.1 of uncultured SAR116 cluster alpha proteobacterium. GTDB lineage: Bacteria > Pseudomonadota > Alphaproteobacteria > Puniceispirillales > Marisalimonadaceae > TMED54. The sequence continues at coordinate 1,138 of CACMRF010000044.1, read as the reverse complement.
TGTGATATCGATAATATTATAGAGATAGCTAATGCAAATAAATTATGGGTTTTAGATGATGCAGCTCAGTCATTTGGATCTAATTATAAAAATAAAATTTCAGGAAATTTATGTGATATATCAGCAACCTCATTTTTCCCTGCTAAACCATTAGGATGTTATGGAGATGGTGGAGCTTTTTTTACAAATAATGAAAATTATTATAAGATAGCATATTCTGCACATTTACATGGGATGGGGTCTAATAAATATGAATATGATAGAATTGGAATGAATGGAAGAATAGATACTATTCAGGCAGCAATACTAATTGAAAAATTAAAAATTTTTAAATCCGAATTAATAAAGAGAAGTGAATTAGCAGAATACTATAAAAGACAATTCTTAGATCTTGGTACAAACATTAAATTACCAAAAGTAATTTCGGGAGCCACAAGTAGTTGGGCTCAATTTACAATAAGACTTCCTCTAAACTGCGATAGAGATGATTTTCAAATAAAAATGAAAGAAAAAGGTATTCCTACTGCAATATACTACCCTATACCTATATCTTTAGGTTTTGCTGCAAAAAATATTAATTGCAAAGTTCATGCCGTAGATTTATTTCCAAATAAAAATGATTGGTATTTAAATGATGACGGAACCGCTTCATTTCAAACAGAAATTAATAAAAAACAGATTTCTGGCTATACAGATCAGCGGGTTTGGACAGATGCCTTTAAAAATTTGATTGATGCATATAGATTTCATAAGAACGATAATCTTGAAAAAATTTTCAAAAAAAATTTAAAAACTTTCAAAATTAGTGAATACGTTCATTCATACAGGGGAACCCTAATTGAATTTTTAAAGACTAATACGAAGAAGTTTAGAGTAATTTTCCTGGATGGTGACCATTCTTTCAAGGGTGTTAGTCAAGAAATAAAATTTGTAAAAAATTTATTAAAAAAAGGGGGATGGTTATGTTTTGATGATGCGTTTACAGTTTATGAAGGCATTAACCAAGCTATAAAAGCGGAGTTGTTGAAAGATGAAAATTTCTCTAATTTTGCTCAGATTACCCGAAAAATGTTTGTTGCACAAAAAATAAAATAAGTATACTTTTTTCATGCTAGTTAAACATTTGATAATTTATATG
>CACMRF010000043.1 GCA_902615995.1 uncultured SAR116 cluster alpha proteobacterium | reverse complement strand
AATCTTTTTTTATTTTTAGGATTTATATAATCTAAAGATAACAATGGAGTTGTAATTTCTAAGATATTAGTAAAATAATAACTCATATTTGGAAGAATTATGAAAACGTACTTGAAACCTATTCCACTGTCTTTGATTAGGGTTGAATACGGATTTATATTGATCATTTTAAATTAAAAGCAAGAATATCACAATGTTCAAAATCTAATTTCAAAATTTCATGAATATTTTTCAGTTCGTCCTTAACAAATTTTTTTTTGGTATCTTGATAAAATATAAAATTATTATAGGTCTTATCTAAAAATTTACAAAAATTTATAATTTCTTTCTTATTATATAAAATAGGTGCAAATTCAAAAAAAATAGGAATGTTTTTATTTACTTCTTTGATAAAATCTGGAATTACGACTAATTCCATTCCCTCAATATCAAAAAAAGCAAAATCAATGTCTTTAATTTTAAAATTTTTAAATAATTCTTTAGTAGAAATTGCTTGTACAATTTCGTAATTTTTATTTTTATTTTTATTTAGAAGGGTATGAGCACCAGAGTTATTATCATCTTTAAATAATTTAACTGCACCAGAAATGTTGCTTATAGCAAATTTCAAAACTTCAGACTTGTTTAATAATTTATTATCTTTCAAATTTTGTAACAATAAATTATAGTTATCTTCATTGGGTTCTATTGCATAAATTCTTTTAAATAATTTTTGAAGATGCATATAAATTGTATGAGTACCAATATTTGAACCAAACTCAATACAATTAGATGTCTTTTTAAAAAATCCCTTTTTATTCAATAAAATCAACGCATCATCAATAGGTTTCCTAGTATGTACACCTAATGAATAAATTCTTGCACCAATTGAATCATGCGGATTAAATCTAATTGAATGATCATGGAAACACATTTTAATTTCAGAAATATTTTCTTGCAAACCTCTTCTGTGAAAATTTTTTCCTTTATTAGTATTAAATAATTTTTTGATTATAATTTTATCTAATGGTTGTTGCGTCATATGCATAATTGTTAAATATAAAAAGTTGTAATCATGTTTAATCATTATATGTATATCAAAATTTTCAAATCCTATCAAAAAATTAAAATTTATATCTTTTCCCACTTAACTTCCATAGTTCTCCACTCAAGTTCGTACTCTCTATTCAGAAGTTCTAATCTCTCTTCTCTTAGACGATACTTCTTGAGGACTAAAAAGACAGAGTTTCCCCAGTTTCAAACCACTCTTTTCAGTGTGTATCTTGATACCCTTCTTATTCAGAAGTTTGGTAATTCTGCGATAGGACTCATGCAATTTTTGTTTGTATTTGCTGGTGTGGGAATAGACTAATTTGTTAATTCTTGCGTGAACTTTGAAACATAAAAAATGAGAGTATTTGGTTTCGTTAAAACCACATTCACGACTACTCAAATGTAACGGAATAAGTTCTAAGGTACATATAAATAAATTTAAATGATTCACAATTTATTTTTTTATAGTAACTTATTCATATGTTTAGAACTTTAATATCATTAATTATTTTCATTTTTCCTTCAATTTGTTTAGGTGATTATGATTGGAAACTCATCACCAAATCAGATAATGGTGATTTTTATGTAGATATGAAATCATTAACTATAAAAAATGATAAAAGATTTTTTTTGAGGTTAAGAGATTATAAAAAAATTGATAAATATGGTGAAAAATCAAACATTATCTATTTTGAAACAGATTGTAAAAAATTCAAAACAAGATTTTTAAGAGATATGTATTTTGAAGAACATATGGGTATGGGAAAATCAAAAACACTAAATGAAGTTGGTGAATGGATTACAATTCAAAAAAATTCTATAGGAGAATATTTTAATAATTTTATTTGTTCTATTAAAAAGTAATTTAAAAGAAATAAATAAAACTTATAAAAAATAAAACCCAACACAAAGTTCCAAAACTTATGACTTTGTAAAATAATTTTAGTTCTTTTCTCATAATTCTACAGATTTCATTTATTAATATACTTTTTTAAATCTTTAGTTATTTCTTTCATTGAAGACAAATAACTACAGTTATACTCTCTTCTACCTTTTGAATGTATTAAAATTAATTTATCTTTGTAAACAGTACCAATATATCTTATTTCAATATGAGATTTTTTTTCATTATAATTTACATTTCTACTTTTTATTTGTTTATTTGATAAAAAATAACTGTTCAAAGTTTTTGGATTTTCAAAATAAAAATAAAATGGATAACCTCTCATAGTAGGTTCTTTTTTTTCACATTTTATTGATTTTCCTGTAAATTCATTTCCGTCACTACAATTCAAAAACAATTCAACAGATGTTTCATTAATATATTCTTCACATTTTTTAAATGAATTTAGTAAAAGTTTTTTTTCAATAAGTTTTTCTTTATGTTGACTATAATTAAATTTTTTTTCTTCAGAATATGATGTTTTATAAAAAAAAGAACATAGTAGAAAACTTATACAAAATAGTTTTT
>CACMRF010000042.1 GCA_902615995.1 uncultured SAR116 cluster alpha proteobacterium | reverse complement strand
CTTCCAGGGTCATCAGAAATAAATTGATGAGATTCTCCTTGTTTCATTTTTTTAATAACTCTTTTTGCTTTTAGAACTGGAAGTGGGCACTTTAATCCTGTAAAGTCTGATTTTCTCAAAAAATACTCCAAAGTTAAATTTACTTTTATGATATTAAACTTGTTATAATGTTATCAAGTTAAATGGTATAATTATTATTACAATGAGTATTTGGGGGAAAATTTTTGGAGGAACTAGTGGTTTTGTTGTAGGAGGACCATTAGGTGGACTATTAGGAATTTTTGCTGGTCATGCTATTGATAAATTTAATAGAAAAAAATTACCTGAAAGCATTGCTGTTAAACAAGTTAATTTCACAATTGGAGTTATAGCATTATCTGCAAAAATGGCTAAGGCAGATGGAATTGTTTCACATCAAGAACTAGATGCTTTTAAAAAGGGCTTAATTATTAATCAGAAGGAGTTAAAGAATGTTGAAAAAATCTGGAATTTTGCAAAACAATCAGTCCATGGTTTTGATAGCTATGCAAAACAACTAGCAAAATTATTTAAACCAAATTCTTCTATACTTGAAAATTTGATTCATTTGTTATTTTCAATCGCAATATCTGATGGCAAAATTACAGTTAAAGAAACAGAGTTTCTTAAAAAAGTGTCTGATATATTTGGTTTTGACAAAAAAAAGTTTAATTTATTAATAGAAATTTACTCAAATAACGAAAATGATCCTTATACAGTCTTGCAATCAAACATTAATGATCCAATAGATCAAATTAATAAAAAAAGGATAACTCTTTTAAAAAGACATCATCCTGATGTTTTAATAGCAAAAGGACAACCATTAGAATTTGTAGAAAAAAATAATCATTACGTAAAGATGATAAATAAGTCATGGGAATATATAAGAAAAAATCATAATAAATAATAATACTCAAAAATTGCATTTTATAAAATAATATATAATAATTAATTTAAGAGAGCTTTGTGATAGCTGCATTGCAGAGGAAAGTCCGGACTCCACAGGAAGAAAATGCTGGATAACATCCAGCAGGGGAAACCCTAGGGATAGTGCAACAGAAAATATACCGCCATTTAGGTAAGGTTGAAAAGGTGATGGTAAGAGCTCACCGCAATTGTAGTAATACAATTGGCATTGTAAACCCCATTTGGAGCAAGGCCAAATAGAAGAAACTATGTTTTCCTGAACGTTTCTGGGTAGGCCGCTAAAAAAAGTTTATGAAAACTTTTTAAGATGAATTATCACATTAAACAGAATCCGGCTTATAAGCTCTCTTCTCTAAAAAATTAAATTTCCCATTGACTCCCAATAAATCCCATGCTATCCCAAAATATTAATATTGTGATCAAATTATGAAATTATTATGTTTTTATCAACTTCTCATAATAAAATCGACAAAAAAGGCAGAGTATCTGTGCCTAGAAACTTTAGAACATATCTTGATTTAGAGGGAGGCTCATTAATTTTATTTAAAAGTTTACAATTCAAATGCATAGAAGGTACAACACTTAAAAGAATTTACCAATACGTCGAAGCTATTGATGAATTAGACACCATGTCAAAAGATGCATCTATACTAAGAATGATGATGGCTGACTCTTTTGAAATCAAATATGATAATGAGGGTAGGATTAATATTCCAGAATCTCTTTTATCCTATGCAAATATTGATGGCATTGCTGTTTTTGCAGGGATTGGTAAATCTTTTATGATATGGTCAGATATTGAATATGAAAAAGAATATCAAAACACCCAAAAAATCTTGCAATCTAACGGGCCACCAAAATTAATACTTAATAAAAAAGTAGGTGTATCTAATGAATAATTTTCTAGAACACGTTCCAGTATTACTTGATGAAATTTTAGAAAATTTAAAAAAATTTAATATTACTAACGGTGTCATTATTGACGCAACTTTTGGATTAGGTGGATATAGCAATGCTATTTTAGAAAGTACTAATTGTGATGTTTATGGATTTGACAGAGATCCAGAAGTTTTAAAATACGCAAACAAATTGAAAGATAAATACAAAAATAGATTTAAATTCTACCAAAAAAAGTTTTCAGAAATTGATAGCATGCTTTCAGAACCCAATCATTCTAAAAAGAAGATTAGAGCCATGATATTCGATTTAGGTGTCTCAAATTTACAATTAACAAAAAAAAACCGAGGATTTTCATTCAAACTCAATGGTCCATTAGATATGAGAATGTCAAAAGAAGGCATAAAAGCTTATGAAGTTATAAATAATTATAGTGCTGAGAAGTTATCTAACATTTTTTATAACTTTGGAGATGAAGTTTTTTCAAGAAGAATTGCCCGAAACATTGTTAAATATAGAGGAATAACACCAATTACATCAACTTTAGAACTTGCAGACATAATTAGAAAATCTATACCTGGTAAAAAGAAAAAAATAGATAAAGCCACAAAATCTTTTCAAGCGATTAGAATGTTCATCAATGATGAAATAACTGAGCTTAACAAAGGATTATTTGCATCAGAAAAGTTTTTAGAATATGGAGGCATTCTATGTGTAGTATCTTTTCATTCAAAAGAAGATAGAATTGTGAAAAATTTTCTAAATGAATGTCAGGGTAAATCTAAGTCGGTTATTTCAAAATTTTTACCTCCTAACCAAAATTTAAGAAAAAGTTTTGAAATAATTACAAAAAAACCAATACTTCCTTCTGATAAGGAAATTAAAATTAATCATAAGTCAAGATCTGCAAAATT
>CACMRF010000041.1 GCA_902615995.1 uncultured SAR116 cluster alpha proteobacterium | reverse complement strand
GTTGGGGAACCAAAAATCGATCCATTGAAATTCCTAGAGGCAAAACACTTGGTGGTTCAAGTTCTATTAACGGAGTTGTTTTTAATAGAGGTCAAAGTATGGATTTTGATGTTTGGGCTCAAAAAGGAAATAAAGGTTGGTCTTATGATGATTTGTTGCCTCATTTTAAGAATATGGAGAAAAAAGTTGGGGATGGAGATTCAGAATTTAGAGGTAACGACGGAGAACAAATTATTTCTAATTTAGAATGGCGACACCCTTTATGTGATGCATTTATAAAGGGAGCTATAGAATATGGCATCCCTCTTAATAAAGATTACAATGGTGAAAAACAAGAAGGAGTATCTTATGTCCAAAGAACTACTCACAAAAGGCTAAGAAAGAGTTCAGCTAGATCATTTTTGTACCCTATAAAAAACAGAAAAAATTTAGAAATTTTAACAAATGCACATGTCACAAAAATAATTATTGAAAATAATACGGCAAATGGTGTTGAATACGTTTTATCAAATAACAAAACACAAAAGATTAAAATTAAAGCCAATAGAGAAGTTATATTATCTGCTGGAGCAATAAACTCTCCACAGATACTTCAAATTTCAGGAATAGGCCCTGCGGATATTCTAAAAAAAAATGGCATAAATATTATACATGATCTTTATGGAGTTGGCAAAAATTTAAGGGATCATTACAATGTCAGGCTGACTGGCAGAGTAAAAAATATTTCTACAATTAATGAACAGTCAAGAGGGTTGCCTCTCATTAAAGAAATTATAAAATACTTTTGGAATGGTAATTCAATTTTAAGTTTAGGACCAACTCTTGTTTATTGTTTTTGGCATTCTGATGAAACTATTAAGAATCATGATTTACAAATGACATTTACTCCAGCAAGTTACCCAGAAGGAAATCAGGCAGGTCTAGATACCGAGCCTGGATTTTCTATAGCGGCATGGCAACAAAGACCAGAAAGTCTTGGATGGGTTAATATTAAAAGTTCAGACCCTTTTGAAAAACCAATTATTCAACCAAATTATCTTTCAGCACCAGAAGATCAGAAAGTTGCAGTAGAAGGTATAAGATTATCTAGAAAATTAATGCACAGCAATGCCCTATCAAAATATTTAGACCATGAGCTTTATCCTGGAAAAGGAGTTGGAGATAGTTTTGATGAATTACTTGATATAGCACGTGAGAGAGGTTTGACCTGTTATCACCAAATGGGCACATGTAGAATGGGTCCAAGTGCAGATAAAACAGCAGTTGTTAATAATGAACTTAAAGTATACGGCATACAAAATCTTAGAGTAGTAGACGCGTCCATAATGCCGACAATGTTATCTGCTAATTTAAATGCAGGTGCAATGATGATAGGAGAGAAAGCTTCAAGTATAATTTTAAAAGATAAATAATTTAATTTCCTTTAAAATTTGGCTTTCTTTTTTCCATAAAAGCTCTTCTTCCTTCAACATAGTCATTACTGTCAAAACAAGCTTCTGCTAATTTTTTACATTCATCTAAATTTCTATCATTTGGATTTTTTAAAATTTCAATACCAATATTTTTCATAGCTTTAATGGTCAACGGAGCATTTCCAGCAATTTTTTCAGCATAATTATTTACAAATTCTCCTAGATTTTCGTTTTCTACAAGTTTTTGAACCAATCCACAGGACAAAGCTTCATCAGCTAATATTCTTTCAGCAGTAAACATAAAATGCTTTGACATCCCTGGACCCATTACATCGAACAATCTTTTTATAGATGAAAAAGGATAACCTAATGATAGTTTAGCTGCAGGCATTGCAAATTGAGACTTTTTGGAACATATCCTAATATCACAACAAACAGCGACATTTAGTCCACCACCTATACAATAGCCATCAATCATTGCAATTGTTGGCTTTGGGAATGATTCTAACCTTTCATAAACTTTTTGAGTTCTAGAATTGTAATGTAAAACAGCTTCTTTTGTGGACCGTTCTTTTTCAAATTTTGAAATATCTGCCCCTGATACAAAAGATTTTCCACCTGCCCCATTTAAAACAACAACTCTAACATTATTATCTTTTTCACATTGATTTAACATTTCTTCTAAACTATCCCACATATCCAAAGATACAGCGTTATGCTTTTCTGGATTATTAAAAGTTATGTAAGCAACATTACTTTCAATATTCAAAATCATTTTGTTTGTTGTCATCTTATACCTCTATTTAAATAATATTGTGTTGTTCTAAAGAACTTAATTCATCATCTTTAATACCTAATTCACTTAATATTTCTTTAGTATGCTCTCCTTTTTTAGGAGGTTTTTGTTTAAATTCATTTGGAGTTCTATTCAAATTGAATGGTTGATTTACAAGACGTGTTTTACCAAATGGATCAGTATTAATTTCTTTAGCCATATTTAAGTGCTTAACTTGTGGGTCATTAAATACTTCATCAATTGAATATATTGGACCACATGGACAACCTACTTTTTCTAATTCATCAACCCATTCTTCACTTGTTTTTTTAGAAGTTACTTCTTCAATTAAACCATTAAGATAATCTCTATTTTCTAATCTGGCCTTTGCACTTGAAAATTCTGGCATTTCTAACCATTCTTTTTTATTTACGGCTTCTGCAAACCTCTTCCAAATCGTTTCACCAGCAACGCCAAGATTAATAGCTCCATTAGATGTTTTAAAAACTCCTGTAGGAACACTTGTTGGATGATTATTACCAGCTTGTTTTGGAACCGTTTTTTCGCATAACCATCTTGCAGCTTGAAAATCTAACATAAATATTTGTGCTTGTAATAATGAAGTTGTCACCCATTGTCCTTTGCCAG
>CACMRF010000040.1 GCA_902615995.1 uncultured SAR116 cluster alpha proteobacterium | reverse complement strand
GTATTTTTAATATTTTCTAAATCTTTGTTAGTTAATGGCCTTGACGCATAATAAGTTTCTTTTTTACCAGGAGCAAAGTCATTTAACTTTTGGAAAGTGCCTGAAATTATAGCAAATTCTCCATTTGAAAGTTTTGAAACTTCTCTATATTGCCTACTATTATATTTAATCGTAGCTCCCCATTTCAAATTACCATCTATATTAAATCTTCCAGAACCAATCTGTGTGCCACACCAAAGCTCAAATACGACAGCTGCGTTCCCATTAACATCTTTATTATTTTGATCATTTACTTGCTTAACTGATACTGTTTTAACAATCCAATCTTTAAATCTGCCACTAGGTAACAAGCCATCTAAATCTTCTTGTCTTTGTTTCTTAATAATATTTTGTTTTATTTCGTTTCTTCCAATAATTGCTGAAGCAAGGTCTTCTACATAATTATCCGTTAAATCACAAAATTGTTTTTGTTGTATCGGAGCATAATTTTGTGCTTCATTCCAGTCTTGTGGACCAGCGAACGCCTGAATTTTTATAGTTAATGATAGAAATAATAAGATTACAGTATATGTAAATGTCTTCATAGTAACTCCTATTTATTGAATATTTTCAAAAATAAATTTATTTAGCAGTACGCTTTCTGGAGAAGTGGCGATAACTTTACCTTCACCAGCGAAATTATTTTCGATAAAAATTCCTTTCATATAAACATCATAGTTACTTCCATTTGTATCTGAAACTGAACAGTAGCCATCCAGTTCATTCGAACTAGGATTTATTTTAAATTTATAATGAATAGCATTTCTATTCCAACCTTCAACATCTGGAGTAGTTACTTTGTAAATTTTGTTATTTTTTATGTGAAAGGTAAAAATACCAGTGTCACCTTTTTTACTTGTGCTTTGCCCATGACCATATGTCATTTTAAAAGCACCCACATACTTGCCATCATCTATACCAAAAACAGATGTTATATAACTAAAGATAAATATGATAATAACAAAAAAGGTGGTATTTGTTTTGAACATAAACTAATTGTATTTACTTTGTAAAAAATTACAATAAAATTTTGGAAACGCAAGTATTAATAAAGAGAATTTTAAGTATCTTATTTAAAGGTGTTTTAGTGGTAACCCCTGCAGGTTTCTAACCCGTCTGTAACTATCTCTACAATTCTCTATAACTCTCTATACCGCATTTTGCCAAGTATTAATGACATATAATGACTTGAAATGCATACTAGAGATATATACTGGATGCGAGTAAAATGCGAGCAGAAGATGTATGTGAGAAATGTTTTACGGTAAAAACAATGACTTAGATGGTGACCCCTACGGGATTCGAACCCGTGTTGCCGCCGTGAAAGGGCGATGTCCTAAACCACTAGACGAAGGGGCCATAGTTGATTGATTCATAAATTAAAAAGCAAAAGTTATCAAGTCATTATATCAATTAAATTAAATTCAACTTTGTTCTTATTATTCCATTCATTTGATACTAAGTTACCTAATAAATGTAACGACTTATTTTTTTCTAAAACTGATGAAAAAGCAGTTTCATTGATATTAAAAATTTTACAATCTATTTCACCTGAATTGTCTGAAAATTTAACAAGAAGATGTTGTTTTTCTTTTCCAAAAAAGACTAATTTTTTAATTATTACATCTTTTATTAGAAATTTTGGTATTGGATTCCCCTGTCCCCATGGCCCAAGTTTTTTTATCCAATCCATTAAATCACTATTTAATGCTGATATTGATAAATCACTTGTAATAGATATTTCTGAAACTAGTTCATTTTCTTGAAAGGCATTTTCAACCTTAGAAATCATAAAATCTTTAAACATTTTTATTTTATTGTTTTCAATTGTAAGACCAGCAGCTAAGTCATGGCCTCCACCTTTAACAAGTAATTTCTTATCTAAAGCTTCCAAAAAATATTCTCCTATTGGAATATTAGCAATAGACCTTGCCGATCCTTTGGAATGATTTTTACCTAATGAGATTACACAACAAGGTCTATTATACTTTTCTTTAATCTTACCAGCAAGAATACCAATAATTCCTTCATTCCAATTTTCACTTACTAGAAATAAAAAATCAGGTAGTTTTCCTATCATATTTTTTTCACTCTCAACCATACCTATTGCTTCTAAAGTAGAGTTGTTAGTTAATTTCTTTCTTTTCTCATTAAGTAGATAAAGTTTTGATGCAAGCTCATTTGCTTTATTAATATCTTTTGAAATTAAAAGACTGACACCAATCTCGCTTGAACCAATTCTTCCAGCTGCATTAATTTTTGGCCCTAATTTGTAACCCAAAGTTTCTTCATCTGGTATTTTATTTAGATCCGATATATCGCATAAAGCATTTATACCTAGATTATTTCTCTGAGAAATAATATTTAAACCAGCTTTAACAAAACATCTATTAAGACCTTTTAAAGGGACTACATCACAAACTGTTCCTAAAGCAACTAAATCTAAAAATCTAAATAAATTTGGTTCTTTTATTTTTTCAAAAACACCTCTTTGTCTTAGCTCTCTAGTTAAACCAACAATCATTATGAAAGTAATCCCAACAGCACTTAAATAATGATATTCAATTCCATTTTCTTTACGCTTAGGATTTACTATTGAAAAAGCAGGAGGCAAATCATCGTCGGGAGTATGATGATCAATGATAATACAATCTATGTCTGTCTTATTTAATTCTTTTAACGGTTCATGAGAATTAATTCCACAATCAACTGTTATGATTAAATTTGAGCCTTTTGAAACTAAACTATTCAAAGCAGAAACATTTGGGCCATAGCCTTCTAAAAATCTATCAGGTATATGAATGTGAACTTCAATCCCAAAATATTGTAAAAATAATTTTAGTAAAGCTGCAGAAGTTGCACCATCAACGTCATAATCACCAAAAACACCTATTGGGTTTTTATTTTCTATTTCATTTGCAATACGCTTAACTGTTTTATCCATA
>CACMRF010000039.1 GCA_902615995.1 uncultured SAR116 cluster alpha proteobacterium | reverse complement strand
GCTTTTATTGGTTCAATGTTAACTCTAGCAGTTTGCTTTATCATCGCATTTCCTTTAGGTGTTGCAACTGCTGTTTATTTAGAGGAATTTGCTCCAAAAAACAGGATAACCGAAATTATTGAAGTTAATATTAACAATTTAGCTGCAGTCCCTTCAGTTGTCTTTGGTATTTTAGGTTTGGCTATATTTATAGGTGTATTTGGAATGCCTAGATCTATTCCATTACTAGGAGGAATGGTCCTTGCTTTGATGACATTACCAACTATAATCATATCTTCCAGGGCTGCAATTAGGGCAGTTCCTCCTAGTATAAAAGATGCTGCTTATGGAATAGGAGCATCTAAGCTACAAACTATTTTTCATCATGTTTTACCCTTAGCTATGCCAGGAATGCTTACAGGAACGATAATTGGTATGGCACAAGCATTAGGTGAAACAGCTCCATTGTTAATGATTGGAATGGTTGCATTTATTGTTGACATACCAGGAGGTGTTACAGATCCAGGTACAGTTCTTCCTGTACAAATTTTTATGTGGGCTGATTTTGCAGAGAGAATGTTTATCCAAAAAACTAGTTCAGCTATTATTGTTTTATTAGTTTTTCTAATTTTTATGAATGCAGCTGCTGTAATTCTTAGAAAAAAACTAGAAAGAAGGTGGTAGGAAGTAATGGTTAGTAATTCAAATATAGATAATGTGAAAACAAAAACTATTGGAGAAATTTTTTCTAAAGACCCAAAAATTATTTGTAGAAATGTGGATGTTTTTTATGGTGAGAAACAAGCTATTAAAGATGTTTCAATAGATATAGCATCAAGAGAAATCATCTCATTCATTGGACCATCAGGGTGCGGCAAATCAACTTTCTTAAGGTGTCTAAATAGAATGAATGACACAATAGATACTTGTAAAGTAAAAGGGAGTATTTCACTTGATAAAGAAGATATATATGATGAAAAAATTGATGTTGTAACCTTAAGAGCAAAAATAGGGATGGTTTTTCAAAAACCCAATCCTTTTCCAAAATCAATATATGAAAATGTAGCATATGGTCCTAAAATACATGGGCTTTCATCATCGAAAGAAGAATTAGATTTTATTGTTGAAAATTCTTTAAAAGATTCTGGTTTATGGGAGGAAGTTAAAGATAGATTACAGTCTCCTGGAACAGGTTTGTCAGGAGGGCAACAACAAAGATTATGTATTGCAAGAGCAATTGCTGTTAGCCCAGAAATAATTCTAATGGATGAACCTTGTTCTGCTTTAGACCCTATAGCAACTGCAAAAATTGAAGAGCTAATAAATCAATTAGGCAAAAATTATTCTATAGTAATTGTTACACATTCAATGCAACAAGCTGCCAGAATATCTCAGAGGACGGCCTATTTTCATCTTGGTGAATTAATTGAAGTTGGAGAAACAAAAAAAATATTCACAATGCCCGAAGATAAACAGACAGAAGCATATATATCTGGTAGGATTGGTTAAGGAGATAAAGAAAATGGTTAATGAGCATATTTTATCATCTTTTGACGATGATCTTCATAAATTGAATAAAGATTTATTAAAGCTGGCTAAACTTGCAACAGAACAGTTTGTCAATTCAATTGATAATTTTTCAACTCAAAATATTGAAGAAATTGACAAGTTAATTTCTAAAGATAAAAATTTAGACGATTTGGACGAAAAAATTCAGCAATTAGGATTTGAAATAATTGCACTAAGAGCACCTCAAGCTGAAGATTTGAGAAGAGTTATATCTGCTTTAAAGATATCAACAGTTTTAGAAAGAATTGGTGATTATTCTAGAAATATTTCAAATAGAACAAAAGCATTATGTGAATTAAGCTCTGATGATATACCTGGTGTAAATATTGGTAAAATGGGATTAGTTACACAGGAAATGTTAGAAGATGTCATTATTGCTTATAAAGATAAAGATAGTGATTTAAGTGTTAAAGTTAGAGATACTGATGTTGTTATAGATAAGATGAATACAAAACTTTACCAAGAAGTTCTTTCATCAATGAGTAGGAATAAAAAAAATATAGTTAGTGGAACTCATATTTTATTTATCGCAAAAAGTATTGAAAGAGTTGGAGATTATGTAACTGATATAGCAGAGCATAATTACTTCTTAATTAATGGTAAGCCATTAAGTGATAATAGACCTAAAGCCGATAAAACAAGCCTTTATGGCATAGATTAGAATAAATATTGAAAAAAAATATTTTAATTGTTGGAGCGGGAATTACTGGGTTATCTGCTGGGTTAAATTTAATTAGAAATGGTTTAAATGTAACATTAATAGATAGAGTTGATATAGGAAACGAAAACCAAACCTCTTATGGTAACGCTGGTTTGTTAGCAGCATCATCAATTATACCTCTATCTTCACCAGGATTATTAAGAAATTTACCATTTTACTTGTTCTCAAAATCGTCTCCTTTGTTTTTGAAATATTCTTATTTACCCAAATTATTTCCGTGGGCCATTCCTTTTTTGAGAAATTCCAGTAAATCTAATTTTGACTATATTATTAAAAATCTTCATCAACTTACTTATGATACAGTTGAACAACATCTTGCTTTATCAAAAAGCACTGAAGCATCAAAATTTATAAATAAAGGTAAAATTTCAATGATTTTTAGGAATCAAGATGAAATTTTTAAAAGTAAATCTGACTTAGAAATTAGAAAAAAATATAAATTTAATTTTAAAAAAATAAACAGCCAAGAGTTCACAAAAAAGTATAGTTATTTATCAAATCATTATAAATCAGGTATTGAATTTTACGATCATGGTTGGATTTCATCCCCTCAAAAATATCTCTGGGCGTTAAAAAAAGAGTTTGTAAAATTAGGTGGTATTTTTAAAAAACATGAGGTCACTTCAATTTCTGATAAGGATGTCACTTTAAAAGATGGTAAAATAATCTCTGCAAATAAAATTATAGTTTGCTCAGGAATTTGGTCAAAAAGGCTTTTAAAGACTGTTAATCACAAAGTTAATATAGAAGCTGAAAGAGGGTTTCATATAGTTTTAAAAAAAGTTAATTTTTTACCGCCTAATCCCTTAATGATTATTAATAAAAAAATTGCAATAACTCCAATGGATGATACTTTAAGATTTGCAGGTATAGTAGATTTTTCTGGTGTCGATGCACCTGCAAACAAATCTAGATATGATTATATTCGCAGCTTAATTAAAAATATTATTCCTTCTTTATCTTGGAAAGAAGAAGATTTTTGGATGGGACAAAGACCTTCAACGTCAGATAGCCTGCCAGTATTAGGAAGATCTCAATCTTTGGAAAATGTTTACTTTGCATTTGGCGGTCAGCATGTAGGTCTTACAATTGGACCTAAATTAGGAAAATTAGTTTCAGATTTGATATTAAATAAAAAAATAAATATTAATTTAGAACCTTATTTACAA
>CACMRF010000038.1 GCA_902615995.1 uncultured SAR116 cluster alpha proteobacterium | reverse complement strand
GGGTATGACATTTTGGCATGAAAAAAATAAATTTTGTGGAGTATGTGGATCAAAAACCAAAATAGAAGAAGCTGGTTTTGTTTTAAAATGTGTGAATAAAAATTGTAATCAAAGCCACTTTCCTAGGACAGATCCGGCGATTATAACACTTGTTTCAAATAAAGATAAAGTTTTGTTGGCACGTTCGTCTAGGTTTCCACAAAAAATGTATAGCACTCTTGCTGGATTTGTTGAACCAGGAGAAAGTCTTGAATTAGCTTTAAAAAGAGAGGTCTACGAAGAGGTTGGGGTAAATGTGAATAAAATTGAATATTTTCAGTCTCAACCTTGGCCATTTCCAGCATCTTTAATGCTAGGATTTTTTGCCAAAACAGAAGATACTGACTTAAATCTAGATAAAGATGAAATAGAAGATGCGAACTGGTTTGACGTTAGTCAATTAAAAGATTTAACTCATCCAGATATTACGGATGGATTTAAACTTCCAAGATTTGACTCAATTGCAAGAAGACTTGTTAATGATTGGATAAGAAGACATGATTAAAAATACAATTTTTGAAAAAATTAAAATTAAAGATACCGAATTTTCTAACAGAATTGTTGTATCTCCAATGTGTCAATATTCTGCGGAAAATGGTTTGATGAATAATTGGCATTTTCAACATTTATCACAATTTGGTTTTAGTGGTGCAGGCTTAGTGATGATTGAATCTACCGCAGTAGAAGATATTGGAAGAATTACACACAATTGTACAGGAATTTATAATGATGATTGTCTTACATCAATTAGAACTGTGTTAGAAAAAGTAAAAGCGCTTTCATTAAATAAAGTTAAGTTTGGAATTCAGCTTGGCCATGCCGGCAGAAAAGCATCTACTCAGAGACCTTGGGAGGGAAGATCTTATCTAAGAAATAATCAAAATCCTTGGAAAACTATCGCACCATCGGCAATTCCATTTGATAAAGATTGGCCAATTCCTCAAGAGATGAATGATGAAGATTTGCAAAGGGTAAAAACAGCTTTTATTGATGCAACAAAAAGAAGTCTTAAAGCTGGATTTGATTTGATTGAAATACATGCTGCACATGGATATTTATTACATCAATTTCTATCTCCAATATCAAATCAAAGAAAAGATAAATATGGAGGAAATCTTGATAACAGAATGAGATTTCCTTTAGAAGTTTTTCAAGAGGTAGTTAAAGTATCAAATAATTTGCCAATTGGAATGAGAATTACTGGAACAGAATGGGAAGAAAATGGAATTGAAATAGAGGATGCGTTGGTTTTTTCTAAACAACTTAAAAACTTAGGTTGTGATTATGTATGTGTTTCAAGTGGTGGCAATACACCAAGCCCAAAAATACCAGTTAAAGAGCATTATCAAGTACATTTATCGAAACATATAAAACAAAATTCAGATATTTTAACTAGAACAGTTGGAATGATAACAGATCCAATTAAAGCAAATAAAATACTTGCAAATGATGAAAGTGATATGATTGCAATGGCAAGAGCATTTCTCTCTAATCCTAGATGGGTTTGGGATGCTGCTGATATTTTAGGTGTTGAAATTGAAACTCCTAATCAATATGCAAGACGTTTTAAAAAATCTATTTAATATTTTTCTTTATGGTGTAGTTGCTGTCAAGCCTCCATCAACTACAATTTCAGTACCTGTAATATATTTTGCTTCATCTGACGCTAAAAATAAAACTGCGTTCGCTACATCAAATGAACTTCCCATTTTTTTCATAGGGACTTGATTATTTCTTGTTTTAACGAATTCCTCATATTTGCCATCAGCATATTTGTTTGCAAGTCTTTCAACAAGAGGGGTGTGCATTAATCCAGGTACAACACAATTTAATCTTATTTTATTTTCTGCATGAATAATTGCTGTTGTTTTAGTCATTTGCATTAAGGCTGCTTTAGATGCACTATAACCGACCTGAGGTTTGCCCACATATCTCATTCCAGCTACAGATGAAATATTTACAATAGATCCACCACCATTTTTTTTCATTTTTGGTATAATTTGTTTGATAGCAAAAAAAGCAGTATCTAAATTTGTACTAAATTGTTCTCTCCAAACATCATAATCCATAACTTCTGGATCACCTGGTTCAGATCTGCCTACATTGTTAACTAAAATATTAATTTTTTCATGTTGCTTTGTTACATTTTTAAAAAAAGAGTCTACATCTTTTTTATTAGACATATTTACTTCATAAATTTCACATTTTTTGTTTTCTTTAAGAATAAAATCCTGCGTATTTTTTGCTGCTTTATAATTTAAATCTGTTCCTATAACTTTTGCTCCTTGCCTTGCTAACAAAGTGGCAATAGCTCTTCCGTTCCCCCAGCCTTCACCTTCAGATCCACATCCTGTGACAATGGCAGTCTTTCCATCTAAATTTAACATAATTTTTTTCTTCCTAGTCTTTTATTTTAACTCTAACATAACTATAATAAACTATAAATTTTTATGATTGATATTAAAGATCTTATTAAAAGGAGATATGTACAAGATAGTGATATGAAAAAATCTTTTGATATACCTAATTCTATATCTAAAAGAATATTAAGAAAATCTTGTCGCAAATTTAAAAAATTTAAAATTTCAAATGAAATTTTGATATCTTTAATAGCCTCAGCTCAATCCGCACCTTCAAAGTCTAATCTTCAGCAATATTCTATTTTATTAATTAAAAATAAAGAAATGAAAAATTTAATTAATAGTGCAGAAGAGTTTGGATTAGGAATTTGCTCAATTAGTATGATTAGAAACCACTTAGAAGAAGTTAAGAAAATGTGTCATTTACCCGAAGGTGTATTTCCAATAGCAGGGCTTAGTGTTGGTTGGCCTGATGAAAATAATGAAGTTTCAATTAGGTTACCCATGAAAGTAGTTTTTCATGAAAATTTTTATAACGATAAAGACATGTTAAAGCAAATTGATCATTATGATAAAACTATTGAATGTTTACAACCAATACCAAAATCAAAGCAAAGGCACGTTAATGTTTATGGGTTTAACAAAAAAAACACTTGGTCTAAAATATCTCAAGACAAATGTCATTACCAGAGAGAAAAGAGTTTAAAAATTGGTTAAAATCTCATGGGTTTAATCTAGATTAATTAATTATTTCTTTTATAAGACTGTTGAATCTATTTGGTTTTTCATACATAATCCAATGACCAGCATCAATTTCAACATGAATTCGTACATCCTTACATGCTTTTCTAAAAAGAGAGATTCTTTCTTCTAAATAAGGGCCAACTGTTGCATCTTTTTCTCCAAAAATTAGATAAGGGATTATATTTTGTTTTTCTAATATTTTTATTAGAGTATTAGTAGCTGATATAGGTCTACTTTTAAGCCTGTGATTATTTGTGTTTTCTAATTGTATATATATTGATAACTGATCAATATTTTTTTTGTCGTTAATCATTAATATGTTCAGATTTTCAAAATGTGCTCTTAAGATTTCTTCAAAAGACATTTTAGGTGTTCGACGAACCATTTCTCTCATTGGCCCTCTTCTTGCACCTGTTCCACCAGGTCCAACCAAAATTAAATTTTTTAATTTAATTCCTTTTTTTAAAAACTGATAAGAAAGATGTCCTGAAATTAAACCTCCAAATGAAAACCCAACTAAATTTATATTATCTAAATCAGTAATTTTTAGTTTTCTAAAAGTTTGATAAAGATTTAAAGATATATTTTCTGGTGTGTGATCAGATTTTAAATCTGAAGACTCTCCAAACCCTGGCATGTCAGGGACTAAGATTT
>CACMRF010000037.1 GCA_902615995.1 uncultured SAR116 cluster alpha proteobacterium | reverse complement strand
GAATGTTTTTAGCAGAAATTTAAAATGCTTCAAAAACCGTCCACTAAATGTATGGGAATTTGTTGAAAAATCTATCAAATTACATTCTAAAAAAACTTGTATAATTGACGAAAACAAGAATTATTCATATTCACAAATTTTGAAATTAGTAAACTCTCTAGAAACTTTGTTTTTGAAATACAATTTTAAAAAGAAAGATAGAATCGGTATCCTTTTTGAAAATGATATCAGTTTTGTGATTGTGTCATTGTATTGTATTAGAAGAGGTTTAATACTTGTACCTTTAAATCCTAGATCCTCAAGATTTGAAAATAATACTATTTTAAATGATTGTAATGCAACTGCTGTTGTTTTTGCTTCATCATTAACTAAAAAAATTTCTAATATAGAAAAAGATGTAATTAAAATTAGTTTTAAACTTGAAGATTTAAATAACCCCTCCAATAAAGAATTTTCAATGGAAGCTAATTTAATTGATACTGAAACCGCAATAATATTATATACCTCAGGAACAACTGGAAAACCTAAAGGAGCAATGTTAACACATTTTAATATAATACATTCTTGTTTACATTATAAAAATGCTTTTAATTTAACGTCTCAAGATCATTCAGTTTTAGTTGTTCCAGCAAGTCATGTTACTGGAATAGTCGCACATTTTTTACTTATGATATTTGTAGGTGGTAGTCTAACTCTTAAACAGAAATTTGAGGTTAAAGATTTTTTAAAAACTGCTGAAGATCAAGGTTTAACATATTTGATTATGGTGCCTGCGATGTATAATTTATGTATTGAAAGAGGAGAGTTTAATAGTTCAAGATTGTCTAAATGGAGAATTGGTGGATTTGGCGGAGCAGCAATGCCAATTGGCACATTGAAAAAACTAAAAAAAGTTCTTCCAAACTTGTCATTAATTAACATTTATGGAGCAACAGAAACAACTTCTCCAACTACTATAATGCCAATAGAATATTCAATTGATAAGTTAAATAGTGTTGGCAAATGTGTTCCAACTGGTCAAATAAAAATCATTAATGAAAAACAAGAAGAATTAAGGTCAAATCAACACGGAGAATTATTGATCTCAGGCCCAATGGTTATCCCAGGTTATTGGAATGATTATGCAGCTACAAAAAAAGAATTTACAGAAAATGGCTTTTGGAAATCAGGTGATGTTGGCTTTAAGGATGAGGAGGGTTATATCTATATATTAGATAGAAAAAAAGATGTTATTAATAGGGGTGGATATAACGTTTATTCTTCAGAAATTGAAAATTTAATAAGTTTACAAAATGGTGTAATTGAAGTTGCGGTTATACCTCATCCAGATGAAGTTCTTGGTGAAAAAATTCACGTGGTAATTTTTAAAAATGACTCATTGTTAGTTGATCAATTAAAGTTAATTTGTAAAACTAAACTAGCTGACTACAAACAACCTGATTATTGGACAGTTGTCAAAGATTATTTGCCCAAAAATAAAAATGGTAAAGTTATGAAAAAAGATTTATCAAAATTATGTAATTTATTTAAGTAGGAGATAATTTATGAAAGGTTTAATGCAAGATCATCCATTGTTGATTTCATCAATATTTGAGCATGCTATTAATAATTACCCAACCCAAGAAATAGTAAGTAATTCAGTTGAAGGGGGTATTCATAAATATACTTATGAAGACTGGGGTAATAGAACAAAACAATTAGCTAATGCACTAAAGGATTATGGTGTTTTAGAAGGTGACAGAATTGGAACATTAGCGTGGAATGGTTACAGGCATTTAGAACTTTATTATGCAACTTCTTCTAGTGGTTTAATTTGTCATACCATGAATCCAAGGTTACATCACGATCAAATAGCTTACATTGTAAATCATGCAGAAGATAAAATCATTTTTGTTGATTTAAACATTGTAGATTTGATTAAACTAGCTGCGCCAAGCTTTAAATCGGTAAAAGCTATTGTGGTTATGACTGATAGTAAAAATATGATTGATTTAGAATTATCTAATGGAATTGAAGTTTTATGTTACGAAGACTTTATTGATAAAAAACCCATTGAATTTGATTGGCCAAATTTAGATGAAAGAACTGCATCATCGCTATGTTATACTTCAGGAACAACTGGAAATCCAAAAGGTGTATTATATACTCACAGATCAACTGTTCTTCATGCTTATGGGATTAATCTAAAAGATGCAATACCATATGGCGCAAAAGATGTTGTGATGCCAGTCGTACCAATGTTTCATGTAAATGCATGGGGAACACCTTATGCCGCGGCTATGTGTGGAACAAAATTTGTATTTCCTGGTGCTAAATTAGATGGGGAAAGTTTAACTGATTTAATGAATCAAGAGAAAGTAACAATATCATTAGGTGTTCCAACTGTTTGGTTATTACTATTAAATCATTTGAGAGACAGTGGCAAAAAACTAGATACAGTCCAAAGATTAATTATTGGTGGTTCAGCATGTCCAAGAACATTATTTGAAGGCTTTGGGGAAGAATACAATGTAGATGTTATACATGCATGGGGCATGACCGAGATGAGTCCAATTGGAACTGCAAATATGCCATTATATAATACTACAGTAAAAAATAAAAAAGAATATTATGATCAAAAAATACCTCAAGGAAGAACTGTTTTTGGCCATCAAATGAAGCTCATTGATGATGAAGGTAACATCATGCCAAATGATGGCAAAACACAAGGAAGATTGCTTTCAAGGGGTTATTGGGTTTTAAAAAGTTATTATAATGACGACACTCAAAAAGACAGGTTCTTTGATGGTGGCTGGTTTGATACTGGAGATATTGCCACAATTGATAAAAATGGATTTATGACAGTAACAGATAGAAATAAAGATATTATTAAATCAGGAGGAGAATGGATAAGTTCTATTGATTTAGAAAATATTTGTGTAGGCCATCCCTCAGTAGCTAATGCAGCTGCAATTGCAATTCCAGATGAGAAATGGGATGAAAGGCCTATGATTGTTGTTCAACTTTTACCAGGTAAAGAAGTTTCAAAAGATGAAATTTTAAATTTCTATTCAGGTAAAATTGCCAAATGGATGATACCAGATAGAGTAGAGTTTGTAGATAACATACCCTTAGGTGCAACAGGTAAAATTTTGAAAACTAAATTGAGGGATATGTTCATTAATTAGTTAGACCATGTGACGTCTGGCAATTAGTGACCCACCGTCAACCGGTAATACTATTCCAGTAATGTAAGCACTTGCTTTTGAAGAAAGAAAGATAGCTGCTCCTGCCATGTCTTCAGGTACGCCTATTCTTTTTCTTGGTACAGAGTTTATTATTTCTTTTTCATACTTTTTTAAAGTTTCATTCATCATTTGACTTTGAAAAGGTCCTGGAGCAATCGCATTAATGTTAATATTTCTCTCTGCTAATCTATTAGCCAACACCCTTGTTAATTGATGCACGGCAGCTTTTGAAGCTGGATATGAATATGTTTCAGCTCGAGGTATTCCAATTCCATCAATAGAGCCAACATTAATAACTCTAGAGGGATCCGAATTAGTGCCACTTTTTTCAAGCAATTTAACAAACTTTTGAGTTAAAAAAAATATTGATTTAACATTTGTATCCATAACTTTGTCCCAACCATTTTCTGGAAAATTATCAAAGTCTGCACCCCAGGCTGCCCCAGCATTATTGACTAAAATATGCAATTTTTTTTCATTTTTATTAATTGTTGAAAATAAATTCTGTATTTCATTTATTTGCGTAAGATCTGCTGGTATTGATATACATTGACCAAACTTTGATAATCTCATGGCTGTATTATCACATTG
>CACMRF010000036.1 GCA_902615995.1 uncultured SAR116 cluster alpha proteobacterium | reverse complement strand
GGCAGGTAAAAATAATCCAAAAAAAGTAAATGATAACATAATAAAAGCTTGAAAAGCTTGTATCCAATTGAAAGGAATTATGAATTTAAAAAAAAGATTATCTTTATTTAGGTTTTTAAAAATATAATAAATCAATATTGCAAATAGTGAAATATCTATAACTGTTATTAATAATAGTTTTGGTAAGAGATTTGCCTTCATAGAAATATCAAATGACGCTTTAATGCCATATGAAGCTAAAACTGCTACTAGTGCATTTATAAAAAAAACAATCCAACAGCTTTGCCAAAATTTTTCGTTATCTAACTCAAACAAATTATCTACATTACTTTTTCTTCTAATAAAATCAAAAGAAGATTTAAAACCATTTTTTATATCAATAAAGGAAGGAGGTGGGCTTATCATATTACTTAGCAAAATATATTTCTAAAAGGTTTTTATAAATTTTCTTTAAATTATTTATATCATCTATAGAAACTTTTTCATCAATTTTATGCATTAGCTTTCCTACTAAACCAAATTCTACAACAGGACAAATATCTCTAATAAACCTTGCATCTGAAGTTCCTCCATTAGTAGATAAAATTGGAAAAAGACCTGTTGTAGATTTTATTGCTCTTTTTAATGATTCTACTAAATGACCAGGATTTGTATAAAAAGGTTCAGCATTACAAAAATAATCAAATGAATAATTTGAAATATTAAGAGACTCAAATTTTTCAGTAAGCATTTTAGTTAAACTTTTTGAACTATGAAGATTATTAAACCTAATATTAAACTTAACGCTCACTTTTGCAGGAATGATATTATAGGAGTGATTCCCAACATCTATACTTGTAATCATAATAGTAGATGGTTCAAAATTTTCATTTCCTTTGTCTAACTCTACTTCAGAAAGTGGCTGAAGTAATTTTAACATTGAGTTTATTGGATTTTTAGCTAGATGGGGATAACCAACGTGACCTTGTATACCATTAACAATTAAATTTCCTGAATAACTACCTCTTCTTCCAATCTTGATCATGTCACCTAACTTATCAGTGTTAGTAGGTTCACCCACAATACAATCATCTATGTTTTCTTTATTACTTTTTAACCATTCAACAACTTTTTTGGTCCCATTTATTGCTTTTCCTTCTTCATCCGAAGTAATAATAAAGGAGATACTACCTAGATTTTCAAATTCATTATTTTCTTTTAAGAACTCTATTGCTGATGAAATAAAAGTTGCAATAGATGATTTCATATCTACTGCGCCTCTTCCACAAAGTTGGTTGTTAATTATTTTACCTGAAAATGGTCCAAAAGACCAATCCTCGGAACTTCCTTCAGGCACCACATCAACATGTCCTGCAAAACATAAATTTGGAGAATTTTTTCCAAATCTTGCGTACAAATTTACAACCTCATCTTCTCCCTCTCCAAAAGTTAATATTTTACAATTAAAATCATGATTTTTTAAAATTGACTTGATTAGATTTATAGCCTCTTGCCCATGAGGAGTTATACTTTTTATTTTTACTAAATCTGACGCCAGTTTGACAGGATCTAAACTCATTAAATTAGTCTCTTAACAAATCGTTGACTGATGTTTTTGATCTGGTTTTAGCGTCAACTCTTTTTACTATTACCGCACAATATAAATTAGGTGAATTAGATGTTTCACTTTTTTTACTTCCAACCATAGAACCTGGAACAACTACTGAATATGATGGAACTCTTCCCATATAAATTTCGCCAGTCGATCTATCAACAACTTTTGTTGAGGCACCTATATAAACCCCCATCGACAACACAGAGCCTTCTTCTATAATAACACCCTCTGCAACTTCAGAACGTGCACCTATAAAACAATTGTCCTCTATAATTACTGGATCAGCTTGTAAAGGTTCTAGTACACCACCGATACCAGCACCTCCAGACAAATGAACATTTTTACCAATTTGTGCACAAGATCCAACAGTTGCCCACGTATCTATCATTGCACCCTCATCCACAAAAGCGCCCAAGTTAACAAAAGATGGCATTAAAACAACATTTTTGTTAATAAAAGCTGAATGTCTTACTATTGAACCTGGGACTGCTCTAAATCCTGCTTCTTTAAAATCATCGGATGACCAGTTTGAAAATTTTGATTTAACTTTGTCCCACCAAACAGAAGGACCACAATCCCAACTTTCAGGCCCACCTTGAATAATTCCCATATCGTTTAGTCTAAATGAGAGTAAAACAGCTTTTTTAGACCACTGATTTACACGCCACTTACTAGAGCCAAGAGGTTCAGCTACTCTGAGCTTTCCTGAATCAAGTAAATTTAATGTTTCATCAACAGCGTCTCTTATCTCCCCTTTTGTATTTATACTTACATCTGATATATTATCAAAGGCCTTATCTATTACATTTTTTAAATTATCTTGATCCATATTATCCTCTCATTTTTATTGTATCTAAAAACTCATTCAAATTATTAAAACTATAGTCTATGAAATTACAATTTTTCATATAATCTTTTTCATTTATTGAATTTTTCATCCACACAGTCGTAATTCCAAGTTTTTTAGCTGGTATCAAATTTTTGACTGTATCCTCAAAAAAAATTGTTTTATCTAAATTTTCTTTATTAAGATTTAAACATTCTAATAACTTTTTATATGATCTTTTGTCTGGTTTGGGAATATATTCTAAATCTTTAATATCAATGATTTGATCAAAATCATGTTCTAATTCTAATATATTTAAAATTTTTTTTGCATGTTTCGACGTAGCATTAGTAAAGATAATTTTCTTGCCTTCTAATATTCTTATCTTTGATATTAATTGATCATTTTTTTCTAATTCTGGATGTTCAACGTCATGAACATAATCAAGAAATTCTTCTGGCTCTAATTTTTTTTCGACAATTAAACCTCTTAAAGTTAAGCCATATTTCAAGTAATAATCTTTTTGAATTTTTTTAGCCTGATCAATATCTAAAGAATATTTAGACATTATAAAATCAGTTATTCTATTAGAAATTTTTTTAAATAGACCTAAATTAATATCATACATGGTATTATCTAAATCAAATATCCAATTTTGAAAACTATTTTGATAAATCATTTATATTCAACCATTGATTAAACTAATCTTTAATTAAAGTTCCAACACCGTCTTCAGTGAATAGTTCAACCAAAAGAGAATGTTTTTTTCTACCATCCATTATAACAGCTGCTTCAGCTCCGTCTTGAACTGTTTTAATACAAGTATTAACTTTAGGTATCATTCCTCCATTAACAACATTTTCTTTGATCAATTCCTTACATTTTGTTACAGATAACTCTGTAATAATTTGACCATTACTATCTAATACACCTTCTACGTCAGTTAACATCATCATTCGTGTGGCTTTCATTGCCGAAGCAATTGCACCTGCTGCTGTATCCGCGTTAATATTATATGATAGACCATTTTCACCAATGCCAACTGGTGCAATAACTGGAATCATTTTTTGATTTATCAAAGCTTGAATTACATCTGTATTAATTTTATTAGGTTCTCCAACAAAACCTAAATCCAAAACATTCTCAAGATTGGAATCAGAGTTTTTATCTATTACTGACAATCTCTTTGCAGAAATTAAATTCCCATCTTTACCAGATATCCCAACTGCATTAGCACCCTCATTTGATATTGCTGAGACAATACTTTTATTAATGATGCCACATAAAACCATTTCAACAACATCAATAGTTGCTGCATCAGTAACTCTTAAACCATCTATAAAATTACTTTCAATTTTTAATTTTTTTAGCATTTCTCCAATTTGGGGGCCACCGCCATGGACTACGATTGGAAGTATTCCTACCTGTTGTAGTAGCGATACATCTTGAGCAAAAGTCTTTACGTATTCTTTTTTCCCCATAGCATGCCCACCAAATTTTATAACTATAACTTTGTTTGAATACCTTCTCATAAAAGGAAGTGTTTCCATTAAGATTTCAGCTTTATCGTTCAAATTATTTTGCATATTATTACTTTATTGAGTTATTTTATCCTACATTATAAATAAATCTAATTTTTTGCAAACATTGCTATGTATGCTCTCAATTCTTCTAGCCCTATTTTCTTTTCACTAGATGTACAAAAGAGATGTGGGTAGAGGGTAATCTTATTTTTTAGAGCATTTTTTAAATTAATCATTTTTGAAGAAACTTCTGATTTTTTTACTTTATCTGCTTTTGTTATGACACATGTCCATCCTAAGCCTTGGCTTTCAAAAAACTCTATCATCTTGTTATCCTGTTTAGTTAATTCTCTTCTTGCATCTATCAATAAAAGTATTGTTCTTAAATTTTGTCTTGAAGAAATATAATCAAAAATTAGATTTCTCCATTCTCTTTGCTCTGTTTTTGATACTTTTGCAAAACCATATCCTGGTAAATCAACAAAATTTAAACTATGTAATTTATTTTCAATTTTAAAAAAATTTAATTGCCTAGTTCTTCCAGGTGTCTTACTAAATTTAGCTAGTTTTTTTTTATTAGTTAAAGAATTGATTAAAGAACTTTTACCTACATTAGATCTTCCAAAAAATGCAACTTCACTATTATTTTGTGACGGAAGTGTATCGAGGGATACACATGATTTGATAAATTGACAATCTCCTAAAAAAAGTTTTCTGCCAATTTCTTTGTCTTCATCTGAAAATTCCAATATTCAACTTTTTTCTTTATTAATTTTTCTAGTAATTATCCATTGTTGAGCAATTGATAAGAGATTATTCCATGTCCAGTAGATCACCAAACCTGCTGGAAATGTTGCAAGTAAAAAAGTAAAAACAACTGGCATCCAAGCAAAAATCTGAGCTTGCACAGGATCTGGTGGTTTAGGATTTAATCTTTGTTGAAGTACCATAGTAGCACCCATTAACAAAGGCCAAATTCCTAAATTAAGAAAATCAGGTAAAAAATCTGTATTATAGGGTAATAACCCAAAAAGGTTAAATATACTTGTTGGATCTAATGCAGATAGGTCTTTTATCCATCCAAAAAATGGAGCTTGCCTCATTTCAATAGATACAAATAAAACCTTATATAAAGCAAAAAACACTGGAATTTGAACAAGTATTGGCAAACAACCAGCTGCAGGATTTACTTTTTCCCTTTTATACAGAGCCATCATCTCCATATTCATTTTTTGTCTATCATTACCAAATCTCTCACGCAATTGTTGAAGTTGAGGTGTTAAAACTCTCATCCTAGCCATGCTTTTATATGATTTATTTGCTAATGGAAAAAATATAATTTTTACAACTACTGTAATAGCAAGAATTGCCAACCCAAAATTACCCAATATATTATTTGCCCACGATAAGGCATAGAAAAATGGTTTTGTAAGGAAGTAGAACCAGCCAAAGTCTATAGCTAAGTCAAAATTTTTGATCTTTAAATTCTCTTCATATTTATCAAGCAAGTTTAATTTTTTTGCTCCAGAAAAAACTCTTGATACAATCTCAATTTCTCCACTTGCTGGAATTTTTGAAAGCTCACCTAAAAAGTCAGTTTGGTATGATGCAGAGTTATTAACATATCTGAAAGTAAAATTAGAGTTTGAATTTTGATCTGGTATTAAAGCTGCCATCCAATATTTATCTGTTATACCAATCCAACCACCATTTTCTTTAGTCTTTATGGACATTCCTTTTTGGCCAGTTTCTTTTAAATCTGAATAACTATGTTCTTTTAACGACCCATCAAAAACACCCAATGGACCCTCATGTAAAACAAAAAAATCAGTGGTTTTAGGCTCACCAGACCTTCTTATAAGACCATAAGGATATAAGTTTACTGAATTGTTAGTTTCATTTTTTACCTTTTGAATAACCTTAATCATGTAATTATCATCTATAGATATTATTTGAGAAAATTTTAATCCTTCTCCATTTTTCCATGTCAGTGTCACGGGATTATTTGGATCTAAAGAAGATTTAGAACCCTTCCACACGGTATTTCCATTAGGAACTTTATTTTTATTTGGTGAACTCCAGCCAAATTGAATGAAAAATGGTTCTCTTTCATCAATTTTTTTTAAGAACCTTATCTGATCACTTTCTGGATCAAGAGTTTTTCTGTAATTTTTTAACACTAAATCATCTATTCTTGCTCCAAGAAGTGAAATTGATCCCTGAAGTTCATTATTAATAATTTTAATTCTATCTATATTTCTTGTCTTCTTTGTAACTTCTGTTAATGATGTATTGTTGTCTTTTGGCAGTTCAATTGAAGGTTCATTATTTTTATCAACCAACTTTTGT
>CACMRF010000035.1 GCA_902615995.1 uncultured SAR116 cluster alpha proteobacterium | reverse complement strand
TATTAATAATGGTGCAATTACTAAACTTACAATTGCCATAACATTTATTAAAATATTCATAGACGGTCCTGAAGTATCTTTAAGGGGATCTCCAACAGTATCACCTACTACAGCGGCTT
Organism: uncultured SAR116 cluster alpha proteobacterium; assembly: GCA_902615995.1. GTDB lineage: Bacteria > Pseudomonadota > Alphaproteobacteria > Puniceispirillales > Marisalimonadaceae > TMED54. The sequence goes on along the minus strand of CACMRF010000035.1, from coordinate 6,604 downwards.
TATGAACATCTGACCCTTTTCCTCCAAAATTACCTTTTTCGACAAATTTTTTTGCATTATCCCAAGCTCCACCTGCATTTGACATCATCAGAGCCATCATAACACAACATATCAAGGCACCACCTAACATTCCACCAAGCGCTTTAGGGCCTAAGATAAATCCAACTATTACTGGTGCAAGAACAGCAAGTGATCCTGGTAGGATCATTTTTCTTAAAGCTGCTTGTGTAGCTATATCAACACATTTTGCAGTATCTGGTTTTGCTTTGCCTTCAAGTAAACCTGGTATCTCTTTAAACTGTCTTCTTATTTCTTTTATCATGTCAAAAGCAGCATCTCCAACTGCAGTCATTGTCATGGCACTTACCAAAAATGGAAAAATTCCGCCTAAAAACATACCACTTAGTACCAAAGGGTCATTTATAGCTAGAACAAATGTTGGATCACTCATAGATATTTTTTCAATATAGGCGCTTATTAATGCAAGAGCAGCTAAAGCTGCTGCACTGATTGCAAAACCTTTACCAATAGCTGCAGTTGTGTTTCCAACTTCATCTAAAGAATCTGTTATTTCTCTTGTCTTTTTACCCATTTCTGCCATCTCTGCTATTCCTCCAGCATTGTCAGCAACAGGTCCATAAGCATCAATTGCCATTGTTATTCCGACTGTACTCAACATGCCAATAGCAGCAATACCAACACCATACAATCCGGCAAAATAATTAGAAGTAAAAATAATACATACAATAGTAAAAACTGGTACGGCAACTGATTGCATTCCAGTAGCCAATCCTGTAATCATAATAGTGGCTGAGCCTGTTTCGCCACCCTTGGCAATTTTCTTAACTGGAGCGCCTCCAGTATAATACTCAGTCACTAGTCCTACAATTATTCCACCAATAGATCCAATTAGAACAGCTGCCCAAACACCTGATGAAACACCTAAATATTTGACTAAAAAATATGATGCCACAATAAACACTACTGCTGAACCAATGGTTCCAAATCTTAAAGCAATTTCTGGACTTTTATCAGAAAATAATCGAACCATCAAAATACCAATAATTGAACAGATAAGACCTAAAGAAGCTAGTGCTAAAGGTATTAACTGCAACATATATTGATCACCACCCAATTTTGTAATAGTTGCAGATGTCATTGATGCTGCTAAGGCAATAGAAGCAATCATTGATCCACAGTATGATTCAAATATATCTGAACCCATTCCAGCAACATCTCCTACATTATCCCCTACATTATCAGCAATCACGCCTGGGTTCCTCGGGTCATCCTCAGGTATTCCTGCTTCTACTTTACCAACGAGATCAGCCCCAACATCTGCACTTTTAGTAAATATTCCGCCACCTACACGAGAAAACAAAGCAACTGAAGAAGCACCCATTGCAAAACCTTCGATTGAATGAATGGTTTTGATATCACCTCCAAAATAATAAAATAAAATTCCAACTCCAAATAGACCCATAGAAGCTACAGTTAGTCCCATAATAGAGCCGCCAAAAAATGCAATGTTAAGTGCTTCAGAAGCACCCTTTTCATTAGCCGCAACAGCAGTTCTAACATTAGCTTTTGTTGCAGTATACATTCCAATAAAACCTGCAACACCGGAACATGCAGCTCCCACAAAAAAAGAAATTGCTGTTTCCCAACCCAAACTAAAATATAGAGCAACAATACAAACAACGCAGAATAAGGCTAATCTTTTATATTCACTAGCCATGAATACCATAGCACCTAGATGAATTTCGTCTCCAATCTCTTTTACCTTTCCTTTGCCTTCTGGAGATGCTTTAACTTTTAAGTAAACAAAGTATGCACTTAACAATCCTAAAATGCCTAAAACAATTGGTAATACGTTATTCATCATGTTGATCTCCAGAGATTTATATCATCTTATATATATGTAATTTATTTTTTGTAAATTATTAATTATAAATTTTAAGTTATTTTTTTTTATAGCAACACAACCATTTGTATTTCTTAAATCAGTAAAAGAACAGTGGAGAAATATTGCACTTCCTTTATTTCTAATAGTAGGATTTTGATTATAATTTAATTCTAAAATAATATCATAAACATCATCACATCTATATAATTTTTCATGTGAATAATGAAAATTAGGAATTAAATTCACTAATTGATTGTATTTTTTACAGTTAATATCGTCACACCATCCATAATTTTCACGAATAAAATAAATTTTATTTTTTATAGACTTTCTTAAAGGAATATTTAATTTTTTATCTCTTCTTAAAAAAATAGCTTTAACAGTAAATTTACCCATAGGTGTACATTTATCTCCTTCTCTTTTCTTATAATTCGGAACCTTGCCATTTTTTCCAAGCTGACAAAAAAAAATTTTTTTTTTAAATATTAGTTTAGATTTATAAATAGTATTAAGATATATGATCATTCTAAGGTAAGTCTTTAAATATTTAATTTTACTATAATATAATCGGGCCAGAATATAAAAATGAAAAATTTAAGAAAAAATAAATTTGAAACTATCAAAGTATTTTTAGAAGTTCGAATGTTAAAAATTTTTTTACTTGGAATTATAAGTGGTTTTCCCTGGGTGTTAATTGGTTCAAGTTTGAGTCTTTGGCTTAAAGAAGAGGGCTTAAGTAGAAGTGCAATCGGCTGGGCTGGAGCTATATTTGCAGTATATGCAATCAACTATCTATGGGCTCCTCTAGTTGATAAGTTGAGAATATTTTGGCTTACAAAAAAAATTGGACACAGAAAATCTTGGATCTTTTTGATGCAATTATTTATAGGTATATCATTATTAATTTGGTCAAATATTAATCCAGAAAAAAATTTATTTTTTATAATCTTAATTGGTTTACTAATCGCAATTTTTTCATCAACACAAGATATATCCATTGATGCATTAAGAATTGAACAAATAAAATCGAATGAGAGTAACATTATGGCAGCTGCGGCTTCAATGGCTGTTATGGGTTGGTGGACAGGATTTAAGATTGGTGGTTTAGTTTCACTATTTATTTCTGAATTTTTTGAAAAATTAGGATTTTATAATTATTGGCAAATTACTTTTATTTTTCTGTTTTTTATTTTAATGATCTTAAATTTCTTGTTGTTAACTATTAAAGAAGCATCAAAAAACTTATCAATGAAAAATGAATTAAATGTTTTGAAAAATTCAAAAATCTCTATTTTTGGAGAACAAATAAATTTTATTTTATTATGGATATTTGAAACGATTATCACACCAATATACGATTTTTTTAAAAAAAATGGATTGTCAATTGGCATTGGTATCCTTGCTTTTTTATTTTTATTTAAAATTGGAGAAGCTTTTCTGGGTCGTATGTCACTGATTTTTTATAAGGAAATAGGTTTCACCAAATCAGACATTGGCATTTTTTCAAAAGGCCTTGGATGGATTACCACTGTTTTATTTACTTTAATAGGTGGATTTTTAACTGTAAAAATTGGATTAGTAAGATCAATTTTTATTGCAGGAATTTTTATGGCTTTTACAAATCTTTTGTTTTCCTTATTATTTTGGACAGGGAAAAATTATATGATTTTTTCAATTGCAGTTATTTTAGATGATCTTGCAGCTGCATTTGCTACTGTAGCATTCGTTGCCTTCATATCTGTTTTGGTTAATAGGCAATATACAGCAACGCAATATGCCTTATTAGCTTCAATAGGCACTTTAGGAAGAACAACTTTAGCATCTTCCTCGGGTAGTTTAGTTGACTATTTAAATGGTGATTGGGGTTTATTTTTTATAATTACTTGTCTAATGGTTATTCCATCATTAATTCTAATTTTTTTCTTAAAAGGTAAGATTAAAGCTCTAAATTAATATTATGATCTTAAAATATTTTAGTACAAATAACTTTGATTTAAATTCAAGTTTCTATGACGGGTTAAATAAGATAAAAAAATTATCAAAATTCCAAAAATTTATGACTTACTTTTGGATTTTAGGCCCCTTTATTTTTTTAATTGAAAGAGACCCAGCAGATCTATGGCTAACACTTATTTCAATAATCTTTCTCATTAGATGTTTTTACAAAAAAGATTGGAATTGGGCAGGTCAACTTTGGTTTATTTTCGCCTTTTTGTTTTGGGTAACAAGCATGATATCTGGAATTCTAGGGCCATATGATAAATATTCATTTTTTCAAGGATTTATATGGATTAGATTCCCATTATATGTAGCAGCTGCACAAGTTTGGTTGGGCAAAGATCGAGACGTTAGAATAGTAATGTTTGTTTCTATTTTAATTGGAATGTTAATAATGTGTTTAATTTTAACAGCTGAAATTATTTATGAACCAAAAGCAAGGTTATCATGGCCATATGGAGACTTAGTTCCTGGAAGCTACTTGGCAAAAATATCATTACCTATTTATTGTACTTTCATTGCTCTAATTACCATCAAATTTAAAAGGTTTTCTTTATTGAGTTTAATTGTATCACTTACTTCATTGACTTTAGTTCTTTCAACTGGAGAAAGGGGGAATTTCTTAATACGATTTTTTAGTGGAGTTTTAGCTTTTTTTTCATGGAAAAAGTATAAAGTAAATAGATTTAAATCATTTAGTATTTTTATGGTAATCATCCTTTTAATCTTAACTTCTCTTTTAGGCTTTAACAAATCTTATTATGATAGATACGTAACTCATTTTTTTAAATCAATACCAATTATTAATACATCAAATGATAATTCTTATTGGGGTGCTTGGAGATCTGGCATTCAACAAGGACTGATTAAACCAGTAATTGGACTTGGTCCCTCTAGTTCAAGAAAGCACTGTAAGACCTTACCAGAAAAAGGAATAGATTGGTTACCTGGTAAAAATTATTGTGGTAATCACCCACATAATTATTACATACAAATTTTTGCTGAAACAGGCCTTATTGGCTTAACTTTAGGTATATTGATGTTTTATTTTTTGTTTTATACTTGTTATAAAGGTAGTATTTTAAATCCAAGATGCCCAATTACATCTATATGTTATATAATCCCATTAGCCTTTTTTTTTCCATTTCAGCAAACAGGAAGTTTTTTTGGGCAATGGGGAAATTTATTTATATGGTTTCCAATAGGGTTTTGTATAGCTCAAATACAAGACTATAAATCAATTTTTAAAAAATAATTCTTTACGATAATCATCTAAAATTGAAGAAATGTTTTTTGAATTGAAATTAAAATTTTCCCATGATTTTTTTTGAAGTTCTTCAAGCATCGACTTATTTGACAAAACTTGTTTTAAATTTTTTGAAATTTTTTTGGAATTTATTTGATCAATTAAAATTCCATTGTTAGAGATTATTTCAGGCAAACCCCCTGAATTAGAGGAAACTATTGCAATACCATTTGACATTGCTTCAGCAGCGACTAATCCAAATGGTTCATTCCACCTCGAGGGTATTACAATTATAGATGTCTCTGACATAATATGGCTTAAATCTTTAGAGTTAATAAACCCTAACATCTCTGCTCTATCACCTAGAGTTTCAAAATCATGTTTTATTTTCCGTGAAAATTGATCTAATTTATTTATTCCAAGTCTTGGTGCACCAATAATTTTGAAATTCCAATCTTTAAAATCTTTATAAATTTCTCTTATTGCATCAACAAAAAGATCCACACCTTTTTCTTTTACAATCCTCCCTACATAAATTATTTGTTTTAATTTTTTAGGCATAGTTTTTTGAGCTCTTCTCACCCCATTATATAGAACAACAACCTTACCAAGATCATCTTTAATACCATCCAAAAACCTTTTTTTTATATAGTTACTTACACAAAAAATTTTATCTAATCTTAATAATAAATTTTTTCTGTCATTAATAGAAAAAGATCCTTTCATTTCTAATGGATCATTGTGAAGAAAAAGTGTAATCAAATTTGTACTTTTTATTTTTGAGTAAATTTTATTAACCAGATAAGGTCTATTATGAATTTCAATTAATTGACGAGTATTTTGTTCGTTATTTATAACCTTACACATTTCTTGAGCGATATTTTCATTTTTACTTTTCAGAAGATTCCAAGAATTGTCTATACCCACAAAATTATCTTTATACATTGGATCTTTTAAATTATGCCCAAAAACCCTTATTTGTTTTTTATATTTACTAAATTCCAAATTATTTGCTACCGTCAAACTAACAGACGAAGCTTTATTTATTGAAAATTTCTCTTTATATGGAAGTAAAATATTAATTAACATAGTATAAAATGATTATTCACTTATGATTAAAGGTATAAGTTAAAATTGCAAACAATAATATGCATGAAGTGGGGAGATAGATATGATTATAATTATGTAAATAATTTATGTTCATCTATCAAAACACATACCAAAAATAAAACTAAACTTATATGTTTTACTGATGATAATAAAAATATTGTCAGCGAAGTTATTTGTAAACCACTTCCTCAAATAAAAATTCCAAAGGAATTATCTAAAACACCTTGGAGAAAATTGAGTATATGGAGATACCCATTACATGAATTAAATGGAGATGTTCTTTTTTTAGATTTAGACTTAATAATAACAAATAATCTAGATAAGTTTTTCTCTTATAAACCAGG
>CACMRF010000034.1 GCA_902615995.1 uncultured SAR116 cluster alpha proteobacterium | reverse complement strand
TATTCTATTAAAGAAGATCTATTCCAGTATTTGTTTTTGTTTGGTGGGAAAATTATTACAGGATTTATATTTTTTTTGTCTAAATAAGCTACTTTTATCCCTTTTTGGAACTTACTTTTATCACCTGACCAGTCAATTCCAAAAAAACCATCAAATGTCATTGAAAATTAACCAGTAGCTAAAGCTGTATCTTGTTCTTTATTTGCATTTTCATTTGAATTTTTTTGTTCTTGAGTTGGCCCGCTATCTTTACCTCTAGCTTCTTCATCTCTATCTACTAATTCTATAACAGCCATAGGTGCCGCATCACCATATCTAAATCCAGCTTTCAATACACGTGAATAACCGCCGTTCCTAGTTTCATATCTTTTTGCTAATATACTAAATAGTTTTTCAACTAATTTTAAATCTCCAACCTTGCTAATGGCTTGCCTTCTTGCCGAGAGATTACCTTTTTTCCCAATTGTAATTAATTTATCAAAATAAGGTTTAAGTGTCTTTGCTTTTACTAAAGTTGTAACTATTTGCTCGTGCTTAATTAAAGCTTGTGACATGTTTTTTAATAGTGCTTTTCTATGAGAGGAAGTTCTATTAAGTTTTTTTCCTTTAATTCTGTGCTTCATAAAATTTACCTTTAATTAAATGGGTCCTCAATTTTCTTGGCAAGATCTTCAATATTTTCAGGTGGCCAATTTTCTATAATCATACCTAATTCAAGATCCATTACTTTTAAAACTTCTCTTATTTCGTTTAAACTTTTTCTACCAAAATTAGGAGTTCTTAACATTTCAGGCTCTGTTCTTAAAACTAGGTCACCAATGTAAACTATATTATCATTTTTTAAACAATTTGCAGATCTCACAGATAATTCAAGTTCATCGACTTTCCTTAACAAATTTCTATTAAATGGTAAATCGTCAACTTCTGGAGCTGCTTCCTCTTCCTCTGGTTCTTCAAAGTTGATAAAATTTTGCATTTGATCTTGCATAATTCTGGCAGCAAAAGCAACTGCATCTTCAGGTAAAATCGATCCATCAGTAGTAACATTAATTAGTAGTTTATCAAAGTCTGTTTGCTGACCAACTCTAGCATTATCTACTTCATATGAAACCTGTAAAATAGGACTAAAAATTGCATCAATTGGGATTAAACCAATAGGTTTATCCTCTATGTAATTTACACCAGCGGAAACATACCCTTTTCCATTTTCAACATTGAATTCAATTGACAATTTGTTACCTTCTTCAAGTGTACATATTTCATGCTCTGGATTCATTATAGTTACATTTGATGTTTCTTCAATGTGACCAGCTGTAACGGTTATAGGCCCTTCAATATTTAAATATATTTTTTTAGGTCCCTCTTCTTCCATTTTCACTTTAATTCCTTTGATATTTAAGATCATGTCCGTTAAATCTTCTCTTACACCTGGCAAAGATGAAAATTCATGGAGAGCACCTTGAACCTGAATAGACGTTATCGCAGAACCTTGAAGTGAAGATAATAATATTCTTCTTAAAGCATTTCCAATTGTGACACCAAACCCTCTTTCAATAGGCTCAGCAATTATTGTTGCATTTAACTTTTGATCATCATTATGTTTAACCATTAATTTAGCTGGTTTAATCAATTCTTTCCAATTTTTTTCGATCATTTTGTGTCCTTAAATAATATAGGTTTAATTTAATTGTATTTTCTATACTCTTCTTCTTTTCTTTGGCCTACAACCATTATGCGGAATTGGCGTAACATCTCTTATAGAATTAACTTGAAATCCTACAATCTGAAGTGCACGCAGTGCAGATTCTCTTCCAGATCCAGGACCTTGAACTTCTATATCAACAATTTTAACTCCATGCTCTGAAGCTTTTTTACCAGCATCCTCAGCTGCTAATTGAGCTGCATAAGGAGTAGATTTACGTGATCCTTTAAACCCCATGCTACCAGAAGATGACCAAGCTATTGTATTACCTTGATAATCAGTAATAGTTATTAGTGTATTATTAAAGGAAGAATTAACATGTGCAATTGCATTTGAAATATTCTTCTTTTCTTTTTTCTTAACTTTTGTCTGCGATGGTTGTTTTGCCATTATTTCCCTCTAATTATTTCTTTTTACCAGCAATAGCTTTTGCAGGACCTTTTCTTGTTCTAGCATTAGTATGGGTTCTTTGACCTCTAACAGGTAGATTCTTTCTATGTCTTAGCCCTCTTAGGCACCCAAGATCTAGATACCTTTTTACATCAAGTGATATTTTTCGTCTTAAATCACCTTCAACTATATAATCTTTATCTATTATATCTCTAATTTTTGACAATTCGCTTTCGGTCAAGTTATTCACTCTTGTTTGATCTTTAATATTTGCTAGTTCACATATTTTCTTACTAGAACTTAAGCCAATACCATGTATATATGTTAGAGCAATTTCAACTCTTTTATTAGTAGGTATATTAATACCAGCTATTCTTGCCATTAGACTTTCTCCATAAAATATAGGGATTTGCGGATTATAAACTTTAACATAATCTAGTCAACCTTTAAGTCTTTATTAATTAGCCTAGAAATGTTAGATGAAACTTCATCGATTGTTCCCATCCCATCAATAACATTTAATATATTTTGATTGAAATAGTGATCAAGAACAGGTTTAGTATCTCTATTATAGACTTTTAGTCTTTCAATCAAAACAGCAGATGTATCATCTTTTCTAATTACTTTTTCTTGTTTCGCTCTATTTTCAATCCTACTAGTCAATATTTTTTCATCTACATCAATGTGAAATACAAAGTCCAAATGCATACTCATATCATTCATAATTTCATCTAACTTTTGAGCTTGCTTTAAATTTCTTGGAAAACCGTCAAAAATAAATCCATTTTTAATATCTTTGTTCTTTAATCTTTCATTGATAAGTAAAAAAATAATATCGTCAGGTACTAACTCTCCATTAGCCATGATATTCTCAACCTGTTTTCCTAATTTTGTTTTACGTTTAACTGAGTCTCTAAGCATATCTCCAGTTGAAATTTGAATAAGGCCAAATTCATTAATCAAAAAGTTTGCTTGTGTTCCTTTGCCTGCACCAGGAGCACCAAATAAGATAATATTCATCTTGTATATCCTCCCAATCTTCTTTTCTTAATTAGCCCTGAATACTGGTGTGCTAACATATGCGATTGAGCTTGAGTAACAGTATCAATTGCTACTGTTACAACAATCAAAAGACTAGTTCCCCCAAAGTAAAAAGGTATTGAATATTTAGATATTAATATTTCGGGCAATATACAAACTGCTGAGAGATATAATGCTCCAATAGCAGTCAGTCTAGTCAAAACAAAATCTAAATAATCTGCAGTAGGTGGTCCAGGCCTTATGCCAGGAACAAATCCACCATTCCTTTTTAAATTGTCTGCAGTTTCATCTGGATTAAATACTATTGCAGTATAAAAAAAGGCAAAAAATACAATTAATCCTATATAAATAGCTAAATATATAGGTTGACCTCTACCTAACAGAGAATTAATAGTAATCAACCACTCAGGACTATCTGAACCAATGCCTGCAAAAGAGCTTACAGACGTAGGTAACAAAAGAAGTGCAGAAGCAAAAATTGGTGGTATTACTCCAGGAACATTAATTTTTAAGGGAAGATGAGAAGAATCACCTGAAAAAATTTTATTTCCTACTTGTCTTTTAGGATACTGAACAATAATTTTTCTTTGGGATCTCTCAATAAAAACAATAAATGCTATGACTGCGATAGCTAACACAAAAATTATTATAATTAAAATTGGAGATATAGCCCCTGTTCTTCCTTGCTCTAATATTTGAGCCAAAGCTCTAGGTAATTCAGCAACAATGCCAGAAAAAATTATTAATGAGACACCATTACCTAATCCTCTCTCAGTAATTTGTTCTCCAAGCCATAATAAAAACATAACACCGCCTACCAAAGTTACAACAGTAGTTATTTTAAAATAAATTCCAGCATTTAGTACTAAAGAGCCACTTGCTCCAGATGTACTTTCTAATGCAACAGCAAACCCCCAAGCTTGAACAGTAGCTAGTAAAACTGTCAAATATCTGGTATATTGATTTATGGTTTGTCGACCTGATTCACCTTCTTTTTTTAATTGAGCTATTTGAGGTGATAACGAAGTCATTAATTGCATAATAATCGAAGCAGAAATATAAGGTATAATTGTTAAGGCAAAGATTGTCATCCTTCCAAGAGCACCTCCTGAAAACATATTGAACATACCTAGTACACCACCACTTGTTTGATTAACAATCTCATTAAGAACAGTTGGATTTATACCAGGGACAGGAATATAAGTTCCAAGCCTATATATAATTAAAGCTCCTAATGTGAATAGTATTCTTTGTCGAAGTTCTTTAGCTTTTCCAAATGTACCAAATATATTTTGATCAGCCATAATAATTTACTTATTGTTTAAATTTTCAAAAGTGCCACCATTTTTTTCGACAATGATTTTAGCACTTTTTGAAAAATTGAAGCCTATAAACTTTAGCTTACTTTTAAATTCGCCTTTAGCTAAGATTTTAATATTATTATTATTTTTCTTTAACAGACCAGCTTTTAATAAAGTTTCAATGTCTAATGGTTTCGTATCAGATATTTTCTTCTTGTCTACTAGCTTTTGAATAACACCTAAATTAATTGGAACATATTCTTTTCTAAAAATATTTTTAAAACCTCTCTTAGGTAATCTTCTGTGAATTGGCATCTGACCACCTTCAAAACCTTTAATCGCAACACCAGATCTTGCTTTTTGCCCCTTATGTCCTTTACCAGAGGTCTTGCCAGTTCCCGAACCAATACCTCTACCAATTCTTTTTTTAGTTTTTTTATTATCAGATTTGAGTTGATTTAATTGCATAATTTACTCCGATAACTATTAAATTATTTTTACTAAATGACTAACTTTATTAACCATTCCACGAACCGATGGTGTATCCTCAAGTTCTCTAATCTTGCCAACACGATTTAACCCTAAACCAATTAATGTCTTTTTTTGATCAGACTTTCTGCCAATTCCACTTTTAACAAGCATAATTTTAATATTTTTCTTACTCATATTGTTCATCATCAATTCATTTAATTATTTTCTTTAGACCCAAAAATTTCTGAGACTTTTTTACCTCTCTTAGAAGCAATACTTCTTGGTGAGTTTGTAAAAGAAAAAGCTTCAAAAGTAGCTTTAATCATATTATGTGGGTTTGAGGTTCCAACTGATTTAGCAACAACATCTTGTACACCAAGAGTTTCAAAAACTGCTCTCATAGGCCCTCCTGCGATTATACCTGTTCCGGGGGGGAGCAGATCTTAAAACAACTCTTCCTGCACCATAATGACCTTTCATATCATGATGTAATGTTCTTCCTTCCTTTAGAGGAACTCTTACCATTTTCTTTTTTGCATCATCAGTAGCCTTTTTAATAGCTTCCGGCACTTCTTTTGCTTTACCAGTTCCAAATCCTACTCTGCCTCTCATATCTCCAACGACAACTAAAGCAGCAAACCCAAATCTTCTTCCTCCTTTAACAACTTTAGCAACTCTATTAATGCCAACTAACTTATCTGTCAGTTCGGATTCATCTTTATTATTTTTTTTAATATCAATCTGATTCATAAATTATCCTTAAAATTTTAATCCACTGGATCTAGCACCTTCAGCCAATGATTTAACCCTTCCATGATAGAGATAACCCCCTCTATCAAAAACAACTTTTTCAAAGCCAATTTTTTTTGCTTTTACTGCTATATCTTTTCCTACTTTTTCTGCCGCATAGATTGTACCTGAATTTTTAAGATCTTTTTTAACTTCAGGATCTAATGTAGATGAAGAACATAATGTTATTTGCTTAACATCATCAATTATCTGACAGTAAATATGTTTATTCGATCTAAAAACAGAAAGCCTTAGTTTATTACCCATATTTTTTTTAATTGATAATCTATTTCTTAATTTTCTTTTATCAAGTAGAGATTTTTTTGTACTCATTGTTCAACCTATTTTTTCTTACCTTCTTTTCTTATAATATACTCATCTGTATATCTAATCCCTTTACCTTTAAATGGCTCTGGTGGTCTCTTTGATCTAATAACAGAACAAAATTGACCAAGTTTCTGTTTATTTACACTACTTATAGCAAGTTTAGTATTACCATCCATTTTAACTTCAATATCATCTGGTATTTCAATTTCAACTGCATGACTTAAACCAAGGTTCAATGTTAATTTTTTTCCTGAAACAGCTCCTCTATATCCAACTCCAACAATTTCTAAATTTTTAGTAAATCCAGTTGTTACACCAATTACCATATTATTTATCAAAGCTCTTGTTGTACCCCAATTTGCTTTGCCCTTTAGAGTATTATCTTTATTTTCTATAAAAATGTTATCATCGTTAATTTTCAAATCTACGGAATTTGAGACTTCCATTTCTAGAAACCCTTTAGGACCTTTGACTTTAAGCGATTTATTTTCTAAAATAGCTTCAACATTTTCTTTAATGCTAACAGGACTTTGACCAATTCTAGACATAAAACACCTCTAATATATAGTACATAAAACTTCTCCACCTACATTAGCTTCTCTTGCCTCATTGTCACTCATTACACCTCTTGGAGTTGACAAAATGGAAATCCCTAAACCGTTATAAGTTTTTTGTAAATTTTTTATACTTGAATAAACTCTTCTTCCTGGTTTTGAAACTCTTTTAATTTCAGATATTACAGGTTTACCATTATAATATTTTAGTTCAATTTCAAAAAAATTAATTCCTGGTCTCATTTGCTTCTCTTCAAAGTTTCTTATAAAACCTTCTCTTTTTAAGACTTCTAAAACATTTTTTCTAAATCTTGAAGCTGGAGCATCAACAACTTTTTTATTTGTTGTTTGTCCATTCCTAATTCTTGTTAACATATCACCTAGTGTATCACTCATTGACATTTTAATTCACCCCTTACCAACTTGACTTAACCATGCCCGGTATTAGACCAGCTAAAGCATGTTCTCTCAAAGCTATTCTAGACATTTTAAATTTTCTATAAAATCCTCTTGGCCTTCCAGTAACTTCACATCTATTTCTTAACCTAATTTTTGCTCCATTACGCGGGCATTCTGACAATTTCAGTTGAGCATTAAACCTTTCTTCTATAGATAAACTTTTATTGCAACAGATTTTTTTTAATTTAGACCTTTTTGAACTGTATTTATTAACCAGCTTAACTCTTTTTAGGTTTTTTTGTATAGCACTCAGTTTAGCCATAAATTCTCTCCATATATTATTTAACAAAAGGGAAATTAAAATTTTTTAACAATTCCCTTGCCTCGTCATCTGTTTTCGCAGTAGTAACAATTGTGATATCCATTCCTCTGGGTGAGTCAACCGTATCATATTCAATTTCAGGAAAAATAAATTGTTCTTTTAAACCTAAAGAATAATTACCTTTACCATCAAAACTTTTATCACTAATACCCCTAAAGTCTCTAACTCTAGGTAAAGCGATGTTAATCAATCTATCTATAAACTCATACATTTTACTTTTTCTTAATGTAACCTTAAGACCAACTGACATCCCTTCTCTAAGTTTAAAACTAGCATTCGCT
>CACMRF010000033.1 GCA_902615995.1 uncultured SAR116 cluster alpha proteobacterium | reverse complement strand
TTATGATCCAAAAAGGGACAAGCCAGCAAATTAAAAATCTAATGCCTAAATTATTTAAATTATTTTTTACAAAGAAAAAAGCCAATGGAAAAAAAGATGCTAAAGGCCAAAAAATTAAACTTGAAATCAAAAAATAATAGCCTGGATAACCCCCATGACTTTCTTGTTCACTGAAAAGTTTTGGTAAAAAATCTTCATTTATAGCTTTTTCAAAAAATAATCCATCTGTAGTTTTTTGTATAATATAAACCCATGGCAAAACAATTATCATAAAACAAATAACACCCCAAAAAGGTCTAATGTTTTTTAATAGATTAATGTCTTTGCTCCATAAAACATAGCTTGATAAAGTGATGATAAAAACGACTAATGAAATTGGTCCTTTAATTAGAAATCCAACACCTAAGACGAGCCACATAGATATTGGTATGATTAAATCAAATAAAATAGATTTCTTTTTATTTAAGATGATTTTTAATAATAAATATTGTTGAAAAGTAATAAATGATAATAACAATGAATCGGTTTTAGCTACATGAGATTCGAATATAAATAATAATGATATCATTGAGGCACTGACAACAAAGAAAGACGCTTTTTGTCCAAATAGAATTTGTGAAAACTTCCATAATACCAAGATTGTTATGAGAGCACCTAGAGTAGATACGTATCTGTATGATGAGATTTTATCTTCACCAAATATATTAGCAAAAATTGATTGTGCCCAGTAAATACCTATTGGTTTTTTAGCCCTAATTTCATCCAAAAATTTAATATTTATATAATCATTAGTTTCTATCATTTGATAAGATGATTGAACAAATCTTGACTCATCTCTATCCAAAGGTGGTATTGAATCCAAGCCAGAGAAAAAAGGAATTAAACAAAAGATAAAAAAAACAATTTTATATGCTAATTTCTTTGTTAAACTTAAATTCTTGATGTTACTTAGCATTTATTAATTTTAACTTTGCAGAATGAAAAAACATAATTCACTTAAAGTCTTATACATAAAAATTTAAATTTCAAATGATAATAAATAGAAAAAAAATTTGGGAATTATCTTGGCCAATTATCTTAGCAAATTTTTCTATACCACTTGTTGGATTAGTTGATACATTAATTATGGGACATATGCCATCAAGTAATTATCTAGCAGCTGTAGCTTTAGGTGGGATTATATTCAATTTCATGTATGCTGGGTTAAATTTTCTTAGAATGGGTACAACAGGAATAATTGCCCAATATTATGGCCAAAAAAAACACTGAAGAAATATTCTTAGGATTATTAAGACCAATCATTATAGCAATAATAATTGGAATAACTTTATATATTTGCAAGAATATAATTTTTGAAATTTCAAATTATTTTTTTAACCCTTCAGAAAAAATAATGGAATTTTATAAGGATTATTTATTCATAAGAATGATAGGTTTACCTTTTGGATTGATCAATATTGTTTTTTTAGGTTGGTATTTTGGAATTCAAAAAACAAAATTTGTTATGATACAGCTTTTTATAATAAATTTTACAAATATTATTTTTTCAATTTATTTTGCCGTATATCTAAATTTTGGAATAAGCGGTGTTGCCATTGGCAGTTTTATATCTCAGATATGTGGTTTTATTATTTCAATCTATATGTATTTCATTATTGCAAATCCCAATGATTTTAAAAAATTTAAATTAAAAACATTTATTTTAACTAGTAAAATTTTAAGGATATTTAATATAAGTAGAGATTTGTTTATAAGAACAATGTTTTTAGTTTTTGCTCAAGCTTTTTTGATCAAAAAATCTTCAGATCTTGGAGTTAATGAATTAGCATCAATGGAGATTTTATTAGTTCTATTTAGCTTATGCTCATATACCATTGATGCATTTGCTCATTCTGCTGAAACCTTAGTTGGAAACTCTATTGGATCTAGAAATAAAAAAGAATTAAAATCATCTATCTACTTAACTTTTGAAATGGCATTTTTATTTTCTTTTTTTATTGCCATCTTATTATTTTCTTTAAGAGATCTTATTATATTCTCTATTACAGACATTGAACCTTTAAGAAAAATAATTCAAGATCTTTGGATTTTAGTAATTATTACCCCACCAATTTCAGTACTTGCATTTCAATATGATGGAATATTTGTAGGATCCACATTAGTAAAAGAAATGAGAAACTCTATAGTAATTTCATGTTTAATTTTTTACATAATTATTGAATTTCTAATCAGTGATATAATTAATTTAAAATATTTATATTCTTGTTTTTTAATTTTTTTGACACTACGAGGAATAATACTCTTTTTATATAACAAAAGAGTGTATAGTTTAGTTGATGGATAAAATATGATTGATCTTAATAAAAAAAATGAAACATTTGTAAAAAAAAGCTCAAGAAATAACTCTAAATTATATTTAGTGAATAGTTTAAATGACTTATTGAGTTCAAAACTATTTTCAAAAAAACAATTTAAGAATTTTAAGACAAATTATAAATTTGATTCTAATAAACCAATTTTTAATTTATTTGATTTTGACCAGAAAAATATGATCACAATTGCATATTTAAACTCAAATAAAAATTTTAGAGAAAGTACAATTGATCAAGCTGCGAAAATATGTAATTTGCTTGAAGATAGGGTTTGGGATCTAAATATTTTATCTCAATACAACGAAAATGATATTTATGAATTTTTATTAGGATGGGGATTAAGTTTTTATAAATTTAATGTATTAAAAAAACATAATGTTAAAAAATATTTAAATATTCTTTCGTTAAATAATGAATATAAAAATCTAGTTGAAACATGCTCTATTGAATTAAAAGGGATTAACTTAGCAAGAGATTTGATTAACCTTCCAGCAAATTATTTAAATCCCGATCAATATGAAATAGAAATAAAAAAAATATTTAAAAGTTTAAAATGTATAATTCATAAAGGTCGTAACTTTGATAAAGAATTTCCACTTATTTCTATGGTAGGAAGATCATCTGAATTTAATCCTAAGCTTATAGAAATTAATTGGAAAAACAAAGACGTTAAGAAAGACAAAAATAATGTCACTATTATAGGTAAAGGTATTACCTTTGACAGTGGTGGCTTAGATATTAAACCAAGTGGGGCCATGTTAAACATGAAAAAAGATATGGGAGGTAGTGCAATTGCAATTGGTTTAGCAAAAAGTTTGATAGATTATAATAGCAAAATTAATCTTAGGGTTCTTATACCAATTGCAGAAAATTCGATTTCTCAAAAATCTATGAGACCTATGGATATTAAATTTTCAAGAAATAAAACGCCAGTTGAAATTGGGAATACCGATGCAGAAGGACGTTTAATTTTAGCAGATACATTATCTTATGCCCAAGAGGGTAAAATTAGTCCTGATCTTATAATTGATTTTGCCACTTTAACTGGAGCGGCAAGAGTAGCTCTTGGCACAGAAGTTCCAGTATTCTTTTCAAACAATGAAAACATCTCAAAAAAGCTTTTAGATAATTCAATTAAAATGGTTGATCCTGTATGGCAATTACCTCTTTTTACTCCATACAAAAGGTTCCTTCATTCAGAAAATGGAGCTCTTAATAGTACAGGTTTTTCTGGTACAGGTGGTGCAATCACTGCAGCATTATTTTTAGAACAATTTGTTGATAAAAAAATTAATTGGGTCCATTTTGACTTAATGGCTTGGAATCTCACCTCAAGACCTGGCTTTCCAAAAGGAGGAGAAGCAATGAGCTTAAGAACAGTTTTCAAAACGATTAACGAAATGTTTAATTAATTCAAAAATTGAAGAACCTCATTAAGCAAATCTTTATTGCAAGCTGCAATGACTTTGAATTTCTTTTTTGTTTTAAAATCAAATAATATTTCTGAGCCACTCCAATCAGTTATGGATATTTCCCTAGATTTTAAAATTGGAATGAGCGGCAAAATATCCCATGAATTTAAATTTTCTTCTATGACTAAGTCTATTTTACCTTGCGCAAGTAAAATATAATTATGACAATCACCTGACCATATATTAAATTTAACATTATCAATTATTGCATTAATTTTTTGTAAGTTTAAAAATTCAAATAACTCAGGTGCTGTTGAAGCAAAAATTGAATTTTTTAAGGTTAAATTTTCTTTCTCTAAAAAATTACAATCATTCCCATTTAAAATTAATTTATCTTTATACCCTATCCATAATTGATCTAACTCAGGAAAATCAACCATTCCAATAATAGGTTCATTATTTTTTAAGAGACCAATCATTGTTCCCCATAATGGTCTTCCAGACATATATGATTTCGTTCCATCTATAGGATCAATAATCCATGTAAATTCAGATTTTTTGTCAACTACTTTTAACTCTTCACCAATAATATTGTGAGAAGGGAAACTATTTTCTAAATATTTTCTAATATAGTTTTCAGCTTCTATATCGTGTTTTGTAACTGGGCTGTCATCCGTTTTAATTTTATAATTATTTTCCAGGTTGGATTTTTTTAGTGTAATTTTTCTAACACTTTGACTTATTTCATTAAGGCAACTTGCAAAAGAAGAAAAGTTTTCTAAACTCATCAAAACTATTTATTTGGCAGAGGTGCCGGAGCGTTTGATCTTTCTCTTAACCATGCAATAAGATTTGCTCTGTCTTTGGTTTTCTTTAAACCTGCAAAATTCATTTTTGTACCTTTAACGTATTCTTTAGGCTTATAAAGAAATTTGTTTAATTCTTCATAAGTCCAATTACCATTCAATGCCGCAAACGCCTTGGAGTAACCGTAGTCTGCTTTTCCAATTGGTTTATTAACGATATTGTATAATCCTGGACCTACCTTATTATTTCCTCCATCAACAAAAACATGACATGCTGTGCATTTTTTAGCAACTTTTTCACCTTCCATAATATTTGCGCTTGCTAAAAGGTTAATAATTGGTTCAATTACTGATGCTTCTTTTACTTGAGTAATCTTAGCATCTACATTAGCAACCTCAATTGGGTAGGCATTTTCCTTTAAATCTTTTGGATTAACTAAAAAACTACCCACTTTACTAAATCCCATTATTAATAACCCAGCACATAAAACTGCTGCTGCAATTTTATTGAATCTTAATGCATCCATCTTAACTCCACTCTATCACAAAAAGGTATAATATTTTTATATTTCATTATATAAATTTTTCAATTAAATTATTAAAATAAAATTATTTTTATAAAGATTAAATTCTTTATTTTATTTATAGGCATTTAAATTGTCATACAAAAACTTTGCTATTTTAATTCCATCGAGAATAGGATCAACAAGACTTAAAAACAAAGCCTTGATTGAAATAGATAAGAAACCACTCATAGAGCATGTAGTTAGAAGTGCAATAAAATCTAATTTAAAAGTGCCTATTATAGTTGCGACAGATACTCAAGATATTGTTAATATAACTGAAAGATGTGGACAAATAGGAATGCTAACTAGCAAAGATCATAAAAGTGGATCTGATAGAATTTATGAGGCACTAGAAAAATTTGATCCCCAAAAAAAAATAAAAAAAATTATTCACCTACAGGGTGATTTGCCTAATGTTTCAAAAAAATTAATCTTAAGTCTGGCTGATATAATTAAGAATAATAAATGTATTGCCACTCCAGTGGTTCAAGCAGATAAAAATGAGATTTTAGATGAAAACATTGTTAAATGTGCAGCATCTTTTAAAAACCCAAAACCAAAAATTGGAGAGATAGGAAATGCACTATATTTTAGTAGATGTCCAATTCCTTGGGGAGATAGTATTAAATGGCATCATCTTGGTATTTATGGTTGGGATAGATCTATACTTGAAAAATATATAAAACTCAAACCATCAAATTTAGAAATGAGTGAAAAATTAGAGCAATTAAGAGCTCTAGAAGCTGGAATTAACATCAAAATATTAATTACAAATGAGAAACCTATTGGTATAGATACTATTAGTGATTTAAAAAAATTTAAAAAGAGTATAAATGATTATTAGTAAAAAAAAATTAAAGATAGCTTTTCAAGGTATGTCGGGAGCTTATTCTAATATGGCCTGTGAAGAGTGTTTTCCAAATGCAAATGCAATTCCCTGTATTTCATTTGAAAACATGTTAGATACCACAAAAAGTAAAGCTTCAGATTTAGCTATGGTTCCTATTGAAAATTCAGTAGCAGGGCGTGTTGCAGATATCCATAATCTTATACCAGAAAGTGGACTTCATATAATTGGAGAACATTATCAAAAAGTAAATCATCAACTTATGGCCTTAAAAGGTGCAACTCTTAAAACAATTAAAACAGTTAAAAGTCATTCACAAGGTCTTGCACAATGTAGAAAATTAATAAAACAACTTAATATAGCACCTGTTCAGCATATAGATACTGCAGGAGCCGCACATGAATTATCAAAAGGAAATGATATAACTGTAGCAGCAATAGCATCTAAAATGGCTGCTAAAATATACGGATTAAAAATTCTTAAAAAGAATATTGAAGATGAGGTTAATAACACAACAAGATTTTTAATTATGTCAAACAAAAAATACATACCCAAATACGACAATAGTAAAGTTTTTGTAACGACTATTGTATTTGAGATGAAATCTGTTCCTGCTGCTCTATATAAAGTTTTAGGTGGGTTTGCTACTAATGGTATTAATCTAACAAAATTAGAAAGTTATATAAGTGGAAAAAATATGAAAGCGGCAAGATTTTATGTAGATGCTGAGGGTCACCCGCGCGAAAATGGAATGCAAAACGCGCTTGATGAAATGAAATTTTATACTCTAGAAGGAAGTGTTAAAATATTAGGTACATATTTAAGAAATATACCAACAAAAATTTAAATATCTTGAAAGTCATACTAAACTAATACATATTATCTCTGGAGAGTTTCATGGACGTGACTCTTGCTAACCCGGTCAGATTCGAAAGAAAGCAGCCGTAACAATGATAGCGGGTCATGAAGCTCTCTTTTAAGAAAATAAAATGAATTATAAAGTTCTTGCAAGAAAATATAGACCTCAAAATTTCCAAGAATTAATTGGTCAAGATATACTAGTTAACACCCTAAAAAATGCTTTAAATGACGGTAGATTAGCCCACGCTTTTTTATTAACGGGAATAAGAGGAATAGGAAAAACAACTACTGCTAGGATAATTGCCAAAGCTTTTAATTGTGAAGGTAATAACAATAACAAACCAACGTTTGAGATTTGTAATAAATGCGGACCTTGTAACGCTATCACAAAAGGAAATTCACTTGATGTTATTGAAATTGATGCGGCAAGTAAAACGGGTGTCGATAACATAAGAGAAATCATAGAATCTGTAATGTATTCTACAAACGAAATGCGCTTTAAAATTTATATCATAGATGAAGTGCATATGTTATCTACTGCCGCTTTTAATGCATTATTAAAAACACTTGAAGAACCTCCAAATAATACCAAATTCATATTTGCAACAACTGAGACAAAAAAAATACCTGCTACTATCATTTCTAGATGTCAAAAGTTTGATCTAAAAAGAATTGATAACGAAGTTTTAATAAATCATTTAAAATCTATATGTGTTAAAGAGGACATCACTGTTGATGATGAATCACTCAAACAAATTAGTTCCTCCTCAGAAGGGTCAATGCGAGATGCTTTATCTATTTTAGATCAAGTAGCTGCACTTTCAAATAATCAAATTCAAATTAAAGAATTAAGACAATTATTAGGAGTAAGAAGTAAATTAGATTTTATTAAACTTTATAAGTTCTGCTTAGATGCCAAAGCATCAGAAGCTTTAACCTATTATTATCAATTAATTCAGGACTCAACAGATCCTTCAGATATACTTAATAGTTTAATAAGCATATGTAGTGATGCATGTAAATTTGTTGTTAATAATAATCTTCTAAATGAACATTTAGATGAGTTTAAAAAAATATCAGAACATG
>CACMRF010000032.1 GCA_902615995.1 uncultured SAR116 cluster alpha proteobacterium | reverse complement strand
AACTATCTCATGCGTTTCTGGTAAATTAACACAAGATGTGCCATTTTTTTTCCAGATAAATGCTACTGCATCTAGCCTAAAAGTTGTTACTCCCTTACTTAAAAGCAAAAGAACAATTTCAATAAACTCGATAAAGACAAAAGGATCTTTGAAATTTAAATCAATTTGATCATGACTAAATGTACACCATAACTTATTATTCTTCTTTTTATAGTTATATATTTGAATTAACTTATGATCTCTTGGTCTTATAACTTTTGAAAAATCAAAATTATCATCAATTGTGAAAAAAAAGTTTTTGTAATCTTCTTTTTCTTTGATAAACGAATTGAACCATTTGCCTTTTATTGAAGCATGGTTCAAAATCAAGTCTGCCATTATTGACGTATGATTCGACAATGAACGTATATCATGCCATGTGCCTAAGTCCTTGTTTACATTTTTATGATCTGTTACAGAAAATCCTCCATCACTACTTGAGGGATAAAATGGTAATATATGCAATATTTCAAAACAGTTTTTAAGATTTTTTTCAAAAAAATTTTTTAAAGTTTTTAAAGGTACTTCGTTTTTATTTTTTAGATTATCTCCATATGAGATTAATAAAAGAGTTTTTTCAGAAATAATTTCTTTTTTAAATTTATAATCTTTTTGAAATGTTTTTATTAATTCTAGTATTAAATCTGAATAATACTTAATGTTAAATCTTGTTTTCTCATTTCTGTAAATAAATAATAATTTTTTATAAATTAAATGGTCAATGTTTTTTATATTAAGATTTATATTTTTCATTATCTAACTCAACTTTTTGCTTCAACCTATTCATAAAGTTTGGAATTGCACTGTTAACTCTGCTCCAAGTTGGTATAAATGGAGTATCCATTGGGTTTTCAAAAAAACTTTCCCCAGCTTTCATTATATTTAAAGCAAACAATTCAACAGCTTTTTCTTCCATATGAGAGTCATATTTGAGACCATTCATTAAAGCATCACTTCTGTAAATATCAATCATGTCTAATGCAGTTCTATAATATGTTGCTTTTATTGAACGAAATGTTTCAAGACTAAAAGAATTACCTTGAGTAGCTAATTTTTTTATTAAAGTTTTTATAATATCAATGGACATTTTAGATAAACCTTTAGTTTGGTCATCAATAGATAAATCTTGATGTTTATGATCATATGTATCAGCTAAATCAACTTGACATATCCTATTTGATGCTTGATTCCTGTACATCTCGGATAAAATCCCAATCTCTATTCCCCAATCACATGGAATTCTCATATCAGCCATTAAGTTTCTCCTAAAGGAAAACTCTCCAGCAAGTGGATATTTAAATGCTTTCATATAATCAAGATAATCGTTGTGACCAACAGTTTTTTCCATTGCCGTGAGAAGTGGTGTAACTAATAATCTTGAAACTCTACC
Source organism: uncultured SAR116 cluster alpha proteobacterium (assembly GCA_902615995.1). Taxonomy (GTDB): domain Bacteria; phylum Pseudomonadota; class Alphaproteobacteria; order Puniceispirillales; family Marisalimonadaceae; genus TMED54. The sequence continues at coordinate 8,261 of CACMRF010000032.1, read as the reverse complement.
GTTCATTTTACCTTCTGCAACTCTTGGGTAATAACCTTTACAGAATTCAAAATTAAATAGTGGATTTACAACTGGATAAAAAAGTTTAGCTAATAACCTTCTATCAAATGTTAATATATCACAATCATGAAAAGCTATGGATCTCGCCTCACCTCTCGCAATAGCCATACCCAAACAATACCAAACATTTCGTCCTTTACCTAGCTCCTGAGGAGCTAAATTATAATTTTTTAACTCTTTATCTAATTTTAGAAGATTAGGACCATCATTCCATAAAATAGTGAATGGACAATTTAATTTCTTAAAAAAGTTCCAAGCTTTCTTTGCTTGCTCTTCATTAGCGCTGTCTAACCCTATGATTATATGATTTAAATAATTCGTTTTGCTAATTTCACTAACTATATTTGGTAATGCACTACCTTCTAATTCAGAATAGAGACAAGGAAGAATAAGTTCCATTTTTCTATCCTTAGAGAATTTTTTTAAATCGCGTTCCAAATCTTTCAAATCTCTATTAGAAAAATCATGCAAAGTTGCAACTACACCATTTTGAGAAAATTCACTCATTTACTTCTAACTTTTTTATAATATTTAAGGTTTTATTAACAACTTCAACCCAACCATCAGGGGCTTCTTTTTTTGAAACCACACATTGATTTTTAAAATTAATCTTTTTAAGAGGACCATTTTTTACTAAACATGGATAATCGCATTTATCTAACATATCAAAATCATTTTCATTATCACCTACACAAATCGAAACATAATTTTTTTTAGTTTCATTTGACAATAATGAGATGAATCTCATCATTGCATTACCTTTTGATACCTTATCACCTAAACTAAGAACTCTTCCACCGAATTGGATATTCAGTCCATGAGTTTTTACGCTATTTTTTAATTCTACTTCTTCTTCTTTATTACCTAAAAAAATAAATGGCATTGAAAATTTTCTATTCATAGCTTTAGATATTTTATTTTTAGGTAACCCCAAAACCTCAATTTGATTTTGTAAAGTTTCATTTTCAAGAATTAAGCACTTTTTTTGAAGCTTAAGATTTATGTTATCTGAAAAGTTTTTAAATATTATTTCTTTGTTTCTACTAAGACATATCTTTTCATTTAATTTATCACTTAAAAAATTTAAGCCATATATACAAGATCCGTTTTCGCTAATATAAACTTTCGGTATCTCTAATTTTTCACATATTTCGTCAAGCTCTAAATCTGTTTTACTACTATTAGGAATGATGTTAATACCTTTACTTATACAATTTTTGATGAGATCTAAAGCAGCTTTAAATTCAAAAGTTTTTTTATTTAATAAGGTACCGTCAAGATCTGTAAATAATAGAATATTATCAAAGCTCATATTTACTCTTTTAACAGACATTTAAAATAACAAAAGTATGTTTAATTGTAATTTGATCATTATTAAATTTTTGCTTAATAAATAAGTTTTTTAGATAAAATCTTAGTCTTATTCTTTAAAGAAGGAAATAATTATTACATGCAATTCAATTTTTTGAGAGTTCATCAAGAATTGGACAATTAGGTTTGTCATCTCCATGACAATTCGAAGCTAAAAAACTAAGCTCATTTCTTAAATCTTTAAGATCATTTAGCTTACTATCAATTTGTGATATTTTTTCTAGAGTTATCTTTTTAACTTCTTTGCTTGTTCTGTTTTTGTCTTCATACAGAGATAATAATTCTTTACATTCATCAATGCTGAAATCAAACTTTCTTGCCTTCCCAATAAATTTAAGTTTAGCTACTTCTTCATCAGTATACTCTCTATAACCTGAAGAAACATTTTGTTCAGGTGTAACTAGGCCTATATTCGCATAATATCTTACTGTTTTAACCGTTAAATTTGATAATTTGGCTGCTTTTCCAATATTCATTTTTTTTCCTTTACTCTACCCTTAGGGGAAGGTGTATATAAATAACATTAGTACAGAAATAAGGTCAATGCAAAATACTTTATCGATAAATTGGTCATGCAATCATACTTGGATTCAATCTTCAAAAAACACTTCTTGGTGTTTATTAGGTTGTTGTATTGGCGACTTTGGCACTATAGCCTTTTTTCAATTTACGCAAATTTCTTGGCCAGTTTTAGCAATCATGTCATTAGCAATTATAAACGGTATATTAACATCTATAGCACTTGAAACCTATGTGCTTTCTAGACAAATGTCTCTCAATATAGCTTTCAAAACAGCTATAGGAATGTCACTTGTTTCAATGATTTCAATGGAAGTTGCTATGAATGTTACAGATGTCATTTTTACTGGAGGAGCTATTTTAACATGGTGGGTTATACCTTTAATGCTGATAGCTGGATTTATTACTCCACTTCCATACAATTATTGGAGGCTTAAAGCCCTAGGAAAAGGATGTCATTAATGTATTTTAAAAACAAATTTTTCATCTTTTCAGTCGTGATCATACTACCTGCATTGTATTTTTTAATCACATATACCAATAAGTCAAATGCTAGTATAAATTTAAATACAAATGATAATTCAATCATAGTAAATGGTAAAAAAATTTATGCTAATAATTGTGCATCATGTCATGGTGTTAACTTAGAAGGACAAAAAAATTGGATGTCACGATTACCTGATGGATTGATGCCAGCACCTCCTCATGACGAAACAGGTCATACATGGCATCATCCAGATAGGTATTTATTTATGGTTACCAAACATGGAATTGAAGAATTCATTGGAGAAAAATATCCAAATAATATGCCTGCTTATAAAGATATATTAAGTGATGAAGAAATTATTGCTGTACTATCTTATATAAAGAGTACGTGGCCTACTAAAATTAAAGAAATCCATAATAAAATTAATTCTAGATCAAAACGTTAAATTAAGGAGCAACAAAATGTTTAAAATTCTATTAACTTTACTATTTTCTTTCTATACAACTATATCTTACTCTCATTCACAATTAACGGATATATTGCCAAAAAATAATATTGTTTATACAAAAACACCTTCGAAAATCGAGTTAACATTTAGATCAAAAGTAAAACTTATTAAAATAGATCTAAACAAAACATCTGGAGAGAATAGTAAGATTAAAATAGATCTTAAAAAATATACAGAGAGATCAAAAAATTTTAAATTACCGATGCCTAATATTACATCAGGTAAATATAATATATTTTGGAGAGCTCTTAGCCCTGATGGACATATTATAAAAGGAAAGTCTGAATTTGAAGTAAAATAAAATGGTTTTAGATTTTTGGACATATGTTAATCCAATTTTAAGAATTCTAATTTATTTAGTTGCTCTTATTTCGATAGGAACAATCTTATTTAATTTTCATTTCGAAAAATATTTAGAAAATGATATTAAATATTATTGTAATAAAATTTTAAAAAGTAATTCAGCTTCTGGCATTTTGTTAAGTATTATTGTTTTTTTTTCAATTGCTGGAAATCTAGGTGGTGACATAGAAAGTATATATAGTTTAGACCTTATAAATTTATCTCTTGAAACCTTACAATCAAAATCTATTCTATTATTGTTTATTGGTTTTATACTATTATATTTTTCAACTAAAAATTTAAATTTTTTATCAAAAATATTAAATTTCTTAGGTACATCTATTCTAGTAATTTCATTTATTGTTGTTGGTCACTCTTTTTCATCAGGAATATATTCACAATTGTTAGTAATTGTTCATGTAATTTGCATTTCATATTGGGTAGGTTCCTTTTTACCACTTCGCCATATGTGCACGATAAATAATTGTAAAAATTTGCATAAAGTTGCACATAATTTTGGAGTATATGCTGTTATATATATAAGTTTATTAGTAATAACTGGTTTAATATTTTCTTATATACTTTTGGGAGGAGTTTCTGCATTAATAACGTCATATTATGGTAATGTTTTATTAGTTAAAATATTATTGGTTTTAATAATTCTAGCCATCGGTGCAATAAATAAATTCAAAATTGTACCAAATATAAAAGTGAATCAGCTTGATGGGCAAAACAAACTCAAAAGTTCAATAGAAATAGAAATAATTTTAACATTTTTTGTTTTACTTTTAACCAGCATACTTACAACTTCACTTACAACACCATTAGGGGTTTAATTAACCTTCTCTAAATGTTAAGTTCTTTTCCTTTAAGATTTAAATTTGTTAAGCTAAAAATAAATTTTGTTAGATTTTTAACTTAATTTTTTTTAAATGGTAATGAAGAATGATGTAGGTTAATAACTAAATGCTGTTCATTTTTTTTTATGTAGCCAAAAGTATACTCAACTTTAATTTCATTATCAGTATTTGAACTTTTAAAAAAATAATTCCCCATTGCGAAAGCATAATTGTCTAAAATTACAATGTTTCTATCTTCATAGCGAATATTATCCCAACATTTTAAAGCAAATCCTTCATCTTCTTGAATTGAACCTTTTACGAAATAAGAGAGTGCGTCATCGAAAGTATTTCTGAATTGATTTTTACTTGCTAACGTTGGTTTAAATAAAACTTTACCAATATCATATGCATAAAAATTTTTAACAAAATTACGTGCGAAATCTTTGTAGTTACCTTTTTCAAGATATATTTTTCCAATTTTTATAATATTCTCTGCCCATAATTCTTGAGCTTTAATAATATCTTGTTCACTAATTTTCATATTTTCTATTAACAATGTTATTATGTTTCGAATATACATAAAAGGATTTTATTATGTCTATCATATTTGATATTTTATGAAACAGGATGTTTAATAGTTAAATTTTATTTTAATAAATTTCCTGAAATTTTAAAAAGTGATATTGTTTAATAATTGTCAATTTTGATTTTTAATTATAGGTAATAATAAATATGGTTTTTGGTCTCTTGAAAAATGCAATGTTGTTTTTTTACCAAAGATATCATTAGGCCTGTCAATAGGATCATCATGTAAAAATGGTCCACATCCTGAGAACTTATTCATGTTTGGAAGAGTACTCCTACCACCTGATTGATTAACATAATCTTGGCCCTTAATAGTTAGACCAATTCTATATTTCTTTGGGACAACAATTGAGGTTGGCCAAATCTCAATATCAACTTCATAAACTTTTTCAGGTATTAATAGCTCAACCTTATCATGAGTGTGATATGGACGATAAGGTTTACTTAATTGATTATCAATTCTTCTATGAGACGCTCTAAGCCATCCTTGAGCAAGTGGTGTTTTAGGATCAAGAGCTCCTTGAAATGTAACTTCTTGTTGATGTTCATTGAAAAGCCTTACTATTAAAAATAAATCAGCATCTTCAGTTTCAGATGATATAAATAGTTTTGATGCGATAGGCCCTGTAATTTCAGTATCTTCTAAAAAAGATTCAGTCATAAATGTGATTTCATTACCTAAATTATTGTAAGATAATTTAGAATTTACTTCTTTACTTTCTTTTTCTAAGCTTAGTTCATCTGGAGATAAATAAAATTTTGTCCAGGATGTATTTTTTAATGGCCATTCATTTTCATTCCTTAACTTAAACTCGTCGTTTGGATAACGAACCTGAATTGATACTTTGGGTTGGTTTTGCCATCCATTTTGCTCATCTTTTAAAAAATATCCGAAAAATCTCTTTTGTAATTCTATTCCGTAATCAGTATAAAACTCCGTCCAATGTTCTAATCCATGAACTTCAAGCCATTTTTCCTTTGAAGCAACTTTATTAAAGCCTTCAAAATTACCTCTTGAGTGCAGGGCTTGACCACCCCAGTTTGCAGAGGATAATATTGGTATTTTAATTTTTGTATGATCAGGAATACGATCCTGCCAATAATCATCAGTAATTAATTTATTTGTAATTAGATCTTTATACATATCTGTGCGATTAAATTGAAGTTCTTCGTCTGTCATAGTTGAAGGCCCTGATACATAATCTTCTTTGATCCTTGCTTTATATCCATTAATCCCTAAACCATGCTGTCTAGGTATACAGCGTCCTTTATACCAATTTCCTGCATAAGTACAAAAAATTCCACCATGATATCCCATTTCTCTGTAAAGATCATATGCCCCTTCCCAAACACACATCGCCTTAAGATTTGGTGGTTGAAGTGCAGCCACTTGCCATTGATTTATCGCGTAGTAAGAAATTCCATTTAAACCTATTTTTCCATTGGACCAACTTTGATTAGATGCCCATTGTATGCAATCATAAAAATCTTTTGTCTCTCTTTTTGAAAATGGATCTAAATACCCAGGTGATCTCCCTGCTCCCCTAGAATCAATTCTGATGCAAACATAATCATCCTTTACCCATTTTTCAGGATCAACCACTTCCCAATTTTGATATTTATTAGATGAGCCAGATAAAATTTCTGGAAACCTTGTTACCATAGCATCCCATTGAGGTTTGTATGCGTCTTGAAATGATAACCACTTTCCATAGGGACCATATGTCATAATGACAGGAAACTTTTCATCAGATAATGGACAAAAAATATCTGCTCTTAATTTTATGCCATCATCCATTTCAATTGGATAATCGAAAAAAATTCTCATGCCGTCTTTAATTTCAAATTCACTCATAAGTTTCCTCAAAAACTTCAATAATTTAAAGCTACATTATTCTAAAACAAAAAAATGTATCAATTTTGATTTATTTCTTACCAGTCTAATCTGTGTTTATAAATATATACATTTAATAATGTTTGTGAAACTTTTTGGTTGCGAGGCAGGATTTGAACCTGCGATCTTTAGATTATAAGCCTTACGATTTTTATTTGCCATGAAATAAAGCAAAATGTGAATATCCAATTAATAAACTTGTTTTTATTAGATATTTATTTATTAATAATTGTATAAAAATTCGCATAGCCAAGTTATTTTTTAACTTGATACTTTTGTAGTTATTTTTAAATGAGTTTTATATGAATTTTATATCTGCAGAATTGCCAGATAATGAAGAAAGAAGAGCTGAAGCAGTTGAAAGAACTGGTCTTATTGATTCTAATCAAGCAAGTCTATTTAATATCTATTGTGAATTAGCTAAAGACATTACAGGTTATGAGGCTGTTTTGTTTCAATTGTTTGATAGTAAAGAACGCTGTTACTTAGCAGAAATACAACCTGAAATAAATGAAACACAAAATTTAAATACTCGTAGACCAAAAGATGGGAGTGTTTGTGCTCACGTTTTATTGGACACTAAACCATTAATTGCTTTTGATGTAACGAAACATGAAATCACCAAAACTCATAGTAATGAAAAAGGTGTAAAAAGTTATATAGGTTTTCCAATTATTGATAAAAATAACTATGCACTTGGTATGGTTTGTATGATGACATTTTCTAAAATAAAAGAATTATCAAAAGATAAAATTGACTTAGTTGAAAAGCTTATAAAAAAAGCAGCTCATCAAATAGATGTCATGAGTGACCAAAAACAGTTAACCTCAGATAGATTAATTAATGCTTTAGATATTTTTAATCAGGAAACAAATATAAATGATATAATAGTTTTTAAAAATTTTATTCATGTATGTAATAAAATGGATGTGTCTAAAGATTTTGAAAAAATATTAGTTGAGAATGATCTATGTACCATTAATTCAAAATCAAAGTTAGAATTAACTGACAAAGGTAAAAAAATTCAAGATAGCATGGGGCTACATACAAAAATAATGAATAATATTAAACTTGAAGGTAAACAAGCTAATGACCTAATAGAAGGCATGTTAGATGAGCTTTAATAGGTAATATATGTACGCAAAAGTATTTCAATATAAATTCCCATCCATAACTGAGGCTAAAGTTGCTGCATCATTTTGTTCTGATAATCTAGGAAAACAAATTACAAAATTCAATTTTCAATCCCTAAATATAATGATCGGAAAAGAGGGTGATCTCTCAATTTTTATTAAATTTAATACTATAGATAAATTAAAAAAGTTTGAAAATGAATCCAATCAATTTATTGAAGACCTAAAAAAAACGTTTGTATTTAAAGAAAATCAATATGCTGGTGTTTTTGTTTATAATTATGAATCTGAAGCAACATCTGCTCAAATCAAAATGACTGAGCCTGTTTAAGAATTAATTAATCAAAAATAATTTTTTCATTATAATTTAATTAACTATTGATTTATTAAATATATGTTATACGTACAATAGCTTTAAGTTTGTAATTAATATTCTTTTTTTACTTTCAAAAAGTTAAGAAAGGAAATTATTATGAAAACTGGTTCAGTAAAATGGTTTAATCCCTCTAAAGGTTATGGC
>CACMRF010000031.1 GCA_902615995.1 uncultured SAR116 cluster alpha proteobacterium | reverse complement strand
GTATATTCACCCATTGCTTCAACAACCATTGCTGCATCCATAATTCCAATTGATGGAATATTAAGAATACAAGCTTTACCTTTAAATTCTGGGTTTAATAGTTCAGCCCAAGTGTTTATTGGTCTTTTGATAAGATCTGGTCTGATACCAAGAGTATCAGCGTTATATACAGTTGGTATTAAAGTTGCGTATCTAGTCGGTTCTTTAGAAAATTCGGTGGAATTCGGACCTTTAAGGTATAAAACTTTCTTTGGAGCAGTTCCTTGATCACCAATAGTTTTTCCATTTACTTTACCTTCGGTGAATGCAGTTACTACATTACTCCATTCCTTAATCCTATTTGTATCCATTCCTAAAAGACTTCCTGATGGTACAAGTTTGGGCATACTAAAATATTCAGAATCAACAATATCAAAGCTGTTTGGTTGTGTAAGAATTGTTTTAACAACTTCATCAGTAGTTTTAGAGATGTATTTAACTTTGATTCCAGTATCCTCAAATAATTTTTTTTCAGGTTCTGATCCCATGTTTACAGCGGTACCCAAATATCGAATAGTAGGAGTACCAGAAGCATGTATTGCTGGAAATCCAGTTATTAAGCCAGAACCAAGAGCTGCTCCAGCCAATGCAGTTGTTGACTTAAGCATGCTCCTTCTAGTTATTTTTTTATTCATTTTTTTCATATCAACTCCTTTGTAAAAATTAAATATATTACATATTGACACTAATTTAATCATTAACGAGGATCTTGCAGATTTTTTTTATTAAATGATTAATTTTTTTGCATAAATAGTTTAATGAAATAAAGTTATGATTATAATATCTAATTATGTTCATAAAAAATATTTTAAGACTACATTTTCGAATCGGTTATAAATAATCATGTCACAACCTTTAGATTTAGAATTAGCAAAACTGCTTAAGAAATATGATAACACCACAGCAGTTAATAACATTGATTTGAAAATTAAAGCTGGATCATATTGTTGTTTGTTGGGACCTTCAGGATGTGGAAAAACTTCAACTCTTCGAATGATTGCTGGTCATGAAGAAATTACAGATGGTGATATACTATTAGGTAATACAATTATAAATGGTTTACCTCCATCTAAAAGAGGGACATCAATGATGTTTCAAAATTATGCTCTTTTCCCACATTTGCATTGTCTTGATAATGTTGCCTTTCCATTAAAAATAAAAGGAGAAACAAAAAAGCAAAGACATGAGAGTGCTGAAAAAATTTTAAACATGGTTCAAATGGATCAGTATTTAATGCGATATCCACATCAACTTTCAGGAGGTCAACAACAAAGAGTTGCTCTTGCTCGTTCTTTGATTACAAGTCCATCAATTTTATTGTTAGATGAGCCCCTATCTGCGTTAGATCCATTTCTAAGGATTAAAATGCGATCAGAACTCAAAAATATTCAAAAAAAACTTGGTATTACTTTTATTCATGTAACTCACTCTCAAGAAGAAGCATTGGCATTAGCTGACATAGTTGTTGTTATGAATAATGGACTGATTGAACAGAATGATTCACCTTATACAATTTTTAACAAACCGAAAAATGAATTTGTAGCTAATTTTGTAGGTAGTCATAACGTTATTTCTCAAAACAAGAAAAAATTTGCAATTAGAATGGATCAAATCAAAATTTCTAAAACTTCTAAAATAAATAATAACACTATGGTACTTGATGATTTAGAATTCCAGGGTGAAAATGTAAAATTAATATGTTCAAATAAGTCAAGTAAGTTACAAATTCTTATAGAGGATAAAAAATTTTATAAAGAAAAGTTTGAAATTGGTCAAAACGTAGATGTTCAGTGGGATAAGAACCAAATCCATTTATTGTCATAACTATGAAATAGTTTAGAAAATAAATTACAAAAATTTATTTAAAAAACTAATAATTACATAGACTAAAGATTTTTTACAAATCTATGTAACTTCGATAATATTTTTCTTTCAGAGTTTTCTAAGCCAGTAATGTTTCCTGGAGGCATTGCATAAGATACAATTGCTTGTGAATAAATATTATCAATATGTTTTATAATATCATTTACATTTTCAAGATGAATTTTCTTTGGAGCGTGTGTCATATTTTCCCAGAGCGGTTCTTGTGCATGACACATAGAACATTTAGAAATAATTATTTCTTCTGATGCCAATTTAAGATCTTTTGGAATTTGTTCTATGATTGCATTTGCCCTTTCATCATTATTTGCGAGGTTAGGCTTACCTTTTTCAGACAAATACACTGAAAATAGAATTATCATTAATACAGGAACCCAAAGTAAGTAAGGAGGTTTCTTTCCAGAATGTTTTATATTGAAAAATTGTCTAATCAATGCACCAGTAATTATTATTAATGAAATTATTATCCAGGAATAATCAGTAGCGTATATTGTCGGGTAGTGATTACTTATCATTATAAATATCACCGGGAGAGTTAAATAATTATTGTGTAAAGATCTTTGTTTTGCAGTTATCCCATGAATTGAATCAGGTTTTTTATTTTCGAGTAAACTTTGAACTACTTTCTTTTGTCCAGGAATTATAATCATTAAAACATTAGCTACCATTATAGTTCCTAACATCGAACCAATTTGCATATAAGCTCCTCGGTGTGAAAAAACTTGAAAATATAACCAACTAAAAAATGTAAATACTAGAAGTATGAAGATTGATAGCATAATATTATTTTTCTTTACTGTTTTCTTACAAATATAATTGTATAAAACCCATCCTAAAATAATTCCAATTAATGAAAGTGAGATTGCTTCTAAATTAGAAAGATCAAATTTTTCAATTTCAATCATATAAAGATCAGCACTAATATAATAAATTAGAATTAAAAGTAAAAATCCAGAAATCCAAGTAGCGTAAGCCTCCCATTTGAACCAAGTTAGTTGAGACGGAAGTTTATCTGGGGCTACAAGATATTTTACTATTTGGTAGAAGCCTCCACCATGAACTTGCCAAGCTTCACCATGAGCTTCTTTAGGAATATCTTTTCTTTTTAGTAAACTTAAATCTAAAGCAATAAAATAAAAACTTGATCCAATCCATGCTATTCCTGCAATCACATGTAGCCATCTAACTAAAAATTCAGTCCATTCGAGAAAAATATAAGACACTTTAGCTTCCTCTATAAGTGCTATAACCAAATGGAGAAACTAATAATGGAATATGATAATGACTTTGTTCGTTAATTGAAAAATCAATATTAATCTTGTCGTAAAAAGAATAATTGGAATTTACAATTTCATTTTTTAAAAAATAATCTTTTACGTGAAAAATGAGTTGGTAATTTCCAAACTTAAAATTTTCATTAGCTAGTAGAGGTTTGTCAACACGACCATCTTTGTTTGTAGTACATTCTAAAATTTTATTTTTAACTCCATTGTTTAAAAAAAATAATTCTATTAGAATATCTTTTGCAGGTTTGCCAATGCTCGTATCTAATACATGTGTAGTTAAACCAGCCATAAATTTTTATATCATATATGTTAAGGCAAAGAAATGGAAAACGAAAATATCAATTTTGAAAAAAAAAGTTTTAAAAAATCTGAATTTATAACTTTGTTTGCATCAATATATGAGCATTCTGATTGGGTAATTAAAAATATAGTTAGAAATAATTTTAATGTTCCAAATACAATAAGTGAATTAAAATTAAAAATGAAAAATGAGGTAGATAATAGTTCTGAAAATTTAAAATTAAAGTTATTAAGATCTCATCCTGAACTTGGTATAAAAAAAAATGAAATTTCAAGCCTTACTCAGTCGTCTCAAGCTGAACAAAAATCTGCAGGTTTAGATCAATGTTCTGAAGAGGAATATGAAGAAATTAAATCACTAAATAGATTATACAAAGAAAAGTTCGATTTCCCTTTTATAATAGCCGTCAAAGGTCTTAATAGATCAGATATAATCAAATCAATGAAAAATAGAGTAAAAAATAATTATCAAGAAGAGTTTTCAACTGCAATAAATGAAGTTCACAAAATCGCTAAAATTCGATTAGATGCTCTAGAGTTATAGTTTTTTTATTATTGGTGCATCAAATATTGTAATAAAAGGCAAATCTTTTTCCCATTTTTGTATTTCAACTAGAGTAGAATGAGCCGATGGACCCTGGCTTAAAGATGAACAACCAATATCATCAGTTAGAACATTAGGATTCCCGTGAATGCAAAATGTGTCATCATCATTTGCAGGATTATACCAAGCACCAACTGGAAGAAATACAACTCCTTCCATTACATCATCAGAAATTCTTATACCTGCTAAGCATGCACCTCTATCATTAAAAACTTTAACAACATCATTATTTTTTAAGTTTCTTATTTCTGCATCATTTGGATTTATTAAAAGCGGCTCTCTACCATGGATTTTAGATTTTTTACTGTGTTTACCGTTATCAAGTTGACTATGTAGTCTATTTTCAGGTTGACCGGAAATTAGATGTAATGGATATTTTTTCGTTGTATTTGAGCCTAGCCATTCCTTTGGTTCTAGCCATTTAGGATGACCTGGGCAATCAGAATAGTTAAAACTATCCACCTCATCTGAAAAAATTTCAATTTTTTTAGAACGATTTGATAAAGGAAATTGTTTAGGTTTTTTTACAAAATCTTCCATTAATATTTGTTCATGTGTAGGTTTTAAAACTTCAAAAAATCCTCCATTCCAAAATTCATCAAAATCAGGAAGATAAAAATTATTTTCTTTTGCACTTTCTTTTGCCTCACTCCACAAAGATTTGAGCCATTCTTCTTCATTTTTATTTTCTGTAAATTGTTTTTTAAAACCTAGCTTTTCTGAAATTAAAGAAAATATATCAAAATCATTTCTTGAATTTCCTATAGGATCTATAGCCTTATGCATAGGGGAAACGGTTTGTTCCCAATGTCTGAAACCAATATCATTCCTTTCAAGTGTAGTTGTAGTTGGAAATATTATATCAGCATGTCTTGCAAGGCTATTCCACCATATTTCATTTGTGATAATTGTATCAGGTTTAAATGTAGCTTTTCTTAATTTTGATAAATTCATCTGATGATGGAATGGGTTACCTCCAGCCCAGTAAACTAATTTTATGTTTGGATATGGATATGTTTGACCATTAAATGTAAAGTTTTTTCCTGGATTGAGTAACATATCTGAATATCTTGCGACTGGGATAAAATCTGTTATCAGATTTTTGAATTGATTTAATGCAGGCCATTTAAAATGTTTAACGGGATTTCCAATCCCATTTTCAGCACTATAACCTAAACCAAAACCACCTCCGGGTTGACCAATTTGTCCTATCATAGCTGCTAAAACAACTATCATCCAATGTGGTTGTTCACCATATTGTTGTCTCTGAAGTGACCATGAGCCAGAAATAAGAACTTTTTTATTTTGAATAATATCAATAATTTTGTAAAATACTGTTTTATCAAGTCCTGTAATCGTATGAGCCCATTCAGGGTCCTTTTTTATTCCATCATTAGTGCCTAGAAGATAATCTTTAAATTTATCATAACCATGACAATGTATTTTTAAAAATTCTCGATTACATAGATTTTTATTTTCTAATAAATAAGCAAGACCAAGCATTAAGGCTGTATCAGTGCCTGGTCTGATCTTTAACCACTCGGCATTAACTAATTTATCAGCTTCAAAATTTGTAGGACTAATATTAAAAAATTTTACATTTCTCTTTTTACATTTTTTTAAAAAATTTTTTGTTGTGTGAAAGCCTACACCTCCTGAAGTCACTTGAGAGTTTTTTAATGGTAAACTACCAAACATTAAGATCACATCTGTATTCTTTGAAACACTATTCCAATCAGTATGTTGATCTAAGAATTTTCTATAAGGCATTCCTATAACATGTGGAATAATTGTTTCACTTGCCGCATAAGAATATGTGGTAACTGATTTAACGTAACCACCGAAGCAATTAAAAAAACGGTGTAACTGACTTTGAGCATGATGAAATCTTCCCGCAGATGCCCAGCCATAAGAACCTGCAAAAATAGATTTATTAGTAAAATTTGTTTTAACTCTGTTTAACTCTTTTGAAACTATATCTATAGCCTCTACCCATGAAATCTCAATAAATTCATCATTTCCTCTTTTTTTTCTAGCTCTATCAGAGGCTATATTATTATTTTCACTTTCATTTAAATAATCATGGTACCAACCAGCTCTAACACAAGGATTTTGAATTCTTAATTTATCATTTACTGCATCAATCATTCCCTCTGAAATTAAAGAGGGGTTTTCATCTTTTTCATAAGGTTCAAGAGATATAAGTTTTTTATTTTTTACTTTAGGGTAATAACTTCCCCAATGAGCACTTGTTGTTTTAATTTTCATTATTAATTAATTTTTTCTGTAATTAATGGTTCTAAAAAATTTGCTATATGAACAGCTTTTATTTCAGATTGGTCTTTAATTTGAGCTCGGCAGGAAGTGCCATCGGCTATAACTGTTGGATTTTTATACTTTAAAATAGAGGGAATAAGTTTAGCCATTGCCATCTTTATTGACACCTCATAAGTTTCTTTATTGTACCCAAATGAACCGGCCATTCCACAACAGCTTGTTTCTATATTTTCCAGCTGAATTTTAGGAATTTTTTTCAAAATTTCTACAATTGGATTTACAACATCAAAGGCTTTTTGGTGACAATGACCATGAAGTAAAACTTTATTATTGTATGGTTTAAAATTGAAGTTGGGTATTTTTTTAAATAAGAGTTCTTCAAATGTGAAACTATTTTGTGAAAGTAAAAGCGCTTCTTTACTTTTTATCAAAGAGGGCAACTCGTCTCTGAAAGATAAAATGCAAGATGGTTCTAATCCAACAACTGGGATACCTTTTTTTAAAAAAGGCAAAAATGTTTTTAAAATATTTTCGTATTCATTTTTTGTTTTGTTTATTAATCCATAAGTTAGAAAAGTTCTACCACAACACAAATTTTTATTATTAATTTTTGGAAGAAATGGACTGAAACCCAATTTCTTAAGAACCCTTATTGCAGCTCTTATATTTTCAGGTTCATGGAACCTATTAAAACTATCTGGAAAAACAATTACAGGATTTGTCATGTTTTTATCAAGCTCTGAAGCTAATTCATTATCTTTAAAATAATTCATTTTAGTTAAAGGAATATCTCTTTTTGCTGAAATATTAAAGAAAACATCATTAATAAAATTTAAAATTTTTAACTTCTGTAAAATTTTTAATATTGGATAAAAATAGCTTAGGTATTTACTGTATTTTGGTAAGTATGCTACCAATTTTTGTGATAAAGAAAGGCCGTATTTTTCGTGACGTAGTCTTTCTATTTCAATTTTCATTTTTGAAATATCAACACTCGTTGGACATTCTTTCTTACATGCTTTGCATGAAACACAAAGTTTCATTGTTTCAAACATTTCATTTGAAGTAAGTGCATCGTTTTTAAACTGACCAGTTAAGGCTAATCTAAGAGTGTTAGCTCTTCCTCGTGGTGAATCTTTTTCATCTTTAGTTACTCTGTAAGAAGGACACATAACTCCATTTTCTAATTTACGGCAAGATCCATTATTATTACACATTTCAATAGCGCCTTGAAAACCATCAGATTTTCCTGGCCATGAAGACCAATCCATAACCGTTTTTATGTCCAAGGCTGAGTAGGCAGGAGAATATCGAAATAAATTTCTATCATCCATTTTTGGTGCATCTATGATTTTTTCTGGATTAAAAATTCTATTAGGATCAAATAAATCTTTTGCCTGTCTAAAAATATTATTAACTTTTTTATCAAACATTTTTTCAATGAATTCTGATCTAACAATCCCATCTCCATGCTCACCTGAAAAAGAACCTCCAAATTTTTTAACTAAGGCACAAGCTTCTTCTGCAATCATTCTCATTTTTTTTACATCTTCATTAATTTTCATATTTAAAACAGGACGAACGTGTAAGCACCCCACTGAAGCGTGTGCGTACCATGTGCCGTGAACATTATATTTTTTAAAAATTTTTGTTAAACCATCTGTGTATTCAGCGAGGTTCTCGAGGTTTACAGCACAATCTTCTACAAAAGAAACAGGTTTACCTTCGCTTTTCATGGACATCATTATATTCAATCCAGATTTTCTCATTTCTGTAAGGCGAGATTGATCTTTGTCATTTAGTATTTTTACAACTCCTCCGGTTTTAGCTTTACTATCCCAACTAAAACCAAGATCTTGCATCATTTTTTCTAATTCATTTAATTTATCTAAATTTTTAGTTTGATTTTTATCTGCAAACTCAACAACGAGTAATGATGCTGGATTTCCTACAACAATATCTTTAACAGTCTGCTTGAAAATTTGGATATCATTGGCCAATTTTAACATTGTGTCATCTATTAATTCTACTGAAACTGGTTTCAATTTTACAATATGCTGAGCGGCATCCATTGATTTATAAAATGAAGGAAAATGACATACTCCCATTACTTTTTTACTTGGTAATGCTGATAATTTAAGTTTGACTTTTGTGAAATAACCTAAGGTACCTTCAGATCCAACTAAAAAATGAGATAAGTTTATACCATCACCTTTTTTGCCATTTGGTCTGTAGGACATTGCATCTGGCAAAAGAGCGTCTACATTATACCCTGCAACTCTTCGCAATACTTTTGGGAAATCATTTAAAATTACATTTTTATTTTTCTTAACTTGTTCATATAATTTAAAAATATTATTGTTAAAAACATTCGAATTAGAATTATTTTTTAATTCATCAATATCTATGTCACCAAAACAATATTCTTTTCCGTCATTTAATATTGCTTGAATTGACAATACATTATCTCTCATCATTCCGTATTTAAGAGATCTTCCACCACAGCTATTATTTCCAGCCATTCCTCCAATTGTTGCCCTACTAGATGTTGATACATCTACTGGAAACCAAAGGCCAAAAGGTTTTAAAAACCTGTTAAGTTCATCTAAAACAATTCCTGGTTCGACAGTACAAGTTTTATTTTTTTCATCAAAATCAACAATCTTATTAAAATATTTTGAATTATCAATTACAAGTGAACGATTAACTGTTTGACCACATTGTGAAGTGCCCCCTCCACGTGGAAGAATTGAAATATTATTATCAAGACAAAAGTTAACTGCTTTAATTACATCATCTTTAGATTTAGGAATAAACACAGCTAAGGGTTGAATTTGATAAATTGATGCATCTGTTGAATACCTACCTTTTGAAAATTCATCATCATAAAACTCTCCATCGGTAAGAGTTTTTAATTCAGAAAGTGTCACTGGTACGAAATCTTTTGGCATTTAAAATCTTATGTTTTAAAAAAGGTGTTATTTGTATTTAATACATATATATATATTCTTATAATATTAAAGATTTAACAAGGATTAATAATGAGTGATCGAAAATACAAACCTGGTAAACATTTTTTACAATTGCCTGGACCATCTAATGTACCAGATAGAATTTTGAATGCTATGTGTTATCCTACAATTGATCATAGAGGCCCAGAGTTTTCAGAGTTGGCAATGAAATGTCTGAGTGGTATCAAAACAATCTTTAAAACAAAGAACCCTGTTATTATTTTTCCAGCGTCAGGAACAGGAGCTTGGGAAGCTGCTTTAGTTAATACATTAAATGATGGAGATAATGTTTTAATGGTAGAAACTGGACATTTCGCATCTCTTTGGAACAATATGGCACAAAAATTAGGTCTTAAGGTAGAACTTTTAAAGACAGATTGGAGACAAGGTTTAGATCCTAACGAAATAGAAAAAAGATTAAGGCTTGATGCTGATAAAAAAATTAAAGCTGTTTGTATAGTTCATAATGAAACTTCAACAGGATGTACTTCTGATGTAAAAGCTGTTAGAGAGATTTTAGATAATTTAAATCATGATGCCTTACTAATGGTAGATTCTATTTCTGGTTTAGCATCTATGAATTATGAACATGATGAATGGGGTGTTGATATAACTATTTCAGGATCTCAAAAAGGATTAATGCTGCCACCTGGACTATCATTTAATGCAATTTCTGAAAAAGCAATTAATGCCTCAAAAAAATCTGGTCTTAAAAAATCTTATTGGCATTGGGATGAACACCTAGAATTTAATAAGACTGGTTTTTTTCCATACACTCCTGCTACAAATCTGCTGTTTGGACTCAAAGAAGCTATCGAAATGCTTCATGAGGAGGGACTTAATAATGTTTTTAAAAGACATGCAAGATATTCAAAAGCAACTAGAATAGCCGTTAATGCGTGGGGTTTAGAAGTTTATTGCCAAAATGAAAAAAGGTTTTCTGATGTATTAACTGCAGTACTAGTACCTGAAAATAAAGATGC
>CACMRF010000030.1 GCA_902615995.1 uncultured SAR116 cluster alpha proteobacterium | reverse complement strand
ATCACATTAAAAGACATTACTTTTTTTCTCATGAAAGCATTAATCCAACAAGGATCATTCCTATAGGTCCTATTATTTCTTAAGATTTATATTTTAAACAAGCTTTTCCAAAACTCTCAAAAAGTTTTTTATTTAAAAAATTTTCTTTTCTTTCAGGATGATACTCTGCATGCCATTGAACTGCTATGCTAAAGCTTGGATAATTTTTAATACTGATTGCTTCTATTAAACCATCTTCCGAATTAGCTTCAACTATAAGGTCATTTCCTAATTTATCTATGCCTTGACCATGCAATGAATTAACCACAAAATTATTTTTATTAATTAATTCCTTAAAGTAACTGTTATCTGCAAAATCAATACGATGTTTTAATTTAAATATTTCCTCTAATGTTACATCTTCGTTTCTAGGCATGCGATGATCAAATTTTCCATCTTGTTGATGTACCCTATAAAACAAAGTTCCTCCAAATGACACGTTTATCTCTTGAATTCCTCTGCAAATGCCAAATATAGGCATTTTTTTTGATACACATTTAGGTATAATATTTAAAACTGTTCGATCTCTATCTGGATCAATTGGCTCGTCAGCAGGAAATTCAGCTCCACCATAATGATGTGGTTCAACATTAGCTCTTCCACCAGTTAACAAAATACCATGAATGTTTTCCAAAATTTCATCTAAATCATCTGATGGAATGCTGGAAGGTATTAACACAGGAACAACATCTGCAAATTCCATTACAGATTTAACATACCTCTTTCCTGTTGAGTGTGATATTTGTCTTCCATTAAAATTTATAATTTCATTTGTTATTATTCCAACAATTGGTTTAGATGCCATTTAACACCACCTCTTTTTCACAACCAAGTTTGTCAGCAAGATCAAAAAAATCATTTGCAACGTAGTCCCAACTACCTAATGGCTTCAAGTCTGATTTTTGATTAATACCGTGTTCGTTAGAACGTAATATAAAAGCTGTTTTTAATCCAACATTACGAGCTGATGAAAGGTCGCTATTATGCGCAGCTACCATCATACATTCATTTGGATTTAATCCTACTTTTTCACATGCAACCAAATATGCTTCAGGTTGTGGTTTGTAATACCCCACAACTTCAGAGCCTAAAATCATGTCCCAATATAGTTTTGATTTTTTTGACATATTTAATATAAGCTCAATATTTCCATTTGACTGTGATGCAATTATAAACTTACTTTTTAATCTTAAAAGACCTTTTGAACTATCTTTCCATCCTGGTAATCTATGCCAGGACTTAACTAACCAATCCCAATCTTCCTTGGAAAGAATATCTAAACCATAATTTTTTGAGATATTTTTTAAATTCTCATCATGCAGTATATCTAATTTAATAAACTCTCTGTTGCCTGATCTTACTTTTTCCATAGATGGTTGATATTCTGCTCTCCAATCATCTGCAAACTGTTTTGAGTTTTTATTAATTCCATACTTTTTTGAGATTAATTCAAAATCTTGCGATATACCAGATCTCCAATCTACTACTGTACCAAAAACATCAAATAAAAGTGCTTTAATCATAATTGCCTACCAAAGAAAAATTTACTTAACTTCCTTATCATGTTAAGTAAATTAATGATAATTAAATATCCATAATGATAAATATAATTCTAAAATCAATTAATAATTTACCACTTTCTGTGATTGCAATTTTATTTATGATTGTATCTGGAATGTTTGCGGCATCCATGCATTGCCTCATTAGAGTAGCTGCACTTGAAAGCCATCCATTTCAAATAGCATTTTTTAGAACTTTATTTGTACTAATTATATTTCTTCCAGTCGTTATGAAGGAGGGCTTAATATCACTTAAAGTTGTAGATAAAAAGCTTCAATTTTTAAGGGCTATTGTTGGAAGTGGTGCAATGTGTTGTATGTTTTATGGCATATCGATTACAGAACTTTCAAAAGCTACAGCACTCATGTTTACTGTGCCAATTTTCTCAACAATTCTTGCAATTTTATTCTTTAAAGAACAAGTTGGCATAAGAAGATGGACTGCTATGGTAGTAGGATTTATAGGTGCTATAATTGTCATTCGACCAGACATACAATTAGGTCTTGGTCCTTTATTAATCTTATGCGGTTCTTTTATATGGTCAATGTCATTATTAATAGCAAAGAAATTAACTACCACTGAAAGCAATGCAAGCATGACTTTTTGGCAGGCAGCTGGTTTGATCCCAGCTACTTTTATTGTAGCTATACCATTTTGGTCTACACCTAATTTAGAACAATTATTTTTATATCTATTAGTTGCAATAACAGGCACGATGACACATTATTGTCTAAATGCCGCTCTAGCAAAAGCTGATATTTCTTCGTTATTACCCCTAGATTATTTAAGATTAATTTGGTCAGTATCTTTAGGGTTCATATTTTTTAATGAAGTACCTTTAATTACAATTTGGATTGGGTCAGCAATAATAATTTTATCAACTTCATATATAGCTTACAGACAGTTAAAAAAATCAAAACAACCACTTACAAACCAATTAAACCCAAACTTGTAAAAGATCATCTCCCTCCGGAAACTCTTATAATTGTACCACATACATAACTTGAATATTTACTTAACAACCACATTACAGTGTCTGCAACTTCCAAGGCCAACCCTACACGACCAAGAGGAACACTCGGTAAAAGTCTCTCAACTCTTGATGCATCTCCAGCTTTCTCATGAATATCAGTTGCAATTAAGCCAGGTGCAACAGCATTAACTCTAATTCCATAAACACCTAATTCTTTTGCCATGCCATAAGTCAACGAATCAATAGCACCTTTCGACATTGCATAATGAACTAACTCTCCAGCTCCACCAATTTCTGCAGCAATAGAAGACATGTTTACAATATTCCCTCTTTTTTGCTTAATCATAATTTTAGAACTTTCTTGAGCAATATTAAATGCACCAATTACATTTGTATCTATTAACGATTTAAAATCCTTTGGATCTAATTCGTGAATTTTAGAGACTGGGCCAGTCGTACCTGCATTGTTAAAAACACCGTCTAAGGATCCTGCAGTATCAACAAAAATTTTGAACATATCTTTTACTGCATTATGTTTGGATACATCACATTTTAATGCAATTCCATCACCACCTAATTGTTTGACTTTAGATAATGTTTCTTCTGCAGCTTTATCGTTTGAATTATAATTTATACCAATAAACATTCCTTTTTTTGCAGCTTCAATAGCTGTTTGTTGCCCTATACCTTGACTTCCTCCAGTAATTAATAAATTTTGCATATATAGTCTCCTTTATTTTTAAATTATTTCGGATAATTTGGACTTAAATAATGTTAATATTTCTTTATTCACAGGTCTTTCAGGAACACCCCCACTCAAAATATTTAATAACTGATTAGCTACAAATTCTGACATTTTTTTTCTACTATCTATAGTAACCCCAGCCATATGAGGTGTAGCAACAACATTTTGCATTTTTAATAGCTTATGATCAGAATTAGGTGGCTCCTTTTCCCAAACGTCTAAACCTGCCCCAGATAGATGGCCATTTTTTAAAAAAGTTTCTAGATCATCCTCATTATGAATAGAACCTCTTGAAGTTGTTATAAAAAGACTACCCTTTTTCATTTTTGAATAAAAATTTTTATCAATAAAATTATGAGTTTCTTTCGTCAATGGAATATGAACTGATACTATGTCACTTTCACAAAGCAATTCATCTAAGTTTGTTTTTTTTGCATTGAATTTGGAAAATCTTTCATTAGTAATATAAGGGTCATATGCAAGTATATCACAGCTAAATCCATTTTGACAAATGTCTGCCACCCTACCTCCGGTATTCCCAAGACCTATTAGTCCAACTGTTTTTTTAAATAAATTCCTACCGATGAAATCTTCTCTTGCTCCACTCCACCCTTTTCTTAACAAAAGATCAGTTTCTGTTACCCTTTTTAACAAATCAAGCATAAGCGCTATAGCGTGCTCAGCAACAGCTTCAGCATTTCCTCCAGTTTGATTAACTACAAGGATGCCTCTTTTAGTACATGCTTCTACATCTATAGTGTCATATCCAGCACCACCAGATGAGACTAAAATTAAATTTGGTGTTTTTGATAAAAATTCTTCATTAACTTGAAAAATTTTAGGCACTTCATCACGAGCAGCTGAAACTTGATAAGCATGCGCTGTTTCTAATTCTTTGAAAGATTGTTCAAAATTATTACTTTCAATTTTTACAACTTCTATCTTATTTTGATTTTTAAGAATTGATATACCTTCTTGAGCAGGTAAATTATCTAAATATACAATTTTTGGCATTTATTTATATGTATTTATTTTCTTAATAAATTTATTGTTTAAGTTAGTCTTTATAATATAGGATTAATAATCAATATTTTTTTTAGGTTTTATGGTTAATGATTAAAAGAATTCAGATACCTGATATTTTACAACCGGTCAGTCACTATTGTCATGTCGTAGAAGCAAATAACATAATTTGGATATCAGGTTTAGTTGGAATGAATTATAATAATTCAATTCCAGAAAATACTAAAGATCAATTTGATATTGCAATGAGAGATTTTGATACTTGTTTAAAAGCTGCTGGTGGAGATTTTTCATCTGTAACAAAGGTTAGAGTTTTTTTAACTAATATAGATGATAGAAAAATTATTAACCCAAAAAGAATCGAATATTTTGGCAAACACAAGCCAGCATCTACATTACTAGAAGTGAGCGCCTTAGTAGACCCTAGAATGAAAGTTGAAATTGAGGCTGAGGCAATAAAACTTTAATGAGCTTGATAAATTTAAATGCGTTTGAAATTTTAAAGTTATTTGACTCCAATAAAATCAGTACAGTTGAATATCTTTCTGAATTAATTAGTCACATAAAATTAAGAGAACCAAATGTTGAGGCATGGGCTTTTTTAAATGAAGATTTAGTTAAATCTTACGCAAAAAAAATTGATGATAAAAGATCAAACAATTTACAAAAACCTTTTGCCGGGATTCCTATAGGAATAAAAGACATTATTGATACTAAAGACTTCCCAACAGAAAATGGTTCAAAAACTTGTTTAGGTAGAAAACCCAAAGGAGATGCTCACCTTGTAAAATTATTACGAGAAAATGATATTATTATATTTGGTAAATGCGTTACAACTGAATTTGCTCTGTCAGCTCCTGGAAAAACAAAAAATCCAAATGACCTTGAGTGTACACCTGGCGGTTCTTCGTCTGGATCAGCTGCTGCTGTAGCCGACAAAATGATACCCACATCAATTGGAACTCAAACTGGTGGGTCAGTTTTAAGGCCTGCTTCATATAATGGAATAATTGGTTTCAAGCCAACTTTTGGATCTATTTCTAGATCAGGTATTTCTCCAATTTCTTATCGATTAGATCATCCAGGTGTTTATGCAAGATGTATCGAGGATATTAGAATTATTTCTAATTTAATCATTTCATATGACGAAAATGATTATGACATGATAAATAATTTGTCTTTAAAGAAAAATATTGTTGAAAAATCTCACTATAAATTTGCTTTTATAAAAGGACCTGCATGGCCTAATGGTGACGAAGATATGAAGGAAAACTTTGAAGAATTTATAAACAACAGTAAATTGAATATTACTGAAATAACTTTAGCTGAATCTTTTGATAATGCTCTTCAAAATCATGAGACAATAATGAATGGTGGAATATATTCATCACTAAAAAAAGTTTATAAGGAAGAAAAAGAAAACCTTCACCCTTATACAATTAATAGAATTGAAAATGGACTTAATCTCAATGCTTCAGATTATGTTGATGCTATTGAAAATGCAAAAAAAATGAAATTTGATTTAAGTGCAATTTTCAAAAAGTTTGATGCAATAATCACTCCAGCTGCTCCTGGTGAAGCTCCTAGAGACCTGTCAACAACTGGGAATGCTATGTTTAATGGATATTGGACTATGATGGGTGTTCCTGCGATAAGTTTACCTTTATTAAAAGGGAAGAACTCTCTGCCGATTGGAGTCCAAGTTATAACTTCATGGAATAACGATAATTTACTTCTTAAGATTTCAGATACTATATTAAAAAATTATCAATAAAGTAACTAATTAAAAACTGATATGGGGCTTTATTTGTAAATAACCATCGATTGCCATTTCAGTTGATAGATATATCAAAAATAATAATCCAACATACGATAACCATTTGAATTTTGTTAAAAGCCTTACAATTGCAGACGCAAAAATTGCAATTAACAAAATTGAAAATCCGATTCCAAACATGAGTAAATAAGTTTGATCTCTTGCAATTGCAGTGACGGCAATAACATTATCTAAAGACATAGATATATCAGCAATAGTAATTGTAATTAGAGCATTTTTCATGCTTTTACCTTTAACCTTTTCAGTAACATTCTCTTTATTTTTTTCATCACTTTTTGAAAATTCCTTTATGTCTTGATAAAATTTAAAACAAACCCAATACAATAATAAAGCTCCTACAAGAAGCAAACCTGGAATTGTTATTAAATAAGATGCTACTAATGCAAATAGAATACGGAGTATAGCTGCAGCAAGAAGTCCAAAGAAAATAATTTTTTTTCTATCTTTTTCTGCAAATGAAGCAGCAGCCATACCAATTATTAAAGCATTATCACCCGATAAAACAATATCTGCTAAAACAATTTGTGAAATATCTAAAATAAAATCAATCACAAGCATGACGTTACAATAATTTAAATCTTTTTAACATTAGTATTTGTATTTAAATTATATTTTTACTAGTTTCTTAATAGTGTAGATGTGCGCAAAAATTTACTTAACTTGATTATATTATTAATCAATTATTATAATTTTTATTGGAGAACTTATGTCAAATCGGTTTGATTACATTGTTGTAGGTGCTGGGTCTGCCGGATGTGCTGTAGCTAACAGATTATCTTTTGATAAAAATAAAACTGTGCTTTTATTAGAAGCAGGAAAATCTAGTCACCCTCTTTCTAGAATTCCAGTTAGTTTTGCATTATTGATTGATCATCCAACTGCAAATTGGAGATACAGATCTCATGCTGATGAAAAAACATCAAACAGAAACATCCCAATTCCAAGAGGTAAATTAGTTGGTGGATCAAGCGCGATTAATGGTCTAGTTTATGTACGCGGTCAAAGCTTAGACTATGATATATGGGCTCAAATGGGAAACAAGGGTTGGTCCTCAGAAGAAGTATTACCATTTTTTAAAAAGTTAGAAAATTATGTAAATCCTTGTGAAGATTTAAGAGGGAAAAAAGGGTTGGTAAATATTTCTCAAGTTACTGATCGAAATCCAATATATGAAGCTATGTTTGAAGCAGGTAAAAAATTAAATATACCATTTAATAAGGATTACAATTCAGGCGATCAAGAAGGGTTTGCTTACACACAAACAACTATATTTAATGGTAAAAGAATGAGTGCTAAAGTTGCTTATATTGATCCTATAAAAAATAGAAAGAATTTAAATATTTTGACTGAGAGTCTTGTAACTAAAATAATTTTTGAAAACAAAAAAGCTATTGGAATTGAAATATTAAGAAAAGGTAAAAATGAAAAATATTTTTGTAATGATGAAATTATATTATCTGGTGGAGCAATAAATTCACCACAAATTTTAGAGCTTTCTGGAGTTGGCAGACCAGAAATTTTAAAACAGAATAATATTGAAATTATTCATGAATTACAAGGTGTAGGTGAGAATTTAATCGATCATCTTGGGCCAAGATTAGTTTATAAAGTAAAAAAACCTGGTCTTTCTTATAATGAAAAAGCAAGAGGATTAGGTTTAATAAAACAAGCTCTAAATTATGCCTTTAAACAAGATGGATTTTTAAACTTACCATCAGCACCTGTTTTAGGTTTTTTTAAAACAAGACCTGAGTTAGCATCCCCTGATATTCAAGTTCACTTTATTCCTTACAGAGTTGTACTAGATAACGGAAAAAGAACATTAGGAAAAGATCCTGGTATTACTTGTACAGTAAATCAAAATAGACCTGAAAGCAGAGGTAATATTCATATTAAATCTAATAACCCTCAAGAACATCCAAAAATAAATTGTAATTTTCTTGATAATCCACTTGATAGAGAAACTTTAGTAGATGGAGTAAAACTTATTCGTAAAATTATGGGATCTGAAGAAGTTCAGAATTATTGTGGAGAAGAATTACAACCCGGCGATAATTTTTCTTCTGATAAAGACATTCTTCAATTTATTCGAGATAAAGCAGAAACTCTTTATCACCCATCTGGTACCTGTAAAATGGGACAAGATAAATATTCTGTTGTGGATGAAAAATTAAAAGTTAGAGGTTTAGAAAATTTAAGAGTTGCTGATGCTTCAATTATGCCTACTTTAATTTCTGGCAACACCAATGGCCCATGCATGATGATTGGAGAGAGATGTGCTGAATTTATTATTAATGGTAACTAGAGATTTTTATGAATTTTGAAGAATTTTGGACAAGAGGAGATGTGCATGAAAGAGTAAAAATTGCTCTTAAAGAAGCTAACCTTTTAGAAAAAAAATTAGAGATTGAAGATTTATTCCCTTTAGATCAATATCACGCAAGAGGAATAGCGGCAACAATTGAGCTAGCTGATAAACTTAATTTTTCCAAAAATTCAACAATCATTGACATAGGATGTGGCTTAGGTGGTCCCGCAAGATATTTCTCAAAAAGGTTCAATTGCAATGTGTATGGAATTGATATAACTGAAGCTTTTATAGAAATAGGTAATTATTTCAATAAACTTACACACATTGATCACCAAGTTAAACTTTTAAAAGGCGATGGAGAAAACTTATCCTATCAAACTGAGTTTTTTGATGGCGCTGTGTCTCAACATGTAACTATGAATATTGAAAATAGAGAACAATTTTTTAATGAAGCTTTCCGTGTTTTAAAAAAAGGAGCTATTTTTGGTTTTAGTGAGCATGGTCTAGGAACTAAAGGTAGTCCAATTTTTCCTTTGCCTTGGGCAGATAATGAAGATATGAGTTTCCTAAAAACCCCCGAATATACAAAAACTCTTTTGAAAAAAATAGGCTTCAAAAATATAAAAATTATTAGTACAGGAGAAAAATATATATCTGGATATAATTCACTTTTAAAAAAGGGCCAATCTAATGAAAAGCCTACTTTGGGAATACACGTGATTGGTGGTGATTCTATGTTAGAACGTTCTAAAAATTCAATGCAATCCATAATTGAAAATAGAACATACCCATTTGAAATTATATGTAACAGATAACAAGTATGTATACAAAAAATTTAATATTATTGATAAGTCTTTTTTTTATTTTCAATTGCTCTAAAAATATCAGAGAAATTGAAAGAGCTTGGAAAAAAAGTTGTATTAATGAATATAAACATACTGAAGGAAGTATTGATTATAAAAATTGTATGATTATTCAAGAAGAAAATTTTTTAGAAACAATTAAATCAATTGAGTCTTAACTTGAATATTACAGGAAATCAACAATAACCCTTTTATTCATTCTACCTTTATTTTCAACTTTGATTTTTTTTACTTCTCTTATTTCACTTGTGTTATTAACATGCGTGCCGCCACAAGGTTGATAATCAACACCTTTTCCAATATCTATCATTCTAATTTCTCCTTTACCTCTAGGAGGTTGAACAGCCATTGTTCTTACCAAATCAGGTTTTTCATCGAGTTCAGTTTCAGATATACTAGAAATACTTACTTCGTAATTTTGTTTAATTAAGTTGTTTAATCCCTCTAATATTTCTTCTTTATTGGGTTTTGATTCTAAATCAAAATCAAGTCTACCTTTGTTTTCATTAATTTGACCTCCAGTTACTGGTGCAGAAATTAATGAACATAAAAGGTGTAAAGTGGTATGAACCTGCATAATATTAAATCTTCTTTCCCAATCAATTTTACATTCTATTTCATCATCTACACTTAAATTAGAAATGTTTTCTAATACGTGTATTATCTCATTATTTACGTACCTAGTATCCAGCACATCAATTTGTTCATTTCCTATTATAATTTTCCCTTTATCTCCAGGCTGTCCACCGGCTTCTGGATAAAAAATAGTTTGATCTAATATAATGCCATCATCTTCAATTTTTATTATTTTAGAATTACAAGATTTTAAATATGAGTCATTTCTAAACAGTTCTGAAGTCATTATTCACCTTAAATTGTATTTAATTTTTGAAATAATAATGTTATTAATAAAAAGATTTTTCAAATGTTATTTAATTTAAAAGGATTTTTATGAATATATCAGGGAAGAAAATTATTATTTTTGGGGGAACTTCAGGTATTGGAGAAGCAGCTACTAAGATTATGTCTGAAAAAGGTGCTGCAGAAATAATCGCAATTAGTAGAAATCCTGATAAAATGACTAATGTTCCTGAAAATGTAACTCTTGAAAAAATTGATGTTCTTGATGAAGAGGCTTTGAAATCCTTTTTTAAAAATCAAGGTGAATTTGATGTTTTAATAAATTGTGCTACTGGAGGCACAAGAGCTGTTGGACCTTTTCTTAAAATGGATTTAGAAGGATATAGAAGCTCATTTGCAAAACTATGGGGATATACAAATGTCGTTAGATATGGCACAGAGTATCTTGCAAATAATGGAAATATTGTTTTAGTCAGTGGATCGCCTGCAAGAAAGTGCAGACCAGGTCAAATAGCAATTTCATCAGTCGGTGGTGCCGTGGAGGCTTTTGCAAGAGGTATAGCTCCTGAAATTGCCCCTAAAAGAATTAATATTGTATCACCTGGTGTAATTGATACACCAATGAGTCCACTTAAAGGTAATGAAAGAGAAGAATTTTATAAAAATGCAACACAAAATAATTTAATTCCAAGAGCCGGCACTTCTGAAGAAGTTGCAAAAGGTATAATATTTGCCATAGAAAATGAATTCATTACAGGAACAACTATAGATGTTGATGGTGGATGGCTAACGTCTTAAATCAACGTTTTTAATTTTACCATTTACATTTGTTATAGCAATTTTTTCGAGTCATATGGCAAAATATAATCATGTAT
>CACMRF010000029.1 GCA_902615995.1 uncultured SAR116 cluster alpha proteobacterium | reverse complement strand
TAAAAAATAATATCCCTTTTGCATTATCAACAGTTGCTTGTGCATCTATAGAGGATACAGCAAAACATTTAGATGGAAGAGGATGGTTTCAACTTTATCCACCAGATGACAAGTCAATTCGAAATGATTTATTAAAAAGAGCTAAAGGTTCAAATTATAAAGTGCTAGTTGTTACGGCTGACATTCCAGCATCGAGTAGAAGAGAAAGATTACGATTAGCAGGCGTTTCGGTTCCTCCAAAAAATAATTTAAGAACATTTTATCATGCTGCAATTAGACCTTCATGGTCTTTTCAAACTTTAACAAATGGGTTGCCGAAATTTGGAACAATGGATCAATATATGGATGGCAATTGGCATGGGACAGAAAAAGTCAAAGCTGGTTTTGCTGGAAGTCAAATGAAGAGGTTTTTGGATTGGGATTATTTAAAGGAAGTAAAAGATATTTGGAAAGGACCAGTTGTATTAAAGGGTATTATGCATTCAGATGATGCAGTAAAAGCATCAAGAATTATTGACTGCATTTATTTGTCTAATCATGGTGGAAGGCAACTTGATTTAGCTCCAAGTCCTATACAAATTCTTCCGGAAGTTAGAAATAGCCTGAAAAAAGATTTTCCTATAATTATAGATAGTGGTTTTTATTCTGGGCAAGATATGTGCAAAGCAATTATGTTAGGAGCAAATTTTGTAATGACTGGCAGACCATTTTTTATTGGTATAGCTGCTTTAGGTGAAATAGGTGCTCAACACATTCATGATATTATAAAAGATGAAATACAAAATGTTATGGAGCAAGTTTGTTGTAAAGATATTAAAAGTTTGCCGAAAGAAAAACTATCTATTAACAATAATTATTACCTCAAAGATTTAAATTAAATTTGATCAAATCTTTTGCCAGGCAACACCATTTCTTGACCAGTTTTTACGTGGAGTAAACTTGGTAGATTATTTTCGTCTGACCATTTTTTTGCAGTTTTGAATTTATCAATAAATTCGTCTGTTTTATAAACTGTAATACCAATCCCACCCATAGCATTAGCAAATTTGGCAAAATCAGGATTTTTTAATCCAGTATGTTTATATTTACCTTGATAATTTTTATGTTGATGCATCCGGATAGTACCATACATTTCATTATCAACAACTATGATTACTATGCCAGCATTGAATTGGACTGCAGTAGCAAATTCATTATGTGTCATTTGAAAACAACCATCACCTGCAAATGCAATAACATTTGAATTTTTAAATCTTAATTTTGCAGCGATTGCTGCAGGAACACCATAACCCATTGATCCTGAAATCGGTGCTAATTGAGTTTGTGTTTTTGTAAATCTAAACAATCTATGAACCCAAATAGCATAATTGCCAGCTCCATTGGTAATTATTGTCTTTTCATCAATTTCAGATTTTAATTCCCTAATGCACGTTGTTAAGTCCACTCCAGAGTTAGGAGAAAGTAAATTTTGATCTCCCCATTCTAAATAGTTTTTATGTAAACTGTCACAATTATTTTCTTTTTTGTAAAAATTTGTATTACTTAAATTTTCAATTGTATTTTTTAAACTTTCAATAAAATTAATAGGATTAGAAACTATTCCAAGATTAGGTTTGTAAATCTTACCTATTTCTTCAGGCCCAGGGTGAATATGAGCTATAAACTTTTTATTCTCAGGTATATCTAAAAGCGTAAAAGCTTGTGATGGGTTTTCACTAAGCCTATTTCCTAATAAAGTTATAAAATCACTTTCCTTTATATTTTTAATAACTTCAGGATTTACTCCAAGCCCAAGATCCCCTGCATAATTATTGTGTAGGTTATTAAAAAAACTTTGTCTTCTATGAGAAGTATATATAGGAATGTTTGTAAGTTCTGAAACTTTTTCAAGATTTAATGCAGCTTCTTTAGACCAAACTGAACCACCTACAATGATGACAGGATTTTTTGAAGATTTTAATTGTTCAACGTATATTGCCAAGTCTTCATTAGTTGGTCCTGACTTTGGAATAGTAACAAAATCAATAGAATTTTCATCGACTTCATCTCTCAACATATCCTCTGGCAACGTTATAATTACTGGGCCTGGTCTGCCACTCAAGCAAGTATGAAATGCTCGCGAAAGAATTTCAGAAATTCTTCGTGCATCATGAATTTCAAATACCATTTTGCACATGCCGCCAAAAAACTGTTGGTAATCTACCTCTTGAAATGCATCTCTTGCAAACATTTTTCTTTCAACTTGTCCAACAAACATAATTAAAGGGGTGCTATCTTGTTGAGCTATATGTATTCCAGATGCTGCGTTTGTTGCGCCAGGACCTCTTGTTACAAAAGCAATTCCAGGACGTCCTGTGAGCTTTCCATCTGCTTCTGCCATGATAGAAGCGCCACCCTCATGTTTACATAAAATCGTTTCAATTGAAGTATCTTGTAATCCATTCATGACAGACAAATAACTCTCCCCAGGAACACAAAAAACTCGTTCCACATTTTGTTTTTCTAAAATTTTAACGATTAATGTTCCGGCTTCAATCATATTAAATCCCCGTTTTTTTGAATTTTTCTCTGTAAGGAGAGTTATCAGGCATCATATCCAAAGACACGTCTAGTATCAAATTATAAAGTAGATATGAAGATAAAGTTTTCCCATGTCTATCTAGACGAAGAGAACTATTAACACCACCTCCAAGAGCATTTTGAATGACAAAGTTTAAAGCCATTAAATTTGGTAATTCATATCTTTTAACGCTTGTGGCGCCAAAATGCTTAAAAATAGATAAAACTATATCTTCTGTTGCATTTATTTGTATATTTTTCCAACCAAATTTATTATAGGCAATTAAAGAAACATTCGATACATCTCCTTTGTCTCCAGCTCTGCCATGAGCTATAGAATGAACAGGTAGTTGTATTGTTTTTAACATTTTAACCCTAATTTTAACTTCAAATTGATCCTTAATTTATTTAACATGTTAAATTAAATCCAGAATTAATTAAATTATTTCTATATTTATCTGCGGTTCGACAATTTTTCTATCTATTAAGATTGATGCTGTTGACGTTTCTTTAGTAATTGATGTTCTAGCACCACCTCCTGCTGAAGGGCCTGAACAATAAAGAGAGTAAGTTTCAGCTACAAACTGCTCGGCATCTTCTTTTTTTTCAAAAAAGCCCGCTGATCTAATTCTATAATCTCCATCTGCTTCATTATAGTAATTTGTTTGTTCACTAGATGAAAAATGAACAGAGCCTGCTCCAATAATATCAAATCTTGTTTTGCCTTGTAATCCAATTTTTTGAATTCTTTTTTCAATGACTTCTATAGCTAATTTGGCTCTTTGAAATGCGTTTGGTCCAGCATAACTCATTTCAGCCTCTCCCATAAATCCACTTTCAGAGCAAATAGTAGCTTTTAAAAGCTCTGGTTTTTGATGTCCAACTGCGCCTTTAACTAACACCTTATTCTTTTTTTCTTCTATCAAGTTTAGGTTAGACATGTCTGCAACTACATCTGGAACAATATACTGGTTGGGGTTATGTGTTTCATAGAGTAATTGTTCAGTTATTGTAGCTTTATTGACTAAACCACCAGTATTTTTAGGTTTAGAAATAAAAAAATCCCCATTTTCATGGAATTCTGCAATTGGAAACCCAACATCATATAAATCTGGTACATCTTTAAAGCCTGGATCAGCAAAATAGGCACCAGTTACTTGTGCTCCACATTCCAAAAGATGTCCACAGATAGTCCCTGAAGAGAGCATGTTTAAATTTTGGGTATCCCAATCGAACTCGTGAATTAATGGACCTAAAGCAAGTGCGCTATCTACGGATCTTCCAACAATAACGATGTCTACATCTTGTTTTAATGCATTAGCTATTGGAAAGGCACCTAAATAAACATTAGCTGCAGTAATTTTTGAGTTTTTTATATCAAGCCCTTCCATAGTAGGAGAATTAAGAATATCTTTTTCGCTCATGTATTTCATAATATCGTCCCCAAGTACGACTGCAATTTTGGGCTTTCTAATTTTTTTTTCTTTTGCTATTTCAACTATTCTTTTGGCTGCTCCTAACGGATTTGCTGCTCCCATGTTTGAGATGATTTTTATTTTATGTTCTAAACAGTCTTCTAATATTGGTTTTATGTAATGGTCTAAATATGGAGAATAGCCTTTAGTATCATCATTAATTCTGTATTGTTGTGCAATTGCAAGTGTTCTTTCAGCTAACACTTCAAACATAAGATACTTGGGTTCGTGAATGCTTTTAAAATCTTCAACAATAGGAATTGATGCATCATATCTATCCCCAGCAAAACCAGCACCACAACCTATATAAACTTTTTTTGACATTGTTACATAATTGAACATAATTTATTCCATGTAAATTTGTTTTTAATTAAGAGTGGAGAATTTTATGTCAAAAATAGCAATTGTTACTGGTGCTGGCACTGGTGTTGGGCAAGTTGTAGCAAAAAAGCTATCAGAAGATGGGATGAGCGTTATGCTTGTTGGAAGAAGGCTTGATAAATTAGAAGAAACAAAGGCTATTTGCACAGGTGATGTTAAGGTATTTTCTTTGGATGTTAGTAAACCAGATGATGTTGAAAAATTTTATAAAAATATTGAAAATTCATATAGTAGATTAGATGTTCTTTTCAATAACGCAGGTGTTGGCATTCCTGCAAAGACGATGGATCAGATATCATTTGATGAATGGAAGTATGTTGTTGATATAAATCTTAATGGGATGTTTTTGTGTGCAAAGTATGCTTTTGATTTAATGAAAAGACAAAATCCTCAAGGTGGCAGGATTATTAATAATGGGAGTGTGTCGTCAATGACACCTAGGCCAGGCTCAATTGCATATACATCGACAAAGCATGCAATCACTGGCATGACTAAAACAATTTCTCTAGATGGTAGACCTTTTAAAATTGTATGTAGTCAAATTGATATTGGTAACGCTGAAACGCCAATGACTCAAAGAATGAAAGAAGGTGTTCCTCAAGCTACAGGTAAAACTTCAACAGAGCCTGTATTTGATGCTAATTACATTGCAGATGCCATATCTTCAATATGTAAAATGCCATTGAATACTAATGTTTTAAATATGACAATTATGGCAAATGAAATGCCATTTGTAGGAAGGGGATAAAGTTATAAAATTTTTTTAATAACTGGGAAATAAAGATCTCCATAACCTTCTTTAATTGCTTTATTAAATAAATTGTTAATTGTTGTACTTCCAGGTATGGTTAAACCCATTTGATCAGCCATTTCTAAAGCATAAGATAAATCTTTTTGAGCGTATTTTACTGAGAATGCTGGGTTAGGGAAATTATCTTGAGCAATACTCTTTAACCCATGATTTTTTAGAGCAAAGCTATCACCGGAACAATTTGAAATATTTTTAAATAATATTTCTGTATCGATTTTGTAATGTTCAGCAATTTTAGAAGCTTCTGAAAGGGCTAAAACATTTTGGAAAAGTATCATGTTATTTATTATTTTTGTAAATTGACCAGTTCCAACAGGACCGCAATGCATAATATCTGTGCCCATTAGTTCAAGAATTGGCTTAATTTTTTTAAAAATATCATTGGTTGCACCTACCATTATCGCTAATGTGCCATCAATAGCAGCTTGTCGGGTTTTAGCTATTGGTGCGTCTGCAATAAAAGCATCTTTCATTTTAAGATCTTTTTCTAATTTAAGCATTAAATCAGGTTGAGATGTCGACATATCAATAATGATTTGATCTTTTTTGATAAAAGACATTGCATTTTCCTTATAGTATAGATTTTCAACATGTTTACCCCCAGGAAGGCAGGTTATGACAAGTTCATTTGTTTTGTATATTTCTTCAATATTTGATGCTTGTTTCAAATTCATCTTTTTTAGAGTGATTAATTTAGTGTTATCTTTGTCAAATCCTTGTAAAGATAATTCTTTACAACTACTTAAATTTTTAAACATAGACATTCCCATAACGCCTAATCCTACAAATCCAATTTTATTTATGTTTATATCTTTTTGCATGATTTAATCCTTCAATTTTCTTTTAAGCTAATATTAACTATAGTTAGGGATTTTAGAATTTTTATTTTTATTAAAATCACATAGTTAAATTGTATTAAAAATTTATATTTAGGAAATATCCTAATACAAATTAAGTTTTTAATTGCTAAAAAATTGGAATAGCAACAATTTAATTTTTTACATAAAGTTGTAATTTAATTATTGATGCAATAATAACTATAATTTTAGATATAATTGAATATTAATTTTAAAAATATACATCAAAAAAACAAAAGTGGAGAAAAAATGAGTAACCCTAAAGTAACAAAACAAGATATTTTGAATGCGTCAAGCCAAATGTTAAACAAAGACTTATATGTTATTTTTACTAAGCCTACTAATGGCTTAGGCCCAGTAATGGAGAATATTGAGGAACATTTGAATTTTCAAGTTTCATTAGAGGAAAAAGGTATTATGTTTGGGGCTGGTCCTTTTTGGGAAGATAATGAAATTGATTGGGCTGGTGAAGGAATGGTTATTATAAGAGCTGATTCCTTGGCACAAGCGAAAGAAATAGCTGAAAATGATCCTATGCACAAATCTGGAGCTAGATCATTTACAGTTAGACCTTGGCTTTTAAATGAAGGTACGATAAATTTATCTGTAAATTATTCAAAAGGAAATTTTACTATAAAGTAATCAATTTAAGGAGTTTTTATGCATTATGATTGCGTTAACGGAAATCACGGATTGCCTCATGACCCTTTTAAAGCCATTGTGGCACCAAGGCCTATTGGGTGGATTGGATCTAAGGGGAAATCAGGAATTCAAAATCTAGCTCCTTATAGTTACTTTAATGCAGTTGCTGATAAGCCTCATTTTGTTATGTTTTCATCTGTTGGCATTAAAGATAGCGTAAAAAACATAGAAGAAACTGGAGTATTTACTTTTTCTTTGGCTACAGAAAAGTTATTTGATGCCATGAATGGTAGTTCAGCACCAGCTAATTACGAAATTGATGAATTTAAATTAACAAATTTACCTTACAATAAGGGAAAATTTGTTGATGCTCCATACGTTAAAGAAAGCCCCGCAGCATTAGAGTGTGAGTATTGGAAAACTATTGATATTCCAGGTGCTGATAGAGAAGTTGGCAAAGGTACTTATGTTATTTTTGGAAAAGTTGTAGGCGTGTATATTGATGATGAATTTATTATTGATGGAGTATTCAATGCATCAAAGGCAAGGCCTTTAGTTAGATTGGGCTATATGAATTATGGTGTAGTTGGTGAAGAGAACACCTTTACAAAAAATAGACCACAATTAGATAAAAACGGAAATCTTCTTGAGGTTAAAGAATGGGACGGTGTTTATAGATAGGAATTATCCTAATATGTGTTATTTTTAGATTTTTGTAATAAAATTATTATATACTTTCCTTTTAAAAATTCGACACACTTAACTTAAAATTTAAAATTTTAAAATATTAAGCTCAAATTTTTGACAAAAAAATCACGTTTAGTGAAATTAATTTGAAAAAAAATAAGCATTTTGCCAATTAATTGACACTATATTTTGTCCTATAAATTTATAAAAATACTATATATTCTATAAATTTAAATTTTAATAAACTTACACAATTTATACGACTTAAATTGAATAAATTTTAGTTTAAAATCTTAAAATTCATAATTAGAATCTTTCTTCAACTTACTAAAAAGAATGAATTAATTGTGAATAGACTTAAAAACTCTAAAGTAAAAAAAAGGAAATTTCTAATTACCTTATCAATTTTGCTTCTTTTTGCATCAAAAACTGCAAATAGTGTGCCAGATGCAGGTAGCTTGTTAAAAGGTGAAGAGGATATTAAAAGTTATAAAAAAATACCTCGTTCAATTCCTAAAATTGATAAAGAAAAAGAAAAGAAATCTAAGCCTGTTAAGGATTTAAAGTCTTCAATTTTGGTTAATGACATAAGGTTTTCAGGGAAAGTCGAGAAGTTTACTGTTGCTAAGCTTAAATCCTTGTTAAAAAATTATATCAATAAAAAATTAACATTTTCTGAAATTAATGAAGCTGTTGAATTAATTCAAGAGTTTTATTTAGTTAATGATTTTTTTCTAGCTAAAGTATCACTTCCTGAACAAGAAGTTGTTGACGGGATAATATATATTAACATCAATGAAGGTAGATTAGATAAAAAAGATCCATATGTTATTAAAGCTGAAAATCTTAGATTATATAATGATGTTTTATCAGATTATCTCGAAAATGCTTTAAGTACCGGTGTTACAAAAAATGGATTAGAAAGAGCTCTTTTAAATATTAATGATTTACCTGGGATATCTGCAGTATCTACGATTGAGCCAGGTGTTGAAGAAGGATCATCTAAAATCGTACTAAATGTTATTGAAGACGACTTGATAACTGGAAGCATAACTCTGGATAATCACGGAAACAGGTATACAGCTAAACAAAGAAGTACAATTAAAATCGATGTTAATAATCCCTCAAAAATTGGAGATAAATTATCAATAACTAAAACATTTAATGATGATCAAAAATTTGATTTCTCACAATTTGACTATGAAGCTCCTCTTGGTCAAAGTGGCTTAAAGGCTTTTGCTTCAGCTTCTCGACTAGAGTTTGAAATTGGAAAAGAATTAAAAACTGATCCTGTTTCTATGGGTAATGCTGATACTTACGAACTTGGAATTAAATATCCTATTCAAAGAACCAATAACCAATCAGTATTTATAAAAACAGGTATTGAGAAAAAGGAAATTTACAATGAAACAACCGGTGTTCTTACAAATGACAAAACCGTTGAAAATGTAAAAATAGGGTTTGAATTCGAAGGAAAAAATACTTTTCAGGATAGTAGTCTAACTGGAATTTCTGTTTCAGGCATATTTGGAGAGCTTGATTTATCAAAAGTTAATTCTGATTATTTAAATGATCAAAAAGCCACAGGACCTAAAACTCACGGTGATTTTAATAAAGTTGTTTTCGATTTTTATCATATCCATAAATTCACGGATAAAATTAATTTTAAATATTATGGCTCTCTTCAGCATGCTTCCAAAAACCTAGATAGTTCTGAGAAGTTTTCTTTGGGTGGTGTCTCAGGTATAAGGGCTTATCCATCCGGAGAAGCATCTGGAGATGAGGGGCATAAATTATCATTTGAAGTTCAATATGATCTCTCAAAACCAGATATGGATTTTGATTTGATAGGAACTTTGTTTTATGACTACGGAAGAATAAGACAATACAAGGATTCGTCAAACATAACTCTTACAACTCCTAATGAATACAGTTTATCTGGTTGGGGTGTATCATTTGATTTGATAGCAAACGAGAGAGTAAAATTAAACTTAGGATGGGCTCAAGCTATAGGCGATAATGATGGGCAATCAGCTTCTGGCAATAATAGCGATGGTAGAGGTGGTTCTTCTCGTACTTGGTTTCAGGTTGTTTTTAGGTTTTAAAAATGACCTTTCTCAAAGGCAAAATATGTAAACTTGTTGCTATAAATTCTATAGTGTTTTCATGTTTTGTTTTTGATAGTAATTCTCAAGAACTCCCAGAAAATCCTTCAGTTACTCATGGTAATGCTTCTTTTGAAAAGGTTGATAATAATCTGACGATCAAGCAAAGCACTCAAAAACTTATAACAAACTGGTCATCATTTAACATTGGAAAGGCAAATCAAGTTGAATTCAAACAACCAAGCTCAGTTTCTACTGCATTAAATAGGGTTCAATCAAACGATCCAACTCATATTTACGGAAGTTTGAAATCAAATGGCCAGATTATTTTGATCAATCCGAGTGGTGTTTTATTCCACAATGGATCAAAGGTAGATGTAGGGTCAATAATCGCCTCAACATTAAATTTGAAGGATGGAGATTTTATCAATGATAAATATGTTTTTCAAAAAAATGGTCTATCTGGTGTTGTAAATAACCAAGGAGAAATTAAGGCTTTTGAAGGAGGAACTGTAGCTTTGATTGCTCCCCAGATACAAAATAAAGGGAAAATTGAAACATCGAATGGGACTGCTGCTTTAATTTCAGGAGAAAGAGTTAGTTTAAGCCTAAGTGGAAATAATTTAATCCGATATTCAATTGAAAGAGGAGTTTTAAACTCTCTAATTGATAATAAACAGGCCATTAGAGTTGATAATGGAACAATTATTTTATCTGCAAAAGGAGTTAAAGAAGTAAAAAATGCAGTTGTAAATAACTCAGGTACATTGAGAGCTGATGGGATTACTATGCAAGGTGGCAAGGTTTTTCTTACCGCTAGAAACGGAAAGATAACAAATTCTGGAACAATTGCAGCTAATTCTAATGATTATAAAGGTGGTTCAGTAAGAGTTACAGCTGAAAAAATTGAAATAAAAGATAATTCATCTATTGAAACTATTGGTCAAATGTCAGGAGGATTGATAGAAATTGGAGGAAGTTGGCAAAATAACAACAAAGATGTTTATCAAGCAAGAACTACAAAAATTGCTGAAGGAGCATCTCTTGATGCATCAGCATACGATTTTGGAGATGGTGGTGAAATTGTTGTTTGGTCTAATATTCATAATTTAAATTCAAAGACAACTGTAAAAGGAAATTTGAGAGCTGATGGAGGAAAAATTAAAGGAAATGGAGGAAGAATTGAAACTTCAGGTCGTTCTATTGATATAAAAAACATAAAAATATCAACGAAATCAAGTATTGGTGAAGATGGTCTGTGGTTAATTGACCCGTATAACATAACAATTAAAAATGAAAGTAGCTCTGATGTTAATGGAAGTTATACTGCTACAGGTAACAATGCTGTCGTTGATGTTGGGACCTTAGAAACTGCACTTGCATCAAATAATGTAACTGTTTTTACTGGGAATAGTGGTTTTCAAAATGGTGATATTACGGTTGAAGATGCTATATCATCCAATAGTTCTAATGATTTAACTTTAGATTCACACGGTGATATTATCATCGATGCCAATATTACGAGATCTGGCGCTGGAGGTATTGTTCTAAATGCTAATTCTAATCAAGTTAGAGGAACAGGAACTATTAATTTAGCTTCAGGAAGTAGTATATCTGCGGAAGCAGGAGTTACGGTTCAAAATAATATAAATCTTACAAGTTCTGGAAATGTAAATTTTGGTGGTGCTTCTGGCACTTCCACATATTCTGGATCAATAACTGGATCAGGAAATATTAATAAAGTTGACAATGGAACTGTAATTTTAAATGGATCAAATTCTTATAGTGGTTCAACTTTAGTTAATGCTGGGACATTGAGAATAGATAGCACAAATTCTGTGCCTTCAAATCACACCTTAACATCAAACGGTGGTATCTATGATGTCAGAAGTAGCATTACTTTAGAAAGTTTATCAGGTACTGGTGAAGTAAGACTTTCATCTGGAGGAACATTAACGTTAGATAGTAGTTCTAATATATCTTTTAATGGAATTTTTTCTGGTCAAGGTGCTCTTACTAAAGAAGGATCAAATGAATTAACTCTTCTTGGTACTAATACACATTATGGTTCTACTAATGTAAATACCGGCAACCTTATAGTTAAGGGATTTTTGGGCAATACAAATCTCACTGTTGCTGCTGGATCAACATATTCTGTTGAGGGTGGGGATGATACCATTGGTTTCATATCTGGAGCAGGAAATATTCATATACCTTCAGGTGTCACCCTTACAACTAATACAAATTCTAACACAAATTTTTCAGGTGTTATATCAGGTCCAAGTGGTGATATTGGAGGTAATTTAACTAAATCTGGAAATGGAAACTTAACTTTGTCTGGAATAAATACTTATGCAGGTTCAACTACAATTCGTGGTGGAACAATTAGTATTTCTGCAGATAGTGGTTTAGGAGCAGTACCAGGCTCTGCAACTGCAGGACATCTTACTTTAAACGGTGGAACGTTAGAAGCAAAAGCAAGTTTTACACTAAATCCAAATCGTGAAATATCTCTTGGTTCTAACAATGGAGCTTTTAATGTCGATAATGGAATAACTTTAACTTACGACGGAATTATTAGAGGTTCAAATAATCTAACAAAAACAGATAATGGTACTTTATTGCTTTCTGGAACAAATACTTACTCTGGAAATACGATAGTTGCAGATGGAACTTTACAAATCACAGGTAGTTTGGCTGATACAACAGATGTTTCGGTTAGTTCTGGTGCTACATATGATGTTGATACCACAGAAACTATACAATCTTTAGCGGGAGCTGGTAATGTTTCGCTTGCAAACGGCATCACATTAACGACTGGAGATACAAATGATCAAACATTTTCAGGTGTAATTAGTGGTGCTGGCAATCTAGTTAAAGTTGGTTCCGGAACTTTAACGCTATCTGGTATCAACAATAGTTATACTGGAATAACCACAATTAGTGCAGGGGCATTTACAGTTTCAGGAAGACTTGGTTCCGGTACACATTCATCTAATATCATCAATAATGGTTCACTAAACTTCACTTCATCGTCTGCTCAAACCTTATCTGGTGTTATAAGTGGTACAGGACTACTAACAAAAAGTGGTTCGGGAACTTTAACTTTATCTGGAGCAAATACATATTCTGGTACTACTACAATTAGTGGAGGAACGATTAGTATTAGTGCTGACAATGGTTTAGGAGCAGCGCCTGGTACTGCAACAGCGGGGCATTTAACGTTAAATGGCGGAATTTTGCAATCTACAGCTGATTTTACTCTTAATGCCAATAGAGGAATTGCCTTAGGAACAAGTCATGGAACAATTAATGTAGATGGATCTGCAACGTTAACCTATGGCGGTATTATTGCTGGATCAAATAATTTAACCAAGGGAGAAAATGGTACTTTATTGCTTTCTGGAGCGAATACTTATTCTGGAAATACAATAATTAGTGCAGGAAACTTCCTAACTACGGGAACTTTAGCAGATACAACAGATGTATTAGTAAGTTCTGGAGCAACTTATGATGTTGATGCTACAGATACGATACAATCTTTAAGTGGAGCAGGTAATATTGATCTAGCAAGTGGCATAACTTTAACCACCGGAGAT
>CACMRF010000028.1 GCA_902615995.1 uncultured SAR116 cluster alpha proteobacterium | reverse complement strand
ACCTGCACAACCATATTTCTCAGATATGGTTACACCCAAAAGACCAAGTTCTCCCATCTCTCTAAAAATTTTTACATCTGTATTCTCTTCTAAAAAGGCTTCTTCAACTCTTGGCAACAAACTACCTTGAGCATAATCATAAGCCGTATCTCTAATAAGTTTTTCTTCTTCAGACAACTGCCCATCTAAATCTAAAGGATCTTTCCAATTAAATTCTTTTTTTTCCGACTTAACTACATTTAAATTTGTAACTGTTTTTTTAATATCATCCATAATGTTGTCTCTTTTTGAAATCTACTCTATTAATTATCAATAATAAAATCTACTTATTTTTCCTTTTAATATATCTTTCTAAAAAATCTAATCTATCCTGACCCCAATAAATTTGATCATTTATTATATAGGTAGGCGCGCCAAAAACAGCAAGGTCTATTGCCTCTTTCGTATATTCATTCATTTCTCTTTCAACTTGTTTACTTTCAGAAAAGTCAATAACTTCATCAGCAGTTTTAATAAATCTTGTTAATATTTTCTTTAAATTTTTTGGATCATCTATATTCAATTCTTTAATCCACAGACCCTCCATAATTGCATAGGCTATATCATTAACATTTTCAAAATTTAATATCTTAACAGAAATAATAACTTTGGATGGTAAAAGAGACCTTGAAGGAAAATGTTTTGGTTCAGGATTAAGCTTAATCTTTAAAAATTCTGACCATCGTTTTAATTCTTGTAATCTATATTTTTGTCTTTGTAATGGTCTTTTATGTACAGGAAGTCCTCCAGATACTGGAAATATCTCTCCATAATTTACAGGCATTATATCCAATTCACAATTATTTTTTTTTGAAATTTCATTTACTTTTTTGTGCCCAAGAAAAGTCCAGGGACTTCCATGACTCATAAAATATTTAATTTTCATTGAGGTTTCCTAATTTATACTCCAAACCCAGATCCAGATTTTTTATACTGATCTCTTGGAGGGCTAAATATATCCATAACTTTTGCTCCATTTTTACCAGCTTCTATACCATGATCAACATTACCTGGTGTTAACCAAAAATCACCTTTTTTGATTTCTATTCTTTCACCACCTTGAATTCTTATACCAGATCCTTCCAACATAACGCCCCATTGTTCCTCAGGATGTGAATGGATTTGCCCAACACAATTGGGTTCAATTGTGACTACAGAAATCATTGCTTGATCTCCACAAAATATACTTGTTTCTAGACCTTCACCAAGCTTTCTTTTTATACCCTCATCCAAATTATTTATATTGTAAAAATTATTTTTCTGACTCATAATATCTTCCTTTTAAAATGGTTTGTCACCTTGAAAAGTAATTCGATGCATTAATCTTCTATATCCATGATAATCATTAACTGGATAATGCATTGTGCATCTGTTATCCCAAATTGCAACAGAGCCCTTTTCCCATTTAAACCGACAAGTAAATTCTGACTTAATTTGATGTTTATATAAATATTCTAAAATTGGGGTGCTTTCTTCAACACTCATTCCTACAAAATGAGTTGTATGAGCTTCATTAACATATAATGATTTTCTTTTTGTTTCAGGATGTGTTCTTACAACAGGATGTATCGCTTCTAACTCATCACCTTTTAAACCAACTGAGGAATGTTTCATGATATCAGATCTTGTTTTAGCTACTCTACCTTTGCCAGATATATTTACAGCTTTTTGATTATTTAAAAAATTTTTCATCCCTTCAGATAAAGTATCATATGCTAGGTATTGATTTGAAAACTCCGTATCACCACCAAAATCAGGCACCTCTAAAGCATATAACATTGTCCCTTTTGGCGGTTCATCTTGATAAGTAGTGTCACTATGCCAGATACCACCAAAATTATTGGTATCTGTTTCCTTTTTAAGAATTGGCGTAATTTCAGGAAAATTTTCTAAACCTTTTACGAAAGGATATATTATTGGCGTTCCAATTTTATTTGCAAAAGACTTTTGACTTTCAGGAGAA
Organism: uncultured SAR116 cluster alpha proteobacterium; assembly: GCA_902615995.1. Lineage (GTDB taxonomy): Bacteria > Pseudomonadota > Alphaproteobacteria > Puniceispirillales > Marisalimonadaceae > TMED54. The sequence goes on along the minus strand of CACMRF010000028.1, from coordinate 11,427 downwards.
AATTTTTGATCTCTAAAAAAAATAACTTGATACTTCAAAAAAGCATCGTAAATTTCGTCAAATACTTCTTCATTTAAATCATTATTCAATTGTACATTTTCAATGATTGCTCCAATTGAACCAGATACTTTTTTAATTTTTATAAATTCATATTCTTTTTTATTCATACTGCCCTAATTAGAAATTTTATTTTTTGTTTATAAAGTATATTATTATCAAATGAATAAAAAAAATCCATATTTACCTATAAATAAAGAATGGCTAGATCTTCATAAAGAAGAAACATTACTTCCTGATTTAGAAATAATAGATCCACATCATCATCTTTGGGATCTAGAGTTTGGAAAATATTTAAATGATGATTTCATAGAAGACATCAATAAATCTGGACATAATATTAAAGCTAGTGTCTATATTATGTCATCAGCAAATACAAAAATTTATGATCAAAATTCTAATAAATTCTCAACTCTTCCAGAAATAAAGTTTGCATACGAACAATATTTAGATTCTAAAAATAATAAATTATATCAATGCTCAATAAATAACTCAATTGTTGGTGCATTAGATTTAAGATACGGAAATAAATTAACCCCAGTTATAGAAAAGGGACTTGAAATCAGTAATGGTAAGTTAAAAGGAATACGTATGCTTTTAGCGTCACATAACGACGAAAGAATTAGTTCCGGTGCTGTAAAAACAAAAACGGGTATTATGCTAGACCCCAACTTTATTGAGGGTGCAAAAATTTTAGAGAAAAATGAATTATCTTTGGATTTTTGGATTTATCACACTCAATTAAATGAGTTAGAATTTGTTGCAAAAACTTTACCTGATTTATCTATTATATTAAATCATATTGGAGGTCCTATACAAGTTGGACCTTATGAAGGAAAACAAGGAATTACTCATCGTGAATGGAGACGTTCAATGATGAGACTTGCAGTTTTTCCAAACATAAAAGTTAAGTTAGGTGGCCTTGGAATGAAAGTATGTGGTTCTAAATTTAATCTAAATCCAAAGCCACCTTCATCAGATCAATTGTCAGAACTATGGAAATCATGGTTTTTTGAAACAATTGATTTGTTTGGAACTGACAGATGTATGTTCGAAAGCAACTTTCCGGTTGATAAAGGTAGTTGTAGCTACGGGGTTTTATGGAACGCTTTTAAAAAAATCAGCGCTAATTTTTCAAATGATGAAAAGAATAAACTTTTTTACCAAAATGCAAAAGAAACATATAATATCAGAATATAATTTATGAAGCTTTCAATTTTAGATCAATCTGTAGCAATAGCCGATAAATGTCAGGACGAGGTTATAAACGATACTTTAAATTTAAGTAAAATCGCAGAAGAGTTAGGATACTTTAGATTTTGGATATCTGAACATCACAATCATCCAACAATAATTGGTACCGCACCAGAAATTTTAATGGCAGCGATAGCAGCAAAAACTAATAAAATTAGGATTGGTAGCGCTGGCATAATGCTTCCTCATTATTCTTCATTCAAAGTAGCCGAACAATTTAGAGTCCTTAACTCACTTGCACCAAATAGAATAGATCTTGGACTAGGAAGAGCTCCTGGTTCTGACGGACGAACTGCTTTGGCTTTAAATTCAAACAATAGAGAATTTTCAGAGAACTTTCCCTCACATGTAAGAGATTTAATTGCATGGGTAACAAATAGTAATTTGTTAGAAGGTCATCCATTTAAAAGATTAAAAGCACAACCAATAAGTGATACCTCACCAGAAATATGGATGTTAGGAACATCAAATTATGGAGCACAATTAGCAGCTTATCTTGGAATTCCTTATTGTTATGCATATTTCATAACTGAAGGCCATGGTATGAGTGAATCAATAAAAAATTATAAAGAAAATTTTAAACCTAGTAAGTTTTTAAACAAACCAAAAGTGAATGTATGTTTATGGGCTTTAGCATCAGATGATGACGAAAAAGCAGAGTATTTATTTTCTTCAAGAGCATACTGGAAAATAGCAAGAAATTATGGCGAACTTGATACTTTAAAATCACCTAAAGATGCATTATCTAAATTAAATGAAAATAATTGGATGTCAGAATTTAAAAATATGATAAGCAGTTCAATAGTTGGATCATCTGAAACTGTTAAAAACAAAATTAATTCTATAAAAGATGATAATGATTTTGATGAATTAACTATATTAACTTGGTGTCATGATGAAAATGAGAGAATTAATTCTTACAAAATATTTTCTGAATTAATTAATTAATTGTATCGAGATTATGTATGTTTATTTATTTAAAAAGTATCAAGTTTTTATTAATTTCTTTAATTATAATACTATTAAATGGTTGTTCGAGTACTAATATGAAAGATTTCGAGAATAAAACTCCAAAGCTTAATCTTTTTGAATTTTTCAAAGGTGAAACAGTGGCTTATGGAATTTTTGAAGATAGGTTTGGAAAAATTAGAAGACAGTTCAGAGTTAAAATTAAAGGAAGTGTTGAAGAAAACATCCTTACACTTGATGAAAAATTTATTTACGACGACGGGGAAAAAGCAACAAGGATTTGGAAAATTAAAAAATTAAATGAAAACAAAAACTTAATAAAATATGAGGGTAGTGCTGATGATGTTGAAGGATTAGCAACTGGCACTTCAGTTGGAAATGCACTTAATTGGACTTATGATATTTATTTAAATATAAAAGGATCAAACCTAAAAGTTAAATTTAACGATTGGATTTATAAACAAGATAGCAATGTTGCTATTAATAGAGCTTATGTAAGCAAATTTGGAATAGATATTGGCTCTGTCACATTGGTTTTTTTAAGGGGTCAAACAGCCAAAACAGTTAGTCCATTAAATATGAATTCTTGGTAGTATAATTGTTAAGAATTTTTCTTATTATTGTATTTTTAATTTTTTCAAACTTAGCTTTTGGAAAATATATTTCTTTTTTAGACCCTAAGAGTGAATTTATAATTTCAAAATATCTTGGTAAAAAATTTTTAATTGGTAATGCAAATTACTCATTTTTATTCTGGGATATCTATGATGCTGAATTGTATTCTACCTCAAAAAAATATAATTCTAATGAATTAGCAATTATCCTTAAATACAACCGATCAATTGATAAAGAGACTTTAATTAGAGAAACAATCAATGATATAAAGGAACAGAAAAGTATTTCAAATCAACAATTAGAAAAGTGGAAAAGTCTACTTGAAACAATTTATATTGATACAAAAAAAAATAAAAAATTTATAGCTATTAAAATTAATAATAAATCTATTTTTTACTATAATAATAAAAAATTGCATGAAAGTTTTGATGAAGAATTCAATCAACTTTTTTTCGATATTTGGCTTAGAAGTAATAGTAAAAACCCAAATTTTACAAAAACTCTTCTAGGACAATAAACCATGAAATTAAAGGCATTCTTTTTTGAAATTTTACCTATAACAACTTTTTTCATTATAGCACAATATCAGTCAATTATAATCGCTGCATTACTTTCTTCTTTATTCAGTTTGATTGTGTTAATAACTTTTTATTTTATTGAAAAAAGAATTGCTAAGTTTCAGATATTTTCAATTACTTTATCTGGATTACTCTCAATTTTAGCATTTATATATAATGAAGAAATTTTTGTTAAGATAAAGCCATCCATATATAACGGCCTATTTTCTGCAGTTTTATTGGGTGGTTTACTCTACAAAAAACCAATGATGAAACAATTTTTTGGATCACAATTTTTCTTAACTGAACAAACTTGGTTTTTATTAAGCTTGAGATGGGGATTATTTTTTGGATTTTTAACAATAGCAAATGAAATTATTTGGAGAAATTATTCAACTGAAGAATGGGTTTTTGTAAAAGTTTTTATTTTATTTCCACTTGTAGGCATTTTTATGCTAGCTCAACTTCCTTTAACGCTTAGAGGTAGAATTAAAAGCGATTAGTCTCCAATTAAGTTGTTGTAAATAAAAAATTATAATACTTTATAATTATGAGTATTAAAATCACATCCTTAAAAGTTCATGTAATTCAGTCTCATTTAGAAACACCTTTTTCTTTTTCTCAAGGTTGGGTAAACAAAAGATCTGCAACTCTTGTTGAAATAAATACAAACGACGGCATTACTGGTTGGGGAGAAGCATTTTGTCAAGGATTAGAACCACCAGAAATTTCTGCTGCAGTTATAGAAAATTCATTAAAAGAATTAATAATAAATGAAAATCCACTCGATATAGAGAAGATTTGGTTCAAAATGTATAATCAAACAAGAGATTTTGGACGAAAAGGCTCAGTTATTTCAGGTATTAGTGCCATTGATATAGCGTTATGGGACATTGCAGGAAAATATTATAAAAAACCTATTTACCAATTACTTGGAGGTGCATTTCGAAAAAAAATCAAACCTTATGCAACAGGTTTTTATAGAATAAACGCTAAAGATGAAGCTGTAAGATTATCAGATGAAGCATTAATGCATTATGAAAATGGCTTTGACCACATGAAAATTAAGTTGGGCTTTGGAGTACAAGACGATATCAATGTAATGAAATCCATCCAAAAAATATTAAATAATAAAAATTGTACTTTTATGGTTGATACCAATCATGCCTATGGAATTACAGAAGCTTTAGAACTTGGTTATGCTTTAGAAGAATTTAATTTAAGATGGTACGAAGAGCCAGTTGTTCCAGAAAATCTAGAGGGATATGCTTATTTAAGGAAAAAATTAAAAACACCTATTGCTGGTGGAGAAAATGAACACACACTATATGGTTTTAAAGATCTTTTAAAATTGGGATGTGTTGATATAGCTCAACCTGATATTGGGTCATGTGGGGGAATAACCGGAGCAAAACATATATCAATTTTAGCCCAAAGTTTTGGGGTTGAGGTAAACCCACATGTATGGGGATCTGCAGTTGCACAATCAGCATCAATCCATTTCATAGCCTCACTCCCTGAAACAAACCATTCTTTGTTCGCACGACAGCCCATTTTAGAATATGATCAATCTAACCATCCTTTTAGAAAAGAACTTTTAAAAACCCCTATTAAAATAACAAATGGATACGTTCTTGTTCAAACTAGTCCTGGTTTAGGGATTGAAGTAAATAATGAAATTATAAAAAAATATAAAATCAATTAATAGATGCTCCACTTACTTGATAAAAATATTAAATCAAATTTTGTTGATATTGAAACAGGATTAAAAGTTCACTATTTAGAATGTAATTACACAAACAAAAAAGATGCGCCCATAGCATTATTATTACATGGATTTCCTGAAATAAGCTTCAGTTGGAGAAAAATTTTACCACTACTTTCTAAAGAAGGATTTAGAGCAATTGCAATTGATCAAAGAGGATATGGGAAAACTATAGGTGGATCAAAAAAGTACGAAGATGACATTAGAGAATATAATTTAATTAATTTAGTTTCCGACTTAGTGTATTTTTTAAAAGAAATGAATATTAACAAAATAGATCTTTTAGTTGGTCATGACGCTGGCTCAATAGTAGCTGGAGCAGCAACATTATTGAGACCAGATCTTTTTAAATCATTAGTTATGATGAGTGCCCCATTCACAGGTCCTTCTAAATCTGAATTAAGTAAGAATAAAATTGATATACATAGTCAGTTAAAAGGACTAAATCCTCCAAGAAAACATTATCAATGGTATTTCTCAACAAAAAAAGCTAATGATGATATGCACTTGTCGACCAAAGAAAAATTAGCCTATTTTTTAAGATCTTATTTTCATGTAAAAAGTGCTGACTGGGAATATAATAACCCATTTGAATTAACTTCTTGGACTGGAAATGAGTTAGAAAAACTTCCAGAATATTATATAATGAAACTAGAAGACACAATGGTTGAAAGCGTTACAAAATTTTTTCCAAAAAACACAAATTGTGATTGGCTTAATGATGATGAGTTGAATGTATATACAAATACATTTTTTAAAAATGGTTTTCAATCCGCCTTAAATTGGTATAGATGCATGACATCTGAAAATCAAAACAAAGAACTAAACGTTTTTCAAGGCAAGTTAATTAATAATTTTACATTATACATTAGTGGAGAAAAAGACTGGGGCATGTACCAAAAACCTGGTGCATTAAATGAAATGAAAAATTTATGCAAAAACTTCAAAGGCATTAAAATAATTAAAAATGCTGGTCATTGGGTTCAACAAGAAAAACCAGAAGATGTAGCCAAAACAATATTAAATTTTTATTCTTCATTTGCTTGAATGAAATTTAAATCTGAGAATGCAAAAGGTATTTTGATTGCTTTTTTTGGAGCATTACTTTTAACACCTGATACATTATTTATGAGACTCTCTGAAATGGATGTATGGACAATGCTATTTTGGAGAGGCTTTCAAATGGGTGTCATTTTAATTTTGATGACACTTAGTATTAAAGAGTATAGAGAAAATTTCTTTTTAATATTTAAAAAAACAGGTGCTTTAATTGTATTAATTCAAGCATCTGGCTCTGTATTTTTTACACTTGGTATTGTTAACTCGTCAGTTGCATTAATTTTATTTTGTATCGCCACTGGACCATTATTTGCCGCATTTTTTTCTCTAATTATTTTAAAAGAAAAATTAAAAAGGCCTACTATATATGCCTCTATTTTTTCTCTTATTGGAATAATTATTGTTGTTACTGATCCAAGTGAGGTTTTAAATGCACCAAACGGAAGTGTTGTATTTGGAACGATTTGTGGATTATTAACTGCAATATCACTTGGCTTATATTTTGTTCTCTTAAGAGCAAATCCAAAAATTCCAGCTTTTGGCACAACTGGCTTTGGAGCAATTATTACTGGTTTTGTTGGTCTTTTATTCATTGATTTAGGACAAATTTTTGCAGGAAACTTTCTTGCAATATCAATCTCTGGTTTAATTATTCTTCCACTTTCTTTTGCAGCTTTGGCTTATGCTACTAGATATACGTACGCATCAAACATAAGTTTGTTAATGTTGTTAGAAACTATATTTGGGCCTCTATGGGTGTGGGTTTTTTTAAAAGAAACACCTAATATTCAAATGCTATTTGGTGGTATAATTGTAATAATTACATTAACTATCTACTTCATAGTTTTAAGAGCTGGAGAAAAAAATTAGAATCAAAATAATAATAAAAAGTTATGTAAACATAATTATAGTTTTTTTTGCTATTCTTTTATCTCAGTTTATTTCATCCAAAAGTATTAGTTTTGAAGGCAACCAAAAAGTTGAAACCTTTTATGAGTCAAAGATAATTTTAAGAGATATATTTCAAAATCATCAATATACTTTTTATTGTAGTTGCTCATATGAACACAAAAAACCAATATTCAAAGCATGCGGTTATAAACCTTATAAAAATTTTAAAAGAGCAAATCGTATTGAATGGGAACATGTAGTGCCAGCATCAAGATTTGGAAAAAAATTTGAAACTTGGAAAAATGGAAATTTAAGGTGTATTAAAAATGGAAGAAAATTTAAAGGGAGAAAATGTACTCGTAAAATTAATAGAAAATTTAGATTAATGGAAGCAGACTTATATAACTTACAACCAACTATTGGTGAAATTAATCAACAAAGACAAAATTTTAAGATGTCAATAATACCTGGAGAAAAAAGAAATTTTGGTAAATGTGATTTTGAAGTTCAAAATAAATTTGTTGAACCTTCACCAAATATAAGAGGTGATATAGCTAGGACATATTTTTACATGGCTGATACTTATTCTAAATATATTAAATTAACAAAAATTGAATTATCTCTATTTTCTAAATGGAATAATGTAGATCCAGTCGATGAATGGGAGTGCAAAAAATCAAAATTAATTGAAAATTCTCAGAAAAATTTAAATAAATTTATAGTTCAAGGCTGCAAAGCGTCCAAATAATAATAATAGAAAAATTCTTAGAAACCTTGATTTTATTTATTCTTTTTATCACAATAATTTAATGGAAAGTAATATCTCTATAAATATTGATAGAATGTGGTCAACACTAATGGATATGGCAAAAATTGGACCAGGTATTGCTGGTGGTAATAATAGACAAACATTAACTCATGAGGATGGTGAAGCTCGACAATTATTTCAAAATTGGTGTAATAACGCCAACTTGGAGATGAGTGTTGATGAACTTGGTTCAATGTTTTTTTTAAGAAAAGGTATAGATAATGAACTAAAACCAGTAGTTATTGGCAGTCACCTTGATACCCAACCGACTGGTGGAAAATATGACGGTGTTTTAGGGGTATTAGCAGGCCTTGAAATAATCAGAACCTTAAATGATCTTGATATCAAAACAAAAAGACCAATTATGATAGTAAATTGGACTAATGAAGAAGGCTGTAGATTTGCTCCCGCATTAATGGCGTCATCTGGTTTTGTAGGAACAGTGGACGTTGACAAAATCTTAAATACAAAAGATTTGGATGGTAAAGTGTTTAAAGATGAATTAGCAAAAATCGGTTGGAATGGTAAAGAAAAAGTAGGATCTCAAAAAATGCATTGTTATTTTGAACTGCATATTGAACAAGGTCCTATTCTAGAAAAAGAAAATATAGATATTGGAGTTGTAACTCATGGTCAAGGATTGAGGTGGCTTGAAGTAGAATTAATAGGGGTTGAACAACATACTGGCACAACACCAATGAATGTTCGTAAGGATGCTGGATTAGTTATGGCAAAAATAATATCTGAAGTAAATAATCTAGCTAATAATAATCAACCTAATCTAGTTATTAGTGTTGGACATATTGAAGTTTACCCAAATTCTAGAAATGTCATTCCAGGAAAAACTACTTTCACGATTGATTTTAGGTCACACATTGATGAAAAACTGAAAGATATTGAAGCTAAAATTAGATCTATTATTAGCAAATCTAGTCAAGATCATAATGTAAAGTTTACAATAAAAGAAGTAGCTAACTATGATCCAATAACCTTTGACAAAAACTGTGTGAACTTTATAAGAAATGCAGCAAAAAAATATAATTATACATATAAAGATATTGTATCTGGAGCAGGACATGATGCATGTGCAATTAATACAAAAATTCCTGCAGCAATGATTATGTGCCCTTGTGTAGATGGTATTAGTCATAATGAGGCAGAAGAGATTAAAAAAGAATGGGCATTAACAAGTACTAATGTATTAATGCATGCAGCACTTGAGGCGGCTCAATAATTATGAGGCAAATCGATGATGGATAAAAAAATTAGTTTCATTGGATTAGGAGCTATGGGTGGTCCTATGGCAACAAATATTATTAAAAAAGGAATAAAATTGTTTGTTTACGACATAGATGAAAACAAAAAAAATAAAGTTGTTAAAGAAGGTGGATTAGACACAAATGATATTTTAGATACATCTAAGGATTCAGATATTGTAGTAACAATGTTGCCAGCTACAGAACAGGTAAAAACTGTATTACTTGGAGAGAATGGCATAATAAATAATTTAAAAAAAAATAGTCTTATTTTAGACATGAGTACAATTTCACCAAAAGGAACAGATGAGATTGCGAAAAAATGTAAAGAAAATGAATTACGTTTTATTGATGCTCCAGTTGGGCGTTTAGTAAGTCATGCTATTTCAGGTGAATCTTTATTTATGGTTGGATGTGATGATGAAAAAGATTTTGAACGAGTAAAACCCCTTCTTGATGCAATGGGTACAAGTATTATTAGATGTGGAAAAGTTGGAGCAGGAATAAGAGCAAAAGTAGTAAATAATTTCCAAATTTTATCTATTGCTCAAATTACTGCTGAAGCCCTAACTTTAGCTCAAAAACTTAACTTAGAATTAGATGTTTTTAAAGAAGTAAATGCTGGAACAACAGCAAATAATGGACAGTTTCATATAAATTTTATGTCAAAAGTTTTAAAAAATGACGTTGAACCGGGCTTTACAATTGATTTAGCCCATAAGGACATGGGATTAGCAATTGAAGCTGGAAATGATTTTAGAGTAGGTCTGCCAGTAGGATCTTCTGTGCATGCTGTATATGGTCAAGCAAGATCATCTGAATTTGCAAAAAAAGACTTTAGTGCTCTCTTGGATTATGCTTGTCAAGTTGCTGAGATAAAACCACCAAGAATAAGAGACTAAACTACTGGACAAAGTCCACCATCGACATTGATTGCTGTTCCAGTAATATACGCACTTCTATCAGAAGATAGAAAAGCAACTAAATTAGCATAATCAATTTCTTCACCTACTTTACCCATTGGAACTCTTTTTGACATTTCCTCATATAATTGGTTAACATCTGTTTCTCCTGCTCTTCTTTCCCATTGAGCACTCTTAATTAAGCCAATACAAATTGCGTTTACACGAATGTTAAATGGAGCAAATTCATTAGATAATGATTTGCTCAAGTTTATACCAGCCGCCCTAGTTACAGATGTAGGAAGACTTCCAGCGTTTGGAACTTTACCACCACCTATGGCTGCGTTTATTATTGAGCCAGATTTTTTTTCTTTCATAATTGGTAAAACCAATCTGCATAACCTTACTGCTGCCATTAACTTTAAATTAATATCATCTTCCCAATTTTGATCAGTTACATTTTCAAATCCTGAAGCAGCAGATGTTCCTGCATTATTAACAAGAACATCTATTGCTTTAAAATATGATATAGTTTGTTCAACTAAATTTTTACATTGATCAGAATCAGTTACATCACATTGTACATCTAAAACATCATTTTTTGTTTCTTTTCTTATGATGTCTGCTTTTTCTTTTAAGTAATCGCCTCTTCTACCACATAATGCAATTTTTGCTCCTTGCTCTGAAAGTAATTTTGCAGAAGAAAAACCAAGACCATCACTTCCACCAGTTATAAGAATAACTTTATCTTTCAAATTTAAATCAAACATAATCACAACCTTCTTTTACATTGTGTCCTTAAATCTATTAATTGCCGTTACACCATCGAAAGAATGTGGAAAAATTAATGGAGTACTATCAGCTTTACATTTAACTACAATTAATGAAGGTCCATCTTCTTCATATATTGTTTTTAATACTTTATAATCATCTGTCCTTTCAAAAATTGTGTAAGTATTCTCAATGCCTGAACCTTTAGCAATTAATTCTAAATTTGTTTTTCCTGCCGTAGCAGTTGGCTGACTACCTGTTTCTACATAAGACTCATTATCTAAAACAATGACAGTTAAGTTACTTACTGGATGATTAGCTATTGTTGCCATTGAACCTAAACTCATTAAAGTATCTCCATCACCAGTAATTAATAATATTTTTTTATCTGGTTGTGAGATAGAAAGACCTAGTGCAAATGGTAATGCTTGGCCCATAGCCCCAATAAAACCAAAATTATTTTTTTCGTCTCCAGTTGACATTAAATCCCATGTTGACGTTCCAATTCCACTTACAACTCTTA
>CACMRF010000027.1 GCA_902615995.1 uncultured SAR116 cluster alpha proteobacterium | reverse complement strand
ATAGTCCTTATTTTTTTAAATAAATAGCATAATATCTTGAGTTCAAATCACCTAAATCTACAAATTCATATGAAACTTTAAAAAATTTTTTGAGTACTTTTAATAAATCTTTAATTTGCTTATTTTGAAACACATCGTCATTAAATGTTTTAACAGCTTCAAATTTTCCTGCAATGAAAACAATCCCATCTTCATCTAAAATACGTTTAAATTCCTTTAAGTATAAATCTAACGGATTTAAAAAATATATAACATTAATTAATAATATTTTGTCTATTGAATTATTGTTTATTATGTCTTTAAGGTTCTTGGCATCATTTTCAAAAAGTTCAATTTTATTACCAAATTTTTTCTTTAAATGATTTCTAAAAATTGGACTTATTTCAATTGCTTTTAATTGTTTTGGATTTTTTTTTAAAATTTCTATTAATGCTTGGCCATTTCCAGAACCAATCTCTAAAATTTTGTCTTCACTTTTGATATTTAGTCTTTGAACGCTATCTTCAATCACTTTTTGATTGCCAACCAACATTAATCTTTTGGCTATAAATCCAAAAAAGAAAGAATTTGGAGAACGTAAGTTCTCTGCCATTATCCTTGTGTTTTTAAAATATTTATGAAGATTAACAGCTAACTTGTTTAATAAATTTTCAAGTATCATTATAAAGATACATTTTCAAAAAGATTAAAATTACTAGTTGATGTCATTCTACCTAAAGTTTCACCTCCAACAATAGACATAGTGGCTCCCATTTCCTTAACTTGAGTTTTAACATCAGAATATTCTTTAGCTTTTTTAAATGATATTTCCCAATCTTTTTTATTCTTCCAAACTGTTAAATAATGAAGTTGAGTGTCTGTGACATCTATAAATAAAGAAAAGTTTAAACCTTCATTGAACAAGTTGTCAGTATAATTTACACAGAAAAATCTGAAAGAGTCTCTTGCAACTTTGTTCGGGAATTTAAAAACATGAATTCTTGAATACATTAGAAAACCTTTTAATTTTTTACATAATAATAATTTATAATTACATATTATTAATTTTTTTTTATGAAAGACAATTAAATATTTATACCGTTAAATTGAATAATTACACCCCACGCATGAGCCATGGGGATATGGATAGATGTATTAATAAGAAGGATATTAATGACACCTAGGATGTGCCACTTACCCTATACTAGTAACGGTTAATTTTAGTGATACACATTTCGTGCGTATTGACAATGTCATTCGTGTGGATATCTTAAGGTATAGCTAGAATGTAATCAGTTATGTTGCATAGGATAGGAATACTTGTCCTCCAGAGCGCACAATTCTACATCATGTGTTCCCTAAAGGAGTAGAATATATCACAGACCATTTTAATGTACTTATTTAATCTCTTACTTTAGTCGCTGAATTTGTTACGTTCTCAGCACCATATTGACCTTTTGCTATTGAAATAGCATCTGTTGGATTATTAGCGGTAATTTCAACTTGTACTGGTCTAGTTTGAGAACTAGAACTACTAACTGGAACTCTTACCCATAATTTATAAACTGGCAATTTTTGTATCCTTTCTTTTTATAAATTTTAAATATTACCTGTTTTATTTTCGGAGTTAAAGCGTCTAAAGTCAAATAATTTCTCAACTAACCTGGATTAACCACCTAGTTAAAAAGAAAGAAAAAATTAATAATAAAGTAACATCTTAGATAGTCTCTAAATAAACAGTGATGGTTGTGTTTCATATTTAATGACTTATACAGACTCACTGAGTGTCAATAACCTGTAATACCTACCTTTAATGTATCACACAAATCAATATCCTTTATATGACTCTCTATGACACATTAAAGTGGTTAACACACTCACGCCCCAATCTGTCTCACTTACCAACTATATACATCTACCCATACCCCATGGCTCATGCCCGGGGTGGTAACATTTAAAATGTAAGGCAGTATAAATGTATTAATTAAGAAGGATATTAATGACACCTTGGGTGTCTACAGTTACCTATACTAAGAACAGTTATTTTATATGTAAAACAAACTGTGAAACAAATCGTGCGTATTGACATCACGATATGAATACATATCCTATGCTATAGCTAGAATGATATTATTTGTGGTGCATACACAAGGAATAGAACTCCTCTAGAGAGCACCATTCCACATTATGTGTTTCCCATAAGTTATTGATTTCATAGCGAAAGTTTTAACTTGGACTTGGGGTGTGAAACAATAAATTACATCAAATTTGTTTCATCCATATAAACAATATATATTTACTAAATCCTTTAACATATCCCTGACCTATACTCTTTCAACTCTATCTACCTAACTTGTATATAACTTCAAATGGACATTCTATAGCCCTTAATCTATCTCTAAAACTATGGATAACATAATCATCCATCAGTTTACTCTTTAAAAATAATATTTGACTGAATATTTAAATTAAATTTAAATATAATTATATTTCAGAGGAGAAACGTTATGTACAAAATAATAATAATCCCTACTTTAGCTTTTTTTAGTTTAATTTTTAATGTGACTGCAAAAGATTTAAATAATCAGTTAAAAATTTCATTTAATAATTCAATAAGTAATGAATTTAGAATTTTTAATAGTAATCCAAATATTAAAAAAATGGCAACCTGTTTTCATAAAGGTGAAAGAATGTCTGGAATGAATAAGATTTGTTATTATGATTGTGTTGGAAGTGAATATGCAATAACAATTAGTTCAACATCTTTATGCCCATTAACAATTAATAGATAAAAATTAATATAGAAAAAGGCAATGTTAAATCTAATATATTTACATTGCCTTTTTAAATTTTAATCAAATTTGTTTCATCCATTTAAACAATATTTTATTACTAAATCCTTTACCATAACCCTGCCCTACACTCTTTAAACTCCAACCACCTAATTGGTCTATAATTTCTGATGGACACTCAACTGCCCTCAACCTATCTCTAAAACCATGCCTAAAACCATGCATGACATAATCATCTATCAGTTTACTCTTTTGCCATTTATTTAAAGCTGCGCTTGCTGAATTAGCATTGCATTGATTAATGGAGGTATATCTAGGAAAAGCAAATATACTATCATGATTATGCTCAAGAATCCTCTTACAAGCCCATAGAGACTCTTTTACAAGTGGAATATATCTTTGACTACTTCTAGTCTTTAAACGTCTCCATGGATGAGGAATGAATCTTATATGAGGTATCGGTTCTTCTAGCTTTATATCCTCTTTAGCTAACCCTAATGCCTCAGATAAACGCATACCACTATCTGATAATAAAGATATCAACCACCTAGGTTCGTCATCTTCTTGTCTGCAATATGATTGAACTGTTTTAATTGCTTTTACAGGAATACTCTTTCTTAATTCATTATCTATTGAAGGTAGATATACTTTGGAGAAAGGGTTAACAATATTTAATCCATGCTCACTTATACTTAAATTAATAATTGCTCTTACTGATGAGAATACTCTTTTAACAGTTGAGTTAGACATCCCCTGTTCTATCAACCAATCACGAAACCTCCCTGCTTCTAATGATGAATATGATTGAATAGATTTATTACCCAAAACTTTAATTATATATTCAACATTTCTATGAGCAGTTCTTAGAAATGTTTTATTCTTATTTACTCCTTTTAACTTTAGATATAATTTAAGAGCATCTATTATATTTGGACCATTATCATTATCACTATCAGTCTTTATCAAATGCATTGCAGGAACATTCATATTCTGAAGTCTGATACCAAACCAATAATCCTCTAGTCTTTGACTAACTGATTTTATCATTCTTATAGCTGATGAATAAGATTTAGTTTTAAGACTGAAACACAATCTTTTAACAGCATAAAGATTCTTCAAGTCATTTGGAACACGTCTTACAAAGTAATAATTACCATCACGATTCAACAAATGATTTGCCACATATTTGTTTCTCATATTGTTTCACACCCCAAGTCCAAGTTAAAACTTTCGCTATGAAATCAATAACTTATGGGAAACACATAATGTGGAATGGTGCGCTCTAGAGGACTCGAACCCCTAACCCCCAGAGTCGAAATCTGGTGCTCTAATCCAGTTGAGCTAAGAGCGCATTAAACTAATTCTATAACATGTTGTAATTGATAATAATTGATTTTTATTTTTTTATCAGATTTTATTTTTAAGTAATTTAATAAAAAATTCTTCACTTTATTTATATTTAAACATTCAATAACTACGGCATAATCGATAATTTCATCTTCATTTCCTTGGAAACTTCTAATTACTTTTTCTTTTGTTTTTAACAGACTAATTTCCTTATCTGATTGAAAGCAATGAATAGAGAAAATTCCATTTTCACTCATAATTTCATATGAAATATTGTAAAAATTTTCAATATCATTATTTTGTGATAAATACCTTATGGTTACAAAAAAACCACTTAAACCATTAGTTATTGACGTTGTTTTAATTACTTCACAAATAGCACGTGATGGATAAACATATTTTGATAAAATTCTGGACGTCCAATCTGTTGGATTATTTAATCTGTTTAAATATTGTTTTGACGATAAAATATCTTTGTTTTTTACATCATACATCATGAAATATTTATCATTATCATGAGTGCCCTTAAGGCCAACACATCTAAAAGCACGCAAAAAACCTTTTACACTTATTCTTTCAGGCATATGTTCTAAGCTGTGCCACAAATTATAATCAATATCATGTTTAGGTAGTACTCCTCCCCAATTCAATAATGCTCCTTTTCCTAATAATGCCATAATTTTAAAATATATTATTCATTTCTTGTCAGTCCTTTTGATCACAATCAAACTAACTGAAATAATTGGGCCTATTAGTAAGGCGAACATCAATGTGCCTAGACCAACTGTTCCACCTAAAATCCATCCTACAATTACAACTACTATTTCTATAAATAATCTGATTAAATAAATTGGTTTTTGAAAATTTTCTGAGACTCCTTTCATTAATCCATCTCTCGTCCCTGGACCTAAATTTGTTATTAAATAAATCCCACTTCCAATTCCAACTAACAATATTCCAATAATCATTTGTAAAATTGATAAAAAAGTATTTGTACTACTGGGTAATAAATAGACAAATAAATCAATTGTAAAAGCAATAATAATAGCATTTGAAATAGTACCTATACCTATTTTTTGTTTTAAAGGAACCCACAAAATTAAAATGCTAATACTTACTAAAAAAGTTGCTAAACCAATACTTAAATCAAAATTTTTGGCAACTCCTTCAGCAAAAACTGTCCAAGGAGTGACACCTAAATTTGATATTATAAGCAAAGCTTCACCTAATCCAAATAGCGTCAATCCAAAAAATAGAAAAAATAAAGTTTTTGGACTTGGTTTTATGTTGAAAGGACTATCTGAACTCCACTTAACTTTTGGAATATGAGTTATTTTAAAGTAATTCAATATTAGTCCTTTTTAAATGGTGGGACTAGCTAGGTTCGAACTAGCGACCCCTACGATGTCAACGTAGTGCTCTACCACTGAGCTATAGTCCCATGCTTACCTTTAAATGAACTTGAAAATAAACCTTAATATTGATCATTTTCAATCTATTTAAAGCCTACCTTATGTTTCAAGCCTTTAAAGTCAAATGCAATTTAAATGAAATTGAAACTTTAAAACCTCACATCAACTGTTTCTAGAATATACAAGAGTACTAATTTTTTGCAATAATTTAAATATGTGTGTGACATATGTGTGACACGATTTATAATTAAATCATAAATTTTAAAATGATTTCATGGAAAACTTTGAATGATTGCAGTTATGAGATTATGAATTATCTTCAAGAATTAAAAACTATTAACGGCTCTAAATTAATTCTAGAAATGGCACGATTGGACAGCCAAAATGCTATGGATGCTATTATTGAAAATCTTGTTACATACATCTATAAATATAATTCTAAAAGTAATTCATTATTTGAAAAATATGGAAATATTAATCAAGTAACGAAAGTAATTAAAAAGGATCTTTATAAGGCGGTTGCTCTATTCAGCTAAGCTACGCGTCCACACAAAAAGAGAATATATTCTTTAAATATCATAAATCAGTATAAATCTATTTTCTTTTTAACCAATATAAATTGGTGCAAATTTATTTATTTAAAATAAAAAAAATAGACAAGTATGCCCACGTATATATATAACTATGCTTAAGTTTTTTTTTAAAAAAAGGTAAATTATTAAATATATAATTAGTTTATCAATATTAATTTGTACTTTAATATTAGAAAACCAATCTGTGATTAGTTTTTTTCGTTTAAAATATAGTGAGGTTAATTGACTTGTGTCTTATAAATTATCCATACGGTGCGATGAATGTCGTACTCTACTACCTGACGAATATAAACATGATAGAATTTGCCATGAATGTACAATTGTTCGAGCGCATCGACGAATAAATAATGAATATAATAATAGTCAAAGCTACAATGACGACAATGTAGACACATTAGAAACAGCTCAATCTTGGGGAGCTCTTACAATCCCCGCTGGTCTGATTGCTGCTGCTTTTTCTTTTTACTACATCACATATAAATTAGAAGTAGATATTTTGTGGTCTATAATTGTTTCTCTAATAATAGGTATTCTTACCTATGCCTTATTAATGTGGTTTATTGTAATAACAATATTTATGTCAATAATAGTTGCATTTTTATATTTTTTAGGATGGGTCGAATTAAGTAATTTTTTTTAAAATTATCTCATGTGATTGTTTCTTTTCATGTTTTCTTCGCTGACTCTCGTGAAACAAATTGAAAAAAAAAGATACAGAAAAAATCTAAAAATCAATTTCATAATGATAAACCTTATTTTTTAATAAACTTACAAGAACCAATATACTATTTTACATTAGAGTCTCCTGTAAATAATTGCGAATGTTTGCTTAAAGTTGGCTGTATGTCTGCATTAGCATGTTGCTAAAACCCTGCTAGCCCTAAGATGTCAACGTAGTGCTCTACCACTGAGCTATAGTCCCTTTAGACATTTAAATAACTTGTTATATCTATAATATAACCATTTACAATTAATAAATAATTAATATATAATATTTTAATTAAAATGCATAATAATGATAAAAAACTAATTTTAAAATTTAATTCAAAACTATTTGAAATTAACTTGAGAATTACTGAAACAGCAAAATTAATAGCTAAATCAATTCCAATAAAATCTAGAATTCAAATATGGGGTGAAGAAATATTTTTTAATACAAATCTTCAAGTTAAACTCGAAGATGATGCAAGAGATGTAATGCAATTAGGTGAATTAGCATTTTGGACAGAAGGATCAGCTATTGCAATTGGTTATGGGAAAACACCAGTTTCAATAAATCAAGAAATTAGATTAATAGGGCCATGCAATGTATGGGCAGATTGCAGTTTTAAAAAATCAGATTTTGATAACATAAAATCTGGTGATAAGATAAGTTTATATTGGAAATAAATTAAGGTTTAAAAATATTATTTAATTTTTCTCTAAATTCTTTTGATATAGGTGATGCTTTTTGAGTAGTCCTGTTAACATACACATGAGTAAAAAACCCTTGTGCTGAAGCAAATTCGTCATTTTCTTTAAAGACTGCAGATTTGTATGTTACTGAGGATGTTCCTATTGCAGATGCTCCTATTCCAATAATAAGATTTGAAGGATGTGAGATTGGAGAAATGAAATCACAACCTGACTTGACAATAAACCCAACATTTTTTCCAGATTTGAAATTTAATAAGCCATTCTCAATTAGCCACAAATTCACCGCAGTATCGAAATACTCATAATAAATTACATTATTAATATGACCGTATACATCATTATCTTTCCATCTTGTTTTTAGTTCATAAAAACAAGGATACTTTATTTTTTTATGTGGATTTATTTTCATAATTAATTAACTTTATAAAAAATAATTTATTTAAAGAAAAAATGCAATTTCATATCAGAAAAACTCCAATCACTCCATTAATTATATCTATACCTCATGCAGGAAGTTACTATCCAAATGAGTTTTTGAAATATAAATCTATAGATATTAAAAAATTAAAAATAATGGAAGATTTTAAAACAGATACATTTATTGACAAAATAGATTTTACTTTAGCAGACATTTTTATCGCAGAATGCTCTAGAGCTGTAGTTGATTTAAATAGATCAAGGCAATCATTAGATGATACAATGTTTAATTCAAAAATAAAGACTACTCCTCATGAAGAAGTATTATTAATTAAGTCAGGCCTCGGAGTTATACCCTCAAAATGTTATACTGAAGAAATTTTTAAATCTAAATTGCCAAATTTTTATATATCAAAAATGTTAGAGAGATATTATGATCCATTTCATAAAAAATTAAGTAATAGAATAAATTACTTAAAATCAAAGTTTGGAGTTGT
This sequence comes from uncultured SAR116 cluster alpha proteobacterium, assembly GCA_902615995.1. Classification (GTDB taxonomy): domain Bacteria; phylum Pseudomonadota; class Alphaproteobacteria; order Puniceispirillales; family Marisalimonadaceae; genus TMED54. The sequence continues at coordinate 5,612 of CACMRF010000027.1, read as the reverse complement.
ATACTTAATAGACATACATTCAACACCCACATTATCAAATAATAATATAAACTTTCCAGATGTTATTATCGGTGACAACTTTGGAAAAAGCAGTGAAGAAAATTTTAAAAACAATTTGATTAGTCATTTTAAAAATTTAGATTTAAAATTATCAATCAACAACCCTTATTCAGGAGGATATATAACTAGAAAATATGGAGAAAAAGCTAAAAATGTAAATGTAATTCAAGTTGAAATTTCAAAAAATTACTATATGAACGAACATACTTTTGAACTCAAAGAAAATTTAATTAACGTTAAGAATATATTTAAACGTATAGTTGAAAAATTGAATGTTAAAACATCAATAGCAGCAGAATAATTTAAATTCTATTATCTAAAATTAATTTTTCTAAAAGTTTTGTTTCAATCATTATTGGCTCATGCATGATATGTTTAACTAGTAATTCACTTAAAAAAGGTGCATAAGTAAATCCCCATGACCCCATGCCTCCTATAAAAAACTCATTTTCTTCTTCAAGTGATCCGAAGTAAGGCAATCTATTAGCGGTGGAAGATCTTATACTAAAACGAGAATTAACTACTTTTAGTTGAGATTTAAATTTTTCCTTTAAGAACAATGGGATATTTCTAATATTTAGTTCATTATTATAATCTTCATTCTTATTTAGATCTTTTGAAAATGTTGACCCAATTTGATGAAGGCCGTTAAATTCTTGTGAGAAAAAATTTCCATAACTGTAGTTTAATTTTTGATTTTCAAAATTTATGTCTTTTTTTATATATGTAACTTGACCAGATGTTGGTATACATATTTTTTTTAAAAGTTCATTTTTTACCTCGTAACCATTTGCCCAAACAACTGTCTTTGCAGAAATTGTATCTCCAACAGTATTATATAAAATCTTCTTATTTTTAGAGTGGTCAATTTTTTTAACTTCAAAGTTATTTATAAACTTAATATATTTCGATAAATTTTTTAAAAAATTTTTTGTTTCAACAATTCCCGAATTTGGAAATAAGTGTAAATTTTTAAAATTTTGAAATTCAGCACTTTTATAATTATGAAATAATTCGTATGGCCATTTTAAATTTAATAATTCTTCAAATTTTTTATTCTCACGATCTCTGTTTGGGAAAATTATCACACCATTAGAAATTGGTACACTATCTAGATTAATGGCAAGGTTTCTTGAATATAAGTAACTTCTTAATGAAAAAATACCATAAATTGAGTTATCTAATGTTAATTTTGGCATTTGAAAAGCCAACAAATTACCACTAGCACCGTTACCTAACTCATTTCCTTTTTCAATTATGAAACACTCAATATTCCTTTTATTAAGAGAAAAAGCTAATGAGGCTCCAGTTACCCCTCCTCCAATAATTGCAACAGGCTCTATGTTAAAATCATGAAAACCGAAATTAATTTTTTTTATATTTTTTCTTTTAATTCCTATAAGCATTTCTCTTTTACGAGAAAAACCTATTTTTTTTGAGACATCAAAACCAACTTTTATTAAATCTTTTCTAACTTTAGTTGCAGATGTAAAAGTAGAAAAAGTTCCCTCAAATTTTGTTTTTTTATATACATTTTTTAAGATATCTTCAGTCCAAGCAGATGGGTTTTTCTTAGGCGCAAATCCATCTAAGTACCACGTATCCGCTAAAAAAGAAAATTTTTTAATAGAACTAAATTCATCATAAACTAAGGTCAGAGTAGTATTATATTCTGGAAAATAAATATCATGTACCCCTGACATTTTCAAAGGAAGTCTATTTAGTAATGCATTAGAAATAACATTAAGTTCTTTAAAATTTGAGTATATTTCTTTTAATTGTTTATTTTCTAATGGGTGCCCTTCGAAACTTATATAGTGAAGATGTTTGTTATTAATTAAATTTTTTTTAAGTGACTTAACAGTCATAAGAAAATTTAAGCCTATACCAAAACCTAACTCACCTATAACCAAATTTGATGTTTGTTTAATTTTTTCAATTAAATTATTAGCATCTATATAAACGTATTTACATTCATTAGTCGGATTTTTTGAATTAAAATAAAAATCATTAAATATTTTTGATTTCAAAACTTTATCTGAACTTACAACAGATATATTTTTTAATTTGTTTTCCATTAATTTACAAACTATATATCTTTATAATATGTTAAAGAAAAATTTTTGGAAAAAAAAACTTGAAAAATTTAATAAAGAAGAATGGGAAGCTCTCTGTGATAGATGTGGAAAATGTTGCCTTATTAAACTAGAAGATGAAGACAATGGCGATATATTTTATACAAATATTTCTTGTAAATTACTTTGTATTGAAACAGGGAATTGTACAAATTATGTAAATAGAAAAAAGATAGTTAAAGATTGCACAACCTTAAGCTATAATAATATTGATACTTTAAAATGGATGCCAAAAACTTGCTCTTACAGATTGATAAATGAAGGAAAAAAATTACCCTCATGGCATTATTTAATCACAGGAAATTTTAAAGAGATGGAAAAACAAAGAATGTCTGTACGAAATCGCGTTACAAGTGAAAAAGAAATTGATATAAAAAAAATACAAAATTATATTACTGATTGGGAGAATAATTAAGTGTCAAAAACAATGTGGATTTTACTTACGCTTCTAGTTATCCTTGTATTATCATCGATGTATAGAGAATATTCAAATTTACCAACACCAGATCACTTGAAATGCAAAGAATCAATGTTGCAACAAATGTTTTCGGATAAGTGCACGCCTAGAGATGGCATTATAAGAAAAACAAATTAATGAATTCTGAAATTACAATAGTTTGGTTAAGGAATGACCTTAGATTAGAAGATAATCCTGCTCTGTATCATGCAAATAAATATGCAAAAAAAAATAATAGCCAGATCTCAATAATATATATATTAGAAAAATTTAACTGTCTATCAACCGATTTAGGATCTGCAAGTAAATGGTGGTTATTCAACAGTTTAAAAAAATTTAATGAAAACTTTTCTAAAGACTTAATCCAAAAAAATGATTTTGATATAAATCTGTTTAAGGGTGATCCAGAAAAAATTTTCTCTGATTTAATCAAAAAATTTAAAATTAATGGTATTTTTTGGAATAGAAGATACGAAGCTAAATGCGTTGAAAGAGATACAAAAATAAAATCAAATTTCAAAACATTAAATATTAATGTTCAAACATATAATGGAAAAGTTTTAGTAGAGCCCTGGAATATCAAAGGAAAACAAAGCCAAAATTTAAAAGTGTTTACACCATATAAAAACTCTTTACTTAGTAATCATCTTATACCTCAATCCCTAGCTGTTACAAAAATAAAACACCATTTTAAAATTTCATCATCTTTAAAACTAAGTGAACTAAATTTGGTTTCTAACAAGTGGATGAAAAAATTTGATGGACTTTGGAATGTTGGTGAAAAAGCTGCATTAACTAAATTAGAAAAATTTGTGTCATATGGCGTTGATAATTACGATCAAGATAGAAACTTTCCTTTTAAAGATGGTACCTCAAAACTTTCACCACATTTACATTTCGGAGAAATTTCTCCTGTAAAAATTTGGGGCATTATATGTAACAATCAAAATTATGAGGAAATATCAAATGGACGCAAAGTTTTTCTCTCTGAAATTATTTGGAGAGAGTTTGCAGTAAATTTGATGTTTTTATACCCAGATTTAGATAAAGAAAATATTAAAGAGAATTTTGATCATTTTAAATGGGATAATAATGAAGAAAATTTTAAAGCTTGGACTAAAGGAAACACAGGGTATCCTATAGTTGACGCAGCTATGAAAGAATTATGGGATACTGGTTGGATGCATAATAGGGCAAGAATGATTACAGCATCTTTTTTAACAAAACATTTATTAATACCCTGGCAATGGGGAGCTAATTGGTTTCACGATACATTATTAGATGCAGACTTGGCTTCAAATTACGCTAGTTGGCAATGGGTTGCTGGTTGTGGTGCAGATGCAGCACCATATTTTAGAATATTTAACCCCCTTACTCAAAGCTCAAAATTTGATCCATCTGGAAAATATATAAAAAAATATATTCCTGAATTAAAAAGGCTTGATACAAAAGAAATTCATTCACCATCCAAAAGTTCATATAAATCAATGATAGTTGATCATAAATTTGCTCGAGAAAGAGCATTAAATACTTACTCACTTTTAAGAAAGTTTAATTTATGAGAATTGCTATTATAGGATCAGGAATATCTGGTTTATCTTCAGCTTTTTATTTATCAAAATTTTCTGATATAACATTATTTGAAAAAAACAAAAAGTTTGGTGGCCATGCAAATACTTATGATTTTAATTTTGAAAATAAAAATATACCCATTGATTGTGGATTTATTGTCTATAATAAAAAAAATTACCCAAACTTTATAAAAATTCTTGAATACCTGAATATTTCTAGTTATGCGTCAGACATGTCATTTGCAATGTCAGTTGATAAAAATTTTGAATACTCAGGATCTTTAATTGGAATGTTAGCAAATTATAAAAACTTATTAGACAAAAAATATCATAAAATGATTTATGATATTTTTAGATTTTTTAAACTAAGCCCAAAATATTTAAAAAAAGTTGATGACGATTGTACATTAAATGAATTCTTAACTAAGTTTAATTTTTCAAATCATTTTAATAAATATCATATTACACCTATGGCTTCAGCTATTTGGTCGTCCCCAGAAAAAGAAATTTTGAAATTCCCAGTGAAATCTCTTTTTGATTTTTATAATAATCATCAGTTACTAAATTTTGTAGAGAGACCTCAGTGGAGAACAATAAAAGATGGTTCAAAAAAATATGTTGATAGTTTAATTTCATACTTAAAATTAAATAAAAATAATTCCTTTAAATTAGAAACGGAAATAACAAATATTAAAAAAAATAAATCAAAATATATAGTTATAGATAAAAAAAATAAAAAATATGAATTTGACTATATTGTTTTGGCCTGTCATACCGATCAATCTTCTAAAATCATTAAAAATCTAGATATAAATCTTTCTGAATTATTAAATAATTTTAGATATCAAAATAATTTAGCTTATCTTCATTTTGATCAAAGTTTAATGCCTAAAAATAAATTAATTTGGTCAAGTTGGAATTATAGTACCAATTCACAAAAACAAATTTCATGCATAACTTATTGGATGAATAAACTGCAAAATTTAGATATAGATAAGAATATATTTGTTACATTAAACCCAATTCAAATTCCTAAAGAAAATAAAATTATAAAAATATTTAAATATGAGCACCCTATATATGATAAAAACTCCTTACTAGTGCAAAAACAAATTAGATCGTATCAAGGTAAAAATAATATTTTTTTTGCAGGTGCTTGGAACGGATTTGGATTTCATGAAGATGGTGTTAAATCTGCTTTAAATATTGCAAATAAATTAAAAGTTGATCTTAGTTGGGTAGATAAGAATGAAAAGTCTAATTAATTTTTATGATGGTAAAATTATTCATCAAAGACTTGGAAAAACAAAACATAAGTTTACAAACCTACATCTTTTTTTACTTATAAATATCTCTAAAATCAAAAGTTGCAATATACCATCTATTTGC
>CACMRF010000026.1 GCA_902615995.1 uncultured SAR116 cluster alpha proteobacterium | reverse complement strand
AAATGAAAATGATTTTGATGAAAACAAAGCATCAGATCTAATAGCTAGAAGTATATGTACAAATAAATTATATAATTTAAATTATAAAAATCTAAATACTGGAAGAAGTAATATTTACAGTACTAAATCAGGATTATTTATTTATAACGCAAACAATTTAATTAAATTGAATAATAATTCAAAAATTGCCATAAGTGCAATAAGACCATTTTCTAAAGTTGAACAAAACCAAGAACTGATTACAGCCAAAGTTATACCTTATGGAATTGATAAAAAACTATTAGAAAAAAATAGTTTAAGACTAAAAGAAACTTTTAAAGTGGTACCGTTCCAAAAGAAAAGTATTACATTAATTCAAACATTTGATAATAAAATTAATAAAAAACTCATAGTTAAGTCTAGAAAAGTCACGCAAAAACGATTGGAATTATGTGGTATAAAAAAAATCGAAGAGATTATAATACCCCATAAAGAAAATATTTTATGTAATAAAATACAAATTTGCATTAATAAAAATGTTGATATTATTTTAATCATTGGTCCACATGCTATAACGCATATTAAAGATGTAATCCCAAATGCCATTTCAAAAAGTGGAGCAAAAATAATCAGATTTGGTATTCCTGTTGAACCTGGAAATTTATTGTTATTATCTAAATTTAAATCCTCTAATAATGATATTTATATTATTGGCATGCCAAGTTGTGCAAAATCTCCAAAAGAAAATGGATTGGACTGGGTATTGTGGCGTATTTTATGTAATATTAGTTTTAAAAATTCTAATCTCAATGAATTATCAGTTGGTGGTTTGATAAAATAGAATTTATCTAATCCTTAGGACCTAAATGTTTTAAATTCTTAACTTTAGATAACTTGATTTGCTTTTCTCTTTCATTAAATCTCTTTTTTTGTTTAATTGTTTTTTGGTCATAACAATATTCACAACTTTGACCTTTTAGATAATGTTTGTTTTTTTTATTTTCCTTACTCAAGGGCATTCTACAAGCATAACACATTTCATATTCGCCTTTTTCTAGAAAATTATTTAAAGAAACACGATAGTCAAAAACAAAGCATTCACCCCTCCATTCATTTTCATCGGATTTAACATTTTCTAGATACTTTAAAATTCCTCCATCCAAATGAAAAACATTTTCAAACCCAAGTTGTTTCAAGTATGATGTGGATTTTTCACAACGAATACCACCTGTACAGAACATTCCAATTTTTGATTCTTTTGAAACCTTTTTAGCAATTAAATTTTTTTTAACCCACTTTGGAAAATCTCTAAAAGATTTGATTTTGGGGTTAATACTATTTTTAAAAGTTCCTATGGATACTTCATAATTATTTCTAGTATCAATTATTATATTATTACTCTTATTTAAAAACTCATTCCATTCTTCTACATTTAAATATTTCCCTACTAGATTAGATGGACTTACTTGAGGTATACCAATTGTAACTATTTCTTTTTTAAGTCTTACTTTCATTCTCAAAAAAGGATTTTTATTACTAGAAGAAAATTTTGGAGTAATGTCCTTAAATTGACTAAATTTATCTATATACAAAAAGAATTTTTTTAGATCATTTTCTGAGCCAGCAATAGTTCCATTAACCCCCTCATTTGCTAATAATATTGTGCCTTTTATATTTGTTTTACTCAAAGATTTATCAAATTTAATTTTTAATTCTTTATAATTTTCTAATACTAAAAATTTGTAAAAAGTTGAAATGATGTATTTATCTAGTGTAGAGTTATTTGTATTTAGATAATTTTGTAAATTTTGATTTAATGACATAATCTTTTACTAAACCTTATCATATAACAATTGTTACTTTAGGAGTTAATATGAATAACATAGATAAAACCACTGCACAAAAAATAATTGAAAAATCGTTTGAAAAAGGTCGTGACTTAAAACTTAATCCATTAATGGTTGTAGTTCTTGACAACAGAGGTGCTGTGAAAGCATGTGCAGCAGAAGATGGAACAAGTCCGTTAAGGTTTAGTATTGCTTACGGAAAAGCAAATGGAGCATTTCAGATGGGAATGGGTTCAAGAGCTTTGTTTGATAGAGCAGAACAACAAGCTTATTTTATCAATGCTGTAAATTCTTTGACAGATGGAAACCTAGTTCCGGTTCCAGGAGGCGTTTTGATCAAAAACAGTAATAAGGACATAATTGGATCTATAGGAATATCTGGAGATTCATCTGATAATGATGAAAGTGCAGCTATTTACGGTATTGAAAGCGTAAATTTAATTCCAGATATTGGTTAAATAGTAAAAAGTAGATGGCCCACTAAAAATTAAAATTAGAACTAATAATGCATAACCATTTTTTTTCGATGGATGATCTTTTTGTATAAAATTTTTATCCTTAGATTTTCCATCGATCATTTGATTAATTATTTTTTCTTTTAAAAAAAATTGATAATAACTTACAGCACTTAAATGAAGAATTATTAATAAGTATAAAACATAATGCAAATTATGATGAATATTTGTAAAAATTCCAACAAATTGAGGTGCCAATTTTACAAATGGCCCATCGTAAAAAATGTCATCTGAAGAAAACATGCCAGACAAAGATATTAATATGATTAATACAAAAATTGAAAATATAGATAAAGAACCAAGTGGATTATGTCCAAAATATTTTTTCTCTTTATTTTTAAAATAATTGAATAAGGAATTCTTGTTAAGATTAAAATTTTTAAACTTTGAATAATAACCACCAAAAAAACCCCAATAAATTCTAAATAAAATTAAAAAAAATAAAGTTATTCCTGAAATTTCATGAATATAGAAATAAGAAAATTTTCCTGATATTATTGATATAATTATTGTTATGATTAACATTAAATGAAATATTCTAATGTTTAAATCCCAAATCATAGTTTATTATTAAATAAATTTTGAAATTAATATATTAAAAATGCAAAAAAACTGGTCCCTAAAAATTTTAAATAGTTTTCAAAAACTAAGTGAATTAGATGACGACTTGAAATATATAATTAACAAATATAACCTCCCAGTTTCAAGAAAGGAAAGTAACAGTTTTGAAACTTTAATGAGAATAATAATTGGCCAACAAATTTCTCGAAAAGCAGCTGAAAGTATATATCAAAAACTTAAAGAAAAAAAAATCACTACTTATAAAAACTTTTTGAACACTGATGAACAATATTTAAAAAATCTAGGTTTATCAATTAGAAAAATTATATACATTAAAGACTTAGCAAAAAATATTTATGAAAAAAAAATTAACTTAAATGAGTTTAAAAAATCATCTTCAGAGTTTGTATATAATTCTCTTATAAAAATTAAGGGTATTGGCAAATGGACAATTAATAATTATCAATTGTTTGTATTAGAAGATTGTGATGCTTGGCCTGGTGGTGATTTAGCCGTTCAAGAAGCCATTAAAAGTTTGAAAAATTTAGATGTAAGACCTGATGAAAATGAATCTAATAATATAGCAGAAAATTGGAGACCTTTTAGGGGGTCTGCTGCTTTGTTGTTATGGCATTACTACAGTAAAAAAAATGATTAAATACGACGATATTAAAAACATTATCAAAATAATTGAAGAATGCAGTGCTGTTGCATTAACCTTTTATAAACAAAAAAACCTTGAAGTATCTATTAAAGATGATAACTCACCTGTAACAAAAGCTGATTTAGAAATTAGTAGAATCGCAACTAATAAACTTTCTGAAATGTTTCCTAATGATAAAATAATATCAGAGGAAAACATAACTAAATTAAATGAAGTTGATATGACTAAATATTGGCTAATTGATCCTATTGATGGTACAAAAGAATTCATAATTAAAAGTGGTTTTTTTACAATTAACTTTGCATTAATATCAAATAACAAACCCGTTTTTGGAATTATATGTCAACCAACAACTTCTTCTGTTTGGTTTAACGATAATAATAAAGCATATAAAATTAAAAAAACATATAACATTTTAGATGCTAAAGAATTAAAACCTAAAACAATAAATTACAATAAAATCAATATGATTTGTAGCTCAACAAACTTAAAATCAGGTATAAAAAATTGGTTAAATATAATTGATCCATTAAAAATTTTAGATATAGGATCAAGTCTCAAATTCTGTTATCTTGCGGAGGGTAAATATGATATTTACCCAAGATCGATACCAACCATGGAGTGGGATACAGCTGCAGGACATAGTATTTTAAAAGCAAGTGGTGGTAATATTTTTACTACAAATGGATTAGAATTATATTATGGGAAAAATCATTTTAAAAATAATAACTTCATAGCTTTTAGTAATTATAAAAACTTTCCATCATCCAAATATTTTTTAGAAAAAGTTGAAGATTATAAAGTTTATATAAAAAGAATTGAAAGTGCGTCAAGCTCCTTAAAAAATGGAAAACTTGTTGTTTTTCCTACTGAAACAGTTTTTGGATTGGGAGCCATCGGCAATAATGAGCAAGCTATATCTGCAATTTATGCTGCAAAAAATAGGCCGCAAAACAACCCTCTAATTGCACATTTCTCTTCCCTAGAGCAAGTAAAAAAATATGTGATTTTTACAGATCTAGCTAATAGACTAGCTGCTAATTTTTGGCCTGGCCCTCTAACAATGGTTCTAAATATTAATAAAAAAAATCGATTTTCAACAATTTTATCAAGAGGGAAAAATACACTTGCAGTAAGAATTCCCTCTCATCCAGTAGCTTTAGACTTAATATCAAAATCTGAAACCCCTATTTTAGCGCCTAGTGCAAATAAATCTGGGGGCGTAAGTCCAACTTCTGTAGAACATGTGAAACAAGACTTTAAAATATTAAATGGTACAACTTGGGAAATTTCTGATATTTTAGATTTTGACGGATGTGAAGTTGGCATTGAATCTTCTGTAGTTGATTGTAGAAATGAACTTCCTATAATTTTAAGAGAAGGATTTATTACACAAAAAAACATAGAAGACGTTATGGATATTAAAATAATAAATAAAAATTTCACCAATGAATTAATGTCACCTGGTATGTTACAAAAACATTATGCTCCTAAAACTAAAGTTTTATTAAACCAAAAAAAATATATAGCTGGTTCCGCTTGTTTAAGTTTTGGCAAACTTCCAATAGCTTTTAGAAATTGTAAACATATTTTCAATTTAAGCTTATCTGAAAATTTATTTGAGGCTTCCCATTTGCTTTATGAAGGGTTAAGGTATTTAGATAAATTAGATTTAAAATTTATTCAAGTTTTACCTATTCCTAGCATAGGAATTGGAAAGGCTTTAAATGATAGATTAAAAAGAGCTTCTTTTAATGAATGATTATAAAAACAAAATAATTTCTTTGAATTTAAAATCTGAACCTATTTTTGATATTGAAGATCATCTTAAATATACAAAAGATTGGAGAGGACAGTATATTGGAGATGCAATAGCAATTTTAAAACCTCATGATAAATATGAAGTATCAAAAATTTTAAAGTTTGCAAATGATAATGAAATTTCAATTGTTCCCCAAGGAGGAAATACTAGTCTTTGTGGTGGCGCAACCCCTCTTAAAAATTCTTTTTCAATTATCATAAGTACAGAAAAAATGAATAATATTATTTCTATTGATAAAGAATCAATGACAATAACCTTAGAGCCAGGTGTTATCTTAAGTATCATTCATGAAGAAGTAGAAAAAAATGATCTTTTTTTTCCACTTAGTTTAGGAGCTAAAGGCTCATGTACAATTGGTGGAAACTTATCTACAAATGCAGGTGGTATAAATGTCTTAAAATATGGTAATACAAGAGATCTATGTTTAGGTTTAGAAGTTGTCCTACCTAACGGTGATATAATGGACTTGTTGAAAATACTTAAGAAAGATAACACAGGTTACGATTTGAAAAATATTTTTATTGGCGCTGAAGGAACTCTTGGAATTATTACAGCTGCTACCATGAAATTATTTCCAAAACCAAAATTAAGTATTACTTCTTTTGTTGAATCGCTCTCAATAAATAAAGCAATAAAACTTTTGAACCTTTTTGAACAAGAATTGAAAAATGAACTGGAAGCATTTGAACTTATGCCAAAAGTTTTTTGGGAAGTGGCATCAAATAATACAGAAAACTTGTCACTTCCGTTTAACAAAATGCCAGAAATGGGCGTTTTGTTAGAATTAACAACATCATCTACAAATGATACTTTACTCAATAACGAAGGGTCAACATATTTACACGAAAAACTTGAGCATCTTCTATCAAAAGCATTAGATGAAGAATTAATTGAGAATGCAATAATATGTAAAAACGATTTAGAAAGTAATAAATTATGGGAAATTAGAGAAAATGCCGCTGAAAATGAAAAAAAAGAATTAATAAACTCTCACGCTAAAAAATGTCTTAAACATGATATTTCTCTACCAATAAATAATATAGAAAAATTTCATCAAGAGACTCAAAAAATGATTTCCTCAAAAATACAAAATACAAGAACAATTTTTTTTGGTCATCTTGGAGATGGAAACTTACACTACAATATATTTGGGAATGGCAAAGGAGATGATGGGTTTGAAAACCAATCAGAAATTATAACAGAAAACTTATACAAAATTATTGAAAAATTAAATGGATCTTTTTCTGCTGAACATGGCATAGGACAGTTAAAAAAAAATAATCTAAAATTTTTTAAAGACCCCATAGCATATAATTTAATGAAAAGTATAAAACATTTGATTGATCCAAAAAATATAATGAATCCAGGAAAAATTCTAATTTAAAATGTTCAAGTTGTTAAAATTTTAGCTATTATAATTATATGAAACCAATAATTTTATTACTATCACTTCTTCTTTTTTCAGTGCCTTCTTATTCTCAAGATGATATTAAAAATGGTATTGAATTTACAAGCGACAGTTTGGAGGTTGATGAGAAAAAAAATTTAATGATTGCTACAGGTAATGTTGTGATAAAATCACAAAATGAAACTATCAAAGCAGATAAAGTTCTATATGACAAAAAATTAGATAAAGCTCTAGCAACTGGTAATATATCAATTATTAATAATGATGGTACAGTTTATGAAACTTCAGAAGCAACCTTAACTAATGAATTTAAAAACATTTTGGCCTTAACTTTATTCGCACAATTCAAAGATAACTCAAAGATAAAGGCATCAAAATTAATTAAAACTAATGAAAAAAATATTTTTATTAATGGTGAATACACTCCATGTGATTGTGATTTTAAAAATAATGAAAAACCTATCTGGCAATTAAATTCCAGTAAAATCACTCATGATATTAATGAAAAAACAATATATTTTAAAAATGTAGTACTAAAAATTTTTGATTTTCCAATTTTTTATTTTCCATTTTTAAGCCATCCTGACCCAAGTGTTAAGAGAAAAAGTGGTTTTTTGACACCCACATGGAGCTCTTCTAGTAGAAATGGTTTTCAATCTTCAATCCCATATTATTTTGCTCCTAATAACGAAAGTTGGGACTCAACTTTTACAAACCATTATAAAGGTAAACATGGTTACATTAATCAATTAAATACTAGAAAAAAATTTAATTCTGGATACTTAGAAACTAATTTATTTCAAGGACAAGTAGATACAAACAATGAAAATAATGATACTGTTTTTGCAGGAAATTTAAATTTTCATAGTAAACTTGAAAGCAATTGGCATGTTGATGCTTTAGCAAAATATACAGATCAAGATACTTTTATGAAAAGGTATAATTTTGACACTTCTTTAAATTATAAAAATTATATTAAGACGAGCAAAATTACAGAAAATTCATTTTCTGAAATTGAATGGTATAAATACCAGAACCTTGAAACTAATTCTAAAGATAATCAGCCAAATCTTCAACCATCCATTAAACATAAATTGTTTTTAAATAATCAAAATACTAACTCTGAAATTTCTTTAAGCGCCCATGAAATAAAAAATGATGAAGGTTATAATATTCAAAGGTGGTCAGGTTCTGGGGTATTAGACTATGAACTCGATAATAAATTTATAGATTTAATATTGAGTACAGAAACAGGACTTGATCTTTACGCTATTAAAAATAGACCATCTTCAGATGTTAATGATAATAAATATTTGGACAGGATTTCATTAGGTGTAAGTGTTTTATCAAAAAAAGATTTTATTTTTAACATTGGCAAACATGATTTATTAATGACACCAAAGGTACAGATCGTTTCAATGCATAGTACAAATAGAAAAAATGATGTTCCTAACAGAGACTCTTCAGATTTTAGAATTGATCATGCTAATTTATTCTTAATTAATCAATACCAAGGCAGAGATAACATACAAACAAATCAAAGATTAAACTTTGGTATTGATAATGATCTAAACACAGATATAGGATCTTTTTCAATTTTCTTTGGACAAAGTCAAAGAATTGGAGGAACTAATAATAATATATTGAATTCAAACTCAAATAGGCAATCTGATTTTATTAGCGAATTGAGGTGGAGAATTTCAGAAAAATATAATATATCTTATAACACTCTTTTAGATCACCATAATTTAGAAGAAAATTATACAAGCTTCGAATTGTTTGGAAAAATGTCTGGTATAAATTATGATCTAATTCATCGGTCTGTTAATAAAGATATTATTAATGGTGAAAATAATAGAGAAGAACTTAAATTTTCTATTGATAAAAAAATATTTGATGTAAATTTAAGCTACAGCGCAACTTATGATTTAAATAATAATGAAACTGACTTAGTTTATGAAGAAATATCTTTATATTATGATTTAGCGTATATGTTTGATGATTGTCTATCAGTTAACTTTAGTTATAAAAACAACAAAGCTTCATCTGACAGAGATATTCTTCCAGAGAACTCTTATTTTTTAACACTAAAATTTAAAAACCTTGGTGAGTACGGTTTAAATTCATTATTTTAACTATTTCATTATTGATAGTGCAGTTGGAGAAAGGTTATGTACAACTATAGTATTTCTATCAATTAGTTTTTCAACTTTTGGAGCAATATTGTTTATCCATTCATCACTTTCATAAACATCTTTATACAATCTTTTTTTATGATCTAAATTTTTAAACCTTCTGATCCATATATATAAATTTCTATCTCCCAAGGTCTCCATTTCACGTTTTCCATTACTTAGATAAAATCTATCAAAACTATTTTCTGTAAAACTACCATGTATTATCATTCCTTTAGAAACTTGAAATGGAATGATAATATTTTCCATGAGTTCCAACCATTCAGTCATTTTTCCTGAAAAAACTTGGTATATTCTTAATTCAAAAAATTCACTCATAAGTGATCCTTTATATAAAATTATTTATCAAATTTACAATTTTAACTTAAAAAATACAAATTTTTATAAAAGATAATATGAGGGAGTTAAATATGGCAACTTATTAATTTAATAAATGAGGAATATCTGTTAAAGCCACATACAAAAAATGTGATGAAAAACTGTTAAATGGTATACTAGAAATTGAAAATAGTTCAGTCCAAATATCAAAATGTCTAAATGGACATGGAAAAATTAGATCACCTTTATGCTGTGGACAAGACATGATATGCACTTTATAGAATTTTAAATTTTCTCATAATAGAATTTTTAGTTTTTTATTCTTTGGAATTATAATAATTTCTATAATTGTAATAGTTTTAAATTTTATAAACAAAAATCACAATAAAACTATAATTAAAGAAAAAAATCCGACTGATAATAAAATTAAAAAAGAACTTAATAAACTAAAAAATTATATGAAGTTGGATTAATCACAAAAAAAAGTTTTAGAGGAAAAACAAAATGAAATTTTAAAATAATATAAATAAATAATTCTATAAAAAGCAAAATAACTTTAATTAATTTAATATAAAGACTTTTTTAAATTTACCTTAAACTTCTTATAAAATTACTTAATTTGAAGTTAAATCATCAATAAATATTAAAAATAAATAAATACTTAATTTATTTTAATTCATAAAATAGATATTAATATTCTTGTCATTTTATTATCTTAGACTAAAATTAAAATTGATTATTTTAGTTTCTAAAATAATTTAACTTTAGAAAGGAGGTGGTCTATGTCTTATTTAATTTTATTCGTTACCACTTCCTATAGTCAAATATAGGAAAGTGCAAACTTAAAATTAAAATGGGGAATTTATTCCCCATGATTTTGAATATTAAATGATAGATACTTTTCAAGAATTAAAACTTAAACTTCTAAAATTTAATTTAAGCCAAAATTGGACCTTACCTAACGAAATATGGAACGAAGAAATTCCCCACGATTATATGTATGAAGATACTTATTTACAATTGAGTTTTGTTTTTAATACCTTTACACAAAATGAATTGTTACAATTAATTAAACTTACAAATGATGAAACAATTGATGGCATAAATGAAAATTTACTTATTGAAATAAATAATTATATCAAAAGCTGTGTGGATTTTATTAACTATGAAATTAAAGGTGAAACGGAAAAATATTTTCAAAAGTTTAAAAATAATTCATGTTTTTCTTATGAAAAAAAAATTAAGATATATTTAAATTCTATTCGTCTCTAGTCTTTTTTATCCAGAAAGTAATTTTTCTAAAACAAACATAATTAAAAATTAAAATTGGTATCAAATACACGATTGATACTAATATGACTAAAACTAATTCATCTACTGTGGCACTTTTTTTTTCAAAAATTAATAAGTAAAATGATATTATTATACAAAAAAAACTCACCAAAGATATTATTCTGCTTAATTTAAAAAAATTCATCTTAATTTTATAAAAATTTATAATAATAATATATATTTTTTAACAATTTTAAATTAAAAAGATATTGAATAATTTATGAAAATAACTTTTGTATCTAATAAACCTAAAATAAGCATCAAATATGATGGAACAGGCGATCTATTAATTTTTTTACATGGAATAGGTGGAAATAAAGATAATTGGGATTTAAATTTTCCAATACTATCAAAACATTTTTTGTGTGTTGCTTGGGATGCCCGTGGTTATGGTGAAAGTGAAGATTATAAAGGTGAACTTTTTTTCGACGATGTCATTAATGATTTACTATATATCTATAAATATTTTGATAAAAATAAAGCACATATTATTGGTTTGTCAATGGGTGGGCAAATTGCATGTTTATTTTATGAAAAACATCCTGACAAAGTTAAATCTATGGTACTATGTGATACTCATTTCGGCTTAGGAAATTTAGAAAAACATGAAATTGACAAATTTATTAATAGTAGAAAAAAACCTCTTTTGGAAGGATTACAACCAAAAGATATTGCCCTCCCAGTAACAAAGTCCTTAGTAGGTAATTTAAATAATGAACCTGCTATTGAAGAATTAGTCAGTTCTATAAGTAAATTACATAAGGAAAGCTATTTAAAAACTATAGAAGCTTCTATGTCTACTTTTCATGACCATATCTTTCCAAAAATTGATGTTCCAACTTTAATTTTAGTTGGAGAAAAAGATACATTAACACCACCATCAATGGCATTTGAAATTCACAAATTAATTAAAAATAGTAAATTTTCAATAATTGAAGAAGCTGGTCATCTTATTAACATCGAAAAACCAAAAGCTTTTAATTATAAAATATTACAATTTTTAAAAGAATTTAATTAGTGTTATAAATAGATACAATTTGAATTAAAAAAGTTTTATTTATTTACCCTAATTTACAGTACCTAAACAAATTATTATCTTTTTCATATTCTCTAAATCTATATTTTGGATTATCGATTAAATAACCATTATCATCTAAAATTTTTTTTTTACCTTCATTTTCAGTATTAAATCTACCTTCTTCTACATACACTCTTCCTACACCTATGCCAAAAAAAATATTTATTGGTTTTTCTTCACAAATATGTTCGCCAAATACATCTTTTTTCATTGGTTTACACTCCCAAATATAAACATCGTCTCCATTTTGGCTTCTTTCATAAAATAAAATATCTTTTTCTGATAATTTACCTTTTTCAATTTTCTCCTTAAATAAATCAATACTCCTAATTTTTTTTAATATTAATTCTTCATCGCATTTAATAATTTTTGAAAGATAATTTTTCTTTTCTGTTATATAAACTAAACAACAATAAGGTGTATATCTTTGACTCATCAATCCCACAAATCATCCTCTAGGTCATTGGGTGTGTTTTTTCATTAAAAATAGTAAATTTATGTTTACAGTTTAAACAATATTTTCAACTCATGATTAAATTTTATTCAATTAGTAAATTGTACATAAATTCAAGAAATTTTTCTCCTAAATTTTTAATTTTACCTTTATAAGACCAAAAAGGAGGACATATGTCTATTAAAATAACATTAGTTGAAAATCATATAAATAGAAATTTTAAACAGTACAATATTGATGACTTTACTATCAAGGAAAATTTTGGATCAATTGAAAATTTTGAAACAATCTTAAGCAAAACAAGATCAAAAGAAGATGAAGCGAACTTAATAGCTTTTTTGAATGAAATTAGACCAATAAATAAAATAATTGATATGAGAAAAAATAACCATCAAACTTCTATTCATAAGGGATACGTATCAAATTCAAATTAATTAATTAATTATAAAAATATTTTTTAATTTTTAATAAGTATATAATGCCTTTTTAATTATTCTTCTGTTGTAGAAAGACTAAGATTTCTTAATATTATAAATCTCTTAATTATAATTTATAGTTTAACTAAACATTAAAAAATAATTCTGTTTGACAAATAGACTAATAAATTTTCTAATTTAGATAAGTAATATTATTTGATAAGATTTTTTATGAATATATTTGTAAAATTATTTTTTATCTTAGTTATTAATTTTACAATTAATATAAAAAATGTGATTGCTAATGAGTTAGATAATGTTGGCGCATGCGCAGGTGTAGTAATTGGAAATGCATCTGTTGATTTTAGTTTAGGTGATCAAAATAGTTTTGAAGATGGAATTAAAATAGGGATAACTGCCTATCTTAGTGAAGTTTTTGCTAAAAAATACAGTAAAGATGATATAACTATTGCCGATCAAATTCTTGCTTCAAATACAGACAAAATTATCAATGCTGCAAATACACAAACTTTTGACGAAACTGTATTTGAAGAAGTTATCAAATGCTATCGTGTGTTAGCAAATTTAATTTTAAAAAATTCAAATGTTATTAAAACTAATTCTAAAAAAATAAATTATTTTGTTATTCAAAGAAGTAAACTTTTGAAAAGAATGTTGTCGGCAGGATGATTAGAGCAGATAGTAATTAAACTCAATTTTATCTAACTAAAATTTACTTAATAAATTCTATCCATATTTTTCCACAAACCAGACAATATTTTTCACTTCTAAACTTCGATTAATCTTTTTGTTCTGAATGTCCTTTTCAAACCGAAAAACATTCATATTCATTCAGAGGTAACTTTCTTTTGAAGTTTAACCTTTCTAATTTTAGACATTTGCAATTCTTCTATAACTCAATGCATTCTAATTAAATGATTGAATAAGTCTATAAATCACTAATTGTTTTCATAATATCGTAACGATTTTTTCTTGGGAAAGAAGTTGTTAAACCTATTGGAAACTTCATAGAAAAGATAATTTGAATACTCCATCAGAAAAATATTATCCAATCTGACTTACTCCACAGTAACCAACAAAGTTTCCTATAAAAATTAAAATTTACAACTTATTTGCCAGTTTATTTTTTAAATATTTTGCTTTATTTATTATCAGTAGCACTAGATTTAACTTCAAATTCAGTTCCTTCCCAGGTATTTTTTATGCCTTTGTCTCTTAAAAATTCTACAACTTTCAAAAAGTTTTGCTCTTCTGCCATATCTGCAATGTTCCTTCCTTCTTCATCTAACTCAGATAAGTCAAATTTGGCATTCTTTACCATTTGTAGTATTTCATCTTCTTCACAATCATGATGAAAAACTATTTTCTCCATAATATCTGATAAATCATAATCATTATTCATTTAATTTTCCTTTCTAATAATCCTTTGTTTGACACCTTTATGAAAATCAATAATACTCTCTTTATCTACCAATGAAATTATATTCATCTCTCTTGAAACTGTTTATAAAACTTCATCAATTTTAAATCAATTTAAGTTTATAGGAAACCTATTGAACTGTAGCTAAATAAGTTTAAAATATTTCTTCTTAATTTAAATAATTTAAAAGATTAAAAAACTAATTTCTTTTACTCTGATTGTTTATCGTTACTGAAGAAACCCAATTGCTTAAGTTCTCTCTCTCATCTTCATTAAGTGAATTTTAATATTATCTATTTGTAGAGATATCTTTATAACTTTATTAGCGATAATGCTCATTTCCTCAGCAACAAATTTTGCATCCTCAGTTACATCATTGGCGTTCGTATATTTTGGGATTTTAACTCATAATTACGATTTAATTTTTTTTGGTCTGAAAGTAAATTTTCAATTTCCATTTTCA
>CACMRF010000025.1 GCA_902615995.1 uncultured SAR116 cluster alpha proteobacterium | reverse complement strand
TTCGCTTCAGCCCTGGTTGTCACAGAATCGACAAATCAGGTAATTGATATACTTAAAGATAGAGCATCAAAAATTTGGAATATTGACAAAGAAGCTATAGAATGGGAAAATGGTGAAGCTCGACCTGCTGGTGATAATGCAGGTAAATTCAAACCCTTAACACTTGTTGAACTTGCTGAACAAGCCACACCAACAGGTGGTCCTATTGGAGCAGGACATCAAGTTAATACTGTTGGAGCAGAAGGTGGTTTTGCAACTCACATATGTGATGTAGAGGTAGATATAGAACTCGGCATAGCTAGAGTTATAAGATATACAGCCGCACAAGATGTAGGAAAAGCTATACACCCTGCATATGTTGAAGGCCAACTTCAAGGTGGAGTCGTTCAAGGAATTGGTTGGGCATTAAATGAAGAGTATATATATAATAAAGAAGGTAAGCTCGATAATCCTGGATTTTTAGATTATAGAATACCTGTTTGTTCTGATCTGCCTATGATCGATACAATACTTGTAGAAGTACCAAATCCAAAACACCCTCAAGGAGTTAGAGGCGTTGGAGAAGTGCCAATTGTTCCACCATTATCCGCTATTGCAAATGCTATTTACAATGCTATAGGAACAAGATTTTATAGTTTACCTATGTCTCCACCTAAGGTACTAGAAAAAATAAGTGAATAAATATTAAAAAAGCCCATTATCAAAAATGGGCTTTTATAAAAATTTTCATTTAATTAACCTTAAAGCTTTTTATCATTTCAATATAAGTGCAATTATATTTATATATTTATAATATACTATTAAAATGATTGGGGTCCCTTAATAATGTCAAACGATGAAATTAATCGTAAAATAGCAGTAATATTTGCCACTGATTTAGTTGGCTATAGCAAACATATGGAAAAAGATGAGAATGCTACATTACGGGGTCTTCGTGAATGTAACAAGATCATGGAACCCCTTATAAAAAAACAAAAAGGGCGAATATTTAATACAGGAGGAGATTCTGTATTTGCAGAATTTCCAAGTGCTGTTGCTGCCGTTGATACGGCTGTAGAGTTCCAGAAACAGATTAAAGCCCGTAATGATAAAGACACAACAGACGTTAAGCTTGAGTACCGTATAGGTGTCAATATGGGTGATGTTGTTAAGGAGGGTGATAATTTATTAGGTGATGGAGTAAATATTGCTGCCAGATTAGAAGCTCTTGCTCAACCAGGTGGAATAACAATATCTAAGAATGTTTATGATTTAATAGCTAATAAGACGAAGTATGAGTTCAATGACCTTGGCATACAGAAAGTAAAGCAGAACCAATTTCATGCTTATGATCTATTATTAGATCCAACACAAAAGAGAAAGCTTAAGACACAATCATCGAATACAAAGATAGTAGCTATGATAGGAGGTGCCATAGCTGCTGTCTTCATAGGACTATTTTTCTCTGGCGTGTTCGATGCAAAAACTAAATTAGATAAAGATAGTACTGTTTCATCCTTATCTATTCCTACTATCTTAGTTTATCCATTCGAAGATTTGTCAAATACAGAAAATACTAAAGGTATTAGTCCTGCTTTAACAGAAAGTATGATCTCAAGCCTTTCTAAATATATTGGCATAAGAGTTTTATCTAGAACTACTAGTCAACATGCAAAAAATAATAATTATTCAATAAAACAATTTATTGATGAATATAACGCTGATTATGTAATCAAAGGATCTATACAGAATATTTTAAATCAATCTCGTATAAATCTTCAATTAGTTGATTTAAAGCAGAATAAAGTAGTTTGGTCTGACAAAGAGGAATTTGACTTAAAAGATATTTTCAAAGTTCAAGATAACATAGGAAATAAAATACTAAAACATCTTCAAATTAAAGTAGTTACAGGATCGACTGGTGATTTATATTCTAAGAGATTTAAAAACATTGAAAATTTAACTTTAGTTTTGAACTCTCGTGCTGAGTGGAGAAAATACACAATTGACGGTCATAAAAAATATGTAGAATATCAAGAAAAATTAAGAAAAAATTTAGGACCAAAATCACCAGCCATATATAACGGCATGGCATGGGAAATTTATCAAAGAATAAGGCTTGGTTTATCAAAAGATAAAAAAAGTGATATAAAAAAATTAGTAGAATATTCTAAAGCTGATGTTGCTGCTTACAAAGATGCATCTGCATATGCATTGAGAGCTTTGGTTGAATTTCGTTATGGTTCGAAAGATTGCGAAAAAACTAAATCACTTGTGAAGAATGCTATCGATGCAGGTGGCTCAGTAGATACTTTTTCAATTGCTGGTTCAATATACAAAAGATGTTCTGATTTAAAATCAGCAATTTCTTTTTACAAAAATGCATTACAATTGGCTCCAAATGACAATGGATTTTTTATTACCAAAAGTTTACTTGCTGCTTATTATCAAAATAATGACTTAGATTCGATTGAACGTACAATAGTACCAAAATTGAATGTAAAAGATATAGATCCAGTAATGTTAGGCTTTTATTCGTATGTTCTTTTAACGAAAGGAAAAGATGAAGACGCCCAAAAAATTTTTTTAAAAGCAAAAGAAAAAGGATTGACGCGAAAACGTTTAAGTCTATTTGTTAATTATAAAAAAGTATTAGATGAATTTATTGAAAAATTAAAACCGCTTGGAAGTTTAGACTAATTACTTAATCACCAATAGCTATTCCCTCTCTTTTACGGTCAGATCCTCCGTATAATTTATTTTAAAATAAATAAATTTTTATCTAGAATAGTACTCGATAACTAAATTTGTTTCCATTTGAACAGGATATGGAATTTCATCAGGCGCAGGTATTCTTAATATTCCACCAGTGAATTTAGAATGATCGATTTCAATATATTCTGGTACATCTCGTTCAGGAGACTCTAAAGCTTGTAAAACATATGGTATCGTTTTAGCTTTCTCTTTTAAAGATATAACATCACCAACCTTAATCATTCTAGAGGGTATATTGCACCTTTTATCATTAACATTGACATGTCCATGATTGATTAACTGCCTGCAGGCAAAAACAGTTGGAGCAAGCTTCATTCTATAAATTATTGCGTCTAGTCTACATTCTAACAATCCAACAAGATTAGCGCCGGTATCACCTTTACGTCTTACTGCTTCTACATAATATTTTTTAAATTGTTTTTCACCAATATTTCCGTAATAACCTTTTAACTTTTGTTTAGCCATTAACTGCACACCAAAATCAGTTGGTTTTTTTCTTCTTTGTCCATGTTGACCAGGTGCATAATCTCTCATATTCAAAGGAGATTTGGGACGACCCCATAAATTAACGCCAAGACGTCTATCAATTTTATGTTTTGAACTTAAACGTTTGTGATCAGATTTAGCCATAGATTTCCTATATTTTTCACTAAAATAACGTTTGAATCATTAATGTCAAGCTTGTTTATTGTATTCATACAAAGATTTTATTATACCATTTAAAGTTTTTATTTCTTGAGACGATAATTCAGCCCTATTAAATAAAACTTTAATATTTTCCATAATTGATTTTTTCATAAGATCTGAATGGAAAAAACCTGAATTATTTAATTTTTCACATAAATTTTTATAAAAATAATCCATATCTTTTATTTTAGGAAATGTATTTATAGAAACTTTTGAATTTTGATCTAAGATTAACTCATTAAAAAATTTAAAGAATTCCCAACATATTAATGAAACTGCATGAGATATATTTAATGAAGAAAAATCTGAATTAGATGGTATGTAAATCAATTGATTTGCAGTAATTAAATCTTCGTTTGATAATCCTGAACTTTCACAACCAAATAAAACACCAAATTTAAAATCATTTCTAGAAAACTCAGTTTTATTTAAAGAAGAAACTGTATTGACTAAATTCAAAGTTTTAATATTTAAGTCTCTTTTTCTTGCAGAGGATGCGAATAAATAATTTAAATCATTACAAGCTTCAGAAACGTTATCAAACACTTTAGTGTTTGTTATAACATCATCAGCTCCAGCTGCAGTTGATATTACATCTTGATTTGGCCAACCATCTCTTGGATTTACAATCCTTAAATTTTTAAAATTTAGATTTTTCATTACTCTTGCTATAGAACCGATGTTTTGTCCTAATTGTGGCTTGACCAATATTATAAAAACATTATTCATATAAATTATTTATATCGCCAATCTGTACCATTTACATTGTCTTCTAAAACTATTCCTTCTTTATCTAAAGATTTTCTTATTTTATCTGCTAATTCAAAATCTTTTTTGGTTTTAGCATTTGCTCTTTTTTCAATAAGTTCTAAAATTTGTTTTTTTGTCAGCTTCTTAATTGATAAATCATCTTGATTAAATGAATCTGTTTTAAACCAGTTTTCTGAAGTGTTTTCAAGCAATCCTAAAATTGGTGATGAATTTTTTAAAAGCTGTGCAGCCTCAATACTTCCCTTGTTAGCTTGTTCAGACAAATAATGTAATCTAGAAAAAACTTTAGGAGTATTAACGTCATCTTCTAAATTAGTTAATATTTCATTATCAGGATCACCATTTACAGATAAATCTTCAACTGATCTATACAAACTTGATAATGAAGTATTTGCTTCTAAAAGAGAATTATTTGAGAAATTTAATGGCGCTCTATAGTGTGATTGTAACAAAAAATATCTTATAGTTTCACCCTTAAATTTATTAAGAAGTTCTGATATACTTACAAAGTTTTTTAAAGACTTAGACATCTTAACATTATCAATATTTACATAACCATTATGCATCCAGTAATTTGCTAGAGAATTAGAGTTATTTGCACATCTAGATTGTGCAATTTCATTTTCATGATGAGGGAAAATTAAATCCGCTCCACCTCCATGAATGTCAAATTGAACTCCTAGATACTTTTTACTCATCGCAGAACATTCAATATGCCAGCCTGGCCTGCCCCTTCCCCATGGACTTTCCCACCCTGGTATGTTTTGCTCTGAAGGTTTCCAAAGAACGAAATCTCCAGGATTAATTTTATAATCAGCAATCTCTACTCTCGAACCAGAGATCATTTCATCTAATGTTCTATTAGACAAACTTCCATATTCTGGAAATTTTTTAATATTAAATAAAACATGCCCTTTTGATAAATAAGCAAATTCATTTAAAACTAGATTTTCTATCATTTTAATCATTTCTGAAATATGTTCGGTTGCTCTGGGCTCATAATCTGGATATAAATTGTTTAATAATGTACAATCTTTTTGAAAATCATTAATAGTTTTATTAGTAAGATCTTTTAAGGTAATTTTTTCAGATATCAAACGATCATTTATCTTGTCATCAACATCTGTAATATTTCTTACATAAGTCACTTTTGTATACTTATACCTTAATAATCTTACAAATGTATCAAAAACAACCAAAGGTCTGGCGTTTCCTATATGTATTTTATCATATACAGTTGGACCACATACATAAATTTTAACATGAGATTTATCTATAGGGATAAAATCTTCAATTTTTTTAGATAATGTATTAAAAATCTTTAGCATATTTAATTATCTGTCTTAAGCCTTTGAAAAATTTTTTCTTTTCCTAAAAAAATTATTAAACTTGATAACTCAGGACCTGATGATTTACCTGTTAAAAATGCTCTAATATTTTTAATAATATTAATTTTTTTATCATTAACTTTTAGTGTTATATTTTCTAACCACTTAGACCATGTTAGATGATCAATTGGCTGATCTGGAAAACAATTCAAATATAAATTTTTTGTTTCAAAATTGTTATTTTTATCAATGTAAAAGTTACCGTAAAGGATATCTAACCACTCATGAATTTGATCAATTGAAGAAACATTAGTTTTAATAAAATCCCAAAACTCTTTTGTGAAATAAGCTTTATTCTCAGTTATTCTCTCTTTTATGGTATTAAAATTAATTAATTGAAAAAATTTAATATTAAAATTTTTTAAAAATTCATAATCAAACTTTGTAGGTGCTTTATTAAATGAATTGATGTCAAATTCATTAATAAGGTGATTTATAGAATTATGTAATTCAACATTTTGAGACGAACCAATTTTAGCTAAATAACTCGTTAAAGCTTGAGGTTCTATATTTTGTTTTTTTAATTCATCAATAGACAGACTTCCTATTCTCTTAGATAATCCTCCTCCATCAATATCAGTCATTAATGATAAATGTCCCATTTGAGGAATTTGTGAGTTTAAAGCTTTAAAAATCTGAATTTGTACTGCTGAATTTGTAACATGGTCTTCTCCACGAATTATATGAGTAATTTTAAAATCACTGTCATCTATTACAGACGCTAAAGTATAAATAAATCTTCCATCTTCTCTAACAATAATCGGATCAGAAACAGATGATGTGTCTAATAGACATTCACCACGAACTAAATCATTCCAAATAATTTTTTCACTTTTCAAAAAAAATCTATAATGAGGTTTTTTTCCATTTGATATTCTTTCTTCTATCTCTTTATCCGTTAAATTTAGTGATTTTCTGTCATAAATTGGAGGATTTCCAGATGACAATTGAGCTTTTCTTTTAAGGTTCAATTCTTCAGGATCTTCAAAACATGGATAAACTAATTGTTTACTTATTAACAAATCTAAAACTTCTTTATATTTATTAATTCTTTGACTTTGTTTGACTTCACTATCCCAATTCATACCTGCCCAAACAAGATCTTTTTTTATTTGTTCTTCATAAATCAAATTAGATCTCTCAATATCAGTATCGTCAATTCTCAACATAAAATGGCCTGATAATTTTTTTGCCAACAGATAATTTATCAACGCGGTTCTAATATTTCCAACATGTAAATTACCAGTTGGACTTGGAGCAAATCGTAGCTTATTCATTATATTTTCCAAAAAATATTTCTGTTAAATTTAATAAACTCTAGGTACGTTTATGTAAAGTTAATTAATTCCAATTTGAGAATCCACTAGTTAATGGAAACCTCCTATCTCTGCCAAAAGCTTTATCTGTAACTTTAGGACCAGGGGCTGACTGAAAACGTTTATATTCAGCAATAGATAATAATCGAGAAACTTTTTTAACTTCGCTTTCATTGAAACCTTTACTAACAATATTTTGAACAGATAATTCTTTTTCAACTAAACTTCTCAAGATTTCGTCTAAAATATCATAATCTGGCAAGCTATCAGTATCTTTTTGATTATCTCTTAACTCAGCAGTAGGTGGTTTATTAATGATATTGTCTGGCATCACTTTTGAGTTTGGACCTAAAAAAAATGAAGAATAGTTATTATTTCTCCATTTACATAATTCAAATACATCTGTTTTCCAAACATCTTTTATTGGAGCATAACCTCCACACATGTCTCCATACAATGTTGCATATCCAACCGCGTACTCTGACTTATTTCCAGTTGCTAACAACATATATCCAAATCGATTAGATAGAGCCATTAATAATAGACCTCTTAATCTTGATTGAATGTTTTCTTCTGTAATTCCAATATTAAAATCTGAGCCTTTAAAATCTAAAAGGGTTTTATCGACAATCTTCATGCTATCTTCAATATTTAACTCATTGTATTCTACATTTAAAAAATTTAGAGCCTCCCTAGCATCATTTAAACTTTCATTACTTGTGTAGGGGCTTGGCATCATGACAGCATGAACATTTTGAGGACCAAATGCATCAACAGCTAAGGATGCTACTAAAGCAGAATCTATCCCTCCAGACATTCCTAAAATAACTCCAGGAAATTTATTATTTTTTACATAATCTCTTAAACCTAAAACAAGTGCTTTATACAAACTTTCATATTTAGTTGAAGATTTTATAATGTCTCCTTTTCCAATCCATTTATCATCTTTAGTAAAAGTGATAATAGAAATATCTTGTTCAAATGATTTACAGTTCAAAAAAATTGAACCATCATCATTTAAAGCAAAAGAGTTGCCGTCAAATACGAGTTCGTCCTGACCTCCATATCGATTAAGATAAACTAAAGGAAGCTCATTTTGTCTAATTCTAGATATAACAACCGACAATCTTTCATTATTTTTGCTCAAAGTAAATGGAGATGCATTAATTGAAATAATAATTTCTGCCCCTGATTCTGCCAGACATTCAATAACATTTTCTTTCCAAATATCTTCGCAGATTGGAATTCCAATTCTAACTCCTTTAATATTAACTGGCCCAGATAAATTTCCAGGAGTAAATATACGTTGTTCATCAAAAACTCCAGAGTTTGGTAATTCATATTTGTCTCTAAATGTAGAAATTTCTCCATTTTCAATAACAAAAACTGAATTTCTTATAGTGTTTTTTTCTTTTCTAGGCGCCCCAACAATTATGGATGATTTACAATCTTTTGTAGCTTTAGCAAGGTTTTCTAGACCTTTATCTACTAAATCTAAAAAATCTTCTCTCAAAACCAAATCATCAATTGGGTAACCAGAAATATAAAGCTCTGGTGCTACTAATATATCAACACTATCATCTAACTTTGACCTTACAGAAATTAATTTATCGACATTACCAATTACATCTCCAACCAAAGGATTTAGTTGCGCTAATGCAATTTTTAGATTTGTCACCATATTTTATATATAGTTATAAATTCTACTTCTTAAATAGAAATTCTCTTCCTAATTTAACCATTGATTTTCCACCATAGGAAACAATATCTGCTGTAGCGTAAGTTTCTGACCATTTACTTGGTAAATATGACCCTGTACCTATAGTATCAACCGGTACATTTGCAAAAGAAAAAACTTTACATTTTTCAGGGCCAAATCCACTACTTGCAACAATTTTTACTTTTTGAAAATTAGCATCATTTAAAATTTCTCTTAATCTCCAAACTGAAGCAGCTGATACTCCTGTACCTATTAAATATTTTAACTCTTGTTCTGTTCGATAACCTCTTATTGAATCAGGTGAATTTCTCTCTAATACATTATATGAGCCAGCTACATCTAGACCTTCTAAATATCTACTACCATGGGTATCTAAACGTAGTGATAACTTTCCTTCTTTTGCGAGATTTTTAAAATATCTAGCAACTGACAATCCATCCGTAATTTCTTTTCCAAAATAGTCAATTAATACAGTTAATGGTTCATTTGGAAATGTTTCATTATACATTTTTGCAGCTTCAAGTGTTGTGCCAGCATAACCCACAAGAGCGTGAGGCATTGTTCCCAAACCACTTTTTTTATCAAATAAAGATGCTGTCCTATCTGTAGCACACCCAATAAATCCAACAACATCCTTTTCTTTTTTAGCAGATTCTGAACCAACATAAGCACCATAAGCCATTAAATCAGCCATATCAGTTCCTGCACAATGCCTTGCATCCATCGCAAGAAAAGAAGCGTAGGGTAAAGAACTTACCATAGATTTTGCATTATAAGCAGCAACACAAGTTGCTCCAATCTTTTGTAATAAAGCTGTTTCTAAATCAACAAGATTAAAAAAAGAACCAGATATATATGCTAGAGGTTCACCAGCACCAACATAATCTCCTTCATCAAAAAATCTCTTAACATTAATTTTACAATTTCTCTCTTTTAAAATATTATTAAGCCATTTTAAGGCAGGGTTAAGAGCTGACAACACTGGCCTTCTCATAAAAATTGCATATGTCACTTCAGTATCACCAAATTTTGACACAATAGATTTACTTTTTGTAAAATAACTATCAGTAATTGATGATAGATCTTCTATATTAGGCCTTGAATTATCAAATATATCTTTTGAGGTTTTTATTTTATTCATATTAACCATATTAATAAAATTTTAGATTAATTACTTTTCCTTTTATTAACTAACAATTCAGCTAGAAGAAAAGCTAATTCAAGTGATTGATTTGCATTTAGTCTTGGATCACAATGAGTATGATATCTATCACTTAAATTGTCTTCTTTAACATTATATATTCCACCAACACACTCAGTTACATTTTGACCAGTCATTTCGAAGTGAACCCCACCAGGAATGGTACTATTATCGAAATGAACTTCAAAAAATCCTTTAACCTCTTCCATTATATCGTCAACTTTTCTTGTTTTATAACCATTGGATGCCTTAATTGTGTTCCCATGCATTGGGTCACAACACCATCCAACTGCTAATCCAGATTTTTTAATAGCTTTAACAAGTGGAGATAACTTTTCTCTTATTTGAAAAGCACCCATTCTTGCAATCAAAGTCAATCTTCCAAATGAATTTGTTGGATTTAGAGTTTCAACTAGTTTTAAAAGTTCATCTGGATCAGTTGAAGGCCCACATTTTAAGCCAATAGGATTTGCTATTCCTTTCATATATTCTACATGAGCACCACCTAAATCTCTTGTTCTGTCACCAATCCACAACATATGTGCTGAAGTTGCAAACCACCCCTTTTCTTCTGTTATGGTATCTTTTCTAGTAAGAGCTTCTTCATAATTTAGTAATAAGCCCTCATGTGATGTGTAGAACTCAGTTTCTCTTAACTGCAATGTATTACTTGGAGTTATTCCACAAGCTTTCATAAAAGTTAAAGATTCTGATATTTTTTCAGCTATTTCAATATATCGATTAACTTCATCTGTTCCTTTTACAAATTCTAAATTCCACTCTTGAATTTTATTCAAATCTGCCATTCCTCCACTTGCAAATGCTCGCAACAAATTCAGTGTAGAGGCTGACTTATCATATGCCATTAAGAGTCTATTTGGATCAGGGTTTCTACCTTTCTTTGTAAAGGCCATATCATTAATCATGTCGCCTTTATAACTTGGAAGTTCAATGCCATTTATTACTTCGGTTGGAGATGATCTTGGCTTAGAATATTGTCCTGCAAACCTTCCAATTTTTATTACGGGTAATGAAGAACCATAAGTAAGTACAGCTGCCATTTGAAGTATAACTTTAAAACTATCTCTAATATTATTTGCATTATGTTCTAAAAAAGATTCAGCACAATCACCACCTTGTAATAAAAATGCTTTACCCTCCGCAACAGAAGCAAGTCTTCTTCGAAGTCTTCTAACTTCTTCTGCAAATACTAAAGGAGGTCTCAGTGAGAGTTCATCTTCAACATTTTTAAGTTCATTTTCATCATTATATGTTGGCACTTGTTTAATTGGATAATTTTGCCAAGAATCAATAGTCCATTTCATATCTCTACCTTTTGATCAGATTATAATAAAAATAATTTTTATCAATGTTAATAACTTTTATTTCATTGTAACAAATTCTTCCGCTGCTGTTGGATGAATTCCAATAGTTGCGTCAAAATCTGATTTTTTTGCTCCTGCTTTTATAGATACAGCAATACCTTGAATAATTTCGGGAGAATAATCTCCAAGCATGTGAGCGCCTAAAACCTTGTCATTTTCATCAACAACAAGTTTCATAAGAGTTTTCTCTTCTTTACCAGTTATGGTATTTTTCAAAGGATTAAATTCAGATACAAATTCTTTTGCCTTTATATTTAGTGTTTTCGCATCTTCAAGAGTTAAGCCCACAACTGATACTGGTGGTTGAGAAAATACAGCACTTGGAACATTGTCGTATGAAATAAATCTATTTTTATTTCCAAACTCTCTATCAGAAAATGCGTGACCTTCAGCAATTGCTACTGGAGTTAAATTTATTCGATCCGTAACATCACCAATAGCATAAACAGATTCAATATTAGTCTGATTAAATTCATTTACAATTATATTGCCTTGTTTGCCAGTTTTTATCCCTATTTCATTTATACCTAACGTTTCTATATTTGGAATGCGTCCCGTAGCTCCCATAACTTTATCACTTAAAATTTTTTTCCCATTAGAGAGATGAGTTGTGAATTGATCACTTCCTTTAATTTTTTCAATTAGTACTTTAGAAAAGACTTTTATTCCTCTATTTTCTATTTGTTCGGTAAGTTTCTTTCTTATGTCTAAATCAAAACCCCTTAAAACAAAGTCAGACCTAAAAACTAAGTTTGTTTCAACGCCGAAACCGTTAAAAATACCTGCAAATTCTACAGCTATATAACCAGACCCATAAATTAAAATTGATTTTGGTAACTCTTTTAAATCTAATGCTTCATCAGAGTTAATCATATTCAAACTACCATCAAATTTAGGAAAACTTGATTTTCCACCCACTGCTATCATTATTTTTTTTGAAGAAATTTTGCGTTCTTTTAAACTTTCATTTTTTACTAAAACTTCATGGGGAGATAAAATCTTTCCCCATCCTGGTATTAAATCGCATCCAGAATTGATGATTAAGTTTTTATAAATTTGATGAAGTCGATCTAACTCTTTGTTTTTTTTTGAAATCAAATCTTTCCAATTTGATTTAAAACTACCAGTATCCCATCCATAACCAATTGCATCTTCAACTTGATGAGAAAATTCAGAGCCATAGATTAGCAATTTTTTGGGTACACAACCACGTAAAACACATGTGCCACCTGGTCTATCTCCTTCGATAACAGCAGTTTTGGCACCATATCCAGCAGCTATTCTTGCCGTTCTTGTTCCACCTGAACCTGCTCCAATTACAATCAAATCATAGTCAAATTTATTCATATTGTATTTTTATAAGCGAATATAAATATAATTAAATATTTTTTTTTATTCATATTATATTTTACGATAATTTATATTATAGTTCATGTATGTCAAAAGATTTAGAAAATATATTAGTAGTCTCAATTGAACAAGCTGTTGCAGCTCCATACTTATCTAGCAGACTAGCGGATGCTGGAGCAAGAGTAATAAA
Organism: uncultured SAR116 cluster alpha proteobacterium; assembly: GCA_902615995.1. Classification (GTDB taxonomy): domain Bacteria; phylum Pseudomonadota; class Alphaproteobacteria; order Puniceispirillales; family Marisalimonadaceae; genus TMED54. The sequence goes on along the minus strand of CACMRF010000025.1, from coordinate 4,004 downwards.
AGTTGAGAGACATGAAGGAGACTTCGCAAGAAAATATGATAACTTTGTTAATGGAGATAGTGCCTATTTTGTTTGGTTAAACCGAGGTAAAGAATCAATAGCTTTAAATTTAAAAGATAAAAATGATCTACAGGTTTTAAAAAATATTATAAAAAAATCTGATATTTTAATTCAGAATTTAGCTCCTGGTGCATTTGAAAGATTAGGACTTAATTTAAAAGATTTAAGAGATCAATATCCTAAACTAATTACTTGTTCAATTTCAGGTTTTGGTGAAAAGGGTCCATACATGAAGCAAAAAGCATATGACATGCTTATTCAAGCTGAAACAGGACTTACAGACTTAACAGGTGTGCCTGAAAATGAAATTGAAAAAGGAAGATCTAGAGTAGGTGTTTCTGTGTGTGACATTTCAGCAGGAATGACTGCATTAAATGCAGTTTTACAAGCACTTATCGGCAGACAAAAAACAGGAAAAGGAAGACATATTTCAGTATCTTTATTTTCAGCATTATCTGATTGGATGAATGTCCCATACTTACAATATGTTTACTCAAAAAAAGAGCCTAAGAGATGTGGAATAAGACACCCTACAATTACACCATATGCATCTTTTGAATGTTCTGACGATTTAGAAATTTTAATTGGCATTCAAAATGAGAGAGAGTGGCTTAATTTTTGTAAATTTGTTCTTGAAGATGAAAATATAGCTAATGATGAAATGTTTTGTTCAAATAACTCAAGGGTTGTTAACACAAAGAAGTTAGAAGAAATAATCAACACGAAATTTAAAAAACATACTCGAGATCAAATAATTGAAAAATGTGAATTAGGCGGCATTGCATATGGAAGAATTTCAAATATAGATCAATTCTCAAAACATCCACAAAATCAATTTATTGAAGTAAAAGCGCCCAACGGAAAAGTAAAGATGATAGCTCCAGGCGCAGAACATGATGGGTCACATCAATACGCCAAAAGTGTGCCGGAGCTAAATTCTAATTCAGAAACAATTAGAAAAGAATTTAAAAATTAAACTAAAAATAAGCTTTACCCTCCATAGCCATTCCGTGAGGATTAGTCTCTGAAAAAGAGTGATATTCTTTATCATTAATTTTTTTTAATTTTAATTTTAAATTCATATTTGCAAAAACTGGAGACACTCCTCTATGAGTAAACTTTTTTGCAGTTTTATTAGCATTTTCTTCTGAAAGATGTAACAGCAAGGTCGCTTGTAATGGGCCATGAAAAACAAGATCAGGATAAAACTCTTCTTTCGTACTGTAAGGATAATCATAATGAATTCTATGTCCATTAAATGTAATAGCAGAATAACGAAACATAATTGTGGGATGGGTGTAAATGGATTTTTCAGCATCAAATGTCTCAAAAGGTAATTCAACTTTCTGAACGTTTTGATTAGTGTTTATATCTCTATAAACAATGTTATGAAATTCTTTAACTTTAATTTTATTATTTACATAAAATTGATATTTCGCTCTAACAAAACATAATTTTCCTGACCTACCTTCTTTTAATGTAATATCATCTACTGTGGATATTTTTGTTACTTTGTCTCCAATATAAAGTTTAGAATAAAAATCAGTTTCACAACCTGCCCACATTCTTCGAGGTAAAGTTACGGGGGGTAGAAAACTGCCTTTTTTTGGATGAGAATCTGTACCTAAATCTGAATGTTTATATACCGGTGGTGCCAAAGTCCAATGTATGCCACTAGAAGCAGTATCACCCATTTTTGGATTTCCAGGTTCTATATCTAAAGTTGCTCTAAACCTTTGTTCAAGTGATGATGTGATTACATCTTCAGATGTTTCAGAAGAACCTATCCATTTTTTTAATTCTTCAATATTCATATAAATAATTTGTAAAAATCTTTATCAATATTATTATAATTGATAATTATGTCTACAACAAACAACCAATCAAATATCCTCAATCAAAAAATTGGCATAGCTGGATGTGGTGAAATGGGTTATCCAATGTTAAAAGTTTTATTACAGAATGATATAAACGCTACCGGGCATGATTTAAAAGCAAGTGAAACATTTAAAGATTTTGGAAATAAATATATACCTTCAAAGTCTGATTTTTTTTTAAAAAATGATGTTATATTATCAATAGTTAGAGATACAAAAGAAACAGAAGATTTATTAATTAAAAACAATGCATTGTTATCAAAAAAAAATGCAACAATTTTAATTTGCTCAACATTACCAATAACTTATATTAAAAAGCTAAAAGAAAATTTGCCTGAACATTTTACATTAATTGATACTCCAATGTCTGGCTCAACTATAAAAGCTCAAGAAGGTACATTGACATTTATGGTAGGTGGAAAAAATGATGAAGTGCAATATATAATGCCACTTTTAAATATTTTAGGAGATAATATACTCCATATTGGTGATTTCGGTAAAGGCATGTCTGTTAAATTACTTAATAATTTTATTGCCGCCTCATCAGTGTTAGCTACTAGAAATGTGTTAGCTCAAACAAATGACTTTGGATTGACAAAAAAGCAATTACTAGATGTTGTAAAATGTTCAACAGGTGATAATTGGTTTGCACAAAACTACGATAATTTAAATTGGTCTAAAGAAAATTTTGAAAAAAAAAATACTATGGGTATTTTAGAAAAAGATTTGCTTAGTTATATTGAATCAAAATCAAAAAAGGATACAAACTCTACTATAGATGATTACGAGAATTCTATTGTAAATGGTATAAAAAATATTCCTAAAGTGATTTAAAATTTTTCTTTAATATCAATGATAATTGTTTTGATTTGACTTTTGACAAAGCCAACAGCATTCATTACTTCTGAAATTGCAGATTGTATAACTAAGCCTTTATTACTTTCAATAAATGATACCGAACTATTATCTAAAGCTTTAATAACCAGACCTTTATTTCTTAACTCAAGCTGATAATTATAAGAGTCACCAGATGAAACTTTCAATATAATATTTCTTTTTTCAACAATGTCACCAGGCTCCTCAAATCTTTCTTTTTCTTCATCGTCATTAAATTTTGTAGAAACTTTGCCTAAATTTGAACCATCATCATATATACCTTCAACTATTTGATTTTGATCATTTGAAGAAACAACAACTTTTGCTTTTATAACCCCCCCACCTTGTCTGGATATATTTTTTGTGTTTGTGTTAGTAGAGAAAAAATTTGAGTTTGAATTAGTTAAACTCTGATTATTTTGTGACAAATTATTAGATAACCGAATAGTATCATGCGATATTTTTTCAACATCTAGCGCATTTAGTTTAATTACTAATTGGTAAGATGAAGTTGCTGAATTGTAATTTAATGTTGAGGCAATATTTGCAGTAATAATTGCTGTTCCTACATCTAAAATAGTTACAGTACCATTATTTGAAACTGTTGCTACTGCTGTATCACTAGATGAATATGTTATTGGCAAACCTGAAATGCTTGAAATACCAGCTAATGTATAAGTCAAATCTCTAAAATCTTTCGATTGATCACTTAAACCACTGATAGAGGGATTTCCAATTGTAATGTCAGCGTATATATCTGGATGGTTTGTAATTGAATAATTTGTTACGTCATTACCAGAAAAAGTTGGTATTAACGTTATTAACTTTCCTGTACCAATGTCAGCGTTACTAAATGCACCAGTAAAGGATCCTGTAAAATCATCGCCAGCAACTAATCCATTATAAGATAAAGATGAGCTGTTCAATGAGGCTGATGTGGTTGTATCGTAGGATTTGCTTGATGCAGTTATACCAGAAACAATCAAAGATTTAGCGGTAACAGTTGCTGTTGTTGTTTGACCAGTCGCTACGGAATAGTTGGTAGCTAAACCACCATTGGTCCCGTTAGCTAAGGTGATTGAGTTTACAGTTACAGTTTTTCCAGAACCAATGTTTTTATTATCAAAGTTAGAATTACCAGTTACATTTAATGTTTCGGAACCAATTAGACCATTTAAAGTTAAAGTTGTA
>CACMRF010000024.1 GCA_902615995.1 uncultured SAR116 cluster alpha proteobacterium | reverse complement strand
TGGTGCTTTTTCATTTATAAGAGATTGGTTTTCCGGTCTTCCAGAAGCTAAAGCAAGAGGTTATCTTCCAGGAAGATTTTCATTTAATGTTAAAGGAGGGAGATGTGAAAACTGCCAAGGTGATGGTGTAATCAAAATTGAAATGCATTTTTTGCCTGATGTGTATGTTAAATGTGATCAGTGCAATGGAAAAAGATATAACCGAGAAACTTTAGAGATTAAATGGCAAGATAAATCTATATCTGATGTGTTAGATCTTACAGTATCTGAAGGGTTAGAATTATTTAATGCAGTCCCAATGATCCGAGAAAAATTAGAAACCTTAAAAGAGGTTGGTTTAGGATATATTAAAATTGGTCAAAGAGCTACAACCCTTTCTGGCGGAGAAGCACAAAGAATAAAACTATCAAAAGAATTGTCTAAACGAGGAACTGGTAAAACAATATATATATTAGATGAACCAACAACAGGACTACATTTTCATGATATTAAAAAATTAATTGAGGTAATACAAAGATTGGTTAATAATGGAAATACTGTAATTGTTATCGAGCACAATATAGATGTGATAAAAGTAGCTGATTATGTTATAGATCTTGGCCCCGAAGGTGGTGATAAAGGTGGAAAGATCGTCGGGTGTGGGACTCCAGAGGAATTAAGTAAAATAAAATCAAGTTACACAGGCCATTTTTTAAGTAAAATTTTTTGATAGTTTTATGAAAAAAAAAATTCATATCATTGGTGGAGGTTTAGCCGGCTGTGAATTAGCTTATCAATTGTCTTTAAATAAAATTTTTACATATTTATATGAAATGAGACCAAAAGTGAGAACTGACGCTCATCAAACAGGGTATTTATCTGAATTAGTTTGTTCAAATTCATTTAGGTCAGATGATAGCTTATATAATGCTGTTGGCCTTCTTCATGAAGAACTAAGATTATCTAATTCATTGATAATGGAAGCTGCAGATAAAAATAAAGTGCCTGCTGGAAGTGCACTTGCAGTTGATAGATACATGTTCTCAAAATACATAGATACAAAAATTAAATCTAACAAGTATATCAAGGTAATTAATAAAGAAATTACATCCTTAAAAATTTTTAAAGATGACATCGTAGTTATTGCAACAGGACCATTAACTTCTAAAAAATTATCTAAAGAAATTGAAAAATTAACATCTAAAAAATCTTTAGATTTTTTTGATGCTATTGCGCCCATAGTATATTTCGAAAGCATTGATATGAGTATTGCATGGAAACAATCCAGATATGATAAAGGCGATGGTGACGATTATATAAATTGTCCTTTAACAAAATCAGAATATTTCAAATTAATCGAAAATATAAAAAATTCTCCAAAAACAGAGTTCAAAAATTTTGAAAATACACCATTTTTTGAAAGTTGTTTGCCTGTTGAAGAGATGATTATAAGAGGGCCTGAAACATTAAGATATGGGCCTTTGAAACCAGTAGGCCTAACTAACAAGCATTCTAATGAAAAACCTTATGCTGTAGTACAATTAAGACAAGATAACAAGTTAGGCACTTTATATAATATAGTTGGTTTTCAAACAAAAATGACTTATGCAGCACAACAAAATGTTTTTAAAAATATACCAGGTTTACAAAATGCAAAATTCGCTAGATTTGGAGGCCTTCATAGAAACACATTTATTAAATCACCAAAAGTGCTTGATAAATACTTACGATTAAAAACTAATAAAAATATTTTTTTTGCTGGTCAAATTACTGGAGTAGAAGGGTATGTTGAGTCTACTGCAATTGGAAATTTATTGGCTAGAATATTATCTTCAATCATACTTAATAAAAAATTTATTTCTCCGCCAAAATCAACTGCACACGGCTCTTTACAGAAACATATTACAAAAAATGCAAACGTTAATACTTTTCAACCAATGAATATTAATTTTGGTATAATAGATAGCTTTAATGAAAATATCAAAGTTAAAGGCAGAGAAAGAAAAGCACTTAAAACAAGAAAGGCCATTAAAGATTTTAAAAATTGGATTAAAAAACAAATTAACTAAATGAAAATTGTAATAAAATCCCTTTTTTCAAGTGTCAAAAAATTAAAAGTTCCAGATGCTTGACCAATTTTCATTAAATCTAAACCAATTTTGTTTTTTTCAGAAATATCTCTTAATCTTAAAATGTCTTTAAAATTATAATCTTTAATACCAATAAGAATTAATTCAGGATATGATGAATTTAAAGAAAAATATTTAGAATTTAAATATTTAATATTATCATATGTGAGAGCTTTTAAATCTTTTAAACTTATCTCAAATATTTTTTGTCCAAAAATACATATTGGAAAATCATAATTAATATTATTTATATTAATTTTATTATCTGTATAACTACTAATAAAAAGTTTTGATAAGTCAAATTCTTCTTTAAATGTTAATGATAAACCTTGAGCTTTCTTACTTTTATAACTCATGCTCTAGCACTGACTTAGATTTTTCCTTATCTTCAGACCCTTTGTAAATCTTAAAAAAAGTTAAAGAAGAAACAGCAATAAAAATTGAAGAGTATGTTCCTATAACAACACCCCAAATCATAGCTAAAGCAAAATCCTTTAAAACAGCTCCACCAAAAAAATATATAACAAATAATGCTAATAAAGTTGTTAAAGATGTGATTACAGTTCGTGAAAGAGTTTCATTAATTGATCTATTATAAATAACTATATTTTGCTGTGATTTGTATCTTCTTAAATTTTCCCTAACCCTATCAAATACAACTACAGTATCATTAATTGAATAACCTGCTGTTGTAAGTAAAGCCGCAACAATAGCTAGATTAAACTCCAAATTTAAAAGAGAAAACAAACCTATTGTTGTTAAAACATCGTGTGATAAGGCAAAAATTGCAGCTATTGAAAACTGCCACTCAAATCTAAACCAAATATAAATTAAGATTAGAAAAAGTGATAACAATACTGCAGTTATTCCAGCCTCTTTTAACTCCTCACCAACAACAGGACCAACAAACTCTGTTCTTCTAATAGTATATTCGTCTTTAAAAAAATTTTTTAGTTTGTTTAATGCTTCAACCTGTTCTTTATTTCCACCTTCTTGTTTTTGAACTCTTAACAATACATCCGTATTTTTTCCAAACTCTTGCACTGATACTTCACCTAAATCCAATGATTTGGCATCTTTTCTAAAATCTGAAATATTAACAACTTTATTTTCGATACTTCGAAACTCAACTAAAATACCCCCTTTGAAATCAATACCTAAGTTTAATCCATTAAAAAATAAAGAGCTAAAAGTTATGATTATTAAAATTAAGGAAAATAATAATGCAAAAAATTTAAATTTTAAAAATTCAATATTTAAATTTTGACTAATTATATTAAATCTAAACATATATTAAATATTCCTTGTTTGACGTTTTGCGTATGTAATTATTTGGTATTTTGTTATTATTATGGCTGTAAACATTGATGTAATTAATCCAATCATTAAGGTAACTGAGAAGCCTTTAATGGGACCACTTCCAAAAATAAAAAGTGCAAATGCAGCTATAAAAGTAGTAAGGTTTGCGTCAACTATTGTTGAAACTGCTCTTTTGAAACCCTGATCAATAGATTCTAATATATTTTTTCTTAATAAATTCTCTTCTCTTATTCTTTCAAATATTAGCACGTTAGCGTCAACTGCCATCCCAATAGTAAGAACAATTCCAGCTATACCAGGTAGCGTTAATGTTGCTTGAATAATTGTTAAAACTGATATTAAAAAAATCATATTCATAATTAATGAAACATTTGCGAACAAACCATATATTCCATAATAAACAAGCATAAAGATCATCACAACGACAATGGCAATTATACTTGCAAATTTACCTGCTTCTATAGAATCTTTACCTAACCCTGGGCCAACAGACCTTTCTTCAAGTATTGTCAATGGGACAGGTAATGCTCCAGCTCTTAATACTAGAGCTAAATCTCTAGATTCTTGAACAGAAAAATTTCCAGTAATTTGACCATTTGAAAAAATTTGACCTTGAATAACTGGAGCACTGATAACTTTATTATCTAAAACAATTGCAAATGGCTTTCCAATATTTTTACCAGTAATCCTTCCAAATTTTTTCCCGCCTAATGTACTTAATGCAAACATAACTGCTGGATTTCCATCTTGATCAAAGCCAGGATTAGCGTCAATTAATTCTTCACCACTGATCATAACTCTTTTTTGGATAAGATAGTAAACGTCTTTATCATTTTCTGAATTCATTAAAATATAACCTGGAGGAACTGGACTGGAATTTGTTAGTTCATTAGTCTCAATTCTAGGATGAGTGAATCTAAAAGATAGTTTTGCTGTCTTTCCAAGTAAACGTTTAATTCTATCAGGATCATCAACTCCAGGAAGCTGAACAAGAATTCTGTCGAGACCTTGTGATTGTATTAAAGGTTCTTTTGTACCACTTTCATCAATTCTTCTTCTAACAATTTCAAGAGCTTTTTTTAAAGTTGATGCATATAAATATTTGCGACCATTTTCTGAAAAATCTAAGATGAATCTATCTTCAATATAAGAAATATCAAAATTAACTTGATATTTTTCCAAGAGATTTTTAGTTCTATCCAATAATTCTTTTTTTCTAATTCTAAAGGTTATTTTTCCATTATTACTATTAAGACCTTTATATCTAATTTTTTCTTTTCTAAGATCATTTCTTATTGAATTAGCAGTATTATCTATAAATTCTATTTCTGATGTTTTCATTTCAGCTTGAAGAAGAATGTATGATCCCCCTTTTAAATCTAATCCAAGATTAACTTTTTTACCTGGTAGATAGGTAGAAATTTCATTAAAATTAAATTTTGTTACTGCATTTGGTAAAGCATAAAGAACTGCAATTACAGAAACAAAAATTATTAACAATGAATTAAGTTTAGAAAAATACATTTATTTTTTTGAGGCTTTTACGTCTGAAACCATACTTCTTATAATATTAACATTGACACCTTTTGATATCTCTACAGTAATTTCTTCAGAATTTTCAGTCGCTTTAACAATTTTTCCAACAATGCCGCCAGCAGTGACAATTGAGTCGCCTCTTTTTAAATTCTGGACCATGTTTTTATGTTCTTTAACTTTTTTTTGTTGTGGTCTAATTAAAAGAAAGTAAAAAATGATAAAAATTAAAATAAAAGGGATCAATCCCCCAAGAGAAAAACCGCTTGCTGAACCGGCAGATTGTGCGAAAGCTGTACTAGTCATAATAACCTCATAAATAATTACTATTGTTTTAATACATTTTAAAAAAAAAACAATATTGGTAATGGTTTTTATTAAAAATAATATTATATTACCAAGTGAGGGTATGATATGGACATTAATCAAGAAATTTTAAATAGAATTGCAGAAGCTCTTGAAAGAATGTCCCCTAATATTGATGAAAAAATTGATTTATCTAAATCCGATGGGTTTATATATGATGATAGTTTAAAAAACCTTAAACCAGTTAAAAAAATCAGTAGAATTCCAATTCAACTTTTAAAAGGATTAGAAAATCAAAAAGACATTTTATTAAAAAATACACAAAATTTTACAAATAACTTACCAGCAAATAATGCTCTATTATGGGGTGCTAAAGGTACAGGGAAATCTTCTCTAGTTAAATCAGTACATGCAGAGATAAATACCCAAAATAATGAAAAAATTAAACTAATTGAGATACATCGTGAAGACATTAATAACTTACCATACTTATTATCAAAACTAGCTAATTATAATGAAAATAAGTTCATACTTTTATGTGATGATTTATCATTTGATGCAGGAGAAAATACATACAAAAGCTTAAAATCTGTTCTAGATGGCGGTATTGAAGGAAAACCAGATAATATAATATTTTATGCAACATCTAACAGACGTCATCTTATGCCAAGAGATATGATTGAAAATGAAAGATCTACTTCTATAAATCCATCTGAAGCAGTTGAAGAAAAAGTTTCATTGTCTGATAGATTTGGTCTATGGATTGGTTTTCATAATATATCTCAAGATATATATTTAGATATCATATATGGGTACGTTAAAGAATTTGAGTTAAACATTGACAATCCAACTCTGAGATCTAAAGCACTTGAATGGTCGATAACTAGAGGTGCAAGATCAGGTCGGGTAGCATGGCAATTTATTCTTCAATTAGCTGGAGAATTAAATAAAAAAATCAATCTTAATTAATATATAAATTTGGATTAACTGGGTTTCTTGATTTTCTAATCTGAAAATGAACCGAATTATTTTTATAAATTTTTCCTATTACTTGTCCTTTTTTAACTAAGTCACCTTCCATAACATTAAATTCATTAATTCTAGCATAAGCTGTTACAAATTGACTGTCGTGTTTAATTAAAATCATTTTACCAAATGATTTTAAATTAGATCCAACAAAAGCAACTTTACCACTCATAGAGGCTATAATTGATTGATCAGTTGAAACCAAAATATCAACTCCATCATTATGTTGATTTCCATTATCAAATGGACCAAAGTCTTTAATCATTTTACCATTTACAGGAAAAAGGAACTTTGATTTAATTCTTGGAATTGAAGCGATGTTTGATTGTTTAACAATTTTTGTTTTTTTCACCAACCCTATTACAGAATAATCTTTATCCAAAGGTATTTTTAACTCAATATCTGGAATTAATTTATATGGCTTTCGTAAACCATTTAATTCTACTATATCAGATTGAGATACAGCGTAAATCAGAGAAATATCATATATATTTTGATTTTGCTTTACTTTGTGCATTAATGGATAGGGCAAATAAATTTGTTGACCTTTTGAAAGTTCATATGGAGGACTCAGATTATTGGCTCTTATGATTTCTTGGGGCAAAATATTATATGTGTTTGCTAAATTATAAATAGTTTGATTGTCATCAACACTGACATAACCATCTTTAGGAAAATAAGGTTTTGCGATGGAGAAATTTTTTACTACAACATTAGAAGTATTTTTTTTTGATAAAGGAAAAATTGGGTCAGGATTACATCCAGTAATTATAATTAGAAGAAAAAAATTAAACAAAAATTTCATATATTATAATGTTTTATAAAAATCAAAATTAACTTCACAAATATCTTCAATCTTAGACAATGATTTATTTTTATCAACTTTAAATAATTGCAAAATTTGAACTCCAGATAATAACAGTTTTGGAGAAATAAATTTACCATTTAAATTAATTTGTTTTATCAAATTATCATTAATTTGATTTACAACAAAAGAAATAAATATTTTGTCAAATGGAGATTCTTCTTTCCAACCATTAAATCCATCTTCACATTTAGATTTAATATTTGTTAATTTTAATTTTTTAAAATTATTATTAGCTAAAACATATAATGTTTTAAATTTTTCTATAGTGTAAACTTTTCTAGACAAACGTGAAAAAATTGCTGTTAAATAACCACTTCCCGTTCCAATTTCTAATATTTTTTCATTGGGCTTTATTTGGAATTTCTGCGCAATAATAGCTGCTAAATAAGCATCATTAAATTGTTTATCTGATTTATTTTTAAATTTTTGTTTTAATGAAACATTTTTATTTATGTTTTCAGTTTTGAAAAATTCAATAGGTATTTCTTCAATTGCAGAAATAATATTTGTATCAAAAAAACCAAATGATCTCAAATAAATGCTTAATTCAAGATTATTCTTAAAATTCATAATGATTTGTAAAATTTTTATTAGTTAAATTTATTAGTAAAGAACTTAGTGTTATGTAACCATTTTTTAGAGCATTTAAATCATCAATGTTTTGTTTGTTAAGTACGTTCATTTTTCCAATTTTAAAAGTTGAATGTTTGTTATCAATAATAATTTCATCTGAGCATTTTTGATTAGAACAATTTACTATTTTTAACCCTTTAACATTGTTTTGCTTACAATTTGGAAAATTTAAATTTAATAATAAATTATTTTTAGAAAAATATTTTAGTACTTTAGGAAAAATAATTGGCAGATTTTTATTTGAAATTATGTAACTATCATCTTTATTTGAAATCATTTGACTTATAGCTAAACTAGGAATTCCTCTTAAAGCACCCTCAAAAGCAGCTCCGACAGTTCCTGAATATGAAATTTCATCACCAATATTTGTTCCAGCATTAATGCCAGAAAAAATATAATCTGGTTTTTCATTTTTAAATATATGATTAAGTGCAAACAAAACACAATCGGTTGGTGTTCCATCAACAACCCAAGATTTTGGAGTTATTTTTTTAAACTCAATTTCTTCTTTTAAAGATATAGATCTACTCGAGCCAGACATATTTTTTTTAGGTGCCACTACATATATTTCATTAGTGAAGTTTTTAAGTATATCTGATAATAATTTTATACCAAATGAATTATATCCATCGTCATTCGTAACTAAAACCTTATTAATTCGCATTATTTCAAATTAATTTTTTGTTTATTTTGCATATAAGGCCTTAAAACTTCTGGAATAATGATATCACCATGTTGATCTTGATAATTTTCTATAATCGCTATCATAGTTCTACCAACTGCAAGACAAGATCCGTTTAAGGTATGTAAAAAGTTTAATGATTTATTTTCTTTATCTCGAAATCTTGCATTCATTCTTCTTGATTGAAAATCTCCACAATTTGAGCAAGATGATATTTCTCTATACTGACCTAATCCATTATTTTGTCCAGGTAACCAAACTTCAATATCATATGTTTTTTTTGAAGAAAAGCCAGTATCACCACTGCATAATAACATAACTCTATAAGGTAAATTTAATTCTATTAAAATATGCTCTGCATGATTTGTCATTTCCTCAAGTTTAGAATCAGAATCTTTTGGATGCACTATTGAAACCATTTCAATTTTTGAGAATTGATGTTGTCGTATCATGCCTCTTGTATCTTTTCCTGCTGCTCCAGCTTCAGATCTAAAACATGGTGAATAAGCAACAAAATTTAATGGTAATTCATAATCATTTAAAATTTCATCTCTTACAATATTTGTTAAAGGCACTTCAGAAGTTGGAATTAACCACTTATCTTCGTCTGTTTCAAATAAATCATCTTTAAATTTTGGCAATTGACCTGTACCAAATAATGATTTTGAATTAACTATATAAGGTGGAGAGATTTCTTCTCTTTTAAATTTAATTGTATTTATATCAAGCATAAAATTAATTAGGGCTCTCTCTAGTAAAGCTAAATCATTTTTTATTACAACAAATCTACTACCAGAAATTTTTGCACCTAATTCAAAATTTAATTTATCATTGATTGTTAAATCAACATGATCTTTTGGAATAAAAGAAAATTTAGTTTTTTTACCCCAAGATCTTATAACCTTATTGTCATTTTCATTAACCCCATTTGGAACATCATCATCTAAAATATTTGGCAAATTAATAAGAATATCTCTTAATTTATTTTCACTTTCTTTAATTTTTTCATCTACTAAAGAGATTTGATCTTTTAATTTTTTTACACTCTCTTGAACTTTGGAAGCATCTTTTCCATCCTTCATAAGAGTTCCAATTTGTTTTGATAGTAAATTTCTTTCTTCTTGAAATATTTGAAGGTTTGAGATTAATTCTCTATTTTTTTTATCAATTTTTAATATATTTTTTGAACTAATTTCTACTTTTCTATTATTCATTTTTTTATCAAAGATTTTTGGATTATCTCTAATAAATTTTATATCATGCATAATCGTCTCTTATTTTTATTTTTTATAATTGATTTTAGATAGTAAGATTGAAAATTCGTACAAAACAATCATTGGCAAGGCCAATAAAACCTGTGAAATTACGTCAGGTGGCGTTAGTATAGCTGCAACAACAAAAGATATTAATATTGCATATTTTCTTTTGTTTGCTAAATCTTCAGGGGTCATAATTCCACTTTTAGTTAAAAGTAGCAATAAAACTGGTAATTCAAAACATATTCCAAACGCAAATATTAACTTCATTACTAAGGATAAATATTCTGAAATCCTTGGTTCTAACTCTATTGGTAAAGATCCATCTATACCTGTGATTTGAAATGAAATGAAAAAATCCCAAGCTAATGGTATTACAATATAATAAACCATACACCCGCCTAAAAAGAACAAAATCGGTGTGGCAATCAGAAATGGCAAAAACATCATTTTTTCATTTTTATATAAACCAGGTGCAATAAATTTCCATAATTGAATTAATAATATTGGAAATGCGATTGTCATAGAAATAAAGAAAGCAACTTTTACTTGAGTAAAAAAACCTTCATGCAAAGCTGTGAATATCATTCTTCCACCTGTTTGAGCAATCTTATCAGCTAAGGGCTGTTGTAAAAAAACATAAACTAAATCAGCAAAATTTTGGTTGTTATCAGTGAATTTTATAAAACAAAGAAAAAATAATAACAAAAATACTATTGTTACAGTCAAAAGTCTTTTCCTTAGTTCTATCAAATGACTTAATAAAGACATTTTTTCTAAATCATTTTCATCTTTTGTCATATGATGTTGTTATTTTTTTTTTAGTTTTTTTTCTTGGTTTAATTGTTTTTTTTAAATTTTTAAATTCATTTTCTGCTTCAATAACAGTTTTTTTTGCTTCTAAAATTGTATTATCTTTTTTAACTTCTAAAACATCTTTTCTTAATTCAGAAAGTTCCAATTCGTCATTCATTTCACTTATAGAACTTTTGAAGTCATAAGCATAATTTTTAATTTTATCAATAAATCTGAATATAGATTTTAAAACTTTTGGCAAATCTTTTGGCCCAACAATTATAAGTAAAATAAAGGCTACCAGAGTGAATTCTTGCCATCCAATATCAAGCATAATTTATAATTCTTTTAAATTTAAGTTTTTTTCTTAGACTTATTGGCTTTTGTAGATTTTGTTTTATTTGCTTTTTTTAAAGGTTTTTCCACAATTTTATCGTTTTTAGATTTGATTTGATCTTTAAAGTTTTTTAAACCTTTACCAAAATCACCCATCAATGCTGATAATTTACCTTTTCCACCAAATAATACTAAAACTACAATTAATACTATTACCCAATGCCAAATACTAGTAAATCCCATATAATCTCCATAAATCAACTGCTATTTAAGTTTCAAATATATAACTATAATTAACATCTGTATACAAGTTTACAATTTGATTATTTTCAAAATAATTAATTCCTGGTATTTTAATATGCAAATGATCATAATCTTTCATTCCATTTAAAGCTAAATGAACAATTGTACTTCCACCTAAGAACTTTGCTTCTATTATTCTCCCATTATTCGGAGATTTGACTAAGTTATTATTTCTTTTGTTAGAAATTATACTGTCATCTTCTGTTGATTTAATTATTTTAATTCCTTCACTTCTTACAACTAAGGAATAATTTTCTTTCAAATTATTATTATTCAAATAAAAATTACCTAAAGGTGTATGTAATTGATTATTAACTTTTTTACCAGTAATAACATTAATTTCACCAAAAAACTCAGCTACGAATCTATTTTTTGGTCTAGTGTACAATTCAACGGGCTTACCATGTTGTTGAATTTGTCCATTTTGTAAAATAGCTATGTAATCAGATAAAAACATTGCTTCATCTGCATCATGCGTAACAATTATACTTGTTATGTTATTATCTTTTAAAATATGTAAAACTTTATCTCTTAATTTCTCTCTTAATCTAGTGTCAAGATTTGCAAATGGCTCATCTAATAAAATAATTTTAGGATTGGAGGCTAGTCCTCTAATCAAAGCAACTAATTGTTTTTGCCCACTGGATAATTGATGAGGATATGAAAATTTTATTTTCTCTATATTATAATCATGTATCAAACTATCAATTTTATTTTTATTATTATCATATTTAGATAAACCATAATAAATATTTTCAATTACAGTTAAATGTGGAAAAAGTGCACTGTCTTGAAATACAAATGAAACATTATTGATTTGATTATTAATTTTTGAACCAGAAAAATCATTATTATTATCAATTTGAATATTTCCAGATTGTAAATTTTCCAAACCACTAATTAATCTTAAAATAGTTGTTTTACCTGATCCTGATGGCCCAAGAATAGAAGTTACAGAGTTAGGATTAATGTTTAAAGAAAAGTCTTTAAGTATTTGTTTTTTATTAAAAAAATGATTGACATTATTGATTTTAATCATTGTTATTAAAACTTGTTAATTCAGATGGATCTTTAAAAACTTTATTATCAAAATTTAACAATCCTGCTTCTTTTAATTCATCTAAACCTGGTAATTGATTAATGTTAGATAATCCAAAATGATCTAGAAATTTATTTGTTGTCTCCCAAGTTGATGGTCTTCCGGGCATTTCTAAACGCTTACCTGGTTTTACCCATCCAATTTCAAAAAGAATATCTAATGTTCCTTTACTTAAACTCACACCTCTAATCTCTTCGATTTGAGAGCGAGTTATAGGTTGATGGTATGCGATTATACCTAAGGTTTCTGTTGCTGCCCTAGAAAGTTGCTTTGAAGCTTCTTGTTCAACATTTAGAAGGCTAGAAACCTCTTCTGATGTTCTAAAACAATATGTATTATTTATATTTAAGAGATTAAATCCAAAATCTTGAAATTTTAACTCCAATTCATCAAGTAACTTAATTAAATCATCTTCATTATCTTCAAACTGTTTAAGTGAATTGAAATTCACAGGTTCAGGAGATGCAAAAATGAATGCCTCTAACAACTTTAATTTAAGATTATAATCTAGTTTAGTATTATCATTCATTTCAAAACACAATTAATCATTTTTTATCATTTGTAAATCATTTATCTTATGATTTTGTTTAAGAGAAACATGGCCTTCTTTTGCCAACTCTAAAGATGCAAGAAAATGTGAGGCGTATGCAGATTTTATTTCCAAAACATCTTTTATATCTTTTGGTAAAAAGGTAAATAAATATTTCCAGTCTTTAAAAAAAGAAAGAGAATTTTTTAAATTCGTTAAAGCTTTTTCTACGGTGAATAATTTACTATATGCAATGGTCATTTTAGAATTATCTTCATGGCTCATAGCCTTAGCATAACTTTTTGTTAAATCATAAAGAGACAACTCATATTTATATTTGATTTTTTTACTAAAAAGTTCATGCTCACCTCTTTTAAAAAAATCAATTCCTAATTGTTTTCTTAAAAGTAAATTTTTTGATAATTTTTGAAATTCAGCTAATTTTAAAATTTGAAATTTAAGTTTTTCGGATAAATCATCTATTTCATCATTTTCATTTTCATCCTTAGGAAGGAGTTCTCTTGATTTTATAAATGCTAAAATTGAACCAACAACTAAATATTCTGCTGCGATCTCTATATCATTTTTAATTATTTTTTTCAAAAATTCTAAATACTGTTCTGCAAGGGGCAAAATTTTGATTTTTAAAATATCAACTTTTTGATCTTTTACTAGTGATAATAAAAGATCTATAGGACCT
Organism: uncultured SAR116 cluster alpha proteobacterium; assembly: GCA_902615995.1. Lineage (GTDB taxonomy): Bacteria > Pseudomonadota > Alphaproteobacteria > Puniceispirillales > Marisalimonadaceae > TMED54. The sequence goes on along the minus strand of CACMRF010000024.1, from coordinate 3,391 downwards.
TCAAATCCTTCAAGCTTTAACTCTAAAATATTATTTTTAAGGAAATTTTCAGTCATTTATTTTCTTATTTTTATAATGCAATTTATTTTTTTGTTTTTAAAAAAATCACATAAATTTATAGCATTTATTTTTGTAATTGCATTAGTTTCAATGAAATAAAGTAAATTATTTTTATTATTCGTTTTAAATAATTTTATTTCGACTTCTTTAAATTGGAGTGTTTTATATTTGTTAACAATTGACAATTGTTTATCTGCATTCTTTTTATTTTTAAATACACCTAATTGAACTATAAACTTTTTAATTACCTTTTCTAAATTATTTTTTTTGTCTAATAAATTTTTATTTGTATTATCTTTATTAATTACAATATTTTGTGACTTTAAATTTTCTAAGAAATTATCATCACCATGGTTAAGAATTTTAAAATTATAATCATCATTTTTTACTTCATTTGGGATGATAAAATTTTTATTATTACTTGATTTAATTTCTGGAATTTCAATAAATTCTTCTTTTATAAAAATTATATTTACAAAGCTAACTATAAATAAGCAAGTTAATGCTAAAAAATTAATACTTACAAAAAAATAAAAGTAAACTCTAAACATTTTTACATCTCTTCCATTGGGGTGATTGATAAAATATTTAAACCGCTTTTTATTGTTAACATTATAGAATTAATTAAAGCTAATTTTGATTTTGTAACAAATGTATCATCCACATGAATAAATTTTAAACTTTCGTCAACTTTACCTTTATTCCATAATGAATGAAATTCAGATGCCAATTCTATTAAGAAATAACAAATACGGTGTGGCTCCATATGTTTAGCTGACAATTCTACAACTTTTGGCCATTGAAAAATTAGTTTGATTAGAGATAATTCATTATTATCTTTTAACATTTTAATTTCTTCAAAAGAAAATTTTTGATCGAATATATTAGAATTTTTTACTATTGATTTACATCTTGCATAAGCATAGTGAACATAAAAGACTGGATTATCTTTATTTTGAGCCAATGCTTTTTTAAAGTCAAATTCTAAAACCTGTTCATTTTTTCTAGTTAACATGATAAATCTAATTACATCTTTTCCTAAATCATTAATTAGATCAGATAACATTATAAAATTACCACTTCTTTTACTCATTTTTATTTTTTTATCATCATTCATAAGATGAACAATTGCGCAAACTTTATTTACAAGTTTTATTTTATTTGAAGATAATGCTTTTACTGCACTTTCGATTCTTTTTAAATAACCTAAATGATCAGCACCTAGAATATTAATTAAATTTCCATTAGTTTTTTCTATTTTATATAAATGATAGGCCATATCATTAGCAAAATATGTCCAAGAACCATCTGATTTTTTTAATGCACGATCACTATCGTCTCCAAATAAAGAAGACTTAAATAAAAGTTGTGGTCTTGGTTCCCATTCATCAAGATCAGCTTTTCCTTTTGGCTTTTCTAATATTCCCTCATAAATTAATTTATTATCTTTTAAAATATTTAAAACTTTATCTAAAAATCCTTTTTCAATTATTGACTTTTCACTACTAAAGATATCCATTTCAACTCCGAGATTTAATAAATCTTTTTTTATTAAATTTAAAATCTCATTAATGACGAGTTGATTAACCTTTAAAAAAAAATTTTTATAATCTAATTTTTCTAAAGTATCATCATATTGATTTTTTATTTTCTTAGCGATCTTAATTAGGTAAGCACCAGGATAAAAATTTTCAGGAATATTTACATTTATCCCAGATAATTGTTCTAAATACCTTAACTGAACAGATTTAATTAAAATATCAATTTGATTACCGGCGTCATTTATATAGTACTCACGAGTAACATTAAAACCTACTAACTTAAGTATTCTTGCCAAACAATCCCCTACCACAGCTCCTCTGGCATGACCTGCATGTAAAGGTCCTGTAGGATTAGCAGACACAAACTCTAAGTTTAAGTTATTATTTTTACCAAATTGTTCATACTTCCATTCGCCAGTTTCCAGTAAATTAAATAATAATTTTTGCCATACATCTTCTTGTAAAGTAAAGTTTAAAAAGCCAGGATTTGCAATGCTAACATCAGAGAAATCATGGTTATTTTCTAATTTTAATTTTAATTTTTTGGCAATATCAAGTGGTTTGGTTTTAAACGTAGAAGATAAAACTAAAGCTGCATTAGTTGATAAATCTCCAAATTTTTTATCTTTTGGGACTTCAACTACAATTTTTTCTAATAAATTATCATTCTCTAAAACAATATTATTATCTTCTAACAAAGTAAGAATTATCTCATTTATATACTGTAAATAAGTGTTAAATATATTCATAGTTTATTATGATCTTAAATCATTTGATTTCATTTCAAAAAAATTGTCAGTCATACTTGCGATATAATCACAAACATCAGTAGCTATAATTGCATCTGTTACATTTTTTTTTGTTTTGTAATCTGAGGTTTGCCACATTACAGGAAGCTTTTTTGGGTTATTAGAGTACATTTCAAACAAAAATCTAAATTTTTTGTCAATTAGTGAATACTGATCCAAAATTTTTTTATTATTATACATATTTTGAAATAAAAATTTTTTTATTGAGAGAAGTTCTTTATATGTATTAGTTTTCATTTCAATTATTTGTTTACCATAATTAACAACATCATCAATAGTTTTAATTTCATTTTTAATAATATTAAACTTTGAATTCTCAACCAAATCATTAATAAAATAATTGGATAGATTATTTGTTAAATAAAAAATTAAAAGTTTATCATCACTAATTTTATTATTTTTAAATTTTTGTAAAAAAATATCAATTATTGGTAAATTGATTAAATCTTTTATTTTAATAATTTTTGATCTTAAACCATCTTCTAAATCATGCGAAACATAAGCAATATCGTCACAAATATTAGCTATTTGCCCTTCTAATGAGGAAAATTTGTCAATTTCAAAATTAAAATCTTTTTCTAGAGATTTAATTAACTTTGGAACATTACTCGTTGATTTAAATGGACCATTATGCTTGATAATTCCATCCAAAGTTTCATAAGTTAGATTTAAACCATCAAAGTTTAAATATTTTTTTTCAATTTTCGTTACAATTTTTAATGTATGTAAATTATGGTTAAATCCTCCATAATTTTTCATTAAATCATGTAATACATCCTCCCCCGCGTGACCAAATGGTGGATGACCAAGGTCATGGGCTAAAGAAATTGCCTCTGCTAAATCATCATTCAAATTTAAATAACGTGCAACAGACCTTGCTAGTTGTGCGACCTCTAAAGTATGTGTCAATCTAGTTCTGACGTGATCATTTTTGGTATTAAAGAAAACTTGAGTTTTGTGTTTTAGTCTTTTAAATGCATC
>CACMRF010000023.1 GCA_902615995.1 uncultured SAR116 cluster alpha proteobacterium | reverse complement strand
TGATAATGATAACTTTAAATTATTTAATCCAACGAAAAAATTATTAAAAATCAATGCCTCTTATGCATTTGGAACAGGGTATCATTCCACCACTAGATATTGCATTGAAAATATGTACGAGTGTTCTAAATCGAAAAAATTTCAAAATATTTTAGATTATGGGTCTGGAAGTGGGATTTTAGGCATTGCTGCAAAAAAGCTTATGCCATATTCAAAAATTACCTTGATTGACGTTGATAATTTAGCTGTAAAAATGTCAAAGTTTAATTTAAAAAAAAATAATATAACTTCAAATAATAATGTTATAGAAGTTTCGCCAAAAAAGAGAAAGCACATAAAGAAAAATTTTTATAGTTTGATATTGGCAAATATTCTATTGCCTCAATTAAAATCTTTGATAAAAGAATTTACATACATTTTAGATCATAATGGATTTTTAATTGTTTCAGGAATACTAATTTACCAAAAAAATTATTTAATAAATTTATATAGAAAATTTAAAATTTATCCTATTAAGATATCAGAAGAAGAAAAATGGATTACTATCACTTTTAAGAAAAAAAATGAAAAAGCTTATTGAATTTAAAAAACATTTAAAATCAAAAAACATAGATGCATATATCATACCTAAATATGATCTTTTCTTTTCAGAAGAACTTATGGAAAATGATGAAAGATTACAATTTATTTCCAATTTTTCTGGTTCAGCGGGATGGGGAGTAATTACAGCTTCCCACAAGTTAAAATCTGCAGTTATAAGTGATGGAAGGTATCAAGAGCAATTAAAAAAAGAAGTGTCTCAAAAGCAATTTGTTATTTTGGAAGGAGGTTTAAGTAAGATTATTGAATTTTTAAATTCACATAAACAAATTAAAATTATTGGCGTTGACACTAAATTGATAACTATCAATCAGTTTAAATTTTTGGAAAGCGAGTTAAAAATTAAAAATAAAAAATTCATGCTGAGTACAAAAAATTTAGTAGATGAAATTTGGAAAAATAAACCCACAATACTACAGCACAAAATCGTTGATATAGCTGTAAAGTACGTTGGTGAGAATTTTGTAAGTAAAATAAAAAGATTGTCCAAGATTATTTTAAATCATTCGTCTGAGGCACTAATAACGTTTAAGCCAGATGCTATCAGCTGGTTGTTAAATATAAGGGGTAATCAATTAAAATATACTCCAGTAGTTAGATGTTTTGCATTAATACATAAAAGTAAGAAAATCTATCTCTTTTTTGAACATGACTTACCTCAATTAAGTAAACTAGATCGTAGTGAGATTGTATTAACTAAGATTAATAAATTTCAATCTATTTTAAAAATATTTGCTGGTGAGAGTTTTCTTATTGATTACAATTCAACACCAATGTTTGTATTATCTGCATTAAAAAAAAATAAAATTAAATATAAACATGTATCTTGCCCCATTTCTTCTCTTAAAGTAATTAAGAACTCTGTTGAACAAAAAAACTTTAAAAAAGTTCATAAAGTTGATGGACTAGCCTTTATTAAATTTTGGAGTTGGTTTGAGCAATTAGATAAAAATAATATGTTTGATGAAGAGTATCTAGCTAATAAGTTATTTGAATATAGAAGTGTAAACAAACTATTTAAGAGTAACAGTTTTCCTACTATATCAGCTTTTGGTAAAAATGGATCAGTCATACATTACCGATATTCAAAGGGAAAGAGTGAAAAGATAAAGAGTAATAACTTGTACCTTATTGATTCTGGGGGGCAATATTTGAATGGAACAACTGATGTAACCAGAGTATTAATACACGGACAACCTACTAATGATATGAAGACTAAATACACTATTGTTTTAAAAGGTCATTTAAGTCTTTCAAATCTTTTATTTCCTGAGGGAACTTTAGGAAAGGAAATAGACTCTATTGCAAGAGCAGCTCTTTGGCAAAATAAAATGGATTATGCTCATGGTACAGGTCATGGGGTTGGATTTTATTCAAACGTTCATGAGGGACCAGTATCAATAAGTAAAACAAATTCAAATAAATTAAAACCAGGAATGGTGATTTCAAACGAACCTGGTTATTACGGATCAAAATTTGGAATTAGAATTGAAAACCTAGAATTAATAAAAAAAGTTGGAAACTTTTTAAGTTTTGAAACTTTAACTCTAATTCCATATGAAAAAAAGTTAATTAATAAAAATTTATTGTCAAAAACAGAAATAAATCAGATTAATAAATATCATAAATTAGTTAATGAAAAGATAAAACCTTTCATGACAAAAAGAGATGGTGATTTAGTTAAGTTTTTAAATAAAAAAACTTCAATTTTATAATTTATCAAGAATCTCATAGAGTTTTTTTTCATCTATGATTTTTATGTTTAATTCTTGTGCTTTAGAAAGCTTGCTGCCAGCGTTTTCTCCATATATCAGCAAATCAATATTCTTGGAAACCTGACTTACAAATTTTGAGCCTAATGAATTAAGTGTTGTTTTAATTTCATCTCTAGTAAAATTAGTTAAAGTTCCTGTAATTACGACTTTTTTATTTAAGAAATAGTTATCAACATTTAATTTTTGGTACGGTTTTATACTTAATTGTTTAGATAATTTATTTAATTCATCAAGATTTGTAGAAGAATTAAAAAAGTTAATTACATCTTCTGCAACACTCATTCCTATTTGATCAATATTAACAAGATATTGAAATTCATCAGAAACTTTATCAGTAGCTTTTTTAATATTATCTATTAAATTAGGCAAATCTATGTAATGTTCAGCTAAAATTTTAGAAGTATTTTCTCCAACTTGTTTGATGCCTAAAGAAGTTAAAAATTTATCAAAATTCACTATTTTAGATTTGTTAATATTTGAAAGTAATTTATTTACAGATAATTCTCCAAAACCATCATAACTTTTCAACTCATCTTTTTTTTCATAGAGTTTAAAAATATCACTATATTTTGTTACAATGCCTTTCTTAAAAAATAATTTTATTTGTTTGTTGCCAAGTCCATCGATATTCATTCCATTTTTCGAACAAAAGTGAATTAAGTTTTCAATTTTCTGAGCTTTACAAGCAGTGTTAATACATTTTCTTGCAGCCTCACCTTTTTTTTTGAGAGTAAATTGACCACATGCAGGGCAGTATTTCGAAATAAGATACTTTTTAGACATTTTTGTTCTTTTTTCTTTAACTACGCTCAAAATATGAGGTATTACATCGCCGGCTCTTTCTATTAAGACTGTATCTCCAATTCTTATATCTTTTCTTTCTATTTCATCTTCGTTATGAAGTGTAACGTTTGATACTTCGACACCACCAATTTTAACTTTTTTTACCCTTGCAACAGGTGTTATTGTTCCAGTCCTTCCTACTTGTAAATCAATTTTTTCTATTATGGATTCTTTAATTAAGCTTGGTAGTTTATGAGCAATAGCCCACCTTGGGGCTCTAGACATCTCGCCAAGTCTTTTTTGTAATGCAAAAGAGTTTACTTTATATACTAGACCATCAATTTCATAATCAATCTTATCTCTAATTTCTAACATGGAATTGTAATAACTTGATATTTCATCAAGTGTTTTTAGCAATTTAATATTTTCTGGTATATTAAATCCCCAATATTTAAATTTATTTAAAAGATTAATTTGTGTGTCAAAGTGGTTTTCATCAGATACTTCTCCTACCGTATAAGCAAAAAACATTAGATTTCTTTTTTTTATTTCATTGCTATCTTTTTGTCGTATTGATCCAGCAGCAGCATTTCTTGGATTTGAAAAGACTTTTTTATCATTAGTTAATTGTTCTTTATTTAGTTTTTCAAAGTCATTCTTTGAAATAAATATTTCACCTCTAACTTCTAAAAATTCAGGATAATCAATAATTTTTTTTGGAATCTTATCAATTGTTAAAATATTTTCGGTTACTAATTCACCTTCATAACCATTACCTCTTGTAAGAGCCTGGGTTAATTCACCATTTTCATATAATAAAGATATAGATAGACCATCTATTTTTGGTTCACATACAAATTCAATGTCATCACGACTTTTATTTAAATATTTACAAGTTCTTTCTATGAAATCTTCGATATCATTAATGTTGAAACCATTGTTCAATGATAACATTGGTTTACTATGTTTGATTTTAGTAAATTTTTCTAATGGTTTAAAACCAACATCTTCTCTTTTCGTAAATCCCAAATTTGGATTTTTAGCAACTAAATTATCGTATTCAAAACAAATATTATCAAACTCTTTATCTGATATTATTGGATCATCATGGCCATGATATAATTTATTATGACGTTCTATTTGGCTTTTAAGAAATGACAAACGGTTATAAACATCAATGGACATATTAATTCAACAATTTTAAAGCTGCATTTCTCGCTTCATCAGATATGTTATCATCTGATATCATTCTAGCTATTTCTTCAATTTTTTCTTGATGATTTAGTTCAAATGTTTCAGTAATTGTTTCATTTTTAATAATACTTTTTTTTATTAAAATATGATGATTGCCTTTTGCTGCTACCTGAGGTGAATGTGTAACAACAATTGTTTGTTGATTATTCCCAATCTTTAATAATTTGGTTCCAATTGCGCTTGCAGTAGCACCTCCAACACCACTATCAACTTCGTCAAAAATAAGAGTTTTAATTGTATTATCTTTTTCTATAACGAGTTTCATAATTAGAAGAAACCTAGATAATTCTCCTCCTGATGCAATTTCTGAAATTTTACCTAATTTTGTATCTTGATTTGTTTGAGCATAAAATTTAACTTCGTCAATTCCTTTGGACGAAAAAAGGGTTTCTTGAAGAGGGTTAATTATTATTGAAAATTTTGCATTTTCTAATTTTAGAGCTGGAAGTTCATTATTCACTTCGTTAATTAGTTTCTGACTTACTTCTGTTCTATTGATAGATAACTTTTTTGCTAACTCCAAATATTCATTATAAGCCTCATTTGTTAATTTTTTTTGATTATCTAATTCAAATGAAAAATTTTTAATTGAGTTTAATTTTTGTTCTATTTCAATTTCTTTTTGTGGTAATGAATCTATTTGACAATTATGTTTTTTTGATAAATTTCTTAATTTATATAATCTATCATCGATTACATCCAAAGTATCATCTTTGTTTTCATATAAAAATTCGCTTTTATTAATCAATAGAGATAACTCTTCTAAAGTAATATAATTTTCATTCAGAAGTTTACTAATTTGTTCAACGGATGGATTGTTATAGCTTTCTAGTTTTGAAAATAAACGTATTAAATTTTTAATCGAAGTATCTAAACCATTTTCACCATCAATCAAGTTTTTAGCTTCATTAAAAGTTTGAACAAACTTATCTCTATTTATTAAAGCTTTTCTTTTTATAATGAGTTCATTTTCTTCATTGCCTTGAGGTTTTATCTCATGAAATTCATTGAGAGAAAACTCTAAATAATCGATATCTTGCTTATTTTTTTCATTCAATGAAATTAAGTTACTTAATTTAATTTTGTTAGACTTATAATTTTCCCAAGAATTAAAAACTCTTTCTTTCAATTTATCGTTAACATAATATTTATCAAGTAAATCAATATGATTTTTTTCAATTAATAAAGTGTGATTATCAAATTGACCTTGTATTTCAACAAAATGACTTACAACTTTTTTTAGAGAATTTATAGAAATAGGAGTGTCATTTAGATATGAAAAAGATTTGCCGTTAGAATGAATTTCTCTTCGTATTATAAATTCATCATTTATATCAATATTAATTTCATTTAAATAAGAAATAATATTTTCATTGTTAAAGTTCTGAAAAATAGCTGTTATAGATCCTTTTGTTTGACCTTTTCTTATTAAATTAAAATTTGCTCTATTTCCTAATATTAATCCTAATGAATCAATTAGTATAGATTTTCCTGTCCCAGTTTCTCCGGTTAAAACTGTAAAACCCTCATGGAAATTTAAGTTTAAATCTTTTATTAAAACAATATCTTTAATTATAAGCTTAGATAACATTTAGGATTAGAAAATTGAAATCATTTTATTCATTATCTTTTTAAGATAACTGGGTTCTTCAATTATATCATTTTTTTTATTAGTTATTTCTTCAGTCCATTTACTTTTTGGAAAATTATATTTTAGAATTAAATATGTTTGATCGGATTTATCTTTTAATTGCAACATTTCAAAAGCTTCATACATTCTGTATAAAGTTTGAGGTATAATATTAGCTCCCTGAAAATCTTTAATTACAACTGAGAATCTATTTATTGCTGGAGATGGAGCATTATTTTTTAAATAATACATCCCAACCTCAAACTCTTTTTTAGCTAAGTAATTATTTAAATATTCTAATTTAAATTTAGCATCTTTTGCATATTTTGAATTTGGGTTTGTTTTTATAATTTTCTTAAACTTTTCTATTGCGATTGTAGTGAATTTACTGTCTCTGCTTGGGTCAGAAACTTTAATATAATAACACATAGCCATAAGATATTCAGCATATTCAGTAAAAATACCATTAGGATGCATAGATATATAATCAGTTAATAATAAAATGGTTTTATCTGGTTTATTTAGTTCAAAATTTAAATAAGCATTATAAATTTGTGCTTGGCTTGAATATTTTGAATAAGGAAATTCGTCATTGATTTTTATAAATTGATCAATACTTTCCTTAAATTTTTTTTCTTCAATTAATTGTATGCCTTTGTCAAATATATTTTTATCATCTTCTTGGACAATTGTGATTTCCTTTTCATTTGTCGAACATGAAAATAATAGTAGTAAAATTATAAATTTGAAAATATGATCCATAATTAAATAAATTAATTTTGTTAAATTAGCTTATTTTTAAAATTATTCCAAATATTAATTAAGCAACATTAATATTATTTAGATTATTTTCTTGACGAGAAATAGGCAAGTTATATGGGTTAAGTTCTATGATTTCATAGTTGTTTTTATCTTCAAAAATCTTCTGTATTAATCTGTTATTCAATTCATGTCCTGGTTGCACCGCATGTATGCTTCCTAAAATGGGTAATCCAGACATATAAAAATCACCAACACAATCTAATAATTTGTGTTTTACAAACTCCTTGCTACACCTTAGACCGGTGTCATTCAATATTTGGTTATCTTTTACAACGATTGCATTATTCAAATTACCACCTAAGCCAAAACCACTAGCTCTCAGTTTTCCAATATCTTTTGAAAGGCAGAAGGTTCTAGCGTAACAAATATCTTCAATAAAATTTTGTGTATTATGAGTATAGATATATTCATCTTTACCAATTAAATTATTTGTATAATTAATTTTGATCGAAAATGATAAGTAAGTAGATGGCAAAACTTTAATTGATCTTGTGCCATCTTTCAAGCTCACTCTTCTAAGAATTTTCAAAACTTTTTTTGATTTTTTTTGAATTTGCAAACCAATTTGCGCAAGTTTTCTTGTAAACTCAAAAGAACTTCCATCCATAGCTGGTAATTCACTTGAATTAATTTCTATCAGTAAATTATTAATTTCAAATGAATGAAGTGAGGCAAGAAGATGTTCTACTGTACTTACACTGGCACCATTTTTATTTTTTAACTTAGAACAATATTTTGAAAAGTCGATATTTTCTGGGATTACTTTAATATTGTTATTTAAATCTAAATCTGTTCTTTTAAATACAATACCAAAATCTTCGTCAGCAGGATAAAGAGTCATATTAACAGCTTTACCACTATGAATTCCAACTCCACTAAAAGAAATAGGTGAACATATAGTCTTTTGATAAGAATTATTATTAAAAATTTGTGAGTTAATTATATTCATATTTATCCAATAATGAATATATTTGAATAAATTACTATATCAAATCAAAAATAGTTACTAAATGTTTCATAATATGAATGACGATTAATTAAAAAAAATATTCTCTTAATTTTTTAAAAAAACCATATAGCCCATTGTTATTTTGTTCTCTTGAACTTTTCAATACTAAACCAGTTAAGCAACTAAAGCTTGGTGATTGAAGTAAATCAGGTGCATTTAAGAGCCCAATAGGTTTACCAATTCTTATGTTACATTTAAAATAATATTTTGCAATATTACTAATTCCATGAAGATTAGATGTTCCACCTGTAATAATTACTTTTGAAATTTTTGTGTAATCTGGATAAGAATTTTTTAAATTTTGAATTACTAATTCAAAAATTTCTTCAACTCTAGGCTTGATAATCCCAATTAACATAGATTTAGGAAAATTTTGTGAAGTAAGCTCACCTTTCTCATTAATTATATTAATATCAATGTTTTTAAAATTATCTAATTGATTCACTTCTGTTGATCCATGTAAAATTTTAAGTTTTTCAGCTTCTTCTGATTCAGTGCCTAGTCCTTTTACAAGGTCACTCGTTATATGAATTCCACCTATTTTGATAAAGCTCGAATAAATTAAACTATCTTTTAAATAAATGCCGATAGAAGTTAAACTTGCACCTATATCAATGATAATAGCGCCAAGATCTCTTTCTTCTTTAATCATCGTAGATATTCCATTTATTTCTGGCGCTATATAAAATTGATTTACTGTTAAATGACATAATTCAATTGATTTATTTAAATTTGATATAACGTTTTTATTAACATAGGTATTGATTGCCCCTAAAGTTAAAGTCTTACTCTTAAGTCCAATCGGATTATCAACTTCTTGATCATTATCAATTTTAAAATCTTTTGGTTTTCTTCTAATTTGAATATAATTTTCATATTTTGATTTGTATTTTTCTAGGTTTAAAAGTTTTAATACATCTTCTTTTTTTATTAAATTATCAGTAATTTGTATGTTATCAGACGTAATTTTCGTAAAAGGTAATCCACCAGTTATATTGCATGTGATATTTGAAATTCTAAACCCCGCCATTTCTTCGGCTTTTTCAACAGCTTTAGAAATAGCATTAGACAATTTATGTAAATCTATTACTTCTCCTTTGTTTAAACCCATAGAAATGTGTTGTCCAAATCCTAATACTTTAATTTGAATATTGTTGTTATCTACAGATTGACCAATCAAGCATGCAATTTTGCTATTACCTATGTCTAAGCCAACGTGAATTTTTTTTTTGCTATAATTAATTATTTTACCTTTAATTTATTTTTGGTTTAAGAAAATATTTCCCAAAAATCCTCATATCGATTTCAATAAAATTACCACTTAAAATATTATATTTTGATGTAATTTTGTTTAGTAATTTAAGTGTATCTAATACTTTAGTTTCGGGTAACAAAATTTTAACTCCATTTTTCAAATTAATATTCCATCTTCTTTGATCAACAAAAGAAAAAGATAAATAATTTAAATTTATATCACTTTCTTTTATTAAATTTAATATAACACTAGCATTTTTATTAGAGTTTTTTCCAATAAAAACAGGTAAATGAAATAAGTTTGGAGTTATTTTTGTCTCTATTATATTATTAAACTCGTCTATAAGATAATTATTATTTTCAAAATTTAGTAGACCAATTATATTTTTTTCTTCTATTTTGATTGTTATCAAATTATTAGATGTTTTAGTAATAATAAACTTTTTTATTAAATTTTTCTTGTTTAATATATTTGAGATAAGGTCGAGGTTATTAGAATTTTTTCCTTCATCCAATTTTATTTTTAATTCATAAATTAAAGACTTTTTATCAATATAATTATTTCCTAACACAATCAAATTTGGTGTATTATCATTATTAAACCCAAATAAAAGTCTCTCCCTATTTAATACGAGTTGTTCTACAATTAAATCTTTATATTTGAAATAAGAAAAGTATGTAATTAACAGAGCTGAAAGTGTTAATACTGTTATAATTAAAGTTTTGATATTAAAAAAAAGAATAAATTTTTTAATTTTACTAAACCTTCTCAAATTTTGCTTTTGAAATTAACTTGTCAACTAGTTCAGTTAGACTTATTCCGCAATATTTTGCTTGTTCAGGGGATAATGAAGTTTTAGTCATTCCTGGTTGAGTATTTATTTCAAGCATATATATTGTATCATTACGATCATCATATCTAAAATCACTTCTTGAAATTCCAGAACAGCCTAAAACTTTATGAGCAAGTTTAGCCCATTTAATGGCTTTATTATAAATTTTATAAGGTATTTTTGCAGGCAATATATGTAAAGATCCATTAGAAGAGTATTTTGAATAATAATCATAAAAAAAATTTTTTTTTGAAATAATTTCTGTGACAACTAATGGTTTGTTTTCTAAAACAGATACTGTTAACTCCCTATTACCAACCAAAGGCTCTACTATGAATTCATCACTAAATAATTTACCTTTAATATTATTTAAATCATTTTCATTATTTAAAATATTTATTTCTACGGAACTACCGCCACTTATTGGTTTTAAAACTAGAGGCAAATATTTTTTATATTCGTTAAGTGATTTAAAATTATATGTTTTTGGGAAAATAATTTTCTCTACTGTATTTTCAGAAAATTGACTTAAATAGTGTTTCGTTAATAACTTATTCATTGCTATTGTAGACGCGTTTGCTCCTGAATGCGTATATGGCATTTCAATTTTATTTAAAAAAGATTGAATTGTTCCATCTTCACCAAATGAACCATGTAGTGCATTGAAACAAATATCAGGTTTAATAGTTAAAATTTGATCATAAAAGTTTTTATCAACAATGATTTTAGTAGCATAATATTTTTCTTTATCAATTGCATCATAGCAGGCATTCCCTGTATTTAATGAAACTTCTCTTTCAGAACTTAAACCTCCCATCAAAAAAGCAACATGTATTTTTTTACTTTTCACTTTTCACCAACAATTTTAATTTCCCATTTAAGTTTTTTTCCTGTTTTTTCAAAAACTTTTTTTCTTACAATTTCTCCAAGTTTTTCAATATCAGTTGCTGTAGCATTATTTTCATTAATTATAAAATTACAGTGCTTGTTAGAAATAATAGCTCCACCATTTTTTAATCCTCTACAACCAGAATTATCTATAAGTTCCCACGCTTTATAATTCTTTCCATTCATAAATGTACTTCCACCAGTTTTTTGTCCAGTGGGCTGACTCATTTTTCTAGATTGAATTATTTCTTTCATCTTTTCTTGAATTTGTTCTTTGGAGCCGTCATTTGACTTAAATCTTGCTTTTAAAAACATCCATTCATGACTTAATTTATTTGTTCTGTAATTTAGTTGAAGGTCTTTAACTGTGAATTTTTTTAAAATCCCATTTTTATTTATTGCAGTAACGTCAATTAAAATATTTTTAATCTCAGATCCGTATGCGCCTGAATTCATTTTTATGCCACCACCAATAGTTCCAGGTATTCCGATTAAGAATTCTAGTCCAGTTTTTGAATGATTTCTTGCAAACCTAGCAACATCAGCATCCATAGCACCACAATAGGTGGTAATAATTCCCTGTTTATCAATAAAAATTTCTTTCAATTTATTAAAGTGAATAATTATTCCATTAAAACCTCGGTCTCTTATAATTATATTGGATCCTGCCCCCAAAGGACATATTGGTAGATCTAATTGATTATCTTTTAAAAAAGAAACTAAATTCTCTTCAGATAAAGGTTGAAAATAATATTTAGAGCATCCGCCAACGCCAAACCATGTTAAGTTGCTCATTTTTTTATTCTCAACTAATGAGGTTTTATTGATCATATTACTCATAATTTACTTAAAATTTCTAATTCTTTTTTTAAATTATTTGCTATTTTAGTTATATTACCTGCTCCTAAAAAAATAATAATTTGATAATCATTTAATTTTTTTAAAATAATTTTGTAAATATCTTCATCATTTATTATGGAGCTAACATTTTTATGACCATAATTTCTTATTCCATTTTCAAGATCAATATTACTACAATTTGCTATTTTTTTTTCACCTGCAGCATATACATTTAATAAGACAACTTCGTCAGCATCGTTAAAACAAGAGCAAAACTCGCTAAAGTGATTTTTTAATCTAGAATATCTATGTGGTTGAAAAATTGCTAAAACTTTGCTTTTTTTAGATATTAATTTAGTAGCGCTTAAGGCTGCTTTAATTTCCTCTGGATGATGGCCATAATCATCTATTATTTTTGTGTTTTTATATGTATCTATCAACTGAAAACGTCTCTGAACACCATTAAAGTTTTTTAAGGCTAATTTAATTATGTCTGGTTTTATGTTTAATTCTAAAGCAATAGATATTGAGGCTAAAGCATTTTGTATATTATGAAGCCCTAGCATTGAAAAAGAAATATTCTTAATTGTATAATTTTCTTCATCATTTTTTTTTTTATAGGTAACATCAAAGTACATTTTTTGGTTTTTCACTATAATGTTATCAGCTTTGACATCTGCATTTGGTGATAATCCATAAGTTATAATTTTTCTGTTTTTTAAATTTGAAAATATTTTTTGCACTCTTGGATGGTCAATACAAACCGAACAAAATCCATAAAACGGAATAGAAGATATAAAATTTATAAATGCATTCTCTAAATTTTTTTCATTTTTATGAAAATCGAGGTGTTCTAAGTCGATATTTGTAATAACTGCAACAGTTGGCATCAACTTTGAAAAACTGCCATCACTTTCATCTGCTTCTACAACCATCCATTGACCTTGACCTAATTTTGCATTACTTGCCAAGGAGGCAATAATACCACCATTAATTATCGTTGGATCCATTTTATTAGTATCTAGAATTTTTGAAATTAGGGATGTAGTTGTTGTTTTTCCATGTGTACCTGCAATAGCTATTGACTTTTTAAGTTTCATTAATTCGCTAAGCATTTCAGATCTATGAATAATAGGGATGAATAGTTTTTTTGCCTCTACAATTTCAGGGTTATTTTGTTTAATTGCAGATGAATAAACTACTATACTTGCGTTTTTAATATTATTTTTGTCATGTCCTATAAATGTTTTAACACCTAAAGAAATTAAACGATCTATTATCTTTGATGAAGATAAATCACTTCCTTGTACTCTATAACCAGATTTTATTAAAATTTCAGCTATCCCACTCATCCCAATGCCACCTATGCCAACAAAGTGAAAAAAACCAAAATTTTTAGGTATATTAATTATCATTTTAATTTCATTTTATTATATGTTTCGAAAGAATTTCATTAGGAGACTTATATTTCTTTTTTCTATCATTTTCGTTTTTATATTTTTCTAAATTTAGCTTTATTTTATCTAAATGTAAATTTTTGGTAATTATGTCCTCAATTATTTTTATCAAAGTGTTATTTTCAAAATTATCTTCATCAATTACCCAACCAAGATTATTATCATTTATAATTTTACAATTAATCGCTTGGTGATTATCCATCGACTTTTTTAATGGTATTATGATGCAAGGTATTTTCAAATATAAAATTTCAGCTATCGTAGAACCTCCTGCTCTGCAAATAATAAGGTCTGTTTTTTTATAATATTCTTCTATATTTGGGAAAAAAGATTTAACTTCAGACATTACATTGTTAATTCTATATAATTGTTTTACCTTTTTCATTTTTGAATTTATCACCTGATGGAATACATTTAACTGTTTCTTAACTTTTGGGTTTAAATTTATGAATGAGTTCACTAATGAGATTGAAAAGAACTCAGAACCTAAACTCCCTCCAAAAACAAGAATATTTAGTTTGTTATTATTTCTTTTTTTTACTTTTATAGACTTAATTTCTCTCCTTATAGGTGTGCCTGAATAAATTCTTTTATCAAAATGTTTTAAAGGTATAATTTTATCAAATGGTATAAATGTTTTTGATGAAAAAGGTTCTAAAATCTTATTTGCTCTTCCCATTATTGCATTTTGTTCATGAATAAAATATTCAACTTTAAAGACGAATTTTCCTATTAAACAAGGTAATATAGTGGTGTAACCACCAAAACCAATTTGAGTTTTTGGTTTATATTTAAAATAAAAATGCGTCAATTTAATGAAAGAATTTATAAAAAAAAATAAAAATTTGAATTTATTTATTAAACCTTTTTTAAAAGGACTAATTACATCTATAATTATAACTTCAAAATTTTTTTGATTAAGAAGATCTTTTTCATTTAATATGTAATTGTATCCTCTTTTGTCAGTTATAAAAATTACTTTATTTTTTTTTTCTATTTCATGTAGAATTGCTAAAGCAGGATAAATATGGCCACCTGTTCCTCCAGCTATCAATGTAATTATATTGTGTTTTGATTTAATAATCATTTATAATCTTCTATGTCTATATTTACCTCACTAAAATCAATTTGTTTTCTTGTAAAACTTAGTAAAAAACCAATTACTATGGCTGCAGAAATGGTTGATGATCCTCCATAAGATAAAAATGGTAATGTCATGCCTTTTGTTGGAATTATAGATAAATTACTTGATATGTGTATCAATGATTGGACACCAATTAAAGCTGATAAACTAGATAAACTTAGTATTTGAAACATATCTTTGCAATTAAAGGCAATTATAATAGGTCTTAAAATAATAATCGTATAAATTATAATTATCATTAGACATACAATTATACCAAATTCTTCAGCTATTACTGAGAAAATAAAATCTGTATGTGCATCAGGTAAACTATTTTTTAAGGACCCTTCGCCAATACCTTTCCCAAAGTAACCAGCATCATTAAATAACTTCAATGCTTGGTTAGCTTGAAAATTTGTGCCAAAAATAAAATCATTAATTCTTACATATACATGAGAATAAAAATTATAAGCTAACAAAATTACTATTGGAATTACAAATATTAAAAAAATAAAAAAAAGCATTGGAATTCCTGTAATCAATAATTGAAAGATCCATATTGTTGTTATTAATAGAGTCATGCCTAAGTCAGGCTGTAATAATAGCATTATGTCAATTGATAAGATTGATAAGATTGATAAGAATAAAAATTTATTTTTTTGGGTTGATTTCCAGATAGTTAAAAGCCAAGCATTAATAATTATAAAAAATGGTTTTATAAATTCACTAGGTTGTAATGATTGGCCAAATACATCAATCCATCTTTTAGCTCCTTTAACATCAGAGCCATATTGAAGACAATATAATAACGCAGCAAGAAGTAATCCAAAACCTACAAGCGATAGGAATTTAATTTTGTGAAAGTTTAATTTACTCAAAATTACTGCTATCAAAAAACTCAATATTACGAAAATCATATGTTTTATTGAAAAATAATAGCTTTCTTTGTTTAGTTTTAGTTCTAATGTGCTTGAAGATGTAAGAATAAATATCATTCCAAGTAATAATAAAGTAAAAAAACTAAAAAAAATCCATTTGTCAATAGTCCAAAGCCAAATTGAAAAACTTGATCTATCAGAACGTGAAAGCATCATTTATCAAAACTCTTTAGTTGCTCAAATACTTCTTTTTTAAATATTGTTCCTCTTTCCTCAAAATTTTTATATTCATCAAAACTTGCGGCGGCTGGTGAAAATAGTATTGTAAATTTGCTACTTTTGATCTTAGATATTTTTTTAAATAGATATTTTATTAATTCATTTAAATTCTTGAAAAGAAAAATTTTTCTTTTAAAGTTTGCTTCATTTATCTGTTTATAAAATCTTTTTTTTGAACTTCCAAATAAATAGATTGCCTCAACTTGATGTAAGTGTTTAATTGCTTTTCCTAAGCCATCTTTTTTTTCAAGCCCACCTGCAATCCAATGAATATTTTCAAATGATTTTAATGCAGCTGATGCAGATTCACCATTTGTAGCTTTACTATCATTAATAATTTCAAGATAATTTGATTTGTAAACAACTTCCATTCTATGAGGTAATGGAACAAAATTAAAAATTGATGATTTGATTGATGATATTTCGACACCAATCTTTTTCGATATTAAAAAAGAAATCTCAAAAAGAATTTTGTTATGTTCTCCTAAAAGATTATTACATTTTATTTCTTTTCCATTTGTATTAATTACATTGACATCATTAATATTTCTTAATTTTTGTTTAATTTTATTTTTTAAAAAAACATCTTTATGATTTACAACTAAATACCCATTATTTCTAATAGCTTCAATTAATCTTAATTTTGCATTTAAATATGCGTCAAAATTACCATGATAATCTATATGATCATTTGATATATTAGTTATAATACCGAAATCTATTTTTAAACTTGGTATTGAAAGTAATTGATAACTAGATAATTCAACAATAACTATATTTTTATCAAAGGGATTAACTAAGCATGCAGGATTTCCAAAATTTCCACAAATAATATTCTTAATTTTATTTTCTGATAAAATATGAGAAAGCAATGAAGCTAAAGTCGATTTACCATTTGTACCTGTAATCCCGATAATTATTGATTTAGGCTTTTGTTCAAAAAATAGCTCAATTTCATTTTGCAATTTAACTTTATGGTTTTCAGCAAGGTTAACAATTGGATGTTTGTTTTTACCACTAATTTTTATTCCTGGAGAAACAATTATTCTGCTTAAATTATTCCAATCCCAACCAAGATAATTTTTCCAATACTTTTTAAGTTTTAAATTTGGTTTAATTTTATCGTCAAAAACCACAATATTTTTATTTTGTTTTTGTAAAAATTCAAATGCAGCTAAACCAGATGTTCCTAAACCAAGTATTCCCGTCAAATCTCTCATTTTAATTTATTCAATCAAGCTTTATCTTAATTTTAGTGATGATAGGCCAATTAAAGCTAAAATAACTGCGATAATCCAAAATCTGATTACTATTGTTGATTCTTCCCAACCTTTTTGTTCAAAGTGATGATGTAATGGAGCCATTTTAAAAATTCTTCTACCCGTGAGTTTAAATGATATAACTTGAATAATAACGGAAACAGTTTCTAATACAAAAAGGCCACCTATAATTATGAGAACAACTTCATGCCTTACAGCTAAAGCCGTTGATCCTAAAAATGCACCTAAAGATAATGAACCAGTATCTCCCATAAAAACCATTGCAGGAGGTGCGTTAAACCATAAAAATCCTAATCCTGCTCCAATTAAAGCTCCTGCTAAAACAGCTAATTCTCCTACACCTGGCACATAGGTTATTTGAAGATAATTCGAAAAGTTTATGTTACCCACTAAATATGAAATCAAAGCAAATGATAAACAAGCAATCATAACTGGTACAATTGCTAGGCCATCAAGCCCATCAGTTAAATTAACTGCATTGGAGCTTCCTACAATAACCAAAATACCGAAAGGTAAA
>CACMRF010000022.1 GCA_902615995.1 uncultured SAR116 cluster alpha proteobacterium | reverse complement strand
ACACCTTTTATCACTCCCTTATTAGTAATTGCTTCATATGCATAATCTGAACATGATGGTAAAAAGCGGCAGTTAGTTCCAAAAAAAGGTGATATTAAAAACTTGTAAGCTTTTAAGAGCATTAAAATTAAAATTTTAATTGATTTTTTAAATATATTTAACATTTCAAGATTAACTAATTTTGTTAGATTTAAATTTATCCATTAATTCATTTTCTAAATCATCATAAGAAACTTTTACAATTTCTTTTTTACAAATCAATATATAATTAAAGTCTAAATCAAAATATTTATCTTTATATTTTAATAATTCTCTTATGATTGATTTAAGTCTTCTTTTAATTTTATTTCTTACAATGGCTGAGCCTATTTTTTTTGTAATAGTAAAACCAAAATGAGGTATATTTTCATTTTTGTTTGATTCAATTTTTTGAATAATAAAATTTGGAGTATGAATTTTTTTTGAAATTTTATTAGATATTATAAATTCAGATCTTTTTTTTAAAGTTATTAAAATCATGAAAGCTTTGATTTAAGCTGATAATCTTTTTCTTCCTTTTGCACGACGTCTTCTAATAACATTTCTGCCACCAACGGTTGCCATTCTTGCTCTAAAACCGTGTCTTCTTTTCCTAACTAAATTACTTGGTTGAAATGTTCTTTTCATAATAACCTCTTTGAGAGTTCTTAATAAAATTAATTTAAATAGTCAACTTTATTATTTATTTATTTGCTCACTTATAGTTGGTGCAGGTTTCATCTCTAAATCCCATGGGAAATAGATCCACGTGTCTTGAGATACTTCAGTAATAAAGGTATCTACTTGAGATCTTCCAGCAGGTTTTGCATATACTGTAGCATAGTGGGCTTTTGGAAGAATTAGCCTCAAAGCTTTTATTGTTTCACCTGTATCAACTAAATCATCAACTATTAACCAATTATCACCATCTTCAGCCATTGTTTTATTTTTCAAAAATTCAACATCACTTCTTGATTGTTCCTTATATGAACTGACACATACTGTATCGATTAATCTCATATCTAATTCTCTTGCTACAATAGCTGCTGGAACTAGTCCACCTCTAGTTACAGCGATAATACCTATAAATGAAGATATGTCGTGCAGTCTCCACGCTAAAGCCTTACTATTTCTGTGTATTTCTTCCCAAGATACAGGAAATGATTTTTCATAATTATTCATAATAATCTCATGTAAATTTAATTTTAAAACTTTAGCTAATATAAATTCATAAATCAAATTCACAGATATTTGTAAATAATTAAATTTATTATTATTCGATTGTTTAAAAATAAATAATTTATATTAAATTTAGAAATATTTGATGGTGTTTTAGTTAAATTGAAGTTAAAAATAAGCGCGATCAAATAATAACTAAAAATTAAGCTAAAACAATCAATAAAAACAATGCGCACGTAGCTCAGCTGCATAGAGTACCAGACTAAAAATGAAAGTTACTGTCATTTGGCTTGGGTTATCCTAAAATAAAATATTCCTTCAAATAAAAGCAAAACTAGGCTTTACAGACCATTATTATAAGGTCAAATCAATAAATTTATTGTTGTCAATAGAACGATTTTTTTTGATGTAAAGTGGTGCTACCAGTTGAGAAATAAGAAGGCAGTAAAAGTTATGATCTACTCGATCACATTGATCGGTATTGTTAAAATTAGATAATTCAACTTATACATAATCTAACAGCTTATAGTGTTATGATTTTATTAAAATGAATTAAAGACAAGGCTATCTATTAAACTTTTTCAATCCAGAATTGATACATATATGCAAAACTATTTTTGAATTTATTTTCAAATTCATCCCACTTATTAAGATCGTATATGAAATCACTTGACTGATAATGATCTATAAATTTGTCAACAACATTTGCAACATTTACAAATCCACAAAATTTTAAACCTAGTTTGCTTAACATTTTATCAATTTTACAAATTGTAAATTGATGTTCCATTTCATGACAAATTAAATCTTTAAATTCACTAGTTTTGTAAAAATCGGACCAATATATAAAATTATTTAATTTAGAATAATCATCAATAATTTTATCTCTAAAAATTCTCAAATTTTCAATATTATTTAATACATAATTTTTCTTAGCTTGTTCTTGAAAGTTACTAATACTTGATCTTCCTATTTTACTATAAAGTGAAATCTTCATTAATCCATTTTTATTAAGAGAATTATATAGTTTTTCGAGCCCCTTAATTGGCTCTTTCATATGATGCAACACTCCATTGCATAAAATCATATCAAAATTTTTGTTTAGTTTATCAATATTTAAAATGTCACATTGATATAATTCTGCATTGTTGATTTGATACTCATTACATTTTCTTAAAGCATAAGCTAAACTAGATTTACTTATATCAATTGCAGTAATATTTACATTTGATACCATTCTCGCTCGATCTACAATCTCTTTTCCAGTTCCACAACCTGCAATCAAAATATTATGAATTTTGGATTTATCAAATATTTTATTTTTGTAATTTAAATTAAATGATTTAATAAAATTAACTATATCAGTTATTTGTAAATTGGTATCAGTATAAATCCATTGTGGGTAAGGAAACCTCTCATACTGACTCTTTACTTTTTTTGTTGTTTGATTATTAAGATTCGAAATAGTTTTAATAGAACTTTTTAATTTTTTCTCTTCAATGTTATTTGTTATGGTAATCGTTTTAAATTTTTCAGTAATATTGTTAAATTTTATTGAATTATAAAAATTAAAATTTGATAATTTTAAGTACATGCCTAAACAAATATATTCTAGGTCATCTATTGCACAATCTAATTTGAAACTATTATCAAGGTTACCTTTTAATTTTTCTATTTCTTTTTTTTCGTCTATTGTGACGCTCCAGATATATTCATTTAAATAAGAATTTATTGCTAAATTAGTTGTAAGTTTTAAAATCTGAACTTTGTTTTTAACTTTTTGTCTGTTAAATAATATCGATTTTCTCAAAATTTTTAAAAATTTTTCAAAATGAATGTTACAAACAACACACTCATCAATACACACATTTAATAATTTTAAATCTGTCAGCTGATCCAAATCATTAGCATTAATTATTGACTTATCATCCAATAATTTAGATTTAATTTTTGTAAGTAACTTAGTATTTAGCAAATATTCAGCAGCCTTAATAACTAAATTAGTTAAATTATGATTACCTAAATATTTTTTGTTACTAAGCAATAATTCAAATCCTTCAGAAATATTAAAATACTTATGTAAACTCGAAAAATATTTATCTAGGTCAATTTCAATTAAAAGAGAATAAAGATTTTCATACTTCATCTCATGAGATTTATCTAACTCAGCTGCAAACTTAAAATAATAAAAAGCACTTGGGATATCATTTAATTCTTTAAACACATTACCAATAAATGATATTGTTTCAATGTCACTTGAATTATTTTTTAATATTTTCAACGCCTCTTGCAATGCTCCAGAAAAATCTTTTTTTTGATAAAGCGCATTCATTAACATTTTGTTAATTTTAAAATTATCGATATGATTCATATATTTCTTTTTTAATTTTCAATTTAGATTTTAGTTTTTTCATAATTACGCTTTTCGCATTGTCAAAAGTTGGTATTAGGAAGAATTACTTTAAAAGAAATATTCATCCTGCACCAATAAATAGCTTTTTTAGAAAGGCACATTATAGTGAGATAGCAAATATTGTACCAGAATTGATTTATGAACTGCTTAATTACCTCAGTCGTCAGGTTTTTTATTTTCATTACAGCTGTCAAAAACGATACAAGAGGTATATAGAAATATGATGAAAAAGTTAAGCTGAAATAATTGAGAACAAATTTTAATTAAAAAGTAAGGTTTAAAGAATAAATTATTTATGTTAACACAGAATTGTTTGGTGATTATTTTTAGTAAAATTCAAGTATGAAAGTGGTGCTTCATGTGGTTCTACATAAAAATAACCAAAAATGAAACTAAAAAAGTCAATAAAAACAATGCGCTCGTAGCTCAGCTGGATAGAGCACTAGACTACGAATCTAGGGGTCAGGGGTTCGAATCCTCTCGAGCGCACCATATTCAATTTTACTTTTGGTTTTAAAATTAAATTAAACTAATTGCATTTCCCATCTTGAGCTGGACTATCAATCATTTCTCTTTTTCTTATAGGCATTTTATCGATTAAATTATGAATTTTTTTTAATAACGAGATATCTGTTGAATGTCCTTTGACTTGACCATCATAACCAATTAACCAAAGACCATATTTATTTTTATATCTATCAGGAAAAATATAGTTGTTTACTTCATCACCAACAATTTTTATAAATTCCAAATTTCTTATTTCATTTTCGCAACTATATTTTTTAAAAAAATCGTCTACTTCATTTATGAAATGAATATATTTTCCCTTCGTAATAAAAAGAACTATTCTTTTATTCCATGAAAATGATTGAATTTGTTTTTGTAAGTCAATTTTTTCACTCGCATTACTAATGTTTGATAATATTATAAAAATAAATACTAAACATATTTTTTTAATCATTCCTAAAATCATATTCCTCTAAAACCACACCCCTATTCCCAAAATTTTTTATCAATTGGTCTTCTTTCTCAATTCTCTCAATCTCTTGAAAAATTGGTTGGCACTTTTGATATGCTTTATCATCTTCATATTCAAATAAATAACCTAATCTGCTAACACCTTCTTTATTCCAAACTTTGGTAGTAACCATTCTTAAAATGCCATTTGCTTTTAACTTTGGTATATATTTGTCCTTTATATTGTTCCATCTAAATAACTTAAGTTCTAATTCTTTTTCTGAAACAAAATCTTGAGTAGTATAATTGATTAATTTAGATTTTTTCATCTTCTCATTCCTTCAAATTTGCCAAGATTTCTGCCAAGCATTGTTCCATCATCAAGATATATAATACCACGAAGCGAACTATCAGTATATTCTCTTAACTGCAAATTCCCTTGTCCATATCTATCATTCCATCTAAACCAATATCCAGCTTGATTAGTTCCAGTAAAAACAATGTTTCCTTGCTCAATTACATTATTAAATTTGTAGTAAAATTGACCTTGAGATAAGTTTTGAGTGAAAGCAAAATTTAATCCACTTTGTTGATTATGTCTATTGATAGTTCCTTGATATCTTAAGTTCCAACCACCTTGCCAATTAATATTTGGAGGAGTTAATAATTGTGGATTGTAAATAGAAGTTCGAGCATTGTTGATTTCTTGTTCTTGAGTTTTTTGTTCTGTTTTAGCTAACTTATTTTTGACCAATACATCTGCAACCACTTCTAAAGATTTGAGCAATCCACTACCTTTTCCATCTGCTATGTTTGATTTGCCTTTATTACAAAATAGTTCATTACATTTAAGTATTTCGGCAACCTTTGGATTAACCATTCCATGTCTATAGTATTTTTTAACAATGTTTGCAGTTATTTGATTTTGATATGATCTTTGCGAATTTGCTGGATGTGTTCTGTAAAATGCTAACTCTTGTAATCCCCTATCTCTTTTTGCCCAAATTGTAACACTTCCTTGAGGATTAAATCCTCCAAGTGCAGTATATAAAATTCCTATTTTATCTGCTTCTTGTTCTTGAACATTTATAAAAGACTTTACAAAACCCTCTCCACTTTTGTTGAATATCTGTTTTGTTTTTAAAAATGCTTCTGTTTCTTCAACATGACCTGCCGAATTGTGTGCAAGTTCATGAGCAATTACATAAGCTAATTCATCATCATTTGTTTGCTCCATCAATCCTATAAACACTACAAAATAACCACCACCAAAAGCGAAAGCATTGAAGTCTTTAAAATCAACAACTGCAAATTTGATATTTGCAAATTCACGATAATGACTGGCACGAACTATTCTTTTAATAATTCTTTCTGCTCTTTTATATTGAGAGGAGGAACTATCTAAAATTCTAATCCCCTTTGCTTTTGCTTCATTTAAAACTTTGTTAAGAGATTTCTCTCCTCTTTTTTTAATATTTGCTTCCGAATTAAAAGGTGCATTAATTGTTCTTAATCCAGTTATCTTATCTTTCTTTGAAATGCCATCAGCTACTGAACCGAGTAATTTATCTGCTTTGCTTAAAAAACTTTCATCTTCCTTTTTCTTAACTTGCTCTTCTTTTTTAACATTTGAACTTTTATCTATAGTTAATGTTTGACCATGTCCCATTTCATAAGTCTTTAATGTTGATTGAGAATTATTGTCTGCTATTTTTGTTGTTAGTTTTTTTGGATATACAAATAATCCACCTCTCCAAATACCCTCTTGTTTAGTTCCATTTTTGTAGAAATAAGTTCCCTCTCCATCATATTTATCATATATAAATCTTCCGACATATTTTTCTCCATTTGGAAAAGTAATAACTCCTTGACCATGCATTCTGTTATCTTTGTGATAACCTACATATTTTGTTCCTTTAAACTTTTTATCTTTCCAAATATATGTTCCATATCCATGTCTTTTTCCATTCTTCATCTCTCCCTTATATTCAAAGTCATAAATCATCTCGTCTAATTTATTAAAGACTGGAGCAAGTGTTTCGAGAACATTTGCAGTTGTAGTTAAACTGTCTCCAAGTTTTTCCATTTTTTGTGGATTACAACTTTGAACAAGAAACACAATGACAAGTAATAAATATCGCATGACATTATTTTATATATTTTATGAGATAAAAAACAGATACAAATAAACAAAAATTTTTACTCTATAACCCACATACCTACTAAGTACACCCAGATATATAAAAAATAACCCAGACATCTGGATTTAGATCACAGACAATTAAAATTAAAATAAAGATATTTTTTTATAATTTAAAGAATGAGAATAGCACATAATAAATTAGTATACATGTAGAGGTACTTATGGGGGTACCTAAATTGGTACAAAATAAAGTCAATAAAAACAATGAATTAAAAGTCTATTTTGGATAGAACAGAAGACTACGAATCTAGGGGTCAGGGGTTCGAATCCTCTCGAGCGCACCATTAGCTAAATCTAAGTAATTGATATGTAAGCATATTCTTATAATTCAATGTAAACTGTAAAACAAACTATGAAATATTTCGTGCCTATATTCTAACTTCTTCACAAACAAAACTTAACTTGTTATTGTAGTAAGTTGAATTACGTATTTGATTGACGGAAATTGTCTTAGTAATTGAAATATTGGTATGACAACATTTGAAGATTTTAATAAACCTTTTGGGGTTAAAAATTATATTAATACATGTATAGAATTTTTTCCGTCACCATTACCAAATAAGTTTTCTTCAAGTGACGAAGAGTTTTCAGAATCTTATGATTTATTTCAAAGCTCAATGGATTTTAATTTTGAGCCTATTTTTATTCCCCCTTCAGAAGAAATTACAATTTGTGAATTAGATATAGATAATTTTAAATTGATACCAGGGTCAGATAAAATTATTAGTGGGAAAGAATTTTTAAAATTTCAACTTCAAAAGATTAACATTGACACTTTAATACAACTGCCTTCTAGAGTAGATTTTTCTTTACATGATGAATTAAAAACTGATTTATTAAAACAAACCCTAGACCCTTCTATAGAATTAAATGATTGGGGTGAGCCAGTAGACGAAAGTAAATACCCTTATTGGCTCAACTATTCTGATAATTTGTTTAATATCTATAAACCTGTTGAAAAAGATTACGTTAAAGAATGGGAAAAAAATTTAAAAATTGGTAAGAAGTTTTTAGAAGAATTTAGAATTAGTCATTCTAGTTTATTACTTGACCCTCTAGCAGACGCAATTTTAAACCCAGATTGGGGAATTTATAATCATTGGGAAACCAAAATTGAAAATTTGTCTGAAGTCAGGCAATCATATTCAAAATGGAATTGCCCCTTGATGGTAATATATTCAGGTAAGATGTGGCCTCAATATACTAACAATGGTTGGCCTAATTTTAATTCTCCAACTTATAATATTTATGATGTTTATGTAAGAAATAATGACGAAGGTACTCCAATGTAAAATTAGGAAGATTTTCAAAGTTAAATTAAAATTTTATGAATAGGGGTCATAATGGGTTATTTTTAAGTGAAATGTCCTAAATATGAAAATAAATATAAATTACATGAGGATTTTAATTGTTTCCTTTTGTTTCCTTATTTTAATAACAGATAAGAGACATATTAATATTTCTTAAACAATTTTTTTTACCATTGACCTTGCAGAGGTTTTTTTTTAATTAATGAATAATGTTTTGAATTTTTTTTATAGGAATTTAGCTGTGAAATCTTATTTTGTTTTTTTTATAACCTTTTTCTTTATTAGTAATTCATCTTATGCAGGGATGTTTTTTAATAAACCAAAAGAACCATCAAATGCATTTGATGGGGTTTATACATTTTCTCATATCTGTTTCAGCAAGAAAACTGGAAAACAATGGCCAGGAGATTGGTTTGATGGAAGTAAATTTATTATAAAAGAAGGAAAAATTTCTAACAATAGAGGTGGAGCTGGAAGATATATAATTGACCCTGAATCAAGAATTGATAAAAAAGGAACTATTTATATTAAGGGTAATAGAAGAAGCCATAACTTTTATTCTTTTGGGAAGTTTAATGAAAATTATAAAGAAAAACCAATATTTTTAAAAGGAATGGCAGGCAAAAACAAACAAGCTGATAGAGGAAGTCCTTGTGAATTAAAATTAATATGGGCAACTGAGCTTAAAGAAACCACCAAAGTTGATAAATCCGATATGTTAGAAATTAAATTCGAAAGCAAAAATACTATTGAAGAGATAGCACTCCTAAAAAGTGAAGGATCAAAAATTGAAGTAAAAGCTCAAGTCAGAAACATAGAAAAAATTGAAAATGGAATAATTATAGTCGTTCCATCAAGTACGCCAAATATGAGTGATGAATTAATATATGAAGGAAAAATAAAAGATCTTAATTATTCTTCAGCCATCATTTATGGAGCTGACCCAAGATTTTCATCTAAGTTTAGTATAAATTATACAAGCTCAATGATAATGTATGATGTTATAGCTTTTCTCAAAGAGTTAGAAAAAAAATATCCAAGGCCCAAAGATATTATTTTAATGGGGTCTTCAACTGGATCATTAGCCATATTCAAAGCTGCTTGGCAAAAATACAGAGATACGTTTTCAGTTATGCAAAATATCTCTAAAGTTTTTATGATTAATGCTGCTTGTCCAGATACATTTGAGGGAGAGCTTAATAAAGATATTATGATCTATGCAATCAATGGAAAAGAGGATGATTCAACTCCAGGTTGGGTATGTAATAATTTAAAAAAATCGAAAAATTATACAAATATAATACTTTTATCTTATGACGGTGCTCATCATTTTGAGAGCGACAATTATGATAAGACAAAATTTGAAGCAAAAGGAAAACATATATTACCTACATGTTCTATAAACTATAAAAAAAACTTACATTCAGTTATAAAGGTTAGAAATAGCGACATGCAAAGAGATGCTGAGGCAAAAGGGTTTAACAAAGAACACAGAAAGTGGGTATATAAAAATTGTTTAAAAGAAGGTAATTATCAAGGATATGACAAAAAAGGAGCTGCAGATTTTTGGAAGGATGTTAGATCAATCATAAAAGATAGAGCCCAACCTGAGAAGCTCATAGGATTTACTAATTAAATATTATTATTTAACAGGTTCTCATTTGTATTAAGAATTTCTTTGCGTTGTCAAAAATTGGTAGATTAATTTGGTATATACAATTATATATTACATTTCTCTTACAATTGACGAATTTATTTTATTTAAAAAAATAATATTTTTAAAATCGGGAGGTTTTACCAGGACACTTTTTAAACGCTAATTTCCATGCATTTTGTAATCTATCAATTGATATCTTTTCATTTGTTGAAAAGTAAAATTTGCCATCTGAGGATATAGTTTTAATTTTGTTATTTCTTTTAGTTTCTAAATAAATTCTAAAAGCAGTCATATTGATTTTCCTATTATCAACAGTCTTTTTACCATTTGAAAGTACGCATTTTTTATATTCAACCCAGTAATTATACAAAGAGCCTTCAAGTTTTCCAGTTGTCGAGAAATTATAAACTTGTTCCATTAACGTTTTGTTGCGTGATTTATAGGCAAACCAAAGTTGTTTTCTTGTATTATCAAGTTCTTTTTGTTTTTGACGTTCACCTTTACTCTTTTCTTCAGCAAGTCGTTTTTGTTCAATTAGTTTGTTTTGCTTTATAAGACGAGCATTTAAAACCTTATTACCTTTGTCAAAAATTGTTGAAAGTACTGGATGCGCTTCTTTCCAAACGAGCATAAGTACAAATGTAGTACTATTCCAGTAAGAGTAATCTCTACTATTGTAATTAAAGTTTATACAAGATGACTTTTTTAATGGAATACGTTCTTCTGTAATATTACCATTATCATCGACTTTTTTCTTAAGTTTAAACCTTGCTTCAAGACAATTATCTTTAAAGTAATGTAAAAAACGATATTTTATAAAATTAAATAACTTTGGATTTTTTATTTTGATTTTTTTAAGGCAAGCAGTAAAATTTTTGTCTGCAATTTTAAGAGTATTTTCGTCCAAACCTAGTCCTCTAGTTTTAGCATTTGCATCTTTGAGTTTTTTCTTTATCCATAGAGTTGATGCTTCAATTCCATCCCATCGAAATTGACCATTTGTAGTATCTAGTAGTCGATAATTCTTTGGACCTTTGAAAAAAGGATGACTGAATACTTTACAAATTTGAGCTGCTGTAGCTATTGTTCCTACTTTCACAAACTCTAAATTAGACCAGTTATCGCTGTTTTTTCTAAACATGAGGGTAGTTGTAGAATTTTTAATAACGGGAGTTCTAGTTGGTTTTTTTACAGTTGGGGCCACTGTAATAGGATTTTGTGCAATTGGTATCTTAGACAGATTGTCTTTAGCTATGCTCAATGATGATATTAACGCCATAATAATAAAAACAATAAAATGTAAATTAAAAATCAACATCACTCTAAAATTATAAAATCACATCATTAATTAAATAAAAATTCTAACATTATATTAACAATGTATCACAGATTTATGAAATATCTATATTTGCACATCAAAATGACAGGCTAATTATGTATTTGGTAATAATTGAAGTAGTCTTCTTTTTACCATTAACTTTTCAATACAACTATGTTAGTATGAGTACTATTTTTAGAAAAGGAGATAGTTAAATATGAAACGTTATTTATTAATAAAATTTTTTGTGTTCTTATTTACAATATCATCGTTTTCAAAAGTTATTTATGCTCAAGGTTCCGCAGTTGACCAATATAGACAAATGGGCGGTATTGTAGGATTGACTGAAGTATGTTTGAAAACAAATAACCTTGAAATAGCTCTTTTTAAACAAGTAGGACAAGTTTTTTTTAGTCAACCTCAGATGGGTTTGACTATGACACAATTATTAAGTGTATATTTTGAATCTAAAGAAGTTGCTAAAGCTAAAAAAGTAGTCTGGAATGGTTCAACACAGTCCTATAATAAAAAGACTTTTAATTGTAGTAATAAAAATGACTTAAATTTGATTAAAAATTTTGAAAATCAATTGATTAATTCACTTAAATAAAATTTATTTTTAATCATAAAACTTATTTTTAAGTTATAAAACATTAGACTTTTGTAAATTACACATAAGTATTTAATTGTAGAAAAATAAGTAAATGGATCTTGAGTTAAATAAATTATCAAAAATACTTGGTTTGGAAATTTTAAATTTGGATTTAAAAAAAGTAATTGATAAAAAATTAATGATAAAATTGAATGATCTTTTTGTTAAAAATAAAGTTTTGGTTATAAGAAAACAATTTATGGACCCAAATGAATTTCAGAAAGCGGCAGAAATATTTGGCAAAATTTTTAGACAACACAATTCAAAATTTTCTCTTAAAGAAAACCCTTTAGTACATTATATTTCTAATCAGGATAAATTTTCAGATGGAAAAATATATATTCCAGGCGAAGGTTTTCATACTGATCATAGCAATGATAAGAAGCCACCTAAAGCTACTATTTTATTATCTAAAGAAATACCCTCATATGGTGGAGATACTCAATTTGTCAATATGAATTTACTTTATGAAAATTTGTCTAACGAAATAAAAAACAAAATTAAAAATCTAAATGCAAAACATGTTTATCAGAGTAAATTTAGTAAAAGAAAATTAATGAGCATTAAAAACCAAGATCATAAAAACAATGAAGTATTTCATCCTTTAGTAAAAATTCATCCAGAAACTGGTTTAAAATCATTATATATAAATCCAATAAGGATAGAGCAAATTTCAAATTACTCTGATGAACAAACTTTAAGTTTGATTGATGAATTAATGGAGCATGTGAATTCATTAAAATTTGAATACAGGCATAAATGGGAAGTTGGGGATTTTATTATTTGGGATAATAGAACTTTAATGCACAAAGCGAATGGTGATTATGAGATGTCAGAAAAGAGATTTCTTTATAGGATAATGCTTCAAGATATTTAGAGAAATGATATTTAAACAATTTGGTAATGACAAAAAAATTTGTAATTCGTTCAATTAATAATAGTGATCAAAGTCTGTGTGTAGATATATTTAAAAGAAACGACAATACTTTTGGATTTGAAGAATATAGAAGAGATAAAGAAACATATGAGGGTTGGTATAAAGTTAAAATGTACGAACATAATATTTATTTAACTGAAAAAGAAGCATTTTCCAATGCTTGCAAATATGTACATTGGTTAAGAGAAAATATCAGTAAGGCAGACTTGTAAACGAATTTAAAAAAAATTAATTTTAAAATAAATCTTTGAATGTATACTTGTTAAAAAATTATTGAGGTATTTATGAGTAAATATTGTCCAAGATGGGTGTATATGACAATTGTAGCTCAAGCTTGTTTTGATTACATTAAATTGGATCTTGGTGCTGGTTTACTTGTCATATCAAACAAATATGACGACGGATTAAAAGAAATTTATGAGGATACAGATTTACCAAAAGTTGACGGTGTAGCACTGGAGTTTTTAAGAATATGCAGCGAGCTTAAAATTAACCAAAACACTGAACATGTCATCTCTGACTATTTATATTATAAATTTAATTATGTTAATTTATTTTTAAAGAGAAACTTTCAAAGTTTTGTTAATGATATTAGATTTTCTGATTATCCAAGATACCCCACAGCAGAAGATACTGTTAATAACTTTTATAGATTTTCAAAATCTTGGGCAACCAAAAAAAAAGTGCTTTATGACAAAGCATGGAATTTAAAAACCCAAGATAAGTTTAGTGAATTAAAAAATTTGGCTGGTAGACCTTTTTCAAGTGAATTATTGAAAATGCAAGATATCAATAACGTAGAAGAAAAACTTGCGTCTGTTTGGACAAAGGAATAATTTTTTTATTAATTTTAAATCATTAATATCTTTATCTTATTTATTTTTCATCATTTGTCTAAGACTTGATATAAACGAAGATTTATCAACAGAATTCTTCATTTTTAAAACTGCAATTTTATCTTCCATGTTTTTAGAACTGTCTATGTAAGAATTTAATAATTTATTTTTTTTAGATTTTAACTTTTGCTCATTTCTTAATTTTTTTAGTTTTAAATTTTCACTTTCCATATTTTATATCACCACACTTTGGATTAATTTTAAAAATACATTTACGTCGTTGCAAGCTTTAATATAATAAAAAAATGGAAAAAAAGATTCTTAAAAATTCTGACAGGATTTACTTTTTCCACAATAAAAGGTGTTCAAAATCAAGAGAAGTTAAAAAGTATCTCGATGAAAATAATGTTAAATATAGTGTTGTGGATTATTTAAATATTTTACCTAATAAAAATTTCTTAAAAAATGTTCTTGTAAAACTCGAAAATAATTTTGAAGAAATAATTAGGATAAATGAAAAAAAATATAAAAATCTTAAGATTGATGAAAAAGCACACACATTTGAAAATATAATGAATTTAGTGACTAAATACCCAATATTAATGCAAAGACCTATTGTGGCAATTGAAAGAGATAATGAAATAATCGAATCTATTATTTGCCGGCCTACCGAACTTATTAAATCAATATTTGATTGATTTATGAATACAAAACTTCCATGCCCATATTGTTCAAGTTTAAAAGGTTATATTTATGTTCAATCACATTATCAATGTTTAAACTGCAAAACAGTAGTTGATGATTGTTGTAATGGAGAGAAGGAAGTAAGTATAAAAACTAATCAATTTACCGATGATCGAAATAAAAATTAAAACAACTTTGCTTATTGTCGTATAATTATTTATGAGATCTATTATTATAATATTCTCTTTTCTATTTTTTACAAATTGTAGTTTTACAAACACAAAATACGCTAGCAATGAAATTGAAACTAGTTCAGTGGTTACAGTAAAGCCTAAAATTGTAAAAGAGAGTGCTTTTGAAAACTTTTACATGTCTGATAAGTTAGAAAAAGAATTAAATAAAATTCAATTTTCATCAACGAGCTATTTCAGAAGTAATAAAGATTGTATAGGTATTATACGACTATCTGTATCTGGAAGTATTGATTATTACCAATTGATTAATACTCTAAAGAAACGAGCTTATGATATTGGTGGTAACGCCATAGGCGTGTATGATTACAGAGAAAAAAGAAGAGTCTTCGTAAATCAACAAAGTTATAAAGTTGAAACAAATAACAAACTTAAACCAAAAACAGAATATGTGTTGGTTAAGGAAAATCAAAAGGTTGCAAGAATTACAGCTGATGTATTTAAATGTAGAAAATCAACTTAAATACTACTTAAATATTTGGGTAAATTTTCAATTAAACTCATAGCAACAGCAGTACCAGTAACTGCACTTCCTATCATGATAGCTCTATCACCCCATTGCATTCCTACATATATCCAACCTATGGCACTTAAAAAATAAGTTATTTGGCCATAAAAAGTATATGAAGCGCTAATTAAAAAGACACCTAAAACTGCAAGTATCATTGAAAGCCATTTTACGTACCAATCCCTTGTACCTGTAGGGGTTGTTGGCTTAACCTCATCATATTCTGCTTGAAGCTCTTTAAGTTCTTGATTAAGTCTTTTTTTCTCATTAGCAAGTTCCATAGCTAATCTACCTGCTTTGGTCATTGCTCCACCAGAAATATCTTCAATTTTTTCATTTGATATTGCTTCAGCATTTTTAGTAGCCATATAAAATCTCCAGTATAATTATTAGGTTGTTTAATTAATGATTTAAATTAAAAAGTCAAAAGAAAAATTTAATATATCTAAATCCATCATTTTTCCAATTGAAGCAACAATAATTACACTTGCCCATTGTGGAGTTTTTATTAAAAAAATTATGATCATTGAAATGATAAGTAAAATTAAACTTTTATAATCATTTAAAGAAGAGGTAATTACTGGATTGTAGAATGCAGAAATAAGTAAACCTACCACACAAGCGTTAACTCCAATCAAAAAAGCTTTTACTTTTGGAATATTTCGTAAAATAAACCAATAAGGCATAGCACCAAAAACCAAAAAAAAGGAAGGAAGAAAAATCATAATTAATGAAATCATACCTATAAGAATTTTATGTTGTGATAAATCCATTGATGTTCCTAAAAACCCAGAAAACGTAAATAAAGGTCCTGGAATTATTTGAGCCAACCCATAACCAAATAAAAAAGTATCTTTATCAATTAAATTAAAATTAACAATTTCATTTTGTAAGAGTGGTAACACAACATGCCCTCCTCCAAAAACTAAAGATCCTACTCTAAAAAATTTGTCAGAAATTAAAATAATATCAGAGTTATAAATTTCATTTAAGATTGGAAAAATGAGTAACATACATACAAATAACAATAAATAAAATAATGGCCTATAATCTATAGATAAGGATAATTTTTTAGCCTTTGTTTTTTCACAAAACAAAAAATTTCCTAGAACTCCTGAAATTATGATTAAAATTATTTGATAAGTATTATTTGTAAAAAAAATTAAAATTGATGAAGTAGTTAAAGTTATTAAAATTTTTTTATAATCATTTAAATATTGTTTAGACATACCCCAAATTGCTTGAAAGACTATTACAACTACACATGCCTTTATTCCGCTCAAGAGACCTTTTGTAAAAAAATTACTATAAAATAATAAACCATATGCAGATGCAATCATTATTATTCCAGATGGTAAGGTAAAACCTAGCCACGCAAAAAAGGCCCCTAAAGATCCTTTTTGAAGATAACCTATACACATACCAACTTGACTAGAAGATGGCCCTGGCAAGAAATTTGAAAAAGAAACAATGTCTAAAAAATTCTTATCATCTATCCATTTTACTTTATTTACAAAGTGTTCTCTGAAAAATCCGATATGAGCAATTGGACCTCCAAACGATGTACAGCCCAACTTAAAAAATTCAAAAAAAATAGTGAAATAAGTTACTTTATCTATTTGTTGATTTAATTTTTTTTCTTTAACCATTATAATGATACTATCAAGGAGATAAAAATGTATAAATGTAAATTTGTTTTAATTCTATTTTTAATTTCTTTTCCATTTTTTTCATACTCAAATGAAGGAGCTACTGGCATCGTTAAAGAAAGAATGGGAAAATTTCAAGAAAGCAAAAATCTTATGAGAGCTATAAATAAAAACTTAAGTGATAGTGACTTTAATGCAATTACACAATCAGCAGAAAAGTTGAATAAATGGGCAAATGAAATGCATGAATTTTTTCCTAAGGGTAGTGAAGCTAGTAGCTCTAATAAAAGTCAAGCTAGTGACAATATATGGTCTGATCCTGAAGGATTTAAAAAAGCAATTAAGACATTTGAAAAAGCTAGCGCAAAATTAATCAAAATATCAAAAAATAAAAATATAGATGATACAGTTTCTTCATTTAGAGAAGTGGCAGCTACTTGTAAAGGATGTCATCAAAAATTTAGAAATTAATTATTTGAGGCTTTATGAAAGGCATAGTATTTTTAGGACAACATAAACTTGAAATACAAGAATTTGAAGATCCAACACCTGGACCAGATGATGTTATTCTTGAAATTAAGGCATCTGGGATGTGTGGGAGTGACTTAAAAGTTTACAGAGCAGTTGAAGGTCCATCTTCTTTAGGATTAGGAGGTGAGGATAAACAAGTTATTGCTGGCCATGAACCCTGTGGAACTATAGTCGAATTAGGAAGAAACGTAAATAAAGATAATTTTAAAATAGATATGAATGTAATGCAGCATCACTATAAGGGATGTGGAACATGTGTGCATTGTTCAACAGGATGGCAACAATTATGTGTTGATGGTGTAAAAGAGGTTTTCGGAGTTACAGGTCATGGAGCTCATGCCAAATATATGAAGTGTCCAGCTAATACCCTTGTAAAGCTGCGCGAAGATATTTCATTTAAAAGTGGTGCGGCAATTTCATGTGGGACTGGAACAGCTTGGGGCGCTATAGACAGACTATGTTTAAGATCTTATGAAACATTAGCAGTTTTTGGGTTAGGGCCAGTAGGATTATCTGCTGTCATGATTGCTTCTAGCATGGGAGTAAACGTAATAGCATTAGATACTAATCAAAAAAGATTAAATAGAGCAAAATCATTTGGAGCAGGAAATGTATTAAATCCTCTAAAGTCAGACAATGTAGTAGATGCAATTAAATATTTAACTAAAGGACTAGGTGCTCATGCATCAATTGATGCATCTTCTTCACCTGAGGCGAGGTCTCAAAGTATTAAATGTCTTCGAACTTGGGGAAAAGCGTGTTTTGTTGGTGAGGGAGGAAATGTTGATATTGATGTTAGTAATGATTTATTAAGAAGACAAATCACATTGATAGGAAGTTGGACATTTTCTAAACATGGACAATATGCATGCTCAGAATACATAGCTGAAAAGAAACTGAAAGTTGATGAATTATTTACCCATGAATGGAAACTTGAACAAGCTAAAGAAGCTTATGAATTATTTGATAAACAATCAGATGGAAAAGGTGTCATTTATCCATCTTAAAATGTTATACTAAATCTTTTTGTTTAAATTTTTCTTGAATGTTAATTAATTTTACAAGTTTTCCAGGTAAAACATTTTCTTTTTTACCTTTTACATAGGTGATTTTTCCTGAAACAATATTTGCTAAGTAACCACTCGTCTTTTGCATTAGTCTACTTCCGCCTGCAGGTAGATCTTTTAACATGTAGGGATCAGAAGAACCAAGGTTTTCAATATCTAATATATTTATATCTGCTTTCAGGCCCTCCTTAATTGCACCTCTATCATATAACCCTATTGCTGATGCGGTATCTGACGTTAATCTTCTTATACTATCTTCCAATGAAAATAATTTTTTATCACGTGTCCAATATGATAAAAGCCAAGTAGGATATCCTGCGTCTAATATAAATCCAACATGAGCACCTCCATCTCCTAATCCCATAATTGTATTAGGATCACTTAACATTTCATGACAAACATTAAAATTATTATCCACAAAATTAACAAGTGGTGCATAAATGAAATTGTTTCCATTGTTCTCTAACATTATATCGTAGGCAAGATCCTCAGGTGTTCTTCCATTATTTTTAGCCATATACTCAATACTGTCTTCAATATTAGGATCATAATTAGGTGGGGACCCAAATCGATACATGTGTCTAAAACTTATTCTATGTATAAGTGGAAACGTGCTATTCTTTAATCTATCTTCTGAAAGAATTTGTTTTTTAATATGATCTTTTGATAATTCAAAAACTCTCTCTTCATGAGACAAATTTTTTAATTTCTTAAATGTGTCAGTACCAGAAAAAGGATTTTGACTTCCTTTGAGACCAAATAATAATCCTATTGGTCTTGGTGCAACTACAGGCCTAATTGACAAACCTTCTTTTTTAGCATCTAAAGACATTTTCATCAAATCTTTCCAGAAATGTGGTCTATCATGCCTTTGTGTTAAGCTAAATACAATT
>CACMRF010000021.1 GCA_902615995.1 uncultured SAR116 cluster alpha proteobacterium | reverse complement strand
AAGTTTAAGAGTATTAATTTTATGTCTAATTTTTGTCCTGAATGGATTTTTTCTGCATGCTGTTCATTAACAGCTAAGGAATTCCTATCAAGTGAAAATTCATTAAATTCTATATCAAGAAAATTTGCAGATGGTCTTTCTGAGAAGTATAATGAAATTAAATTCGAAGAAATAACTGCTTGTGCTGAAGAAATGCTTCAATTTTTGTCTGACCTTGAAGCTAACGAAGATGCAGTTAATTATATCGATAGATATCTTTATAGAAGAATCTGTTTTAAATCGACTGGTGCAGAAAGAAAAATTTCTGGTATGTTTTCTTCAGAACTTGATCCTGTGAAAACTAATGATTATTCAGTTAAAAATGTAACAAAAGTATTTAGAGCAACTGTTTTTGCATTAAGAAATAATACGGTTACAGACATGCCGCCAGGGTGGACCTATGAAGATGTTGAAGGATTAGATTGGGTTAAAGATTTGTTTAATAAACCAACAAATATTCTAGATAATTTTTAATCATTTTAAATAATTAAACAAATTAAGATCAGATATTTTAACAAAAGCTTGTTGACTAGCTTGTAGTCCAGTTAATTGAGCTTTTAAATCTGTTACAAGAGCTGCCAGATCTGCATCTTGTAAATCACTTAAATCCTTTTTTATAGCAATGTCTCTAGCAGTCAAATTTTCATTTTGTCTAACTAGCAGGTTAAGTTTAGCACCAACTTCACCCCTAAAATTTGCAATATGTACTTGTGTATCAGCAATATTGTTAAGCTGTGCAGATGTTAACTGATCATTATCATACATAGTTTGAGAATGTCCTACTTTATTACCACTTGCATCTAAAGGATCAAAAGTAATAAATGATGTAGGAACTTTTTGAGCTGTTTTGATATTAGGTATTTCTAAATTTCTTATTTCAATTATACCTTGTTGACTACTATCAAGTTTAATTTTTTTTGGATTTGTTGTAGATTGTGAAGCTGTTATTCCAATATTTGCATTATTTATTGCTTTTATAATATCAGCAGGATCATCTCCAGTTAATTCCACAGAAATACTTGCAGTCCCTGCATGGCCAGTTATATCAAAAGTCCAAGTGCCATAATCTCTATTTGTAATTTCAAATTCTGCATGC
This sequence comes from uncultured SAR116 cluster alpha proteobacterium, assembly GCA_902615995.1. Taxonomy (GTDB): domain Bacteria; phylum Pseudomonadota; class Alphaproteobacteria; order Puniceispirillales; family Marisalimonadaceae; genus TMED54. Next base: position 18,512 of record CACMRF010000021.1, on the reverse strand, counting down.
GTGTCTGCTTTTGTTGCATGAACAGCTGAAGAAGCAGTTCTTACTGAATTTGAAATATTTTCTAACATTGTAAACATTGAAACAGTCACACCAGATGTACCTTTAACTTTTTGAAATAATGATTCACCATCAACTGAAGTTTGTACGACCATTGTTTCTGAAACTGACAACGATGTAGTTCCTGCATCGCCTTTATACTCAATTTTACCATCTATATTTTTTTGAAATGGTTGAGTTTTTGTTTTAAAACCAGCAAAAATAAATGATCCATTTGCATCTTGTTGATTAGCAAGAGATAATAATTCTTCTTTCATTTCATCAATTTCAATAGCAATTGCTTCTCTATCACTTCTACCCAAAACATCACTAGATGCTTGAATCAAAAGCTCATTTGCTCTTATCATTATTGTTGATAAATTTTGTAAATTTGTATCAACTAAGCTCAATCTTGTTTGAGCAGAGTTTACATTTTTTAAATATTGGTCTAATTGTTGTTTTACTGTTTTGTAACCAGATAAGTTAACAGATCCTACAGGATCATCAGACGCAACAACAATATTTTTTCCAGAAGAAATCTTATCTTGCAATTTTTGTATATCTTTGTTCAAAGATGAAAATTGACGAATTTGTTGTTCGTTAAATAATTTGGTACTAACTTTCATATCATACTACTTTTATCAAAGCTTCAAATAACTCTCTTGCAGTTTGCAATATACGTGCCGATGCTTGATAAGCTTGTTGAAACTCTAATAAATGAGAGGCTTCATCATCAAGACTTACTCCAGCAAATTCACTTTGAGCTGACTCTGCAGCCTTTTTATTACTATTAGCAGCTGTTAGAGATAAATCATTTGCTTGAACATTTGATCCGACTTTAGCTACAGTATTTGAAAAAATTTCTTGAAAGTTTCCTTTGTTTTGATCTCTCATTTTTTCTAATTGGAGATCTAGCATATTCAAAACATTTCTGTTATCTCCAGTACCTTTAGTATTATTAGAAATAACAAAACTGTCGCTTACTATTGCTTCCTCAGAAAATTGGAACCTTGATCCTATAGCTTCAAAAGATCTATTTTGATCTAAAATACGAGTTGATATTGAATGACCAAATTTTTTATCAAAAATTTCTACTTTATTTTTATTAATTTTATCAATTTTAATTTCATATTCTGTTTCATCTAACTTGATGCCCTCTTCTAAAATTTTATATTCTGAACTTATTTTTTTTGCACCACCATTCATAACTACTGCTACAAGCTCTTCATTCGGTAAATTTGAAATTATAATTTGTTCAGAAACAATATTTTTTGTTGCGTTCTCTGGTACTTTCGCTTGGATTGGTTTTCCACTCAATGAAATCAACTCAATTCCTTCATCTTTTACAATTGCTCGAGTATTTTTAGTTTTAAAACCGTAGACATTAGAATTGTTTGGATCTCTAGAAAGAATAACATCATTTTTTCCAACATCATGAGAAATTGAAAATCTTCCAGTTGCTTGTGTGCCTATAGATACACCTCCACCTTGAGTGGCAGATGGAACTATTGAATTAATCAATTTAAAAACTTTTTTGCCATTAACTGTAGAATTATTACCTCCAGTAATGACCTCTGTTATTGAATTACCAAACATGTCAGTACCATTAACAGTAAACTTGTTTGAGGTTAAATCACTTCCTGAAGTTATTGTAACAGTTGATCCGTTAACTAACGCAGACTGTGCTAAAGTTCCTATTTTGACTGTATTGGCTGTAGCTGATGAAGATGTTATAGATAATATTTCTTTAAACTCTATAGAGCCATTTACAGTCCCAGACCCACCATTAATGATGTCAGTTTGATATTTTCCATTTTTATCATATCCAGCTACAGTAAATATTTTACCAGTTTCATTTCCTGTAAATGTAAATTGAACTTTTGCATATAAATTTTTATTGCCATTCAATGCACCATCTAAATTCAGAAGCTCAGCTGAATTAATTTGTTTTAAAGTGAACAAACTATCATCGTCCGTTGTACTTAACTCTCCATCAAATTGAAGTGCTGCAACCGAACTTATAGCTTTAGATGTTACTAAACTATCATCATCTGTGGTACCACCTTGATTATCCTCCCAAACAAGATTAACTCCATTCGGAGGAGAAAAAGATATATCTGAATTTACTGCATAATCAACTGTAACATTACCAGTTCCTACAGTACCTCCTGCTGAAATACTTGTTATAGTTTTAAATGTTTTAGTTCCTATCACAAATTGATTCCCATTTGCCCCAGTGATAGTTTCAGACATAGCATTACCATCTACATCTGTTCCATTAATAGTAAATGTTGTAGAGGTTTGATTTCCTCCATCAGCCGTAAATAATTTTACTTTTCCTCCATACCCAGTATGACTTTTAACAGTCCCCAAAGAAGTATTCGCAGCAACAGTTGCAGAAGATATAAGATTAATATCCCTCGAATTGTTATAAAAAACTGGTTGAGCATCTTTTCCAATTTCTACATTACCACTTCCTACTGAAGATCCCGTAGTAATGGAAGTTATTTTTCTAAATACTTTCGATCCTACAGAAGTCTGACCTCCTAAAGCTCCAGTAATGATCTCTGTTTGAGCATTGCCAGACATGTCAGTTCCTACAATTGTAAACTCAGTTGAAGATTGGTTACCTCCAGAAGCCGTCGAAATTGTTACTTTTCCTGCTAATAAATTCGTTGCATTTATACTTAACGTAGCATTTGTTGAAATTGAATTTGAAGAAAAGAGTTGTGACGCATTTGAATTATCAGCAAGTTTTACATAGAAATCTTCATAATTTTCACCTGTGTTTACTGAAAGTCTTAATGGAATATTTTCTTCATTATCATAGAATGATGGTTTTTTAATTAAATTTCCAACTAATGTCGTTGTAGCATTTGTTAAACCAAAATTAGAAGCATTTGATAAATTGCTTGTATTTTGCACTAACTCAAATTGATCCCCCTCAATAGTACCCTCTGCCGATACAGAAAGTTTATATCCAGGGGCAGTACCTACTTCAACATTTCCAGATGTAGCTATGGTAGCTGAAACTGCAGTAATAGTTTTAAAAATTTTTAACCCAGATACAGTTTGGCCCTTTTCACCACCAAATATTTTTTCAGAAATAGAATTACCACCAAGATCTGTGCCAGTTATAGTAAAACTATTATTACTTTCATCTTCAATAGATTTTATAGTTACTCTTGTTCCAAGAAAAGTTGTAGAGGCATTATCTCCATTAAGTGAAAAATTGGCTCCAGCATTTACACTTTGTGATTTTGCTAGAGCATCATCATCTAATGATGACATTTCTTCAAACAAAGCTATCACTCTGTTTTGTTCTAATCCATTGACTACCAACTCTCCAGACTTCATTTCAAGTTCATAGTTTTGGCCTTCAAATAATAATGATAATTTTGATCCTTCTATAGGTAATTGATTAATAACCTTACCTTTTAATAAAGATGTTGGAGACTCTTTTCTAAGTTCTTTTATCAATTCGTTAGAAATTTCTTGAGAGGTGTCAGCATCTAAACCATTGGCATCAATTTGTGCAACCCAAGAACTATCACCTACTACAGTTCCAATCATAATTTTGCCAGTTGTGTTACTTGCTGCAGTTATAGAAGTAACCTTTTTGAAAACTTTAGAACCTTCAACAAAAGTTCCATTAGCACCTTGAATGGTTTCACTAATTGTATTTCCATCCATATCGATGCCATTAATTGTAAAACTATTAGTAGTTTCATTTTCAGAGCATTCAATTCTTATTTTTGCATTTAAATAATCTGCAGTCGATAAAACACCCTTCATTGTAATCGCACCAGAAGAATAAGTATCATTTTTAACGAGAGAGTCATAATCAATAAGTTTTTGTCTTCCACGTGTTCCTATTTCTATATGGCCACTTGCTGTTGCGGTTGTTGTTATAGATGTAATTGATTTAAATATTTGAGCTGATTGAACTCTTTCACCATTTTTACCAGTTATTGTTTCTGTTATGGTATTTCCGTCCATGTTTTTTCCAACAATTATAAAACTATTACCTGTTTCGTCTGCTTCACAATTAATAGTAATTGAGGAATTTAAATTATTTTCGTTAATCAATGCACCATTGAGGGTTAGTGCTCCAGCTCCACCTGGGTTAGATCTCGTTAATAAACTATTATCATCTTTTGCAAAAACTCTGTAACCAGCAAGTGGGATATTTATACCATATGTTGATAGTCCAGCTTGCGCTTTCTTTCCGTTTTCATTATCTAAATTATCATCTAATAAACCCATTGATATAGGTTTAAAATTGATAATTTCTCCTGAAGAATTATATTTTATATCATAAAAGTTATTTAAAGATGGATCTTGTTTTGCACTAATTATTTGTCCACTATCAATTTGAGAATTAAAATTTAAACTTGATACAAATCTTATATTTCCTTTAACAAAAGCACTGTTTTCATTTTCATCACTAATATCAACCGTGTGTAATCTATCACTTAACAATTCATATTCATTATTAAGAACCCCCATTGAAAAGTCTGATGGCGAAACTATGTCAGTCATTTCAATATCATATCCATCATCAGAAACTAAAAAAACTCTATCAAAATCAGATGTATTTATAGCCCTTATATTCGTTTGAGATGTGAATTGATTTATTTGTTTAGCTAACCCAGATAAATCATCAGAATCTACATTAGCAGTAATAGAAACTTTATCAGTATTACTTCCTTTTAAATCAAAACTAAATATACCACTTCCTGATTTACTTAGGGGGCCAAGAGCTAAAATTGTTTTAGCAGAAGCAACAACTCCTGTGCCTGCTAAATTTTCATTCAATTTTTTTGCTGAATAGTAAGCTGATGAATTTATAGGTATAGATATTGTTTTAGATTGATTATGATCATTAGTAATTTTTAAGTTATAACCTGACGCTTTCATTCCTATCTTAAGCTCTCCAGCAGCATTTGCGCTTGAAGAAATTGATGAAATAGACTTAAAAATTTTGTCACCAGTTACACTTGTAGCATTACCACCAGAAATGGTTTCAGATTGAAAGTTTCCATCTTGGTCATAGCCCTTAATTGTAAAATTTACAGATGAATCATCCCCGGAGCTCGTGATTGTTACAAAAGCATCAAGATCATTTGAATTACTTAAAACACCATCTAAAGTAAGTGTACCATTTATACTTGTTGCGTTTTTATTAGTAAACAAACCATCGTTATCAGTCGCTTGTTTGTCATAACTAATATTAGAACCAAAGTCTAAAAGATAATCACCAGAAGTTGAAATCCTTTTACTATTAATTCCTCTGTAATCAAGGTTTAAATAATCATTTTTATATTCTGCGTTTTCAAAGAAACCATTACTTTCTTTAATAATTTTTGCAATTTCTGATGAGTTCAATGCTGTTCCTGAAATATGTCTTCCATCTCTAGTAAAAAGCTGTATTTCACTTGCAGTAGCATCTGAAGTTTCAATTTGTGATATACTAGCAGAAAATGTATTCCCGTTAGATAAAATTGAAGCTGAGGTTACACTTGCGCTGCTTGACTTAATTGTAAGTGTACCATCACCACCAGAAGCAAAAAGTCCGTATTTTCTAAAATTATGTTCATTTTTTCCATCAAGAGCTAATCCAGAATTTAAAAACTTAGCTAGTTCTTTCACTGATCTAATACCATCTCCAGGATCTTCAGTTGCAGAAGTTAATGTGAGAGAATTACCGTCTGACAAATTAATTGTAATATTTGAAAACCCTTTGATTTGACTATCATAAAGATTAAATTGTGCAGATGATTGATCAGCTAATGAAGACAAATTGAAAGATTCTGTATTTGGTTTAATTATTGTAAAAGCACCATCATTTAAAAATTTTGTTGATAACAACGGATTATTTGATGAAGAAAAAACTTCATCAATATTTCTTATATTGCTTTTATTTATAATATTTTCTTTTCCAATAATTTTTAAATCAGCTTTACTAATATTATCTAAACTTGATGAAATAATTTGTTTTGATGCAGCTGCAATAGATGATGGATCTTTTAATAAAAAAGAAAAAGCAGAAGCTTTAGATGAATTTGGCTCAATTATAAATTGATCATTATCAGAAATTTGACCTTTTATTATTAGACTAAATCCTTGAAAATTTAAATTATTATTACCGTAAATTTTTATTCCATCAGAACTTGATACCTCCCAACTATTTGATGATGCAAGATATTTAAATTTCATTTTTTCTTGATTAATAAGATTTTCATTACCTACAATCATATCAACATTAAAGCCGCCAACATTTTGTTGAATTTTTGGCTTCATGGAATCAATAGAAAACATCGACATACCTGTTCTTCCATTTAAATCAATTCCATTTTGTTGTATCTCATTAAAATCCTGAGATAATCTAAAAGCTAATTGATTTATTTCAGATTCAACTTCTCCAACAAAATCATAGAAATTTTTCGCGCCAAACAATAATCCTGAAGATAGATCATTATTCATAGAATTTATTGCATTTCTAGAAATATTAAAAATTAATCTGCCTTCTTGAATACTTGATGTCAAAACTGATTTATCTGTCTTTTCCAGTAAGATTTTTCCATTTCCAGAGTTTCCTAATCTTACTATTGCATCATCACTATCACCATAATCGACGGTAAAATTTATATATTTTGAAAGATCAAGTAACAATTGATCTCTAGCATCCAAAATATCAGGTGATGAGTTTTTTGATCCTCCACTCATTATTAATTTATTTACTTGAGCTAATTGATCAACAAGTGAATTAACAACTTTTAAATCATCTTCTACTTCTTTATGTGTGCTTGATTTAAGATTTTTTAATTGATTATCATAATTATTAAATGAGTTTGCTAGAGCTTTACCATTTTCGAGTGCGACAGTTCTAGCCGATAATTCATCTGGCCTTGATGCAACATCTTGCAAAGAACTAAAAAATCTTCCAATAAAAGTTCCTAGATCACTGTCACTTGGAAGTAACATATTTTCTAATTTACTTAATTTATCTACATAAGTATCTAATCTTTCAAAATCACCGTTTGTATCTCTTAAGTTAGATGATAAAAATGCATCAAACGATCTTCTAACTTGATTGACTCTAACCCCTAAACCTGACTGATCTGGAACATTAGTTACACCGCCTTGAACACTTGGAACTTCCTCAAGATCCGCAGCTCTTTTGTTGTATCCTTCTGTGTTTACATTGGCAATATTTTGACCAGTAACTGATAATGCTTGTCTATAAGCTTGGACACCGGATTTACCTATTTCAAATAAACTAGCCATTTATTTTTTTCTTTCATTAACCACTTGATTTTTAAACTGATTAAACAAAGCTTCGGAGATACCAAAATTTGTCTTTTTCGATAAAATGTCAGAATATTGTTGATCAATCATAGTGTTAAATGTACTAATTGCTTCCGAATCAAAAAGACCATTTTCTATTTTATTTTTTCTAGCTTGTTTTAAAATTTGATTGATAAAAATTGATTCAAACTGATTGGAAATTTCTTTTAACTCCTTTAGTTTCTTATCAGAATTCAAATTGTTCACATCACCATTATTTAAATTATGCAGTTTTGAATTAAATTTTAAACTAATGTCATCCATTTTATTCACTTAAATAATAATCATTTGAGCTCTTAAAGCTCCTGCTTCTCTTAAAGCTTCTAGAATAGCCACTAAGTCAGCACTATTTGTCCCAATTGCATTAATAGCATCAACAATATCAGACAAAGTTGTGCCAGCATCAAACACAAAAGCTGATACATTTTCAGCTCCAGCAGTTATTTCAGAGTCTTCATTTGTAACTGGATCTGTAGTATTTGTAACCGTAGTGTTAGCATTTTGTGTAGTAGTTGTTTGACCCGGTGTAGTTGTTGTATTTTCCTGAACCTTAACAGTCAAACTACCGTGGCTAACAGCTGCAGGCGTTACCCTTACATCACCTCCAATTACAACAGTTCCTGTTCTTGCATTAACAACAACTCTTGCAACTGGTGACGCTGGTTTTACATCAATATTTTCTAATAAACTCATGAATGACACCTTTTGAGAAGGATCTTTTGGTGCATTTACACTAATTGATGTGCCATCTAATGCTCTAGATACACCTGGACCAAACAGTTTGTTAATTTCTTCAACAATTCTATTTGCTGTAGTGAAATCGCCTTGATGCAAATTCATTACAAAATTTTTATTTTTTATAAATGGGGTTTCTACCATTTTCTCGACTGTAGCTCCGTTTGCAATTGATCCGACTGTTGGAATATTTACAGATAAAGATGAACCATCTTTACCTTCAACACCGAAACCGCCTACTGCAAGATTTCCCTGAGCTATAGCATAAACTTGTCCATCAGCACCTTTAAGTGGGGTCATTAACAAAGTGCCACCCCTTAAACTTTTAGCCTTTCCCATTGACGAAACTGTAACATTTATAGTTTGTCCAACCTTAGTAAAAGGTCTCAGCTCGGCTGTTACCATTACCGCCGCAGCATTTTTTGCGCTTATATCGGCTGGACCAACCTTCAAACCAAATTGTGAGACCGTAGATGCCATACTTTGAAGTGTTAAATTAGATGCTGAATCACCTGTTCCGTCTAAACCAACTACGAGGCCATATCCAAGTAGCTGGTTATTTCTTATTCCTGCAAAACTCACTAAATCTTTTAATCTATCACCCTTTGCCTGACTAATTATTGAAAAAACAAGAGTTAAAAGTGAAATAATTAAAAATAATTTTTTTTCAAATTTCATAATGTCTCCTAAAATGGCGATAAAGCTCTGAATAATTTGCTGCCCCAACCTGGTTTTGATTCGTTTGATAAAGTCCCTGATCCAACGTACTCAATTTGAGCTTCTGCTATTAAATTTGAAGAAACTGTATTTGATGCACTAATGTCTTGTGGCCTAACTATTCCAGCTAATCTTATATATTCCGAACCATCAGTTAATCTTAATCTTTTTTGACCCTTAATTTCTAAATTTCCATTTGGATAAACTTTTACCACCGTAGCTGAAATAAATCCTGTCAATGAATTAGATTGGGATGCTGAACCTGATCCTTTAAATGAATTAGATTTTTGTACGCTTCCTCCAAGACCGATAAAATTTTTTAAAACACCAGTTGGACCGACCTCAGCACCAATTTGATCCTCTTTTGCGCTTTGACTAGTGACAGATTTGGTTGAAGAAAATGTTTCACTCAATTGAACAGTTAATATATCACCAACTTGATGAGCTCTTTTATCTGAAGAAAATAATCCAGGTGAAGAAGTACTATATATCGAACCATTGTTCGCTTTTGTTGCTTTCATCTCTGCGATTGTAGGCGTAAGTGGCTTAAAATCCTTGTTTATAGCCTCTTCTACATAAGTTGAACAATTATTTAAAATTAGTAGCGATGCAAAACTTAAAATTATCTTTTTCATTTTCTAATCTTCTTTAAATTATTATAAATTTTGATTAACAAACCTTAACATGTCATCAACTCCTGATATTGCTTTTGAGTTGATTTCATAAGCTCTTTGAGTTTCAATCATATCAACTAACTCTTGAACTACATTGACGTTAGAACTCTCTAGTGCACCTTGTACTAACTTACCAAAACCGTTAGTGAATGGGTTTTCAACAATCGGAGGTCCACTTGCTGGTGTCTCAATAAGTAAATTCTGACCTATTGGCTGTAGACCTGTTGGATTTGCAAAGTCAGCTAATTGAAGCTGGCCCACTTCTTCTGCTTCGACCTGGCCTGGAACCTGAACGGAAACTATTCCATCAGATGATATATTTATAGAAGTAACACCCTCAGGAATTTCAATTTCAGGTTGTAGAACAAAACCTGATTGTGTAGTTAGTAATCCTTCAGCGCTTTTTCCAAAAGCTCCTGCTCTTGTATACGAGAGAGTTCCATCAGGATTTAATATTTGAAAAAATCCACTACCGTCTATTGCAATATCAAGAGCATTGTCAGTTGTAATGATATTGCCTTGTGTAAATAGTTTATCTGTATTAATAATTTTTACACCAGTACCAACATTAAAACCTGAAACATTTCTGGTCTCGCCAGTTGTTTGTGCACCTGAAGTTTTTAACACTTGATATAATAATGATTCAAAATTTGCTCTATCTCTTTTAAAACCAGTCGTATTTACGTTAGCTAAATTATTTGAAATAACTTGCATTCGTTTATTTTGTGCATTTAAACCTGTTTTAGCTACATGCATTGCGTTTGACATAAAAAAAACTCCTAATATTCATCTATTAGGAGTTTGCAATACATATGCCAAAAAAATTAATTTGGTATTCTCATCAAGCTCGCTCCAGCCTCATCAAGTTCTTTTGCAGTTGTTATAAATTTTACATTTATTTCGTAAGCCCTAGACTGCTCTATTCCAGCTACTAGTTGATCTACACTTTTAACATTAGAGCTTTCTAAAAATCCTGTGATAATAGAAGATATCTGGTCAGGTTCGGGAACTCCACCTTCTTCAGTTCTAATATAGCCATCTAATGATTTAACTAATTTTACATTTTCAGTTCCTCTTGTTGTTCCAATTTGTCCAACATTAATTTCTTGTCCAGGCTCTGCATTTAGAGGTTGAATAGTAATTATTCCATCTTTTGCAATTGAAATTTTCTGAAAAGGAGGTACTTCAATAGGTTCTAAATCTACTGACAAAATTTGAGCACCCGTATTATCGATTAAAATTCGATTTTCATCAATTTTTAAATCCCCTCTTCTTGATAAAGCTTGTTTTCCATTTTTAGGATTAACTATAAAATATCCGTCACCATCAATAGCTAAATCTAAAGGTCTTTCTGTGCTGTTCAAAGCTCCCTGGCTATTATCAAATGCACCAACATCACTTAAAGCATAAACTCTTGGATCTATCCCCTTTTCTCTGTCAAGGTACAATGATCCAAAGTTAGCATGAATATCCTTTTTAAAACCAGGTACATTGGTATTTGACAAATTTTGAGAAGTAACAGATTGATTATTTTTCAAAATCTGCATGCTATTCAAAGCTGTATATATACTTTTGTCCATTTATTAAAACCTTTTTATTTATGCTCTAATTTGAATAATTGCTTGAGTTAGAGTTGTATTTGTCTCGATTGTTTTAGCATTAGCCTGAAAGTTTCTTTGAGCTGTGATTAAGTTTACAAGCTCTTCGGTAATATCCACATTTGATCTTTCTAGAGAACCTGAAAGAATTGTACCATAACCATCAGCACCAGCTTCACCAACATTTGCAACACCAGAAACTGATGTTTCCACATAAGTTGCATTACCAATCTGTTTTAAACCATTTTGGTTGTTAAAATTAACAGTAACTAATCTACCAAGTGCAATGTTCAAACCGTTAGTATAGTTTGCACTCACTAATCCGTTAGATGCTACATCCAAACCATCAAGTTTACCCACAGTTTGTCCATCTTGAGTTACAGATCTTACATTAAAATCTGATGCAAATTGTGTAGATCCATTAAAATTTAAATCAAGGTCAATAGATAATGCTGACTGATCTAAATCAGCGTTTGCAGCAAAGTCACCCTTATATCCAACTTTTTGAATTGGACTTACCAAGTTACCTTGAGTATCAAAGGTTAATTCTCCAGGTCTTAAATAAACTTTAGCAAAAGTACCATTTGTAGTAGGTGTCCAAGCACTATCCGGAGCTAATGTAGTTGTTGTTCCAGCATCATTAACAAATAATGATTGTCCTGTAGCTGACTTAGCTGTTGCATTTGCCATATTAACAAATGATGGTGTAGACCCAGTTTGCAGTTCTAAATTATCTAATCCAAGTCTTGCACTTCCAGATACAAATATCTTACTATTTCCACCAGTTGTACCTGTCGTAAAATTAAAAGAATTTGATACTGTATCATAAACTACAGTCACGCCATTAACTGTATTACCAGTACTATCTTCCATTTGATTAATTCTTTGTTGAAGAGCCGTTGCCAACTGGGTTCCATTGTAAACGCCTTCAGGTACTTTAATAGCGGCTGTAATGTCGTTTACGTTAACAACAAATATAGTCTCCTCAGCAGCAGCTGATAAGAAGAAATCTTCAGATAAGTCTTCGTTTGATGTTTTTCCTGTTAATACAGCTGCTGTAGATTTTAACCCTTGACCTGCTCCTTCACCTGTTGCAGTTGATATAGCAGTAGTAGCGTTTACGCCTAACAACGCGTTTGTTCCACCCGTACCTGCTGTTGCAGCAGTTGCTACACCATCAACGATTGCAAGTCTTCCAATTTCAATGTTTGATGAAGCCTGTCCCGCATCACCAACGCCAACTGCGGAGTTAGCAGGTATATTTTCACCGGTTGTTCCACTAGAGATATCAAATTTTCTAGTTAAGTTGTTATATGATACCTCAACACCAAAAGCTCTTTGTGTATCAGCAGCGATCTGATCGCCATTAAAAACAACTGATTCAGCTTTTAATACGGCTCCACCACCAATATTTGCAGTAGCTTTGTTAGCAAGAGTTTTTAAACCAATTGCATTAGCTCCCGTTCCTTCACCTGGCGCGAATGCAGAAAATGAAAACATTTTACTTGATGTTGATGTTCCAATCTTAGACGGAACACCTTGTAATGAAAAATTTTGTCCAGAAAAATCATAAGCAATTTTAAGAGCTGGGTCATTTTCATCCACCCAGTCATCAGTTATATTAATTTCTTGAAAAATTTGAGCATCAGTATTGTGTGATGCAGCTGTAGTTCCAGCAACACCTCTAGATAATCCTGTGAAAGTAGTAGCTGTTTTACCTGTATATCCAATCACCTCAGCACCTATTCGAATAAAACCATTATCTTCAAATCCTTCTGTTGAATCTACAGTCAAAGTAGATGCACTGTCATCTATTCCAGATGCAACATCAGTTGTTCTTGTTTCTAATCCCATCGTTTCTACACTCTCAACTAGACTTACTTCTGGCAATAAAAACACATTATTTGCAGCAGCTGATAGTGATGCAGGTGTAGTGGTGCCATTTAAACCTCTTGTTAAACCACTAAATGTTATAGTAGCAGCTTGTGGTAACGGCCTAGTACCTGATGTATCATTAGCAATTGTAATTCCAGTATAAGAAATTTGTTCAGTACCAACTAATAATGTTCCACTTTCTGGGAAAGGTCCGTCTTCAACCACAGTGATTGTTAAAGTAGTATCAGTATTAGCAAGAGTTGCTTGTAAATTTCCATGTGGTGGACTTACTGCCGTTGTATTATCAAATCCTCTTCCGCCAATTCCAATTGTAAAAGAAGTATCAGTTTTAGATGTATATTGCATTTTTTCGTTTCCAACAAGTATAGTTCCCGTATCTGGAAATCCAGCTGTTGATCCAACATTAATAGTCCCTGTAGCTGATGAAACATCTGGACTTGAACTTGTAATTGTTGAAGTTAAATTAGTATTTCTTAATTTATCTTTAAATCCACTAAAAATATCATCTGTAAAAGATACTAATGAAACAGTGGAGTCATCTACATGTGCAGCTAATGCGGTTTGAGCAAATGTAAATTTTGTAGCAGTTTTTCCTGTATATTCAATTGTATTAGAACCAATTTTTATTGTTCCTGTATCTGGAAAACCTGCTGTTGTATCAACAATGATTTCTGTTGCATTACCAGCACTTATGGCACCATTTGACAATGTATTTGGTTGTTTAGTATTTTTATTCAAATATGCATGTTTATTTAACTCTTTCAGAACAATTCTATTACTTCCAAAATGTTCAGTTTGATTGTCGAAAATACCAGTTCCACCCTCAAAATAAGCATTTACGTCTTTAGAGGAGGTATGTAATACCTTGATTTTTGTGTCAGTGATATTAATAGCTGCAGTAGAATCTGATTTTAAATTTAAAAATTTATTACCGCTTGCATCAACTCCAGCACTTGATACAGAAAATTTAGCACCGTTATATTTTAAATTATTTACAGTTGATGTAGTAGTATCAAATTCTCCAGCCAAGTAAACTTCAGTTGGAAAGGTTGTTGTGCTGATAGTATTTTCAGGATCATTAACAAAAACTTTTAATGTTCCACTTGCATCTTGCACCATCGTGTTACCACTTACTGCTTTTACATCAAGCGCCTTTTCAAAAACCTTTAGAACAGGTGAAGATCCGTAATAACTGTGAAGAAGAAATTTTTCTTCAACTGTGGTTGCATTCTCATCAGTTAAATCTGTGGCTGGTTGCTTATAGTTGAAACTTAACACCTCTGTTTCTTTAATTGCACCAGTTAACTTACTTCCCGTAGCCCTTGCAAATAGAGATGAACTAACACCATAGGTTGATGCATTATTCGTAGCTCCATCTGCTGAGACAGCAGCTCTATTTAAAGCGTCATTAATTCTTAATTGAGCGTGAGCTAAAAATTGTTGTCTTTCAAAGTTTGGAGATGCAACATTTTCAATACCACTTGTTGAAGAAAATAAATCTTCAGTAACAAAGCTATCTTTCATTAAGTCAACCTTAATTGCAGATAGTGTTTGAAGTTCGTCATTATTATCTAATTGGTTAAACTGAATTGAAAAGTTACCATCCGTAACTGGATCTATTGAGAGTTTTGAATCATCTCCAAGTCCCTCATTGATAGCTCGTTGTACCTCTTTTGCCAGGGACGAAGCTGTGTAAGATCCTGGCCTTATATCAATACTCTTAAAGGCAGCACTACCAGTTGTATCATCTACTCTTACAGTGAGAAAATCTTTTCCCCAATATGTTGATTTATTAAGTGTAGGGTTTGCTTCATAAGTAGTGTAATACTGTAAAGGATCAGTTACTATATTGATTGAGGGTGCAGTTGTAGTAAATGCAGCATCCTCAAGTACTTTATTTGATATTGTTGCAGCTTTAGATGTTGTTTTATTAGCTAAATCATCCAAGAAAAAAAGAGGTTGTGTCTGTGCAACAGAAATAATTTGTGGTTTCTCATTTATAGGTATAATTTGTCCAAATCGATCAACTACTAATGTTTGCCCTGTAGGAGAAATAGCTTCCGTTAAAGATGGCTCAACTTCTCTACCATCAACAATAAATTTAGTTTGATATTTATGTGTGACATTATCACCAGACGCTGCTTGAGTTTTTATAAAAAAAGCAGTTGCAATTACTGGATTACCTAAATTATCAAAGATAGTTACAGAAGTTGATGAATTAAAAGTTTCAGGATTTGATGGATCAAAATCATCAGCATTTGCAAATACAGTTGAAGACGCAGGTAAATTCACAGATAATGCTAAATTTTTAGTGGCCTTTGCTTCACCAGCTTCAAGTTCAAGTTTTAAAGGTTTAGCATCTGCAATTTCACCACCTTGGACAGATCCATCGTTAGATACTGGAAGCGCTAAAACATACTGCCCTGCTGAATCAACCACAAACCTATCGTTATTTACTGAAAAAGATCCATTACGAGTGTAAACTGTTTGGTTAGTTGTAAGAGAAGGCCTTAATGCAAAGAAACCCTGACCAGATATCGCTAAATCAAGTGCATTTAGTGAAGATGTTACGTTACCTTGAGTAAACTGCTGTTTAATACCCTTTAAAATAGTTCCAGAACCAATTGACGAAGATGCATTTTGTAATGGTGAAGTCGCAAAAATATCACCAAATTCAGCTTTACTTCTCTTATAACCTGTAGTCGCAACGTTTGCGATGTTGTTAGAGGTTGCTGAGATGTCAGCCTGAGATCCATTCAAACCTGTTAAAGCGGTATAAAACGACATTTTTGTTTCTCCTTAAACTATATAAATTAATTCTTAAATCTTACTACTTGCGATGGGTCAACTGATCCATAATCTTCAACTTCAAGCATATAGCCATTATCAGTTTTGGATGTCCCTTCAACTTTTGCATAAACTTTTGTTGATAATTGATCTGCATCACCTTGATTACCAGTAAATGCTTTGATCATTATTTGCTTTTTATTCTCTATCATATCTTTTGGAAGATCTTTCCATTGAAAACCAACTAGTCCAGCAACTTGTGGACCTAAATTTTCTTCATGAAGAACTTCTCCTTCCATGCTTTCAAAAATAATTTTTAAATTAGATGCTGTTTTTGGTAAATCCACAACACCACTTATAATTCCTTCTTGATTTGGCCTTGCCATTTTTCCAGGAACTAATACCGAATGTCCCATTAATTGGGTTGCCGAAGCAATTCTTAATTCAGATAATTGATTATTTACATTCTTCATAGTTTCACCCATTTGAGTGATCCCAGTAACGGTAGAAAATTGAGCCATTTGAGCAATAAAGTCAGCATTATCAACTGGTGCAAAGGGGTCTTGGTTCTGAAGTTGAACAGTCATTAGCTTCAAAAAATCTTCTTGACCTAACTGGTCTTTGACTTCTCTTGGAGCAAATTTATCTTTTGTTTTATTAATACCCAACTGGTCTAATATTTTATTTAATGATTGATTTGAAGATATTTCAGACATTTTTTACCCTTTTATTTTCCTATATTTATTGTCTTTAAAGTTAATGCTTTTAAGGTTGTTACAACCTCAATATTGTTTTGATATTGTCTTGAAGCATCCATCATATCGACCATCTCTTCTTCAATATTTATTGGTGCCTTATAGATATAACCATCTTGATCCGCTAAAGGATGATTTGGATCAAAAATTTTGAAAGGTTCTTTTTGAAGTTCAACTACTTTTGATACATTAACTGTTGATATGCCATTTTTTTTTACATTTTCGCTATATTGCGTTTTGAATTCTGGTTTTAGAGGTTTGTATACTGTTTCTGGGTCTCCAGTGGTGGCTCCAGCGTTAGCTAAATTAGATGATATCGTATTAAGTCTTACCATTTGTGCGGCCATAGCTCTTCCTGCAATATCAAATATATTTTTAATTTTCATTATTCACCCCTTATCGCAGATAACATTTTGGTGATTTTGCCATTAAGAAATTTTAATGTAGTTTGATATTTCATGGTATTTTCAGCGAACTGCATTTGTTCGACTGATAATTCTACAGTATTCCCATCTAAAGAAGCTATGATGGGATCTCTATAAAACGCTTTACCAGATATATTATAGTTTTTTGTAGGTATATGGTTTGAGTGAGTTGTTTTAATTTCACCAGTATTAGTAACTTTTTTAAATTCATCTAAAAAATTTATGTCTCTAGCTTTATAATTTGGTGTGGCAGCGTTTGCAATATTAGAAGCAATAATATCATTTCTTTTATTCCTAATATTTAGAGCACTTCCAAAAAAAGTAAGTTGTTTTTTAATCGAATCCATGTTCATATCCTAATTATTGGATTAATTGCAATTATAATGCCAAACATTTGGGAAACTATGTCGTAATATATATATGGAAACTTTAGCCCCTGCTATTTTAGAAATAAGAAATTCATTTTTGGAAAGGTTTAAAAATGAAAAATTGGATGTAATTTCTAAAAAATTAACTGACCTGTTTGACGTAGAAAAAGATCCAGTCAAAAAAATAGGGTTGTTAGCCTCCAGAGTTGAGACGATTAAGAAAAGAATAAATCAAATTCATCAAGATGAAAATAAAACAAAAATAATACAACAAAGTTCAAATGAAGAAAAAGAAGTTCAAGCTGAAAACGATATTAACAAAAATGAAATAACCAACTCAGAAACATGGATCAGGGTTATTATGAAAGAAAGTTCGGAGGTAAATGGAGTAAGATTTCCTGAAGGCATTCAAATTGATGTAACTGAGGATGATTCAAAAAAATTAATTGAATCAGGGAAAGCCGCAATTATTTCATAATTAATTTTTCACGTTTTTATGATAAGCATAAATAGTTTCAATTTCACTATCGTTTAGGCCCGTTTTATTTTTAATTTCTTCCTTTGAGCATCCAGAACGAACTAATTCTATAGCTAAAGTTAAAATATCGTCATCTCCTTTTGTAGCTTTAATATTTGATAAATTTTTGCCTATGTTAGAAGTATCAGATATTAATTCCTCCAATTTTTGTTTATTTAATTCAGTGATTTTTGATAAAGTATTGACATATTCTGCTAATTCAGAATTATTTTTTTTTATCACATCATGATAATTATCAATTTTATTGCTAGTATTTTTGATAAAATTGTTCTGAATAAATAAAATACAAATTGTAGAAATTGTAACCATTAATAGTATCGAAATAACAATTATTTCAAAATTTTCTAAGATAAAGTTCAAATACATGAGTGTATATTAAAAATATAATTTAAAAAATACTACTAAATTGTTAAGATTTTAAATATGAGTTATATTTTTCAGTAAGTATTAATTTGTTTTTAACGTTTTTCTCGATATCATTTATTCTATTTAAAACATCAATAATTTTTGATTTAATTTCTTCCTTGTCAAATTTAGTATTTTTTGCATCAATATCTTCATATTTAGCTAAATCTTCAGTTATTGATAATAACTGTTTTTTTACAAGATTATTATCAACATCTTTCATAATGA
>CACMRF010000020.1 GCA_902615995.1 uncultured SAR116 cluster alpha proteobacterium | reverse complement strand
GGCCAATTAATCGTGTTGAATTATTAGATAAAGTTTCCATTGCTAATGAAGTACTTAAAAGTTTTTCAGTAATGTTCTCTGTTATAATTCTGCGTCTAACAGCTAAATCAATAACCCATGTGGTTCCATTTATAAAAGCTAATAAAAGAGCAAAAAATAAGTTAAAGTAATCAAAATTTTTAAGAAATACACATATTAATGTAAAAGAAAAAGATAAGGAATATAAAAACCTTACAATCAAGATAGGAGAAATTTTCTCAGAAATAGAACCAATAATTAAGCCCAGCATGCTCATAGGAAGCATTCTACATGCAAAAATTACAGTAATTAGGTAAGCTAATCCAAAGTCATTCAAAATATACAAACTAAGAGTTAGAAACTCCATAGCTCTTGCAATGCCAGTAAAGCATCCAGCTGTCCATAAATACCTAAAAGATTGATTTTTAAAACACGAGAGTAGCATTAATTTTTATCTATAAATTGATGAACCTCAACAATATTACCTTCTGGATCATAAAAGAAAATTTGGTACCATTCTTTAGCAAAAGTTGTCCCATAATCAGCAAATTTAATATTATTTTTATTTAAAATTGTTTTAAACTCTTCAATGTCATCAGTTCTAAAAGCTATATGTCCTTTTTCGACGGGATTAATATGCTTTTTATTTTTCTCAGCAACGGTAAGATCTTTTTCTGCTAAATGTAATTGTATATTTCCATCTGTGACAAATTTAATTTTTCCGTCATACCCCTTATTTTGGTTTGCTTCAGTTCTTGGAAATTGTTGTTCAGGTATGGAATCCAATTTTAAAATATTTTTATAAAAATTATTTAACTCTTCAAGATTTTTGGATACCAGATTGATGTGATGAAAAGAAATTTTCAAAAGAACCTCCAATTAATTTAGTTGAATACTTTTAATTTAAAAAAAAATGTTTAATTTAATATATATATAAAAAGGAATAATTGATATGCCAGATGAAAATAAATCAATAGAGACTTCAAGCTTAGTTCAAGATGATACAAATTCGGAAATAAGATCTTCTGTAGCTAAATTATGTCAAGATTTTCAAGGAGAATATTGGAGAAACTTAGATAGAGAACAAGCTTATCCTACAGAATTCGTTCAATCGCTAACGGATTCAGGTTTTTTAAGTGTCTTAATACCTGAGCAGTACGGTGGATCTGGTCTAGGAATAACATCAGCATCGGTCATTCTTGAAGAAATACATCATCAAGGTTGTAATGCAGCAGCATGTCATGCCCAGATGTATACTATGGGAACTGTTTTAAGGCACGGTTCTGATGAACAGAAGAAAAGTTATTTACCTGAAATAGCGAGTGGAAAATTAAGATTACAAGCATTTGGTGTAACAGAGCCTACTAGTGGAACGGATACAACCAGTTTAAGAACTACTGCAACAAAAGATGGTGATGATTATATCATTAATGGACAAAAAATATGGACAAGTAGAGCTGAACATTCAGATTTAATGTTGCTTTTAGCAAGAACTAAACCATTAAGTGAAGTTTCTAAAAAAACTGATGGTCTGTCTGTATTCTTATTAGATATGCAAAAAGCAAAAAATAACGGGTTAACAATTAAACCGATAAGAACAATGATGAACCATTCAACAACTGAAGTTTTTTTTGATAATTTAAGAATACCTGCCGATAATTTGATTGGAGAAGAAAACAAAGGTTTTAGATATATTTTGTCTGGCATGAATGCGGAAAGAATACTTATTGCAGCCGAGTGTATCGGCGATGCCAAGTGGTTTACTAAAAAATCAACACAATACGCAAATGACAGACAAATATTTGGAAGATCAATAGGTCAAAATCAAGGGATTCAATTCCCAATAGCTAGAGCTTATGCTCAAATGAGAGCTGCAGAATTAATGGTATATCATGCTGCAAAATTATACGATGATGGTAAACCTATAGGAGAAGAGGCTAACACAGCAAAACTTTTAGCTGCTGATGCATCTTGGGCAGCTGCGGAAGCTTGCGTTCAAACTCATGGTGGTTTTGGTTTTGCAGAAGAGTATGATGTAGAAAGAAAATTTAGAGAAGCTAGACTATATCAAGTTGCACCAATATCAACTAACTTAATACTATCATATCTTTCAGAACATGTTTTAGGGATGCAAAGATCATACTAATTATTTTTTAATTAAATCTTTAATATTCCAATTGAAGATTACAGAAGTATTTATGTTTGCTAAAAATTGATAACCCTTGGTTTTTTTATTTAAATCATTTGCCTTATTTATAGTTTTAGGATTATTAGATTGAGCAGATATCTCAATCCAAGATTCTTTTGAGTCTTTTGATTTTTCTATAAATTTTAATTCTAAAATAAGACCATCTTTAAACTCATAAGAAATAGTATTATTATTATTTTTTTTAATTTTATTTACTTTTCTAACATCGTAAAAATAAAAGGCGTCAATTACTTCAGCTACTTGCTTTAGTTTTTCTTCGTCAATTTTTAAATCTGGATTATTTTTTAAAGATAGTTTTCTATCTTTTGATTCAATTTCAAAAATAACTTTTTTTCTTTTAACAGAGATGGAAGAAAGTTTTTCTTGATCTAATTTAAGTAATAAACTGTTAAACCAATCTGATTTTCCAGAGGGCATTCTCAATGCCCCTTTTAATAGATATGCTTGATTATCTTTATTATAACGAGCAAATTGACCGCCGCTTATTCCTCCTACAGTATTATCGATTTTACCTAATAAAATAGATTTAAATATCTTCTGATCTTTTGTAAAAAAAGTTATTTTTGTTGCAGGCTCGTTATCATCATTATTTTCTTTGAATTTATCAATAGCAACCAAATTTAATTCATTATGTCTTTCAGGATTGTTTGTTTTCTTCTCTTCTATTCTTAGTAAGGATAAACTTGTTATGAAACTTTCCCACACATTTGCTTTAAAAGGATAGCCAGAAGTTTCAATAAATGAATTATTTTTATTAATTAATTCCATATCAAGATCTCTTCCCGTAATCTTTATTTTTTGTATGTCATTTAATTTAGACGGAAGATTTTCAATAAAAGTATTACCTCGCTCTGAAAAAAGATTTGAGTCTTTGTTTTTTAATACAGAATAGGATGCTAATCCCAAAAAAATTGCAGTTACAATTGATAGCTTAGTAAAATTGCTTGTCATAAAATATAATTCCTTAAATTTTAATGTATTATCTTCTTTGGTTTAGGTCTTCTAATGGCAATAATAAGTGCTAATCCAGCAATTAAAATTGGTATCAAGCCTATATTGATGAACATAATTTTTGTTTTTAAATTATCAACATCACTTCTTAATTGAAATTTAACATTTCTAAGTTCAGCTCTCGTAGTCATCATTTCTGATTTAAATCCATCAATTGCTTTAATTGTTTCAGGAGAAATTACATCACTTTCATTATTATTTTTCTTAGTAAGACTTTGAATCTTATTTTCCATTTTTTCAAGTTTGGATACTAATTCTCTTTCCTTACTTAAGAATTTTTCTTCAGCAGATTTTTCTAGTTCAACTATTTTAGTAAATGGTTTCCAAGAAATTCCCTTACCTCTTATCTCAGACAAAAATGACCCACCAATCATGTTTTCAACTACATTTAAAACAAAATCACCATTATTTGCGAAAGCAGAAACAATTTCCTGTCCAAGTAAATTTTGTTTTGTCAGCCAATTTCTATCCATTAACATGTCTGCATCACTTACTATTAGAATATTAGACATTTCTGATGATTTTTTGAGTCCGGTTTTCTTTTTAACGCCTTTTGGGAAAGCTGAATTTAGGTTATCTCTTAACCAACCAGATATTATAATTTTCTTGTTATCAATTTTTAAATCCTTTATTAAATCTCTAGGATCAGATTTTGAATCACCTGCTTTGTCTGAATCAACTAAACCAGATAATTCACTAGACGTAATAAGTGGATCAAATTTAATTCCATCTTTAGGGTTTAAATCACCAGCGTTTGTAAATATTATATTAGATAGTTGGGCTAGTACACCGTCATTTTGATTAAGACCCTCATCATTTTAATTTTTTTAGAATTAATAAATCCTCTCGTTCTATCAGATAATTTAGTATGAATTGACAGAACATCAGAATTCTTAAACATTTTATCTGAAGATACTAAGGTAACATTTTCTAAATCACAAACTTGTTTCGTAAGATTATGACTCCAAGCAATTACATTCATACCAAAAGCATTTCCAAATCTAGCTATTTGTTTGCCTTGTTTTCCTAGGCCAAAAATTCCTAATGTCTTTCCATATAAGGTTCTACCTATAGATGTTTGCCAATCACCATTTTTCATGTTTACAAACTCTTGTGAAATATTTCTCCAAACTACTTGTGTTAAAAGCCAAGAAAGTTCAGCTGTAGATTCTATTCTGTTATCAGTTCCACAAAAAACAATTTCTCTTTTTTTAAGAGCATTTGTATCTACAGATGGATTCCACATTCCTGTTGTTATAACTAATTTCAGCTTTGGTAATTTATTAATTATACTTGCACTCAACGCTGTTCTTTCTCTCATTAAACACAAAACTTCAAAATCTAATAATTGCTTAACAAGATCATCTGAATTATTAAAAAATTTGTTGAATATTTTCAAGTTAATTTTACCGTCTAATTCAGACCAGTTTCCAAACTTTTTTGTTACGTTTTGATAATCATCTAAAACTGCAACTTTTAACATTTTACAAACCTAAAGCTGCTGCACTTCCAGCTTTCCTTCCAAACACTGCGCCTGAAGTTAAGCCAGAGCCACCAGGATAACCATTTAAGAACACACCACCAACTAATTCTCCACAGGCATAAAGTCCTTGAATATTTTGATCATTTTTATCTAACACATTTCCATATTTAGAAATTTTTAATCCACCATATGTGAATGTTATACCTCCAGTTACAGGATATGCTCGAAAAGGTGGTTTATCTAAAGCTAGTGCCCAATTTGATTTTGGTATATTAAGGTCTATTGTTTTTCTACCATCAAGAATAGTTGGATCAAAGTTTCTGTTTGATTTGCAAGACTTGTTAAACTCTTTAACTGTAGATAAACATTCTGTATAGTTAACACCATCCATTTTCTTTATTAGTTCTTCTAATGTATTTGCTTCCACATAATGAGCGTCTTCAAAAAAATACTCGTCATAAAGTAAATGTTTAACTTTCTCATCGAATATTTGCCATGCAAAATGTCCGGGTTGTTCTAGAACCCGAGCCCCATATTGAGCATAAGTGTAATTTCTAAAATTTTTTCCTTCATCCAAAAACCTTTTTCCATCTGCATTAATCATAATTCCAAGAAAATAACATATTTTCCTATATTTTTTTCTTTCGCCTGGTTCTAAATCTAAATTACCAAAATCTTTCATATGAAGATCCATTGGTGTTGCATGGCAGGAACCAAATTGTCCATTCAGAGCAGCTCCTAAATCCATAGCCATTTTCAATCCATCACCTGTATTGTTTGGTGTGCCTCTTACTTTAGCAACACCCCAATGATCCCCTAAATACTTTGATCTCATTTCTTTATCTGCCTCAAATCCACCTGATGCTAAGATGACTGCGTCTGCAATAAAATTATAGTCTTTAGTTTTTACACCTATTATTTTTTCTTCTTCTTTAATAAGCTCAGTGACTGGGGTTTCATATTCTATCTCACCACCAAGTTTTTTAAAGGCTTCTAATTCTTGATCAAATAATCCTACACCTTCATTTTTTGATGCTAAGGTTAATCCTCCCCAAAAAATAAACTTCCCATCTTTTTCAAAACTTTGCCTTTGATATATTGGTTCAAATTTTACATCATGAGATGATAACCATTTCATAGTTTCATAGGATTCATTAATCAGAGTCTTTTGTTCAATAGTAAGAGGTTTTCCATCATTAAAATTTAGCAGATCTTCAGAGAACTTCTCTTTTGTATATTGTCCGAAATTAGTTTTCTCTAATTTTGGGTCATATGGATCTTTTAACAACGGTTTTAATTCTTCGCCGTTATTGTATACAAACCTCATAGCACCTGCAGTATACTTTGTATTTCCACCAGCCAAGTACTCATTAGCTTTTTCTAAAATTTTTACAGTTGCTCCTTTTTCTAGTGCAGAAATTCCTGCACACAAAGCAGCATTGCCTGACCCTACAATAATAAGTTTTTTGGACATAATTTTTATTTTGAATTAATTTGAATAAATAATAATAAAATTAAATTTATATTCAAATAATTTATGACAAATAATCTCCTTGGTTCTTTAATTGGTTTAGTTGGAATAATATTAGCTCTTATCACACACATGATGGTTAAAGATTTGACTTATGATGTAGATTTTTTAATGATTTTGTTTGGTCGTTTTGTTTTTTCTTTACCTCTCTTATTTATCTTTGCAATTATTGCAAGAAAAAATCACTTTTTACAAATTAACAACTGGTTTTACGTTTTATTAAGATCTGTTTTTGGATTAACCACTATGCTTTTAGTGTTCTTATCTCTTCAGCTAATACCAATAGGCTTAGTAACAGCACTTGCTCAAAGTTCTGCAATTTTTGTAACAATTTTAGCTCCTATTATTTTAGGAGAAAAAATTGGTATTAAAAGATGGATAGCTGTTTTAGTTGGTTTATTGGGAGTTTACTTGATGACTAATCCCATTGGAATTATTGATGGAACAAGTGACTTATCTCCCATAGGTTTAACTATGGCAACTATAAGTGCATTAACTCACGCGGGTCTTGCTTTAATTTTAAGAAAATTAGGTAAAACTGAACATCCTACTACTACCGCATTAATTCATAACTGTATTACTTCTTTTTTTGTTGTTTCTGGAATAATCATATTTGGTTCAAGTATAATTGGTCAAAAAGGTGTTTTTGGGGCAGAAATATTATTTGAACCAAATTATTTATTGTATACTTTATTGTTATTAGGGTTCATTGGGTCATTTGTGCAATATTTTATGACAACAAGTTACAAATATGCTGATGCGACAATTCTCGTAACACTTAGATATATTGCTATTCCTTTAGCAGGTATTTTTGGTTATATAATTTGGGATGAAGTTCCTAGTCAGAGTCAAATAATTGGAGGTATCTTTATTCTTGCATCTTGCTTATTCATTACATTAAGAGAAATGAAAATAAATAAAAATAGTTAATTATTTTCCACCATTTTCTTTAGACCAATCTTTAGGATTGTTTAAAAAATTTTCTACGGCTTGTAATGTTTTTTGATCAAATTTATTTAATTCTTTTGCACATTTTAAAACATCCCACCAAGTTGCAAGATAATGTAAATGTAATGAATTCTTTTGAAGTGAAGATATAGTATCTTTAAAAATATCATAATAAAATATAACAAATGTATGATTTACAATTGCACCTGCTTTTCTGATTGCATTTGCAAAATTAAGCTTACTTCCCCCATCAGTTGTAAGATCTTCTACTAGAAGAATTCTTTGTCCTTCTTTTATATCTCCCTCAATTAATGCATCTCTTCCAAAACCTTTTGGTTTTTTTCTAACATATTGCATTGGTAAACTTAGTCTCTCCGCTATAAATGCAGCAAAAGGTATTCCAGCAGTTTCACCTCCAGCAACAGCATCAAATTTTTCAAAACCAACATTTTTTGCAAGTACAGAAGCGCCAAAATCCATTAAAGTACTTCTTACTCTTGGATATGAAATTATCTTTCTGCAGTCGATGTAGACGGGACTGGCCGTACCAGAAGTAAATATAAATGGTTTATCACTTCTAAAGTGAACTGCATCAATTTCAAAGAGCATCTTAGCGGTCAATTCCGATATTGTTTTTTTATCAGTGAAATTTAATGTTTGCATACATAATATTTATATTTTTTAGATACCTAATGCAATACCATCTTTTCTCCAATCGCTAGCGCCTAAAGATATGCCTTTATCAATATCATTGACAATTATTTGACCACCTCCAATTGGAAGTGCAGGATAATTAATTTTATGACCTTTATTTTTAAGTTCTGCAATCAAATCTAAGTTAAAGTTTTCTTCGATATCAAGTATTCCATTATTTGGAAAAACTCGTGGCAAATCTAGAGCGCATTGTGGGCTCAAATGAAAATCTAAAATTTGAGACAAAATAAACGCATGTCCTGCTGCTTGATAATGTCCTCCCATGATACCAAATGAACCTACAACGTCATCATTTCTTCCAATCATTCCAGGGATAATTGTATGCAAGGGCCTTTTTCTTCCAGATATTTGATTTGGATGATTATCCTTTAACGAAAAACTCTTTCCTCTACAATGTAATAAGATCCCAGTTTGCGGAACTGTAATTCCACTTCCAAATTGATCAAACAAGGAGTTTATAAATGAAATTATCATCCCATTTTTATCTTTTACCGTTAAATAAATTGTATCTTTATGCTCTGGAAAGTCAGAAATTTCTATATCACTAGCATTATCTAGATTAATTTTTTTAGCATAATTTTTAATAATATTTTCTTGTATTAAATTCATTAAATCTAATTTTTGGTACTTTGGGTCACCAAGAAACTTATCTCTTAAGGAATATGCTATTTTTACTGCTTCAACATAAATATGATAATAATCTGATTTTGATAAGTTTTGCATATCAAATTGTTTTAGTAATTCTAAAATAAAAAAAACTACAATTCCTTGACCATTTGGTGGGGCCTCATAAATTGTAAAACCATTATAATCAAATTTAATAGGATCTTCCCAAATTGGCCCATATTTAAAAAAATCTTCAGATGTATGAAGGCCTCCTAAATCATTTAATGTGCTTACAATATTATCTGCAATTGATCCTTGATAAAACCCATTTTTACCTTCCTCAGCAATGAATTTAATTGTGTTTAGCAAATCATTATTTTTGAAATTGTCTAAGTGTTGGTAAGCTAAATGATCTTTAGTAAAGATTTTTTTTGTCTCATTATTTTCTAAAAGTTTTTTTTCATTTCTTTTCCAGTCTTGAGATACTCTTTCGTTAACTAAAACACCGTCTTTAACAACATCAATTGCAATATTAAATATATCCTTCCATTTTAAAAAACCATATTTGTCATGTAGTTCTTTCCATCCAGCAATAGCACCTGGAATTGTTACTGCGTGCGACGAAAATGGTTCAATAGTTGATATGTTTTTGTCTAAAAAATACTTTAGATTATAATTTCTACCAGCATAACCTGATGAGTTTAAAACTTTTATATCTTTCGTATTTCCAGATTTTGATATTAATGCAAAACAATCTCCACCTATGCCTGTCATGTGTGGTTCTGCAAAACATAAAATAATTGACATAGCAATTGCAACATCCACAGCATTTGCTCCGTCTTTTAACAAATCTAATCCTAATTGACTGGATAACGGATGTGAGCTAGCAACAATTCCTTCTTTTGAAATCGCATGTGATTTACTAGGAGAGGTGAAATTTCGAAATTTAAATTTTGAAAATGCTTCCATTTTTAAATTGTAACAGTTACTTGATTATTATATCAAATCAAATTAATTTCTAATAACTAATGAATACAAAAGTTTTAATTATTGGAGCAGGGCACGCAGGAATAGAAACTGCAGCAAGCTTAAGAAATTTAGGTTTTTCTGGTAAAATTGAAATATTTGATCAAGAGAATACATTACCGTATCAAAAACCGCCCCTCTCCAAATCATACATCAAATCATTTGATACAAAAGAAGCTCTTCTTAGAAGTAAGGAATGGTATGTTAATAATAAAATTAATTTAAAACTAAACGCAAATATCAAATTCATAAATCATAAAAATAAATCATTAAGTGATGAAAAAGATAATTTATATTATTATGACAAGTTAGTAATTGCTACTGGATCTAAAAATAATCTTTTAGGGATAGATACTAAAGAGTATCAAAAAGGCAATTTTTTTTCTTTGAGAAATTTAGAGGACTCTAAGAGAATAAGAAAAAAAATTTCTGAAGTTCAAACTATTACTATTATTGGTGCAGGTTTTATTGGATTAGAAATTGCCACAACAGCGCTTCAATTAAACAAAGATGTTACAATAATTGAAAATAGTGAAAATGTAATGGGACGATCTATATCTAAAGATCTATCTAAATGGCTAATAAATTATTATACAAAATCAGGAATAAAGTTCATATTCAATAAATCTTTTAAATCTTTTAAATCTGATGAAAACTCTAAAATTAATGTTATTTTATCTGATGGCACAAAAATAAATTCTGAGATGGTGCTTATATCTGCTGGTTCTCAACCAAATGATTTATTATTTAAAAGTATTAAAGTAAATGAATTTAATAAAATTAAAGTTAACTCATTTTTAGAAACTAATATTGATGATATTTATGCAATTGGAGATTGTTGTTTTTTTGATTACTATTCAAAAGAGGTTAGATTAGAATCTATACAAAATGCAACAGATCAAGCAAAGACAGTTGCAAAAAATATTCTTGGCATGAAAGAACTATATAATTTTGTGCCATGGTTTTGGTCTGATCAGCTTAATATAAAACTGCAAATAGTCGGGCTATTAGATTTAAATTCAAATATTGAAACCAAAATAATAGGCTCTCAAGAAAGCTCTAAATTTTCTAATTTTATATTTGCAGATAATCAACTGCAAGCAGTTGAAAGCATCAATAGTCCTGGACACCACTTAATTATGAAAAATAATTGGGGGAAAAGGCACCTTCTTAAAAAAGATCATTTAAGAAGTGATTTTAATTTAAAAAACTTTTTTAATTCTTTAGCCTAAAAGTTTTTTTATATTTTTGGCTGCTTGTCTTATTCTATGTTCATTTTCTACAAGACCAATTCTTACAAATCCTTCTCCATATTCTCCAAAGGCTATACCTGGAGCAACAGCCACACTTGCCTTTAGCATTAAATCTTTTGAAAAGGCCAGAGATCCTTTTTTCTTATACTTTTTTGGAATTGGCGCCCAAGCAAACATACTTGCTTCTGGTTTAGGAATTTCCCATCCGCTTCTAGACATAGATTTTATCAAAGTGTCTCTTCTAGACTTGTAGATGTTTCTAATATTTTCAACACAATCTTGTGGACCATTTAAAGCTGATGCTGCTGCAACCTGTACTGGAGTAAAAGCACCGTAATCTAAATAAGATTTAATTTTGGTAAGTGCGGCAATAAGGTTTTTATTTCCTACTGCAAATCCAATTCTCCAACCTGCCATAGCATATGTTTTAGACATGGATGTAAACTCCACACAAATTTTCTTAGAATTTTTAACTTGTAAAATAGATGGTGGAGGATTGTCACCAAAATATATTTCTGCATAAGCCAAGTCAGATAAAATAAATGTATTATATTTCAATCCTATTTTTACAACTTCTTCATAAAAACCCAAATCAACAATCTGGGCGGTTGGATTGGAAGGAAAAGATACAATCACTGCTTTTGGAGAAGGTACTGAATGTCGAATAGCTCTATCTAATTTTTCTAAAAATAATTCTTGATTAAATTGTCCGTCTTCCATTGCTGGTAAATGCCTTAATGAAGCTCCAGCGATAATAAATCCATATGGGTGAATTGGATATGATGGGTTTGGTGATAAAATTATATCACCTGGAGAT
Source organism: uncultured SAR116 cluster alpha proteobacterium (assembly GCA_902615995.1). GTDB lineage: Bacteria > Pseudomonadota > Alphaproteobacteria > Puniceispirillales > Marisalimonadaceae > TMED54. The sequence continues at coordinate 8,819 of CACMRF010000020.1, read as the reverse complement.
GTAATTGCTTGAGCAAGATTAGCTAATCCTTCTTTTGAACCAAGTGTAACAACAACTTCTTTATCTGGATCTAATTTAACACCAAATCTTCGTTCGTAATAAGAAACTTGTGCTTTCCTTAACCCCGGTATTCCTCTACTTGTAGAATATCTTCCTGTACCAGGTTTGTTAACTGTTTCTTGAAGTTTTTCACGGATATGATTTGGTGTAGGCATGTCAGGGTTACCCATGCCAAAATCAATAATATCTTTTCCTTTATGCCTCAACTTTGCTTTTAAGTCGTTAACTTCTTGAAAAACGTAAGTTGGTAATCTATTTATCCGTTCAAATTCTGACATAATGTATTAATTCAAATATATATTAATTTATTTTATTATCACGGTTTATTAATTTTTTTTGCGTATTTATGTGTATAATAAATTATAATGAAAATGATAGCAAAAATTCTAATCGGTATTTTAGGGGTATTATTTATTTTTGCAATAATATGGTTTGGAATGCCAAATGTACGAAATGTTTTTAAAGAAGTTAAAATGATGTCTGTTACTGTTAAATTAGATAACAAATGTTCACTGGACGATGACTCATTTGTTGTAGCTGTGCCAGGTACTGACATAATAGTCCCTTTTAGAAATAAAATTGCAAGATTAAGATTAAAGTCAGACAGAAAACTTCAACTAAGAGCAAACCCAAAATATCCAGCCATTAGATATGATGGAATGTTTGTTGATGTGAAAGAAAATGTTATTCTTGAGGCAGATTGCACAACTTCACCAAGACTTAAAGGAATATTTAAATCAATGAAAGATCAATTTAAAAATTAAAAGGAGATATAATTGTCTAACCTACCTAATGACCCACTATTAAATATGAGTGTAAATTCATTTTCTAAAAAATTAAGACAAGGTGAGATTAATTGTGAGCAAGTTGTTACGTCTTACTTAAATAGAATAAAATCCGTAAATGATAAATTGAATGCTTTCATTTTTATTGATGAAAAAAAGGCTATTAATAACGCAATCGCTATTGACAAATTATTAAAAGCAGGTGTTGACCTAGGCCCTTTAATGGGTTTGCCAGTAGCGATTAAGGACATTTGTTCTGTTAATAACATGCCGACAACAAACGGATCTATAGTTAATTCCGACGATATCACTGGTGAAGAAGGAAGTCTTGTAAAAAGACTTAAAGAATTAGGATGCGTTGTTATAGGAAAAACGCATACAGTCGAATTTGCACTGGGAGCAACTGGCCTAAATAAACATAGAGGAACACCATGGAACCCTTGGGATTTAGAAACTCATAGAATTCCAGGTGGATCAAGTAGTGGCTCTGCAGTCGCAGTTGCATCTGGTTTAGTACCATTTGCAATTGGAACCGATACCGGGGGATCCGTAAGAATACCAGCATCTTTAACGGGCGTTGCTGGTTTAAAAACTACAAAGGATGTTTGGCCTACTGATGGTATTTTTCCACTTTCACCTACACTTGACACTCCAGGACCATTAGCAAGGTCATTCGAAGATATTAAAACTATATTTGAAACTTATGGATCTGGTGTAAAAAAAGATTTAGGACCCATTCATCTTAGTAATCTAAAGTTAGCTAAATTAGGTGAACCTTTTACAGATGATCTGGATGAAGAAGTTCAAAATGCCTATGAAAAAATTTGTGAAAAATTAAAAGAAAAAGGGGCTACCTTAATTGAACTAGATATTCCTGAAGCTTTGGAAAGAGTTAATCTTTTTCCGCCAATAGTAGGATCAGAAATTATCTATGCTTTTGGAGAAAAAAGGTTTTTAGATAATTGCGATAATATGGATCCTGTTACAGCTAAAAGAGCTAAGGTTGGATTGGATGTTAAATCGGCAGACTATTTGAAATTCAAAAATAGATTAAAAGAATTAGAAATAATGGCTTCAGACTTCTTTAAGGATTATGATGCTTTAATTTCTCCAACTACAGTAATGAGAGCAATGAAGGTTGAAGATTGTGAAATAAACGGAAAACTTCATGACAGAAGTTTACTTTCTTCTGCCAACACTCAACCAGGCAACTTATTTAACTTATGTGGAATAAGCTACCCTATTCAAAAATATTGTAATGACTATAAAAGTGATACTTGCTTACCAGTAGGTCTACAAGTTTTATGTGCTAATGGAAATGATAGCAAGGCAATAGAGATAGGAATAGCACTTGAAAAAGAATTTGGTCAGCCAGAGTTCCCAAATTTAAATAATTTTTAATTTATTTAACTTGAAAAAAAATTAAATTTTATTAAATATTTCATAAATCTGAACTTCCATTGAGGATATATTGAATTTATTAGAAGCAAAAAACTTATACAAGTCATTTGGTAATATTAATGCTGTTTCAGATATTAGCATTTCACTAAATGTTGGTGAGGTTATCGGTTTTCTGGGACCAAACGGCGCTGGTAAATCTACAACAATGAAAATTCTTACTGGATTTCTTGAAGCTGATTGTGGATCAATTGAAATTAAAAAAATTGATCTTTCAAAAGATCCAATAAATGCAAAATCTATTATCGGCTATCTACCAGAAGGTGCTCCATCCTACTCAGATATGACTGTTAAATCATTTTTATATTTTGTTGGTAAAATGAGAGGTTTAAAAGATGAACTTCTTGAAAAAAGATTAGAAATAATGCTTAAAGATATAAATCTTACAGAAGTTCAAAATCAAATAATTGAAACATTATCCAAAGGGTACAAAAGAAGAGTTGGAATTGCACAAGCTTTAATCCATGATCCTGATATCTTGATATTAGATGAGCCGACGGATGGATTAGACCCAAATCAAAAATTTGAAATGAGAAAACTAATTAAATCAATCTCAAAGAATAAAGGAATTATTATTTCAACTCATATTCTAGAAGAAGTTGAAGCTGTATGTTCTAGGACTATCATAATTTCTTCGGGGAAAGTGCTCTTAAATAAAGAGACAAAAGATATCTTAAAGAATAAAAAAGAAAATTTAGATTCAATATTCAGAAAAATCACAAAATAGGAAAATCATGAAACTTTATATTGAAAAATTAATGATCATTTTTAATAGAGAATTTACTGGTTATTTTAGAACACCTTTAGCTTCAATCTTTCTTCTTGTATTTTTAGCATTATCAGCAGGAATGACTTTTTTTATGGGACAATTTTTTCAGAGAGGCCAAGCTGATTTAAATTCTTTTTTTGTATGGCATCCATGGCTTTTTTTAATTCTTATGCCTGCAATTGGAATGAGACTTTGGGCAGAAGAAAGAAAGTCTGGTACTATTGAATTATTAATGACATTACCTGTTACAAACTCTCAATTAGTACTCGGTAAATTTTTAGCTAGTTGGTTTTTTACACTATTAGCTATCATAATGACGATTCCAATATGGATAACTGTAAATTATTTAGGTGAACCTGATAACGGTGTTATTTTTATTTCTTACTTAGGGAGCTGGTTAATGGCGGGATGTTTTTTATCCTTAACATCTTGTCTTTCAATGTTAACAAAAAATCAAGTAATAGCCTTTATTGTGTCGACAATCAGCTGTTTCATTATGGTTATGGCTGGATTTGGACTTGTTTTGGCTAGTGTAAGATCATGGGCGCCTTTATGGTTGACTGAGGTTATCCAGTCTTTTTCTTTTTTATCTCATTTTAAGAGAATTCAATATGGTGTTCTAGACTTAACGACTTTTATCTTTTTTATTTCTATGATTATGATTTGTATATCTATCAACATCTTTTTAGTTCAATTAAAAAAAGCTGATTAACATGAAAATTTCAAAAAATAATATCTTAAAACTATCTATACTTTTATCTATTATTTGTTTCTTTAGTTTAAATATTTTTTCTAATAATACTTTTAACAGAATTAGTTTAGACACTACACAAAATAATCTTTATACAATAAGCTCAGGTACAGAAAAATTTCTGAAGAATATTGATGAACCAATACATTTAAGGCTATTCATGTCTAGTACACTTGTAGAAATTGCTCCTCAATTATCTACTTACGCCAACAGAGTCGAATCTTTACTTTATTCATACGCAAACATGTCTGAAGGTAAAATTACTCTAGAAATTATCGACCCTAAACCATTTTCTGATCAAGAAGATAGAGCAGTAGGTATGGGTATTAGTCCTTTTGGAGGATCGAATAATAATGATCCACTATATTTTGGACTGGCTGCTACAAATTCGACGACTGGCCAAAAAAATATTAATGTTTTCTCTCCTGAAAGAGAACCATTTTTAGAATATGATTTAACAAGATTAATCGCTGAATTGGCACAAACAAAAAAACCAAAAATCAGTATTATTGATAACCTTGGTTTAGAAGCTAATTCGAGAATAGGAAAACCTGAACAGCAAGTTTTAACACAAATGAAATCACTATTTGATGTGGAATTTGTTAAAGACAATGCCTCAGAACTCCCAGAAAATACAAAAGTTTTAATGCTCATTAACCCAAAATATTACCCTGATGAAACTCTTTTTATGATAGAACAGTGGGTATTAAAAGGTGGTTCAACATTAATATTTTTAGATCCTTATGCTGAAACAGAAGTGAGTATTAATCCTGGAATGCCTGCTTTAAATCCTCGTTCTGATTTAAAAAAATTATTAGATACTTGGGGAATTAATTTTAATAACAAAAAATCTATCGCTGATAAAAAGTATGCCCTGAGAACTGTTAGAAATATTAAAGGTCGAGAAGTTGAAGTTTCAAACTATCCTTGGATACAAGTAACTGATGAGGGTCTTAATCAAAATGACGGTGTACTAGCCCAACTATCTAATATAATATTTACAAACGCTGGTGATTTAAACCCTAAAGATGGAATTAAATTTGATCCACTTATTACGTCTAGTGAATTATCTGGTTTAGTTGATTCAGACAAAGCAGGTGATTCAAAATCTGATCCTAGAGATTTAATAAAGGATTTAAAAATTGATAACAAGAAAATTATAATATCTGGTTGGTTAAGAGATAACCTAAATTCAGCTTTCCCAAAAGGCGTTAAAAAGAAAACCGGACTCAAAAAATCATCAGAAATGTCTAATATTCTAATAGTAAGTGATGCAGACATGTTAATGGATAGAAATTGGCTGACAAAACAAAATTTACTTGGACAGGAAATTGTTTCTGCTTTCGCAAATAATGGTGATTTTGTTTTAAATGTAGTTGAAAACATGATTGGTGGGTCATTTTTGTCTGAGATAAGAGGTAAGGGAATTTCTTGGAAACCATTTACTAAAATAGTTGAACTAGAAAAATCTGCTGAAGAAAAATTCTTAAGTAAGGAAAGAGAATTAGTATCCAAACTTGAAAAAATGGAAAATAAGATTCAAAGTCTTACTAAGAAAAATAATAATGAAAGTGATGTAATTTCTCCTGAAACAATTAAAGCAATTGATGGATTTAAATCAGAAATGATGACTACGAGAGCTGAACTTAGAAATGTTAAATTTCAATTAAGAAGTGATGTTGATAATTTAAAAACAAAAATTATGTTCATCAATATAGGCTTGATACCAATTTTAATTGCTGGATTAGCACTTATTATTGCCATTAGAAGACCTAAACCAAAGAAGATAATACATTAAAATTTAAGGAATTATATTTTATGACAAGCAATTTTACTAAGCTATCAATTGTAACTGCAATTTTTTTGGGATTAGCATCCTATTCTGTATTAAAAAACAAAGACTCAAATCTTTTTTCAGAGCGAGGTAATACTTTTATTGAAAATCTTCCGTCTAAATTAAATGACATACAAAAAATAAAGATTACGGGAAGAGATCTTGATATGGAATTAATTAATAAAAATAATTCATTTATTGAAACTTCTGGCTATCCTTTTAAAGCAAATGTGTGGGAAAGTTTCATAACAAGTTTATCCTTACTAAGAATAGAAGAGAAGAAAACAAACAATCCTGAAAGACATAATGAATTAAATTTGGTTGCTATTGATAAATTCAAAGAAAATAATGATGATAACGAGCCTGCAACAAAAATAACTTTTTTTACAAAAGATCAGAAGATATTTAAATCTATTTTATTAGGTAAAATCGATAATACTGTAGGAGGAATAAGCGGCGGTCAATTTGCTCGTTATAATAAAGATAATCAAGCATATCTATTAAAAGGGGCATTGAGAATGCCCTCTGGAAAATCAGATTGGTTTAACAGTTTATTACTTAAATTAGATCAAGAAAAACTTTCTTCCATCTCTGTTAAAAGAAAAAAAGTTATTTTTGAAATTGAATCAAAAGATAGAAAACTATCTTTAAAAAATAATCCAGATTTAAAAATTGACGAAGAAAAACTAAAGCAAGTAGCTGAAGTAATTGACGCCTTTTATTTTTACGATGTTAGAAAAGTAAATAAAATTAAAAAAAATAATAATAATACTATTTCTTATGAGTTTAAAGATGGTCTTATTTTAGAATTAAAATTTATAGAAAAATCAAAAGACTCAAAAGAATCTTGGATTGAGATATCTGCTCAATCTAATAATCCTAAAACTATAAATAAGGCAAATGATTTAAATAAAAAAACCAAGGGTTATCAATTTTTAGCAAACATAAATACTTCTGTAATCTTCAATTGGAATATTAAAGATTTAATTAAAAAATAATTAGTATGATCTTTGCATCCCTAAAACATGTTCTGAAAGATATGATAGTATTAAGTTAGTTGATATTGGTGCAACTTGATATAGTCTAGCTTCTCTAAATTTTCTTTCTACATCATACTCTTCTGCAAAACCAAAACCACCATGAGTTTGAACGCAAGCTTCCGCAGCTGCCCAAGATGCATCAGCAGCTAAAAGTTTTGCTGTGTTAGCCTCTTCTCCTATAGGTTTACCATCATCGTATAATTTTGCAGCATGATATACCATTAATTCTGCAGCTCTCATTTGAGCATAAGCTCTAGCTATTGGGAATTGAATCCCTTGATTTTGACCTATTGATCTTCCAAATATTTGTCTGTCATTTGCGTATTGTGTTGATTTTTTAGTAAACCACTTGGCATCGCCGATACACTCGGCTGCAATAAGTATTCTTTCCGCATTCATGCCAGACAAAATATATCTAAAACCTTTGTTTTCTTCTCCAATCAAATTATCGGCAGGTATTCTTAAATTATCAAAAAAAACTTCAGTTGTTGAATGGTTCATCATTGTTCTTATCGGTTTAATTGTTAACCCGTTATTTTTTGCTTTTTGCATATCTAATAAGAATACAGACAGACCATCAGTTTTTTTAGAAACTTCACTTAATGGTTTAGTTCTTGCTAAAAGCAACATTAAATCTGAATGTTCAGCTCTACTTGTCCATATTTTTTGTCCATTAATGATATAATCATCACCATCTTTTGTTGCAGTAGTTCTTAAACTGGTTGTATCCGTTCCACTAGTAGGCTCTGTTACACCAAATGCTTGTAATCTTAATTTTCCACTCGCTATTTCAGGTAAATAACTTTTCTTCTGTTCATCAGAACCGTGCCTTAAAACAGTTCCCATAGTATACATCTGGGCATGACATGCTGCTGCATTACAACCTTGATGATGTATTTCTTCAAGAATGACCGATGCTGATGTTATTCCTAGACCAGATCCACCGTACTGCTCAGGTATTAAGACACTTAAAAAACCTGAATCCGTTAGCGATTGAACGAATTCTGTAGGATAAGCTTGTTCTCTATCTAAGTTTCTCCAATATTCTCCTTGAAAATCTTGACATAATTTAGCTACAGAAGATCTTATTTCCGAATTTGTATCATCTTGAACTAAGCTTGAAGTCTCTATTGATTTATTTTCATCTGGCATATCAATTATTCCTTTTTATATATATATTAAATTAAACATTTTTTTTTAAATTAAAAGTATTCAACTAAATTAATTGGAGGTTCTTTTGAAAATTTCTTTTCATCACATCAATCTGGTATCCAAAAATCTTGAAGAGTTAAATAATTTTTATAAAAATATTTTAAAATTGGATTCCATACCTGAACAACAATTTCCAAGAACTGAAGCAAACCAAAATAAGGGGTATGACGGAAAAATTAAATTTGTCACAGATGGAAATATACAATTACATTTAGCAGAAAAAGATCTTACCGTTGCTGAGAAAAATAAAAAGCATATTAATCCCGTCGAAAAAGGACATATAGCTTTTAGAACTGATGACATTGAAGAGTTTAAAACAATTTTAAATAAAAATAATATTAAATTTGCTGATTATGGGACAACTTTTGCTAAAGAATGGTACCAAATTTTCTTTTATGATCCAGAAGGTAATATTGTTGAGGTTCATCAATTTATAGATAAAAATTAATGCTACTCTCGTGTTTTAAAAATCAATCTTTTAGGTATTTATGGACAGCTGGATGCTTTACTGGCATTGCAAGAGCTATGGAGTTTCTAACTCTTAGTTTGTATATTTTGAATGACTTTGGATTAGCTTACCTAATTACTGTAATTTTTGCATGTAGAATGCTTCCTATGAGCATGCTGGGCTTAATTATTGGTTCTATTTCTGAGAAAATTTCTCCTATCTTGATTGTAAGGTTTTTATATTCCTTATCTTTTTCTTTTACATTAATATGTGTATTTCTTAAAAATTTTGATTACTTTAACTTATTTTTTGCTCTTTTATTAGCTTTTATAAATGGAACCACATGGGTTATTGATTTAGCTGTTAGACGCAGAATTATAACAGAGAACATTACTGAAAAACTTTTAAGTACTTCATTAGCAATGGAAACTTTATCTAATAATTCAACACGATTAATTGGCC
>CACMRF010000019.1 GCA_902615995.1 uncultured SAR116 cluster alpha proteobacterium | reverse complement strand
AATATATATGATAAATTACTTGACGTAAATCTAAGTTAGTTATATCACAAATATATATATGGGGCTGTAGCTCAGTTGGGAGAGCGGGTGCTTTGCAAGCATCAGGTCGTCGGTTCGATCCCGTCCAGCTCCACCATTAAATATATTTAGTAGAGAGAAAAAAATGGCTGTTCCTAAAAGTAAAATAACAAAATCTAGACGTGGAATGAGAAGATCTCATGATGCTATTGAAAATGATGCGTATGTTGAAAATAAGGACACTGGTGAGTTACATCGTCCTCATCACATTGATTTAAAAACAGGTATGTATAATGGGAAACAGATATTAAAAATCAAAACAAAAAATTAATATTTTCTCTAATTTAACAATTTTAAAATATATTCTTTTGAAATTTGATATTTTATATTAGGTGACGGGTATGAGTGACAAAAAAAAAGTTTCCAAAAATCCAATGTTTAACATTGGTGATATTGTTAAACATAGAATATATCCTTTTAGAGGTGTTATTGTTGATGTTGACCCAGAGTTTTCAAATACAGAAGAGTGGTATCAATCAATTCCAGCAGATTTAAGACCTTCAAAGAAACAACCATTTTATCATTTAATGGCTGAAAATTCTGAAACATTTTATTCTGCGTATGTTTCTCAACAAAATATTATTATGGATAGTGATAATGGTCCAGTTGATCATCCTGATCTTGAACAAATGTTTAGTGGGATCCAAAAAGGTAAATATTTATTAAAGCCTCAAGTTAGGAATTAATAATTTATTAAATGTTCTTTAATTAATGTTATATAATACTATATATAGACATATATATAAATTAAGATCAGCAATATTTTCAAATAAGGTATATTAAAGTGGTAGCAACAACTGAAACTATTAATCAAGTAAAAACAACTACAGATAAATATAAATATGGATTTTCCACTGAGATTGAAGTTGATAAGGCTCCAAAAGGGCTCAATGAAGATATTATAAGATTTATATCTCAAAAAAAAGACGAGCCAAAATGGATGTTGGACTGGAGATTAGAAGCTTTTAAAAAATGGAAAAGAATGGAAAAGCCTAATTGGGCAAAAGTTTCTTTTCCAGATATAGATTTTCAAGATATTTATTATTATGCTGCTCCAAAAGCCAAAAAAAAGTTAAATAGTCTAGATGAAGTTGATCCTGAACTATTAAAAACATACGAAAAATTAGGTATACCTCTAAATGAACAAAAAATGTTAGCTGGTGTTGCGGTTGACGCAGTTTTTGATTCTGTTTCTGTGGCTACAACTTTTAGAGAAAAACTTTCAGAAGTTGGTGTTATTTTCTGTCCAATTTCCGAAGCAATAAAAAATCATCCTGATTTAGTAAAGAAATATATTGGTTCTGTAGTACCAGTAACTGACAATTATTACACTGCTCTTAATTCTGCTGTTTTTACTGATGGTTCATTTGTATATATTCCAAATGGAGTTAAATGTCCTATGGAATTATCCACTTATTTTAGGATAAATGAAAAAAATACTGGTCAATTTGAGAGAACATTAATAGTTGTAGAAGATGAAGGTTATGTCTCTTATTTGGAAGGATGTACAGCTCCACAAAGAGACGAAAATCAATTGCATGCTGCTGTAGTCGAATTAGTTGCTATGAACAAATCACAGATAAAGTACTCAACTGTACAAAATTGGTATCCAGGGGATGAACAAGGTAAAGGTGGAATATATAATTTTGTAACTAAAAGAGGTAAATGTTTAGGTGAAAACTCTAAGATATCTTGGACACAAGTTGAAACAGGGTCTTCAATTACGTGGAAGTACCCATCTTGCATTCTTATGGGGGATAACTCAATTGGAGAATTTTATTCAGTAGCAATTACTAATAATGCTCAACAGGCGGATACTGGTACTAAAATGATACATATTGGTAAAAACACTAAATCTACAATTATTTCAAAAGGTATTTCTGCAGGAAAGTCACAAAACACATACAGAGGACAAGTTCAAATACAAAAAGGCGCTTACAATGCACGCAATTTTACTCAGTGCGATTCTTTACTCATTGGTGACACCTGTTCAGCACATACAGTACCTTATATTAATCAACATGTATCAAATGCTAAGGTTGAGCATGAGGCAACCACTTCAAAAATATCAGAAGACCAACTGTTTTATTGTATGCAAAGGGGTCTAGATGCTGAACAAGCAACTTCTATGATTGTAAATGGATTTTGTAAAGAAGTTATGAAAGAACTTCCTATGGAATTTGCTGTTGAAGCTCAAAAATTAATAGGTATTAGTTTAGAAGGTTCTGTAGGGTAAAGCCTTATGGCCATACTTGAGATTAAAAATGCTGAATTAAGCATTGATAATAAAAAGATATTAAAAGGATTATCATTAAACGTTAATGAGGGAGAAACTCATGCTATTATGGGTCCAAATGGATCTGGAAAAAGTACGCTTTCATATATGTTAGCCGGAAGAGATGGCTATGAATTAGATAATGGAAGCATTACATTTGATAATATTGATCTTACTCCACTTTCACCAGATGAAAGATCAAATTTAGGGCTGTTTTTAGCTTTCCAATATCCAGTAGAACTGCCTGGTGTATCTAGTACAAATTTTTTAAGAGAAATTTTTAACTCTAGAAAAAAATATTTAGGTGAAAATGAATTATCACATCTTGATTTTATAAAGTTTTTAAGAAAAGTTGCTGAAGATCTTAGTATTAAAGATGAAATGTTAAAAAGATATGTAAATTTTGGCTTTTCTGGTGGAGAGAAAAAAAGATTTGAAATACTTCAGATGGCTCTTTTAAATCCAAAAATTTCTGTTCTAGATGAGACTGATTCTGGTTTAGACGTAGACGCATTAAAAATAGTTTCTGAAGGTGTTAATAATTTAAAAGATAAAAAAAATGCTGTAGTTGTAATCACTCATTATCAAAGATTATTGGATTATATAAAACCAGACATTGTCCATATAATGTCAGACGGTAAAATTATTAAATCTGGAGATGCAGACCTAGCTTTGTACATAGAAAAAAATGGTTATTCTGAGATTTTGAATGAAAAAAGTTAGAAATGACCAATTCTTTTCAAATTTAGAAAAATTTGTTAATAAAGTTTATCCAAATCAACCTCAAAGACGACCTTATTTGAATTTAAAGTCTTGGCCTTCTCCAAAAGATGAAGCTTGGAAATTTAGCCGATTAGGTAACTTAGCTAGAAAAAATATTTTACCATTTGATTTTGAAAATCAACAAGATTTTAATATTAATAAATTAATAAAAGATTCTATATCTTTAGTTTTTGTTAATGGAAAATTTGAAAAAAAATTATCGGATAAATTACTTTCAGAAATTGTAATTGAAGAAGTTCAAATAGAAGATTTTAAAGAGATAATTAATAAGTTTGATAACTTATCTGTAAAAAATCACCCAACATTAAATTCTACCCTTTCATGTTCTGAGAAGTTTTTTAAAATTAAATTTAAAAATGATATAAAGTTTTATAAACCAATTGAAATCTTTAATTTAGGCGGAACTGAAAATACTTCAATACATCCATTTATTTTTATTGATTTAGATAAAGATACAGATGTTCAAATTTTTCAACATTACTCAACTTATGCCGGATTATTAGCTCCTTTTGAAATTATAAATTTATCAGAAAACTCAAATTTAGAAATTATTAAAATATATGATGATAAAATAAATTCACATAATCTATCATTGACACTTTCTGTAATAAAGGAAGAAGCCAATTTAAGAAGTTTTGCGCTTATTAAAGGTGGCGAATTTACTAGATCGGAAATGCATACTTTATTAGAAGGGGAAAACTCAAATGCAGATATTAATGGTATTTATTTATCATCGGGAAATCAGCATCATGATTTAACTTCATGTGTTTATCATAATGTACCTAATTGTAAATCTTCTCAAATTGTTAAAGGTGTACTAGGAGAAGAATCAACTGCAGTCTTTCAAGGTAAAGTTAGAGTTGAAAAACTTGCTCAGAAAACTGAAGCTAAACAAATGAGTAGGGCTATTATGTTATCAGATAAAGCTGTATCCAATTCTAAGCCTGAACTTGAAATTTATGCTGATGATGTGATATGTGGGCATGGAGCAACAGTTGGCGAATTAGATGAAGATCAAATTTTTTATCTTTCAAGTAGGGGTATATCTAAACAAAAAGCTAAAGTTATTCTCATAGACGCATTTTTAAATGAGATGATTTCTTTATCAATTAGTGATAAATTTCATGATATTATTTATAATAAAACTAAAACTAAAATTAATAAATTATTAACTAATGAATATGAATGATATAAATAAGAATTTTGATACTCAAAAAATTATTAATGAATTTCCAGCATTAAAACAAAAAGTTTGGGATAAATCATTAGTATATTTAGATTCAGCAGCATCTATGCAAAAGCCAAAAGATGTTATTGATGTAATTAATAATAACTACTCTAAGGAATATTCGAATGTACACAGGGGATTACATTTTTTATCAGAAAAAGCTACAGAGAGTTATGAAGAAGCTAGACGAAAAGTTGCAAAATTTATCAATGCAGATGAGAAAGAGATTATCTTTACGTCAGGTGCAACTGCATCAATAAACCTAGTTGCCTACAGTTGGGGGATAGAAAATCTAAGTCCTAATGATGAAATAATTTTAACAATCGCAGAGCATCATGCTAATTTTGTACCTTGGCAATATATTGCTGGAATAAAAAAAGCTAACATAAAGGTTGCTTATTTTGATCCTGATAAAGATTTTGATATAAATATCATTAAATCACTTATATCAGATAAAACTAAAGTCATAACTTTTCCTCACGTTTCAAACGTTTTAGGCACAATATTTCCAATTAAAGAAATTTGTGATTTGGCCAAATCTGTAAATGCTATTTCTTTAGTAGATGGATGCCAGGGAATAAATCATTTCCCTGTTGATGTTAAAAAAATTGGTTGTGATTTTTATTGTTTTTCTGGACATAAATTATATGGACCAACTGGAATTGGTATTCTCTATGGAAATTATAAATTACTAGAAAACATGCCTCCTTTTTTATGTGGAGGTGATATGATTGACGTAGTAAGCATTGATAAAACTACTTTTGCAGACCCACCTCTAAAATTTGAAGCTGGGACCCCTCCTATTGTTCAAGCAATTGCATTAGGCAAAGCTATTGATTGGATTAATAAATATGGAATTGAAAATATTGGTAATCATGAACAAAAATTAATTTTGTATGCATATGATAAACTTGAAAAAATAGATGGTGTAAATATTTTTGGAAAAAATAAAAATAAAGCTGGAGTGATTTCTTTTACAATGGACTGCGCACATTCTCATGATATTGCTACAATAATTGACAGAGAAGGTGTGGCAGTGAGAGCTGGTCATCATTGTGCACAACCACTTTTAGATCATTTTAATTTAAGTTCTACAACTAGAGCATCAGTTGGAGCTTATTCAACATATGAAGATTTCGATAGATTAGTATTATCCTTAGAAAAAGTTAAGAAGATTTTTAAATGATGAATAAAGATACAAAAACACTGTATGATTTTATACCAAACTATCCAAAAGGTTCAACAAAACCATTTATAGTAAAATTAGGGAATAAAAATACTTTTGATAAAACTTCAATAAGTGAAAAAGATATAATCTCTAATTTAACAAATGTTTATGATCCAGAGATACCAGTCAATATTTATGATTTAGGTCTTATATATGACATAAATATATCAAAAGGTAATAATGTGTTTATAAAAATGTCTTTAACATCACCTGGGTGTCCTGTTGCGGGTGAATTACCAAAACAGGTTGCAGATGAGTTGACTAAAATTAAATATATAGGTCTAATTGAAGTAGAGCTTGTGTGGGATCCACCATGGACAAAAGAAAGAATGAGCGAGGACGCTAAATTAGCGTTAGATATATAAATGAAAAATAACAAACAAATTTTGACTATTACTAATGCTGCATTAAATAGGGTGAAATTCCTTATGAAAAAAACAGATAATGATATTGTTGGATTAAGAGTTGGTATTAAAACAGCTGGTTGTTCAGGTTTGAAATATAATATTGAGTACGCTCAAGAAGTAAAACCTTTTGAAGAAAAAGTACTTATTGATGACGTACTTATCTTAATAGATCCTGCTGCAACAATGTTTTTAATTGGATCAAAAATGGATTATAAAGAAAGTAAATTTAGTTCAGGCTTCGAATTTGAAAATCCAAATGAAATTTCAAGATGCGGATGTGGTGAAAGTTTTTCAGTATCAAGCTCTTAATTTTCCATGAAACAAAATGTTAATGAAACAATAAACCCAAGTACATTGGATTTCATTTCTATATTCAAACAACTTTATGACTTTGTTATTCCGAAAGGTAATGTTGAAATTCCTGTTCGAATTTTAATAGCTATATTTTTTCTTTTTTTAGGAACATTAACCAATATATTGATACCATTTTTATATGGATATTCTGTTGATTTAGTAAATAAAAAAGAATTTTCAAACTTTTATTTAATAATTGTATTAATTGGTTGTTATGGTTTTGCTCGCTTTGCCAAGGTGTTTTTTGATGAAGCAAAACAATTTGTTTTCATAAAAGTCGCTCAAAAATCTGTAAGAGCCGCAGCATTATTTGCTTTTCAACATCTGCATAACTTATCTTTAAATTTTCATCTTAATAGAAAAACAGGAGGATTATCAAGAGCTCTCGATAGAGGTGCTAAAGGAATAGAGCTTTTATTAAGATTTAGTATTTTTGAAGTTATCCCAGTTGTTTTAGAGGTGATAATGGTAGGTGTGGTACTTTGGACAACGTTTGGTTTTTTTTATTGTGCCGCTACATTATTAACTGTGTTTCTTTACGGTATTTTCACTTTTAAACTGACTGAATGGAGAATCTTAATCAGAAAAAAAATGAATGAATCTGATGAAAATGCAGGAACCAAAATGGTTGATAGTTTACTTAATTATGAAACGGTGAAATATTTTAATTCTGAAATTAAAGAAATAAATTCTTATAACAATGCTCTAAAAGATTATGAAAACAAAGCTGTAAAAACTAGACTGTCACTAACAGCTGTAAATCTAGGACAAGGGTTAATTATTTCTTTAGGTTTGTTTTCTATAATGTCTATGGCTGCTTATGATATTTATAATGATAAAATGAGCCTTGGTGATTTTGTTGTTGTGAATACATTCTTGCTTCAATTATATGTGCCATTAGAATTTTTAGGATATGTTTATAGGGAGATAAGACAATCAATTTTTGATATGAAAAAAATGTTTGAACTAATGAATGAAAAGTTAGATATATTTGATCAAGATAATGCCAAAAATTTTAAATTTCATGTTGGTAAAATAAATATTTTAAACTTAAGTTTTAACTATAATTCTAGAAATATCATTAAAAATTTAAATCTTGAAATAGAAGGAGGTAAAAGTACAGCAATCGTTGGACCAACTGGTTGTGGAAAATCTACTTTAACTAAATTACTTTTTAGATTTTATGATCCTCATAAAGGTGAAATTTTAATAGATAATCAAAAATTAAAAGATTGTAAAATGGACTCTATAAGATCAATCATTGGTGTTGTTCCTCAAGATACAATCATGTTCAATAACACAATAGGTTATAACCTTGCTTATGGAAACTCACACGCATCTATAAAAGAGATCAGAAAAGTAGTTAAACTTTGTAATTTAGATGACTTTATTGAATCTTTAGATTTAAAGTATGAAACTATTGTCGGTGAAAGAGGTTTGAAATTATCAGGTGGAGAAAAGCAAAGGATAGCAATTGCTAGAATGATGTTAAAAAAACCAAAAATTTTGATTTTAGATGAAGCAACGTCAGCTCTTGACACAAAAACAGAGAAATTAGTTTTGGACTCAATAGATGAATATTTTAAAAATAGTACGAAAATAATAATTGCTCATAGATTAACGACCATTCGTAATTCTGAAAAGATTGTGGTTATGTCTAAAGGAAAAATAATTGAACAAGGAAAACACAGTAATTTGATTAAAAATAAAGGATTATATTATGAAATGTGGAACAAACAAAAAGAGATAAAAAAACAAGTTAATTTAGTCTATTAAAAATTGTTCTTTTAAATGTCTGTTTTCCATATTATCTTCAGGATCGTGTAAAAGTTTTATATTAATATCTTTTCTCAATTTAATTATTACTTTTTCAATGTTTTTAACTTCTTCTGAATCTGCGCTAGCATTAACTGGTCTATATTCTGGATTTTTTATTGTTAACGTAACAATCGAATTATTATTTAGTAAAGCTCCTTGCCAATTTCTTGGTCTAAATGGACTTATTGGTGTTAATGCAAGTATATCGGATTTAAGTGGTATGATTGGTCCTTTTGCAGAGTAATTATAAGCCGTTGACCCAACTGGAGTAGAAACTAAAATTCCATCACAATATAAATCTTTTAGTCTTTCTACTCCATCAACTGAAATAGAAATAATTGAACTTTGATTTGTATTTCTGAATAATGAAATTTCATTTATTCCAAGAAATTTTTGTTTTTTTCCTTTATGATCAAAACATTCCATCTCTAGAGGATGCACAGTTAATTGACTAGCTTTGTTTATTCTTTCAATCAAATTTGACTTATTAATTTTATTCATTAAGAAACCAATATGACCTTTATTTAAACCAAAAACAGAAGAGTTGTTTTTAATAGCAAGTCTTAGAGCTTTTAACATTTCTCCATCACCACCTATTGCCACAATTACATCTGCTTCTCTTAAATTAGATTGATTGTAAAGTTCACAATATTTAGATTTAAGAGAGAGAGCTTCTTTACTATTCGATGATGTGAAGTGTATTTTCATTGTCATATTAATAAATTAAATATATACATAGTTAATCAAAAAAAGGCTAATAAGTGCAAGTAAAAGAAACATTTTTAAATTTAACAAAAACTTATAAAAATGCAATTGATAGACTTGAAAAACTTTTTGATCCAGAATTTGAAAAAGCTGTAAAGTTAATTAATTCTTCAGATGGTCATATTGTTATTTGCGGAATGGGAAAATCTGGGTTAGTTGGAAGAAAGATTTCTGCTACTTTAGCATCAACTGGAACGCCAAGTTATTTCTTGCATCCTAGTGAAGCTATACATGGCGATTTAGGTATAGTTCAATCAAAAAGCATTATTATTTTAATATCATATTCAGGTGAAACTGATGAGATGTTAGCACTTTTACCTGCATTAAAAAGATTGAAGGTTAAAATAATTGCAATGACAGGTGAATTAAATTCTAATCTAGCAAAAAATTCAGACATAGTTTTAAACATATCTGTAGATAAAGAAGCTTGTCCATTGAATTTGGCTCCAACAACATCAACTTTAACAACTTTAATAATTGGTGATGCTTTAGCTGTTTCTTTAATGAATTTAAAAAACTTTAAACAAGAAGATTTTGCATTAACTCACCCTGGTGGCTCTTTAGGTAGAAGATTGTTATTGAGTGTTAAGGAAGAAATGATTGCTCAAAATTTACCTTTTGTGAACAAAAATGGAACTATGAAAGAAGTTGTTCTAAAAATGACAGAAAGTAGATTAGGATTAGCATTAATTGGAAATGAAGAAGAACTTGAAGGTATAATTACAGATGGTGATCTTAGAAGATCTTTATTAATGTCAGATGATTTTACTAAAATAGAAATTAAAGATATTTTAAATAAATCACCTATGACAGTATATGAGAATGATAACTTACAAGTTGCTCATGAGAGAATGAAAGAGGCCAGATTACAATCATTAGTTGTAAAAAATAATGATGAAAAGATAGTTGGTGTAATTCAAATATTTAAATAGACAATGAATATAGATCAATTTAATTTTAATCTTCCAGAAGATTTAATTGCTCAACAACCAGTAAATCCAAGGCATAATTCAAAATTATTATCTTGTATTTACTCAGAGTTAGGTGATTTTCACTTTTATGATTTACCAAACCTTCTGAATCCTGGTGATGTAATAGTTGTAAATGACACAAAAGTTTTAAAAGCTAAATTAATTGGTTTAGTTAATAAAAAAAAACTTAGTTTTAATCTTCACATGAAAAATAGTGAAGATCAATGGTATGCCTTTTGTAAACCAGCAAAGAAGTGTAGAAAAAATGACGAGGTATATTTCTCTAAATCTTTTAAAGCAATAATTTTAGAAAAAAAAGATCATGGAGAAGTTCTGTTAAAGTTTAATTTTTCTGGCAATGAGCTGCTAGACAAGATTTCTAAATATGGAAACACCCCAATACCACCATATATAAAAAATGAAAACTTTGAAAATGAAATACATTATCAAACATTATTTGCAAAAAAAATTGGTGCTGTTGCTGCTCCTACGGCTGGGCTGCATTTTACTAAAGAAATAATTGATACTTTAATTAAGAAAAAAATTTTGATTACTTCTATAACTTTGCACGTTGGTGCAGGTACTTTTCTTCCAGTAAAAACTCAAAATATAAATAATCATAAAATGCATTTTGAATCTTTTGAAATTTCACAAAATACAGTAAATATTTTAAAAAATGCAAAACTAAATGGAAAAAAAATAATTGCTGTTGGGACAACTGTAATGAGAACATTGGAAGCAACCTTTTTAAAGTTCAATGAAATTAAAAGTTGTTCTGATAAGACGGATATATATATTAAACCAGGATTTAATTTTAATGTTGTAGACTACTTACTAACAAATTTTCATTTACCAAAATCTACTTTGTTAATTTTAATCTCAGCCTTTTCTGGAAAAGAGGAGGTGAAAAAAATTTATGATCATGCAATCAATAAATTTTATAGATTTTATTCTTATGGAGATTGTTGTTTGCTGAAGAGAAAAGGTAATGTCAATAAAATTTGATTTTTCATTAGTTGCAGAAGATAGTAAAGCAAGAGCAGGATTTCTCAGGACAGCGCATGGTGATATCGAAACACCAATTTTTATGCCAGTAGGTACTTTAGGTACAGTAAAAGCTATGCATTTAAAAGATGTTTTAGAATTAGGTTCGCAAATCATTTTGGGTAATGCTTATCATCTTTATTTGAGACCTGGTCAAGAAGTTATAAAAAAGTTTGGTGGTTTAAGATCATTTATTAATTGGGAAAAACCAATATTGACTGATTCAGGAGGGTTCCAAATTATGAGTCTCTCTAAATTAACAAAGGTAACTGAAAAAGGAGTTTATTTTCAATCTCATTTAGATGGGAAAAAAATATTTTTAACTCCTGAAATTAGCACTCAATTTCAACAAATTTTAGGTTCAACAATTACAATGCAATTAGATGAATGTATTAAATATCCTGCGTTGAGGACAGATGCTGAAAATTCGACAAATTTATCTATTGAATGGGCAAAAAGATCAAGAGAAGCCTTTATAAATAGACCTGGTTACGGACAATTTGGAATTGTTCAAGGATCAGATTTTGAGGACTTAAGAGAAACTTCATGTAATGAATTAACAAAAATTGATTTTGAAGGTTACGCAATTGGAGGTCTCGCAGTTGGAGAACCTCAAGATGTAATGTTTGATACAATTATTAAAACAGAAAAAAACTTACCAATACATAAACCTAGATATTTAATGGGAGTAGGTAAGCCGGATGATATTATAGGTGCTATAAAAAGAGGTGTTGATATGTTTGATTGTGTTCTTCCAACAAGATCAGGTAGAAATGGACAAGCTTTTACTTCTTTAGGTCCAATTAATATAAAAAATGCAAAATATAAATTTGATAAAAATCCATTAGATCAAGATTGTTTTTGTTATACATGTAAAAATTTTTCAAATGCATATATCCATCATTTAATTAAATCAAAAGAAATTTTAGGTGCATCATTATTAACTTGGCATAATTTATCATTTTATATGAACCTTGTTAAAAGAGCCAGGGAGAGCATTATAAGTAATAGTTTCAAAGAATTTGAAAAAAATTTTTTAAAAAAATACAATTTTAAAACTAATGAATAATAAAAAACAAAATAATCTAGAAATTAAGACAAAAATTAATTTATTATCAAAATCTTTTGGTTTTGATGTCTGCAAAATAACTAAACCTGAAATACCAAGTCAAATTCAAAAACAATTTCAAAAATTTTTAAAAAACAAACTTTATGGTGAAATGGATTGGTTAAAAAAAACAGAATATAGAAGAAAGTCACCAATTAATTTATGGCCTGAAGCAAAATCAGCAATAATATTAGGTTTAAACTACGGGCCTAGAGATAATCCGCTTTTAAAAAATAAAAAGAATGACTTAGGGAATATTTCTGTTTACGCAAATGGAGAGGATTACCATAAAGTATTTAAAGGAAAATTAAAAAGGTTCGCTAGTAAATTATTTCCAATTTTAAATAAAGATAAACTTTTAGATTTAAAGGTATTTGTTGACACAGCTCCATTATTAGAAAAACCTCTCGCTCAATTAGCAGGTTTAGGTTGGCAAGGAAAACACACAAACTTAGTGTCAAAAGAATTTGGTTCATGGTTATTTCTAGGAGTTATACTTTTAAATAAAGACTTACCAGTTGATTTGTCTGAAAATGATCATTGTGGTTCATGTAAGGCTTGCTTAGATATTTGTCCTACAAAAGCCTTCATAGCCCCTTATGAAATTGATCCTAGAAAATGTATTTCTTATCTTACAATAGAATATTCTGGAAAAATATCAGAAATGTTTATGGAAAAAATGGGCAATAAGATTTATGGGTGCGATGATTGTCTAGCAATATGTCCTTGGAATAAATTTGCTAAATTATCATCTGAAATTAAGTTTTATGAAATTGATAAAGAGTTTGGTTTAGATGTACTTTTAACTTTAGATGAATTTAATTTTAAAAAAAAGTTTGCGAAATCACCAATTAAAAGAATTGGAAGAGAACGATTTATTAGAAATTGTTGTATTGCAGCAGGCAATAGTAAAAACAAGATTTATAAAAAACAACTGAAATATTTGCTGGATAATGAAAAATCAGAAATAATTTTATATGCAGCTAATTGGGCAAATGAGAGGTTAGTTTAGTTTAAGACAAAGCATCATTTCCTGTTTCACCAGTTCTTATTCTGGTTGCGCTTTTAATGTCAAATACAAAGATTTTACCATCACCTATTTGACCAGTATTTGCACTTTTATTTAGGGTTTCCAAAACTTTTTCTTCTAATTCATCTGGAACAGCTAATTCAATCTTGAGTTTTGGTACAAAAGAAACGCTATACTCAGTTCCTCTATAAATTTCAGTTTGGCCTCTTTGTCTGCCAAAACCTCTTACTTCTGAAGCGGTTAACCCTTCAACTCCAATTTGAGTTAAAGCTTTTCTAACATCATCAAGTTTAAAAGGTTTAATAATGGCAATAAAATATTTCATAATTAAATTGTATTTTAAAAATATATAATAACAATAGTTTTTTAGATGTTTTGGAGATTGAAATGATATATGACATAAAACAAACAATAGCTCCTAAGGGATATTTAAGAGTTGGAATTAATATGAGTAATTTTTTACTTGTTGTGGGTAAAAATGAAGATGGTGATCCAATTGGTATATCACCTGATATTGCAAAGTTAATTGCAAAAAAAATTGATGTTAAATGTAAATTTATTTTATTTGAAAGACCAGGACAGTTAGCTGATGTTGTAAATGACGATGTTTGGGATATAGGTAATATCGCTTTTGAACCTGAAAGAGGTAATACAATAGATTTTTGTAATCCATATGTTTTAATAGATGCAAATTTTTTAGTTAAAAATAAATCTGGATTTATTACAAATCAGGATATTGACAAAGAAGAAAATACTATTGTTGTTGCAGATAGGAGCGCTTATGATTTATGGCTCAAATCAAATTTCAAATTTTCTAAAATTTTTAGAGTCAAAACGATTGACGACTCTCATACTTATTATAGGTCTGGTAAAGCAAATGTGTTAGCTGGTTTAAGACCAAAGTTAATTGATGAAATGCAATTGAAAAATAATGATAGGATTATTGATGAACCATTTACATATATAAAGCAATCAGTTGGGTTTAAAAAGAATTATCCTGAAGTTATTGAATTTATTAATTCAATAATATCTGAAGCTATAGAGGATGGATATATTAAAAATTCTTTACAAAAGCATAATGTAGATAAAAAATTAAGTATTCCAAAATCAAATTAATTTTGATGACAATAAAACCTTTTTTTTATCTTTTAATAACAATTTTAGTCTGGGGATCATCTTTCCCAGCAATGTCATACCTTTTAAAAGATTTAAACCCCATGGAGCTAGCTTTAGGTAGATTTTTATTACCCGGTATTTTGGGATTATTATACTTTTTAAAAACTAAGTTAAATATTTCAATGAAAGATTATCTTCGTTTTTTTTTATCAGGCTTTTTTGGAATTTTTTTATATAATTTATTTTTAAATACTGGACAAACTTCAGTTAGCGCAGGTGCAAGTAGTTTTATAGTAAATTGTAATCCACTTTTTGCATTTTTAATTGGTTTTTATTTATTAAAACAAAAGATAAAATCTTACTACTGGGTTGGTATGATTATATGTATTTTAGGTGTGTTTATAATTTCATTAGAAAGACAATTAGACAATATTTTGAATAAGGGTGCATTTTTAATATTTTTGGCTGCTTTTTTGACTGCAAGTTATTTTCATATTGTAAAGCCATTAATTGATAAATATGGTGTTGCTATTTCATTATCTCTAACTCTAGTGTTTGGAACAATTCCAATGTTATTCTGGTTCAATTCAACTTTAAACTCAATCAGCGTTTTAGATGAAAAGAGTATATTTGCTCTTGTTTGGCTAACTTTATTTCCAACGCTTTTAGGGTACTATACTTGGACATATTCAGTAGGATATTTTGGTGCAAATAAAGCATCGTTTTTTTTATTTTTAATTCCTGTTTTTTCAATAATAATTGACTATTTGTTTCTTGAAAATCTACCAAGTTTGACAACTTTATTGGGGGGATCTTTAATTATATCTAGCGTATCCATAATACTTTATTTAAATTTTAAATAAAATTTATGTATTTTTATGGAGCGGGTAGCGAGAATCGAACTCGCGTCATCAGCTTGGAAGGCTGAGGTCTTACCACTACACAATACCCGCATGTATTGGTAATATACAATCTTTTTAAGAAATGTAAATATTGGTTTAATCGAATTAAAATTAATTCCAACCTTTAATATTATTTTGAATTAATTTAGACAACAAAGAAATGCCTTCTTCCCCATCATTTAAGCAATTTATATAATTTAAATTTTGTCCACCATGCTCTTGAAAAGTTTCCAGAGCTTCATTTTTAATTTCATCAAGTGTTTCTAAACAGTCTGTAACGAAACCAGGGGAAATTATACTGATTTTTTTTGTTCCATTTTTGGCAAGTTCTATTAAGGTTTCATCAGTATAAGGTTTTAACCACTCTTCAGGTCCAAATCTTGATTGAAACGAAACGGTAAATTTATTATCTGGCCACTTAAGTTTTTCTTTTATTAATCTACCAGTTTTTTGGCAATGACAATGATAAGGATCACCTAATAATAAATATCTACGAGGAACACCATGAAAAGAAACAATAAGATGCTCAGGTTTTCCAGCTTTTGTAAATGATTCTTGTATTGAGTTTGCAATATTAGTAATATATTCATCATTATCAAACCAAGGGGCTATAGTTCTTATAGATGGTTGCCACCTTTTTTTTAATAGCCATTTAAACACTTCATCTTGTACTGATGCTGTGGTACTTGCAGAGTACTGAGGATAAAGCGGCAAAATTAATAATTTAGTACAACCTTTTTGAAATAAAAGTTCAAGTTTTTCACAAATTGATGGTTTCCCATATCTCATTGAATAATCAAATATTAATGAAGCATTTGATTTAAATTTATCTTTTATTTTTTTTAACTGGCTTTCTGTTATGTATCTAAGTGGTGATCCTTTTTTTTCATCCCAAATTCGTTTATAAGCTTTGCCAGATTTTTGAGGTCTGAGGGCTAAGATAGGTCCATTTAAGATTAACCACCAAAGTGGTTTAAACACATCTATTACACGTCTATCACTTAAAAATTGTTTAAGGTATTTTCTCATTGACCAATAATCAGTATTTTCAGGTGTGCCTAAGTTTATTAAAAGAATACCAATTTTATCAAATTTTGTTTTTATATGATCTGAAGGTTTCTGTATCATTTCATTTATGCTGCATTAATGCTGGTTTTTGTAAAATTAAATTTTCTAAATGTTTCATTTAAACTATCAACTAAATCTAACATCATCTTTTTGTTATGAAATGGTCCTGGTGTAACTCTTAACCTCTCTTCTCCTTTTTTTACAGTTGGGTAATTTATTGGTTGTATATAATGACCATAGTTATCAAGTAAGTGCTTACTTATTTCATTACATAATTCAGCATCTCTAATTATCACTGGGATGATATGGGTTGGGTTTTTAAGTATCTCTATATCATTTTTTAAAAGTTCACTTTTTAAAAATTCAACGTTTTCTTGCTGTTTAATTCTTAATTCACTGTTGGATTTTAGATATTCAATAGATGCTCTTGCACTTTCAGCAACTAATGGAGGCAACGAAGTAGTGAAGATAAAGCCACTCGCTGTAGATCTAATAGCATCACAGACAAGATCATCAGATGCTATATAGCCTCCTATTGTTCCAAAAGCTTTGGCAAGTGTTCCTTGAATAATATCAATGTCATGCTGCAAATTAAATTTTTCTGAAATACCAGCACCTGTTTTTCCGTACATACCAACTGCATGAACTTCATCAACATAAGTAAACGCATTATATTTTTTGGATAAATTAACTATCCCAGCTAAGTCTCCTATACTTCCATCCATTGAATAAATAGATTCAAATATAATGATTTTAGGACGATTAATATCAACTAAAGATAATTTATTTTCTAAGTCAATCATGTCATTATGTTTAAAAATATATTTTTCACATTTATTTTTTTTTATTCCAGAAATGATTGATGCATGGTTTTTTTCATCAGAAAATATAATCGAATTCTTAAATATAGTTGACAATGCACCAATCGTACTTTCATTTGCTACATATCCAGATGTAAAAACCAACGCTTTTTGTTTACAATGTAAATTAGCTAAATCATCTTCTAATCTAACTAGAGGCGAATGTGTTCCAGATATATTTCTTGTTCCTCCTGAACCAATTCCATAATTATCTAGACATTCTTTTGCTCTTTTTATTGATAATTCATTTCTACTCATTCCCAGGTAATCATTTGAGCACCAAATGATTATATCTTTAAATTTATTTTGATAAGCTTTTTTGGCTAGTGGAAAAGAATTATTTTTTTGAATTTCATTAAAAATTCTATATCTGTTTTCTTTTTTTATTTTTGTCAATTCATTAGCAAGTAAATTTTTATATAGTTGTTTATTCATAAAGGTTATCTTTGTTGATTATTTATTTGGCATCTCTGAGTTTAATTAATTTTTTTAAAAAAATATGTTGAACTTTAATAGGTTTCATTATAAGCCTACATAAATTTATATAAGGTGTTTTTAAATGAATTCTATAGATAAAAATAAAATAAATAATGAATCTTCAAATAAGTCTGGCATTCAAGGATCTAGAATTGTATTACCAGAAAATTATGTGCCTACAGATATTGAAGATTACATGAATGAAAATCATTTAGAGTTTTTTAGACAAAAGCTTTTAATTTGGAAAAAAGAGTTATTAAATGAGGCCTCAGATACTAAAGATGATCTATCTGAAGACGGGTTGCAGAGACCTGATATTGCTGACAGAGCTCAAGTTGAAAGTAATGCTACCATTCAATTACGTACAAGAGATAGAGAAAGAAAATTAATCAGTAAAATTGATTCTGCTTTGAGAAGAATTGATTTAGGTACATACGGTTATTGTGAAGAAACAGATGAGCCTATTGGTATTAAAAGATTAATTGCAAGGCCGATAGCGTCCTTATGTTTGGATGCTCAAGAAAGGCACGAAAAAATGGAAAGAATACATAAAGACGATTAAAAAAAGAACAAAATATGAACAATTGTTGACATAAGAACAAAACATGAATATTATATTCTTATATATTTTTTAGGAGTATAAAAATGAATGCTGAGGTACTTGACTTTTCTATGGATAATGAGAATAAAAATTTAGCACTAGAAGGTGCGATTTCACAAATTGAAAAGAACTTTGGTAAAGGTTCTGTAATGAAATTAGGAGAAAATGATCAAAATATTGATATTCAATCAATTTCCACAGGATCACTTGGGTTAGATATTGCTCTTGGAATAGGTGGTTTTCCAAAAGGTAGAATAATTGAAATTTATGGTCCAGAAAGTTCTGGTAAGACGACTTTAGCTCTTCATGCTATTGCTGAAGCACAAAAGCAAGGTGGTTCCTGTGCTTTTGTGGATGCAGAACATGCCTTAGATCCCGTTTATGCTAAAAAATTGGGTGTGAATATTGATGAATTACTTATTTCACAACCAGATGCTGGTGAACAAGCATTAGAGATCGCTGACACATTAGTTAGATCAGGTGCCATATCAGTAATGGTTATTGACTCAGTTGCTGCTTTAGTGCCACGAGCTGAATTAGAGGGAGACATGGGTGATACACATGTTGGGCTTCAGGCACGATTAATGAGTCAAGCATTACGAAAACTTACTTCATCAATATCTAAATCTAATTGTTTAGTTATTTTCATAAATCAAATTAGGTTAAAGATTGGTGTTATGTTTGGAAGTCCTGAAACTACAGCAGGAGGAAATGCTTTAAAATTTTATTCATCTGTAAGACTCGATATAAGAAGAATTGGAGCTATAAAAGATAAGGATGACATAGTTGGAAATCAAACAAGAGTTAAAGTTGTTAAAAACAAAGTTGCACCTCCCTTTAGAACTGTAGAATTTGATATTATGTATGGAGAGGGAATATCAAAACATGGAGAACTTATAGATTTAGGTGTTGCAGCAGATATTATTGATAAGGCTGGAGCTTGGTTCTCTTACAATGATCAAAGAATTGGTCAAGGTAAGGAAAATGCAAAAAAGTATTTAAAAGATAATCCAGATACTGCATTGGAAATAGAAAGTAAAATCAGAAGTAATTCTGGATTAGTTGATAATATTATGATGAACCCAGAGATTTCTGAAGAAAAAAATACAGAAGAGTAATTTTTTATTATTTAAACTTGCTTTAATATTAACAAAATAATTAAATATATTTTTTAATTGGTTTTGTTATGAAAAATATGAATCTTTCAGAAATAAGAAATACTTTTATAAAGTATTTTAAGAAAAATAGTCATAAAGAAATTAAATCTAGCAATTTAGTACCTGATAATGATCCAACTCTTTTATTCACGAATTCAGGTATGGTTCAATTTAAAAATATTTTCACTGGAGTAGAAAAAAGAGATTACGATAAAGCTGTTACTTCTCAAAAATGTCTCAGAGCGGGTGGAAAGCATAATGATTTAGAAAATGTAGGTCATACTGCACGTCACCATACATTTTTTGAAATGTTAGGAAACTTTTCATTTGGCGATTATTTTAAGGAACAAGCAATATATCAATCATGGGATTTGCTTACTAAAGTATTTGAAATTCCAGAGAATAAATTATTAGTGACTATATTTCATGAAGATGAAGAAGCTGAGCTTCTATGGAAAAAAATTGGTAATCTTGACGAAAGAAAAATCATTAAAATTAAAACAAGTGATAATTTTTGGAGTATGGGTGATACTGGGCCATGTGGACCATGCTCAGAAATTTTCTTTGATCATGGTGAAAGTGTTAAAGGAGGCCCACCTGGGTCAAAGGATGAGGATGGAGATAGGTTTATAGAAATCTGGAATCTTGTTTTTATGCAATTTGAGCAAATTGATGCTAAAACAAGAGTAAATTTACCAAAACCTAGTATTGACACAGGGATGGGTTTAGAAAGAATATCAGCTTTACTACAAGGTACACATGATAACTATGAAACAGACTTATTTAAAAACCTAATTAAAGCATCATCCGAAGTTACTAAGTCTAAGGTTACAATAAATAACGCTGCTTCACATAGAGTAATAGCAGATCATATTAGATCAAGTGTATTTTTAATTTCTGAAGGAGTGCTTCCTAGCAATGATGGAAGAGGTTATGTGCTAAGAAGAATATTGAGAAGAGCTATTAGACATTCAAATATCTTAGGTTACCAAAAACCATTTATGAATGAATTATCTGACTACCTTGTAGATGAAATGGGGGTTGCATACCCTGAGTTATATGAAAATAAAGATTTTGTTAAAAACATTATTCTGATTGAAGAACTTAAATTTAGAGAAACTTTAGATAGAGGTTTAGAAATATTAAATAGTGAGATGTTACAAAAAAATAATAAAAAAATATTTTCGGGTAAAAAAGCTTTCGAATTATATGACACATATGGTTTTCCATTAGATTTAACTCAAGATGTTTTAAAAGGTTATGGATGGGAGGTAGATGAAGAAAACTTTGAAATAGAAATGAAAAAACAAAAAAGTAGAGCAAGAGCAGCATGGACTGGGTCGGGAGACAATGAAATAAGTTCAGAGATAATGAAGACTTTAAATGATTACTCATCAACGAAATTTATTGGCTATAAAAATTTAAAATGTGAAGGAAAATGTTTGAGTATAATAAAAAATAATAAACTTTCAAATAGTTTAATAGAATCTGAAAAAGGTGACTTAATTTTTGACACTACAGTATTTTATGCTCAAAGTGGTGGCCAGAAAGGGGATATTGGATATATTAATTCTAACAATGCAAAGATAAAAGTTTTAGATTGTAAAAAAATAAATGTATCAGATAAAATTATGTTTTTACATAAAGTGAATGTAATAAAGGGATATGTAAATGCAGATGATGTATTTAGTTTAGAAGTAGATACAGAAAACAGAAAAGAAATTTCTTCCCATCATACCTCTACACATCTTCTTCACGAAGCTCTTAGAGAGGAGTTTGGGACAAATGTTAAACAAAAAGGATCATTAGTTAGCAATGAAAAATTAAGATTTGACTTTAATTTAAATCATCCAATTCAATCAAATATTTTAAAAAAGATAGAAGATGTAGTTAATCAAAAAATATATCAAAATGACAAAGTAAATACTGAAATTATGGATCAAAAGTCAGCGATGAAAAAAGGTGCTATAGCTCTTTTTGGTGAAAAATATGGAGATGAAGTACGAGTTGTTTCTATGGGAAAATCAATAACAAAAAAAAGAATAGCGTGGTCAGTTGAATTATGTGGTGGTACTCATTTAAAATCAGTTGGTGAAGCTATCAGATTCAAAATTATTGGGGAGAGTGGAGTAGCATCTGGGGTAAGAAGAATTGAAGCTGTTACAAGAAAAAGTGCAATGTTGTATTATGAGGATAAAAATGAAATTATTAAAACAATTACATCAAAATTAAATATAAATTCATCAAATTTGATAACAAAAATTGACCAATTAATAGAAGAAAATATAAAATTACAAAAAATAAAAAAAGAGGTAAAGTCTGATGAAAATGACTTTCTAGTGAACCCAGAGATGATAAATGGTTTTAAATTTTTTTCAGTTGTAAGTGAAGAATTACAACCTAAAGAATTAAGATCTTATGCTGAAAGAATGTTAAAAAAAAATAAGTTAGATGTTGTTTGTATAGTTTCAACAATTAATGAAAAAGTTTCTTGTGTTGTAAATATAAATAAAGAAATAACAAATAAATTAAATGCAGTAGAATTAGTTAATTTAATTTCTACTAAAGTTGATGGTAAGCCAGGAGGAGGAAGGCCTGATATGGCTCAGTCTGGTGGACAAAATGTTAAAGGTGTACAAAACGCAATCAACCAATTAAAAAAATATTTAATTAATAAATAACATAATGAATTCAATAAATAAAAATATTTTACAAATTAAAGAAACTCCAATTATGGAAATTGCAAACTATGGTAGAAATTTCACTAAAGAAACTGGAAAAGTAGTGTATCCAGCTTGGTTTGGTGAAGGTAATATATCAACAGACAAATTAATTTATAATGAAACAATTAATGCACTTAAAGCAGGTGAAACTTTTTATACTTATCAGAATGGAATTCCTGAGGTTAGAGAAGAAATATCCAAATATATGAATGATATGTTTGCTGTTAAGACATCACCTTATCAACATTCTATAGTAAATGGTGGTATGCTAGGCATTAAAATTTGTTGTGAAATAATTCTTGAAAAGGGTG
>CACMRF010000018.1 GCA_902615995.1 uncultured SAR116 cluster alpha proteobacterium | reverse complement strand
ATTAAACAACTTATCTTCCTCTAAAATTAGAAAAAATCTAAATCAAACTCATTCATGAATAAAAATAAAACCCCTATCACAATAAAAAAACTTTTGTCTTTAATCTATGATTCTCTTGAAGATGACAAAGCAATTGACATTAAAAAAATAGATTTAAAAGATAGAAGTAGCATTGCTGACTTCATGGTCATAGCTAGTGGAAATTCATCAAGGCAAGTTTCAAGTATGGCAAATAATTTAATTAAAAAATTTAAAATCAAAGGAGTTTCAACAAGAAAACCAGAGGGAATTACAAATTCTGATTGGGTTTTAATTGATGCCTATGATATAATTATCCATTTATTTAGACCTGAAGTTAGGGAATTTTATGCATTAGAAAAAATGTGGGAAATACCAAAATCAACGAATTCCAAAATAAAAACCTAATAAAAACACTCTAATATGAGATATCAAATTTCATGTATTGGCAAATTATCAAACATCGAAGAAAATAAAATAATCCGAAAATACATAAAAAGAGTAAGAAATAAAATACAAATAATTGAATTTCCTCAATCAGATGTAGAAAAAGAAGGCTCAAAATTATTAGAATATTCCCCTAAAAATTCAATTTTAATCCTACTAGATAAAGAAGGTGAAAATTTATCAACTAACAAGCTTTTTGAACTAATAAAATCATATGAAATGAATAATACAAAAATTTTAAATTTTGCAATCGGTGGACCATATGGTCACGGTCAATTTATTAAACAAAAATCAGATAAGATTATTTCCTTTGGTAAAATGACTTGGTCACATATTATTGCTAGATTAATGCTAGTTGAACAAATATACAGGATTGAAAGCATATTTAATAATCATCCCTATCATAAATGAGATTAACATGAATAAAAAAAATAATTCACCTTTAGTTCTATGTATTATGGATGGATGGGGATTAAGTAATGAAACAAAATACAACTCTGTACATTTAGCTAAAACTCCTAATTTTGATAAATTACTAAAAACTTATCCATCATGTAAGTTAGAAGCTTCAGGGGAATATGTTGGACTACCTTCAAACCAAATAGGTAATTCTGAAGTTGGGCATATGAATATTGGTTCAGGCAGAGTTATATTGCAGTCATTACCTAGAATTGATAAAGCATTTACTGATAATAAGGTTTCTCAAATTGATGAATTTAAATCATTTTTTAAAAAACATAATGATCATAAATCTGTTCACATAATTGGTTTATATAGTAATGGAGGTGTACATTCTCATGCAAATCACCTAATCAATATATGTAAACTTGTTTCAAAAAAATGTAATAATATTAAGCTTCATTTATTTTCTGACGGTAGAGATACTTTACCAAATGAATTTGGAAGCATTGTAAATGAATTAACAACTAATATTCCAAGTACTTTTGAAATTTCAACATTAATTGGTAGGTACTACGCAATGGATAGAGATAATAGATGGGATAGGGTTGAAAAAGCTTATAATCTAATAGTAAACGGAAAAGGTGACTACCAATACGATAGTTTAGAACTAGCTATTAAGAATGCATATAAAAGAAATGAGACTGACGAATTTGTATCTCCAACTATTATTGGCAATTATAAAGGGATTGAAGATGAAGATAGTTTGCTAATTATTAATTTTAGATCAGATAGAGTTAGAGAGATTTTAGCAAGTTTTTTAAAAGATGAATTTATTCACTTTAGTAGAAAAAATAATCAAGCACCTTTTAAAAATGCCTTAGGGATGATGGAATACTCAGAGGAGTTAAATAGATATATTCCTAGTATTTTTAAAAATGAACTTCATCAAGAAACATTAGGTGAAATAATATCTAAAGCCGGATTAACTCAATTAAGAATTGCAGAAACAGAAAAATATCCCCACGTAACTTTTTTCTTCAATGGAGGAAATGAAAAAAAATATAAAAACGAAGAAAGAATTCTTATTCCTTCTCCAAAAGTCTCTACTTATAACCTCAAGCCTGAAATGTCTGCTATTAAAATCAAAGATGAATTAATGATTAATTTAAAAAATAAAAAACATGATTTTGTTGTAGTCAACTTTGCAAACCCAGACATGGTAGGTCATACAGGTGATCTCAAGGCTACAATAAAAGCAGTTGAGACAGTTGATAATTGTATTGGGGAATTAACTCAACAAATAGAAGAATTAAATGGAACTATTTTAATTACAGCAGATCACGGTAATTGTGAAAATATGTGGGATTCTAATAGTAAATCAGTTCATACAGCTCATACTACAAATTTAGTACCATTCATTTTTGTAAATAATGAACAAAAAGATATAAAATTAAATGATGGCAAGCTAGCTGATATTGCTCCAACAATTATTGATTTACTGGGCATAAAAAAATCAAAATTAATCACAGGAAAATCGTTAATTCGAAAAAACTAAAAATTGCGAATATGATAAATTGGTATATTATTAAACTTAGGAATTTAACATGAATATAATTTTCAAAAATATACTTAAAAACGGATATTTTATTTTTGGAATATTTTTATTTACTGTTTTAATTTTAAGCTTTACTCCAAATCACTTCTTAAATGCACAAAATAACAGGCAAGAAACTTATAAACAATTAAGTTTATTTGGTGATATTTTTGAAAGAGTTAAAGAACAATATGTCGAAGAAGTCTCTGATAAAGAATTAATCGAAGCTGCTATTTCAGGAATGCTTCAGTCTTTAGATCCACATTCTGCTTACCTTTCAGCAGATGATTACTCAGAAATGCAGGTTAAAACTAAGGGTTCATTTGGTGGCTTAGGTATAGAAATAACACTTGAAAATGGTGTTGTAAAAGTTGTTTCACCAATTGATGACACCCCTGCATTTAAAGCAGGAATGAAGCCAGGAGATCTGATTATTGGCGTAGAGGGAGTATCTATTCGTGGGTTACCACTAAACGAAGCTGTTGAAAAATTGAGAGGTCCTATAGGGACTAAAGTGAAAATTACAGTTTTAAGAAAAGATGAAGACCCCTTTGATTTAGAAATAATAAGAGATAAAATAAAAATCAGATCAGTTAGATATGAGATTATTAATAATGTTGGTTATGTGAGATTAACGACTTTTTCTCAAACAACTACATCAAGTATGGTATCTAACATTGAGACAATTAAGGATAAATTAGGCGATAAACTTGAAGGCTTAATTTTAGATTTAAGAAATAATCCAGGTGGTTTGTTAAATCAATCTATCTCAGTAACTGATGCTTTTTTGAATAATGGTGAGATAGTTTCTACAAAAGGAAGGGGTAAAAGTGATATTGAAAGAACTTTTGCTAAACCAGGAGATATTCTTGAAAACTATCCCTTAGTAATTTTGATCAATAATGGGTCAGCTTCGGCTAGTGAAATAGTTGCAGGAGCATTAAAAGATCATGGAAGAGCAATTATTCTGGGAACAAGAAGTTTTGGTAAGGGCTCTGTTCAATCTATTATCCCTATTTCAAATAGTGGTGCAATAAGACTTACAACTTCTAGATATTACACTCCTAGTGGTATTTCCATTCAAGCAAAAGGCATTGAGCCAGATATTGTTGTGGAAGCAGGAATTACCAAAAAGAAAAAAGAAAAATCATCTGTTAGAGAAGAAAATTTGAGAGGAGCTCTTGATAAAAAAGAAAAAAATAATTCTAATAACGATAATTCTGAGAGTTTAACCAAAATTGAAAAGCTACTAGAGGATAACCAAATTTCTAGAGCTTATGATTTAATTAGAGGAATTAAATTATACGGAAAAAAAAATTCCTTAAATAAAAGAAAATTAGTTAATCAAAATCCTCATAAAAATAAAATTGGATAAATTATCTATGGCTAATTTTAAACCATATGACGAAAGACCTTATCGACCATGTGTTGGAATAATGGTGTTCAATAACAATGGACTAGTTTTTTCTGGAAAAAGAATAGATAACCCTAATAATGCCTGGCAATTACCTCAAGGAGGAATTGATGAAGGAGAAACTGTAGTCGAAGCTGGTTATAGAGAATTACTGGAAGAAACAAGCATAACTTCTGTAGATTATATAGCAGAATATCCAGATTGGATAAATTACGACGTACCTCATATCTTAGCAGATAAGCTTTGGCAAGGTCAATTCAGAGGCCAAAGTCAAAAGTGGATTTTATTTAATTTTAATGGGCAAGATAATGAAATTAATATTCATACATCACATCCAGAATTTGTTGAATGGCAATGGACAAAACCATTAGAGCTTACAAATAAGGCAATCTATTTTAAAAAAGATGTTTATGAAAAAATTAATCACGTTTTCTTACCTATTATAAATGATTTTATTAATTAGATTTCTCTAAAACAAAATTTAAGAAATCTATTTCATTCTTTAATGTTTCATCTTCATGAAATTCAGGCTTTTTAAGTTTAATATTTAGAGCATTTATTTTTTCATTAATGATTTGTTTATTCGAAGCATTTGAACCTAAAACCTCTGCTCTTTCACTTAAGACAGTTATTCCTTCTTCTGAAACATCTGCAACTCCACCATCAACAGCAATTTGGTCAGTTACTGAGTTATTTTCATCAAATAATTTTATTATACCTCTATTTAATAGAGTCATAAGTGGTGTATGCCTATTCATGATTCCAAGTTCACCCTCTGAACCAGGTAGAACAGACATTTTAGTTTCTTTAGATTTAAGAAGCTCAAGTGGGGTGACTATTTCAATTTTTATTAGTTCGCTCATATCAAATATTTTATTTATTAAGCTGCATCCTTAGCTAGTTTTTTTGCCTTTTCAACAGCTTCTTCAATAGTTCCAACCAAATAAAAAGCTGCTTCAGGTAAATCGTCATACTTGCCTTCAACAATACCTTGAAAACCTTTGATAGTATCTTCAAGACTAACTAATTTTCCTGGTGAGCCTGTGAATACTTCAGCAACATGAAAAGGTTGTGATAAAAATCTTTGAATCTTTCTAGCTCTAGCAACAACTAATTTATCTTCTTCGGATAATTCATCCATTCCAAGAATAGCGATGATATCTTGTAAGGATTTATATTGCTGAAGTACTTCTTGCACCCTTCTTGCAACATTATAGTGATTTTCTCCAACTATTCTTGGATCAAGCATTCTTGAAGTTGAATCCAAAGGATCCACAGCAGGGTAAATACCTAATTCTGCAATCTGTCTTGATAATACAGTAGTAGCATCTAAGTGTGCAAAAGAAGTAGCAGGTGCAGGATCAGTCAAATCATCTGCTGGTACGTAAATAGCTTGAACTGATGTGATTGAACCTTTATTGGTCGTAGTAATTCTTTCTTGCAAAGTACCCATATCTGTAGCTAGGGTTGGCTGATAACCAACAGCTGATGGAATTCTTCCTAACAAAGCTGACACTTCAGAACCAGCTTGAGTGAATCTAAAAATGTTATCTACAAAAAAGAGTACGTCTTGACCTTCTTGATCTCTAAAATACTCTGCAAGTGTTAAACCTGTTAAAGCAACTCTTGCTCTAGCTCCAGGAGGCTCATTCATCTGACCATAAACTAAGGCTGCCTTAGATCCTTCTTTATTTGGAGTAATAACACCGGATTCTACCATTTCATGATACAAATCATTACCTTCTCTAGTTCTCTCTCCAACACCGGCAAACACAGAGTAACCTCCATGAGCTTTTGCCACGTTATTAATCAATTCCATAATCAAAACAGTTTTACCTACACCTGCACCACCAAACAAACCAATTTTACCACCTTTTGCATAAGGTGCCAAAAGATCAACAACTTTAATTCCAGTTTCTAAAATTTCTGCTTCAGTAGATTGATCTATATATTCAGGCGCATCTCTATGAATAGGTAATGTTTGTTTAGATTTAACTGGTTTACCATCATCAACAGGCTCTCCAATTACATTGAGAATTCTTCCAAGTGTTTCAGGACCAACTGGTACAGTAATAGGAGCTCCAGTATCTTTAACCTCCATACCTCTAACTAAACCATCAGTTGTATCCATAGCTATTGTTCTTACTTCATTTTCACCTAAATGTTGAGCAACTTCTAATATTAATTTGTTACCTTCATTATCAATTTCTAAAGCATTTAATATTGGTGGAAGATCACCATTGAATTCAACATCAACTACGGCGCCAATAACTTGACTAATTTTTCCTGTAATATTTGGTGTTTTTTTTGCCATTATTTTCTCCAGTTTAAATTTAAAGAGCTTCTGCTCCAGATATTATTTCGATCAATTCTTTTGTGATAAAAGCTTGTCTTGTTCTGTTGTATTGTAATGTTAACCTATCTATAAGGTCACCTGCATTTCTTGTAGCATTATCCATAGCAGTCATTCTAGCAGCAAGTTCACTTGCTGTGCTTTCCATCTGAGCACTAAATAATTGTGTTGCTATATTCTTATTTAACAATTCTTCCAGTATAACTTCCTCTGAAGGTTCATATTCATATACTGAACTTACTTGGTTGTTATTAGAAACATCTTCATTATTTGTTTCAATAGGAATTAAGCTTTTCAGCGTAACCTCTTGAGTAATAGCTGATACAAATTTATTAAATATTATTTTACATGAACCAAATTCATCCCTTTGATAGAGATCTACAATCTTTGAAGAAATTGATAATGCATCACTGTAAATAGGATTTGTAGAATTTCCTGTTACTATCTCAACAATATGTTGTTGAAAATCTTTTTTAAGAGTATCTGCAGATTTTCTGCCTACAAATAATAATTTAGTTCCAATTCCAAGATCTTTAGATTTTTTAACTTCTAATTTTACTGCTCTGGATATTGAGCCATTAAAACCTCCACATAATCCTCGATCAGCGGAGAAAACAACAAGTAATTGTTTTTTTATTTCTTTTTTTCCCTTTAACAATTCTGGTGCATTATCAATTAATTTGCTCGCTAAACTACTAACAATTTTTTCCATACTTGAGCAGTAAGGTCTTGATGCAATCGCTTGTTCTTGGGCTTTTCTAAGCTTTGCAGCCGCAACCATTTTCATTGCAGATGTTATCTTCTGCGTAGATTTTACAGATCCAATTCTATTTTTAAGATCTTTTAGGGATGGCATCTAAAATCCTTTACTCAAAACTACTTAATAGATCTTCAATAATCTTTTGAAGGTCTTTTTCAGATTTTTCAGTGAGTGCTTTGTCATTAGCAATTGAAGAAATTATTGAAGAGCCTTTTGAATTAAGTGTCTGCAAGAGAGTCTTTTCAAAATCTCCAATTTGATTTATGCTTATCTTATCTAAATATCCCTTAACACCAGAGTATATAACACAGACTTGTTCTTCTACAGATAGTGGTGAATATTGTGGTTGTTTTAATAATTCAGTAAGTCTCTCACCTCTTGCAAGCAATTGTCTAGTAGAAGCATCTAAATCAGATGCAAATTGAGCAAAGGCAGCCATTTCTCTATATTGAGCAAGATCAAGTTTGATAGTTCCTGCAACTTGTTTCATTGCTTTAATCTGAGCTGAAGAACCAACCCTTGAAACAGATAATCCTACATTAACAGCTGGTCTAATACCTTTATAAAACAATTCAGTCTCTAAGAAAATTTGTCCATCAGTTATTGATATAACATTTGTTGGAATAAAAGCAGATACATCTCCACCTTGTGTTTCAATTACAGGCAAAGCTGTCAAAGAACCAGACCCATTATCTGAGTTTAGCTTAGCCGCTCTTTCTAATAATCTTGAATGTAGATAAAAAACATCACCAGGATATGCTTCTCTTCCAGGAGGTCTTCTCAATAATAATGACATTTGTCTATATGCTACGGCTTGTTTGGATAGGTCATCATATACTATAACAGCATGCATACCATTATCACGAAAATATTCTCCCATAGTGGCAGCCGAATAAGGAGCCAAAAATTGCATTGGAGCTGGATCAGATGCAGTTGCAGCAACTACAATTGTGTAATCAAGAGCTCCATTTTCTTCAAGAGTTTTAACAATTTGTGCTACCGTAGATCTTTTTTGACCTACTGCAACATATATACAAAAAAGCTTTTTACTCTCGTCTTTTCCCGCAGCATCATTTACGGCCTTTTGATTCAAAAAGGTGTCAATTGCAATTGCTGTTTTACCAGTTTGTCTGTCACCAATTATTAATTCTCTTTGTCCTCTTCCAATTGGAATCAAGGAATCGATTGCTTTTAAACCAGTTTGCATTGGTTCATGAACTGATTGTCTCGGCATGATGCCAGGAGCTTTTGTTTCAACTCTTGCTCTTTTTACATTATTTAACGCACCTTTACCATCTATTGGATTTCCTAAAGCATCAACAACTCTACCAAGTAATCCTTTTCCAGAGGGAACATCTACAATAGAACCCGTTCTTTTTACAGTGTCGCCTTCTTTTATGTCTTTGTCGCTTCCAAAAATAACAATACCAACATTATCTTTTTCAAGGTTCAAAGCCATTCCAGCGATGCCACCATCAAATTCTACCATCTCTCCTGCTTTGATTTCATCTAATCCATGAACCCTGGCAATACCATCACCCACCGATAAAACCTTACCTATTTCTGTGACTTCAGCATCTGTACCAAAATTTTTAATTTGATCCTTTAATATCGAGGAAATCTCTGCCGCTTTAATATCCATCTAATTTGCACCTTTCATTGCTAATTCAAGATTATTCAATTTAGTTCTAATCGAAGTATCAATCATCTTGGAGCCATACTTAACTATCAAACCACCAAGTAAACTACTATCAATATGTGTTAATAGTGAAATATTTTTTCCATTTGTTTTATTTAGTATTATTTTTTTTAAATCATCTTCTTCTTTTTTATCAAGTTTGTAAGGTGAAAAAACCTCAACAACGATTTCACCCCTT
This sequence comes from uncultured SAR116 cluster alpha proteobacterium, assembly GCA_902615995.1. Taxonomy (GTDB): domain Bacteria; phylum Pseudomonadota; class Alphaproteobacteria; order Puniceispirillales; family Marisalimonadaceae; genus TMED54. The sequence goes on along the minus strand of CACMRF010000018.1, from coordinate 14,089 downwards.
CTTCTGGCAACTTCATTTAAAAACTCTCTCATTATTTTTGTAATTAAATTAACTCGACCATTTCTACATAATATACCACAAAAATTTATAGTTAATTTATCAGCTTTACCTTTTTTTAAAATATCATTTAATATCTTACCTTGATTCGTTTTCCCTACTGTCGGAGAGAATAGAAGATTATTTAGATTTTTATTATCTTCTACTAATTTAATAAATTTTTCAAAGTCTTGTGTTATTTTTTTTAAGTTTTTGGCTTCGTCACATAGCTCGTATAAAGCATTGATATACCTACTAGGTAACCCAATATTTTTCTTATCTACATTTTCCATTAAAAATCCAAGTATATATAAGGATAGCTATCACAGCATTCATATTATTGCAAGCATAACCATGCATCTCAAAACAATATATTCTTTAAATTTACATTATGAGAAAGTATATGGATCTACATCAATACTTATTCTTATTTGCTTGGGAATTTTAGTATTTTCTATCCAACTTTTAACAATATCTTGTGAGAATGTATTTTTTGGGGATTTGATCAAGAATCTATTTCTATATCTACCACGTAAAAAACTTAAAGGTGCTGGAGCAGGACCAAGTATTTTCACATCATTATATCTAGGAAATTTTTCTAATAAATTATAACAAACCTGATGAAGCAAGTTTTCAGATTTTGATGAAATTATAATTGATATTAAACGAGAAAAAGGAGGCATAGCAGCATCTTTTCTATAACTTATTTCTTCTAAATAAAATTTATTTTCATCCTTATCTTTGATAGTTTTTAATATTGGATTTTGAGGGTTATAAGTTTGAATTTGTACCAGACCTCTTCTATTTTTTAAATGTCTTCCAGCTCTTCCAGAAACTTGTTTCAAAAGTTGAAAACATTTTTCGGATGCTCTTAAATCACCTCCATATACACCAATATCTCCATCGATGATACCGACATAATTCAATTTTGGAAAATCATATCCTTTAGCTAAAATTTGTGTTCCAATAATGAAATTTACTTTTCCATCTACAATATTTTTTATTATTGAATTGAAATTCTCAAGATTTGAAAACGTATCACTCGATAAATTCTCTATAATTGAATTTGGAAATATATTTTTTATTTCATCGCTAATCTTTTCGATTCCAGGCCCACATGATACCAAATCATGAGAACTACAATTTTCACATTTATCTGACAATGGTTTTTTATAGCCACAATGGTGACATAGGTACTTATTAGTTTTTCTGTGTTCAATCAACCATGAATAACAATTTTTGCAACTCATTCTGTACCCACAAGTCCTACATATAGTTAAGTTCGAATATCCTCTCCTATTCAAAAATATCATAGCTTGTTCTTTGTTTTCATACCTTCTTTTTAATTCGTTAACCATTGGTTCAGAAATCCAATTTCCAGAAAGTGGTTGATTGTCTTTCATATCAATTATTTGAACATCAGGCATTTGAGCTCCAGTGGCCCTTGATGGCAGGTATAGATGAATATATTTTTTATTAAACACATTATGTAAACTTTCAATCGACGGTGTTGCTGAAGCTAAAATTGCTGGAATACCTGCTTTTGAAGATAGATATATGGACATATCTCTTGCATGATATCTTTGACCTTCTTCTTGCTTAAAAGAACTATCATGCTCTTCATCAATTATTATTAACCCTAAATTAGACAACGGCAAAAACAAAGCGGACCTTGCACCGACAATTATTAGATCTTTTTTCAAAATCGTCCTTGCCCATATTCTTTTTTTTACACTCTTTTTTATACCTGAATGCCATTTGTCTGGGACTATTCCAAATCTTTTTTCAAATCTATTTTCCCATTCAGAAGTTAATCCAATTTCAGGCAATAAAATAAGAACTTGTTTTTTATTTTTTATACAAAAGTTAATTGCTTCAAAATATGTTTCTGTTTTTCCAGACCCAGCAATGCCGTGTAACAAAAATGTACTGGATTTTTTTTGTGTAAAATTTTTTATAATTTTTTTTGAAACAATTTTTTGATTATCGTTAAGATTAATTTGTGAACAGCTTTTGATTTCAGGCATTTTATAAATTTCGTAGATTTTTAAATCTTCTACTTTTTTTATTGAATTTTTATCATGTGGATTAAAAATTTGCTTTAATACCAAACCTCTTTTAATACAATTCCATTTCCCAAAAAAATTTATAAATTCAATATAAATTTTTGAAAGAGGAGGCAGTTTAATTGAACAGTCAACTTCTTTAACTTTTTCATCTTCTATTAATTCTGGATCTTCATCTAAAATAATTCCTAACAATTTTTGATTTCTAAACGGAGCAATTATGATCTTCCCTACTTCGTATGAAGAGATATTAATTTTATAGCTAAACACCTTGTCGAAAGGTCCAGACAATAATACTGAAACAAGTTTAAATTTTTTATTATCTTGCATAAGTAATTTTAAATTCTCATTAACAATTATGATATAACATAATATAATGAAATTAATTACATACAAATATTAGGATTTAAAATGAAAATATTTATTGATTCAGCCGACATAAATGAAATTAAATCTCTCAATGATACTGGTTTAATTGATGGAGTTACAACTAATCCTTCTTTGATAGCAAAATCAGGATTAAATTTTATAGATGCAATTGAACAAATTTGTAAAATTGTTGATGGACCAGTAAGTGCAGAAGTTACTGCTACGGACGCTGATACAATGATATTAGAAGGAAAAAAACTATCCAAAATTGCATCAAATGTTGTAATAAAAGTTCCACTAACAGTGGATGGCTTAAAAGCATGTAAAAATTTTTCAAATGAAAATATAAAAGTTAATGTCACTCTTTGCTTTAGTGCTGCTCAAGCGATATTAGCTGCAAAAGCAGGTGCAACATATATATCGCCATTTATAGGTCGATTGGATGATATAGGAGCAGATGGTATAAATCTGATCTCTGAAATTGTAGATATTTATGATTTACATGACTTTACAACTGAAGTTTTAGCGGCTTCTATTCGAAGTGTACAAGATATAGTTGATTCAGCAAAATTAGGTGCTCACGTTGCTACAATTCCTCCAAAAATTCTTCAATCAATGTATGATCATCCTTTAACAGATAAAGGATTAAATGCTTTTTTAAAAGATTGGGAAAAAACAGGCCAATCAATTTTATAAAGAAAAAAATCATGACGAATGATTATTTAAATGAATGGTTACATCATCTAGAAATTAATAAAAATTATAGTGAACATACATTCCAATCTTACGGTAGAGATCTTAAGGAATATCTAAAATATTGTAAAATAAATCAACTTGATTTAATGAGCCCAACTCAAGATTCAATTAGAGGATTTCTTTTTGAACTAAATATTAAAAAATTATCTAAAAGCTCTATTGCTAGAAAAGTTTCAAGTATTAAAAATTTTTTTAAATATCTATCTGATGAAAAAAAAGTCCAAGAAATAGACTTTTCAATTTTTAAAAGCCCCCGTGTTAATAAACCTCTTCCAAAGTCTATAGATCCTAAACTAGTTGCTGATGCAATTGAATCAATTATGAAAAACGATAATGAATTTTGGATTAATTTACGAGATAAAGCAGTGATATTACTAATGTATGGCGCTGGCTTGAGAATAAATGAGGCATTATCATTAAAAATTAAAGATCTTCCTACAGATGATTGGCTCCGTGTTATGGGTAAAGGTAATAAATACAGAGATGTTCCTATTCTTCCTGAAATAACTACTATTTTAAAAGAATATATTAATCATTGTCCTTTCAAACAATCTCCTCAAGATTTAGTCTTTTTAGGAAAAAGAGGAAAAGCTCTATCACCAAGAATTATTCAAAGAAGATTAGAAAAAATTCGTTATGAGCTAGGCTTACCAGATTTTGCAACACCTCACTCTTTAAGACATTCGTTTGCCACTCATTTACTTTCTGGAGGCGCTGACTTAAGGGCTATCCAACAACTTTTAGGTCATGTAAGTTTATCAACTACTCAAAGATATACAGATGTAAATGAGTCAGAGTTAATTCAAACCCATAAAGAAATTCATCCAAGATCTTAATTGAGTAGGCGGCTAATAGAAACTTGCCGCCCAAAATTTAATTAATTATCGAACCTATCGTTGTTCATAACTTTATTCCAAGCAATAATAAAGTCATTTACCATTTTTTCAGAACCATCACTAGAAGCATAAACTTCGGATAATGCTCTTAATTGTGAATTAGATCCAAATGCAAGATCATAACGTGATGCCAAATAAACTTTACCGTCCTTATCATTGCCCTTAAATGTATTGTGATCTATAGATTCCCATTTTATGGACATATCAAGTAAGGTTGTAAAGAATTCATTATCTAATTTTTCTAAGTTATTACTGAACACGCCTTTCTTATCAGTTGTTATTCCCAATGATCTTAAACCACCAACCAAAACAGTCATTTCAGGTGCAGTTAATCCAAGCAAATGTGATTTGTCTAACAACATTTCTTCAGGACTAACACCATAATCTTCTTTTAAAAAGTTTCTAAAACCGTCTGACAATGGCTCAAGAACTGAAAATGAATCAACATCAGTTTGGTCTTCTGTTGCGTCTCCTCTTCCAGGTGTAAAAGAAACTTTTTTACCAGTAGCTTTTTCAATTCCTACATTTCCACCTAAAACTATAATGTCAGCAATTGATGCATTAGTTTCATTAGCAATTTCTTGATATTTAGATAATACTTTTGAAAGTTGATCAGGCTTATTAGCAACCCAATCTTTTTGAGGTGCTAATCTAATTCTAGCGCCGTTAGCTCCACCCCTCATATCAGTTCCTCTAAAAGTAGAGGCACTTGCCCATGCTGTTTCAACCATTTCTGAGACGGATAATTCGGAATTAGCAATTTTCTCTTTTGCAGCATCAATATCAAAAGATTTATTACCTTCAGGAATAGGGTCCTGCCAAATTAAATCTTCTTCTGGAACTTCAGGACCTAAATAACGCGATTTAGGACCCATATCTCTATGAAGTAATTTAAACCAGGCTCTTGCAAAAGCATCAGCAAATTGATCAGGGTTTTCATGAAATCTTTTAGAAACCTTTCTATATTCAGGATCTTCTCTCATAGCCATGTCAGCAGTGGTCATCATTGTAGTAACCTTTTTTGAGCTATCATGAGCGTCAGGAGCCATATCTTCGTCTTTTGGATTAATAGGATGCCATTGATATGCTCCAGCAGGACTTTTAACTAATTCCCACTCATAACCGAAAAGAATATCAAAATAACCGTTGTCCCATTGAGTTGGGTTTGCAGTCCATGCTCCCTCAATCCCACTTGTTATCGTATGACCACCTTTTCCAGTCTCATAAGAGTTTTTCCAACCTAAGCCCATTTCTTCCATTGGAGCACCTTCAGGCTCAGGACCAACATACGTATCTGGATCTGCAGCGCCATGAGATTTACCAAAAGTGTGTCCGCCTGCTGTAAGAGCAACCGTTTCTTCATCGTTCATCGCCATTCGAGCGAATGTCTCCCTTATATCTTTAGCGCTAGCTAAAGGGTCAGGATTGCCGTCAGGTCCCTGCGGATTAACATAAATCAAACCCATCTGAACAGCACCTAAAGGAACTTCTAAATCTCTTTCGCCGGTATATCTCTTATTTTGAAGCCACTCTTCTTCTCTTCCCCAATAAATATCTTCAGGAGCTGACCAAATATCAGGTCTTCCACCGCTAAAGCCAAATGTTTTACCACCCATTGATTCTATGGCGACATTACCGGTTAGAATAAATAAATCAGCCCAACTAATTTTATTTCCATATTTTTGTTTAATTGGCCATAGAAGCCTTCTAGCTTTATCTAAATTTCCATTATCTGGCCAACTATTTAAAGGAGCAAACCTTTGATCTCCAGTTCCACCACCACCTCTTCCATCGGCAGTTCTATATGTACCAGCAGCGTGCCATGTCATTCTGATAAAAAAAGGGCCATAATGACCATAATCAGCAGGCCACCAATCTTTTGAGTCAGTCATTAAATCTGTTAAATCTTTTTTCAAAGCAAAGTAATCTAGTTTCTTAAATTCTTCTCTATAATCAAAATCTGTGCTCATAGGATTTGATCTTTTGTCATTTTGATGAAGAATATTGACATTTAATTGGTTTGGCCACCAATCACGATTTGTTGTACTTATACCACTATTTTGTGTTGCAGACCCATGCATCACTGGGCATTTACTTATACTTTGATCATCCATTTATAAAAACCTTTCTAAGAATATTTCAATACTTAAAATATATTAATTGGATATATTAATGTCAACAGGTTAGAATTATTCTAAACTAGATTTTTAATCCCTAATTTTTATTAGAACTTCAACCCCATCATTTTGAAAACCTCTTGGAATTTTAGGAAACTTTGAGAAGGTTATTTCATTTGGCTCAATATCTGTTAATTCACCAGTATTTTGATTAAGAAAATGATGATGGTGTGACACATTAGTATCAAAAATTGTAACTTCACCTTGTTGATCAATTTGTTTTAAGAGACCAACATTCACAAATTTATTTAAACAATTATATATTGTTGCTAAAGAAATATTATGCCCTTTTGTTGATACTTCTTTTTGAATTGTTTCGGCAGTGAAATGCTTATTTTTTCCATCCAAAATTAAATTAGCCAGAAGAATTCTTTGCTTAGTAGGCCTTAATTTAACATCTCTTAACTTTTTTAAGACATCCATATACGATTATAATTATGCTTATCCATTCTTTGTCAAGTATTTGAATAAATAATTGCTATAATTTTTTTGTGTAATAAAGTTGAATGATAAGGATAAACAAATGAATAAAATATCAAACCTACCTGCACATAAAGCTAGAAATTTAATTGGACAAAAAAAAATCTCATCGACCGAACTTGTTAAAAGTTGCATAGAGCAATATGAAAAGCATAATTCAAACGTAAATGCTATCGTAGCATTTGATCAAAAAGATGTGCTTGATCAAGCTAAAAAGTGTGATGAAGAAGTTTTTAAGGGAGATACTTTAGGATTACTTCACGGCTTACCAGTTGGAATAAAAGATTTACAAATGGTAAAAAACCTTAGGTCAACATACGGCTCATTATTATTTAAAGATCATATTCCAAAACATGATGATAATATTATTAAGAATATTCGAGAAGAAGGCGGAATTGTTTTCTGTAAAACAAATACTCCTGAATTTGGTGCTGGCGCAAATACAAAAAATAGAGTTTATGGAGCAACAGGTAACCCATTTCAATTTGATTTAACATCTGCTGGTTCATCTGGGGGGAGTGCAGCTGCATTATCTCTAAACATGTTATCTCTTGCAACAGGGACTGACTACGGAGGTAGTTTAAGGACACCTGCAAGTTTTTGTGCTGTCACTGGTTTTAGACCTTCTCCAGGAATGGTTCCCTCAACTGAGGGTATAATATTAAATCCCTTTTCTGTTGCTGGGCCAATGGGAAGAGATGTAACTGATGCTTATTTATTATTACAGGGCATAGTTGATATAAATAATAGTGATATTTTTTCATCTTTAAATTCATTTTCTCTTCCAGCGGACCTTATGCCTTCGGATTTATCATCTATCAAAATGGCCTTTTCAACTGACCTTGGTTGTGCACCTGTAGATAATGAAATCAAAAAAGTTTTCCTAAAAAAAATTGAAGTCATTAAAAGTTGTTTTAACTATACTAATAATGATCACCCAAACTTTTTAAATATACATGATTGTTTTGAAGTTATAAGAGGTTTTAACTATGTGGCTTCACACCTTGAAAAAGTTAAAAATAATAAAGAACTTCTAGGACCAAACGTTATTGATAATGTGGAAAGAGGTCTAAAGTATTCGATGGAAGATGTAACTTGGGCACACCAAGAACAAACAAAAATTTACAATAATTTTAGAAAGTTTTTTGAAAATTATGATGTTTTAATTTGTCCTGCTGCTTCAGTATCTCCTTTTCCACATGAACAGCTTTTTGTGGAAGAAATAAATAATGAAAAACTTCCCACTTATATGAGGTGGCTTGCTCTTAGCTATGCTCCTACAATGGCTATTCCTTGCGCTTGGGCATTACCTTGTGGGTTGGATCATAAAAACTTACCATTTGGAATTCAATTAATTGCTCCCGCAGGTAATGATGCTAAATTATGCGAAATAGCTTTGGCAATAGAGGATGCTTTATCAAATCATGAGGAAACAAAAAGAGCTATTCCAGATATAGTTTAATTTATCTCTTTTAGAGCTTCACGAGTTTTATCAAACATTTCATCAATGTGTTTTCGTTCAGCAATTAAAGGTGGAGTTACTGCCATGGTATCTTGTGTGAATCGAACCATGACACCTTTATCCCACATTCTTTTCATTAGCTCATAACCACGAGATCCGACAGCGCCTTCTCTTGGCATTAATTCAACTGAAGCAACCAAGCCAATATTTCTAATATCAATTATATGATTTTCACCTTTTAAAGAATGTGCCACTTCTTCCATATAAGGTGATAGTTCAGATGCTCTCTCAAATAAGTTTTCTTCCTTGTATATTTCAAGTGTAGCTAAACCAGCCGCAGCAGCAATAGGATGTCCTGAATATGTATAGCCATGGAATAATTCTATTGGATTATCTGCTTCATCTAACATAGTTTTATATATTTCATCTTTCACTACTGCGCCTCCCATCGGGATAACGCCATTTGTAATACCTTTTGCACATGAAATTATATCAGGAACGACACCAAAGTAATCTGAAGCTGTTGCTGTTCCTAATCTTCCAAAGCCTGTTATAACTTCATCAAATATTAAAAGAATGTCATGTTTAGTACATATAGATCTAAGCTTTTTTAAGTAACCTTTTGGAGGGGGTAAAACACCAGTTGAACCAGCCATAGGCTCAACTATGACTGCTGCTATTGTAGATGCATCATGAAGTGCAATAATATCTTCTAACTTGTCGGCAAACTCTTCTCCAAACTCAGGCTCTCCCCTAGAGAATGCATTTCTTTCATGATCGAAAGTATGAGGAAGGTGGTCTACACCTGACAATAAGGTGCCAAAATATTGTCTGTTTCTTGGCATTCCTCCAACAGAAATACCTCCAAAACCGACTCCGTGATAACCTCTTTCTCTTCCAATCAATCTAGTTTTAGTCCCTTTTCCTCTTGCTCTATGATAAGCCAAAGCAATTTTTAAAGTAGTATCAACAGCTTCTGAACCAGAGTTTGTAAAAAAGACATGATTCATACCCTCTGGGAAAATTTCTGATATTCTATTGGCTAGCTCAAATGCTTTAGGGTGACCAAATTGAAAACAAGGTGCATAATCTAAAATTGAAAGTTGTTTAGTTATTGCTTCGTTGATTTTCTTTCTGTTATGTCCGGCATTAACACACCATAAACCAGCTGTTGCATCAAGTATATCGTTACCCTCTTGACTTTTGTAATACATACCCTCTGCAGAACAAACAATTCTTGGATCTTTTTTAAAATCTCTATTTGCGGTAAATGGCATCCAGTAGGATTCTAGATCATTAATTTTTTTCATAAATTTCCTCTTAGAGTTAATATTCTATCACTTATAGAATTTATTTCATATAAGTTTTATTTTGTTCACCTAATTTTGGAAAAGATTTAATTATTTTTGGACATAAAAATTGCTTACTAATTGGCAAAGGTAGCGAAGGTACGGCTGTTTCATCATTAATTTTAACTTTTTTTGAGAAAAGATTTCTTGAAATGAAATGATCATCACCAACAGCTTCCTTAAGAGATTTGACAACAGTGCAACAACAATCTGCTTTTTGAAAAACCTTATCCCAATAACAAGATGTTTTAGTTTTTATTATAGAAGTAACTTTTTCAATAATTTCTTGATCTGTTTTTTTTTGACCTGTATAGGTGATGTCTAAATCAATTACTTCACAAAATTTATTCCAAAACCTATCTTCAATCGGTGCCACTGCAAGATATCTTTTATCCTTAGTTTCATAAATATTATAACGAGGTGATCCCCCTGATAAATAATAATCTGAATTTTGTGACCACTCGTTTTTGGAGAATCCTTTACCTAGTGCCCAAAACATAAAAGTGAACAATCCATCTGTCATCGAGATATCAATATATGACCCCTCTTTGTTTAAATCTCTTTTTCTTAACGCTAATAATATATTCATTATTGCAGGATAGGAGCCTGCCCCAATATCTGCAATTAGAGCTGGAGGTACTACTGTATTATCTTCCTTGCCCATACTTAAACTTAACAAGCCAGTGTCCCCAATATAATTTAAATCATGTCCAGCAAAGTTACTTTTAGGACCTTCCTGACCATAACCTGTAATTGAAACATATATAATTTTCGGATTTATTAATTTTATTGAACCATAGTCTAAGCCTAATCGTTTCATAACTCCTGGTCTAAATTGTTCTATAACAATGTCTACTTCTTTAATTAATTTTTTAAGTTTTTCGTTTTGAAAATTATTTTTTAAATTAATTTCAATACTTTTTTTACCTCTATTTAAAATTGCAAAGGAAACATTAGTCCCATCAATCTCTGGTGTTTTTCTTCTCATCTCATCACCAAGTTTTAATCTTTCAACTTTAATTACTTCCGCACCCATCTCTGATAAAAAAAGTGAAGCCAAAGGCCCCGGCAATAAAGTTGAAAAATCTAAAACCTTAATATCAGACAATATTCCTTCAAAAGACATATTTATTTGTAGAATCCTCTTTTTATAAGGTTATTATAAAGTTCTGAAATCCCAAAAGTCCATTCAGGACATTTAGTACTTAAATTTACGTAGTTAACTAAAGCACCAAGATTTCTTTCTTTAATTGTAACCTTATCACCAATTTTATGTGTAAAACCTTCACCTTTTGTGTCTCTATCTTCAGTAGGTGCAAATAATGTTCCTAAAAAAAGCATAAAACCGTCAGGATATTGATGATGTCTTGATGATGTTTGTTTTACTAAATCTTCTGGATCCCTGCTTATCTCTGACATATAACTTGACCCAATCAATTGAAAATCATCAATACCATCTATAGTCATTTTTAACTCAGCTTTTCTGACATCATCTAAAGAAAATGTTTCATCAAACAATCTTATAAATGGCCCAATTGAACATGAAGCATTATTATCTTTTGCTTTTCCAAGGAGTAATGCAGATCGACCTTCTATGTCTCTTAAATTAACATCATTTCCAAGTGTAGCACCAACTATTTTAACCTTACTATTTACTGCTAAAACAATTTCAGGCTCAGGATTATTCCAGTTTGACACAGGATGAAGGCCAACCTCAGAACCATGACCTACTGATGATAAAACTTGAGCCTTTGTAAACACCTCGGCATCAGGACCAATGCCAACTTCTAAATATTGTGACCATAAATCTTCTTTAATAAGAAGTTGCTTCACCTCTAGGGCTTTTTTGGATCCAGGCACAATATTTTTAAGATTATCACCTATTAAATCACCTATAGATATCCTTAATTCTTCTGCCTTTTTAAAGTCACCTGAAGCTCTTTCTTCAATAACTCTTTCAACCATTGATTTTGCAAAAGTAACACCGCATGCTTTAACAACTTGTAAATCGCAAGGAGCTAATAATCTAATTTTTGTTTTGAAATTTTTATCATTTATTTCATTTTCAATATCTTCTATTGAAATTATTTTTTTGCCTTCTTCACCCTTTACATAATCAATTGGATTTTCCAATTCTAAGAGACTGCTCATTGTAGGGACCAATTTTGATGTAATATCAAAAATAAAATTATCCTTAACCTTTACTATTGAAGGACCTTTATTTTCTTCAATCCACAATCTTCCTACAAAACATCCAATTTCATAATTTTCCATATTAATCTCTAATTTACTATAAATTCTAGAATTAGATAAAAAAAAAATAAATTTAAATTTTAAATTAATTATAATTAGAATAACAAAATAACAAAATGAGAGATTATCATGTATAAAATAGGATTTATTGGTTTAGGAAATATGGGTGCCCCACTTTGTGAAAGATTATTATTAAAAAATAAAGTGAATATATTTGATATAAATAAATCAAATTTAAATAAAATTGAAAATTTAGGTGGAATTGTTAAATATGAATTAAAAGACATTTGTGAAAATGATTTTATTTTTTTGTGTCTGCCAACAAGTGAAGTTGTTGAAAAAATTACAATTGGTGAAAACGGGTTAATAAATGGCCTAAAAAAAAATGTATTTGTAATTGATATGACAACTGGTGAACCTGAAGTAACAAGAAAAATATCTAATATACTTGCTAAAAAAAATGTAAACTTTGTTGATGCTCCCGTCAGTGGCGGTCCTAAAGGTGCAAAAGAGGGAATAATAGCTATAATGGCTGGTTGTGAAGAAATTATTTTTCAAAAAGTTAAACCATTACTAAATATGATTAGCTCAAATGTTTTTCATGCTGGCCCTACAGGAAGTGGCCATAGTTTAAAAGCGGGAAATAATTTATTAAATCTAATTTGTAGAATAGCTACTTTTGAGGTTATTTCTATGCTTGTTAAAGACGGCATTGATCCAAAAAAAGCTGTAGAAGTTATTCAAAAAAGTTCTGGCAGAAATTACGCTACCGAAATTACTTTACCAGATAATATTTTGTCAGGAAAAATGTCTCAAGGGTTTACGACAGGTCTAATGAACAAAGATGCTTCAATTGCTCTTAAAAATGGGGCTTTATTGAATGTTGGTCTGCCTCTTGGAGATCTCTCAAAAAAAATTTTACAAGAAACAATAAATGATTTTGGATTAGATGCTGATATGAGCAATATTGCATTAAATTTTGAAGAAAAAAATCAAATAAGACTTAGACCTTTAACTGAGTAAAGTAAATACGAGATTGGAATAAATTAAATAGGAATATTAAATCAATTCATCTTACAATAACCATATTCTGTCAAGCAGTCACAAGGATTGAATTCTAAAATATGTCACATCATAAAGCATATTAATTTGTTTTTATAACATTATTATTTCAGAACAAATTAAGGATTATTTTATTTCTTTAGAAATTTGAAAACTTAAATATTTTGAAAATATTCTGCATTGAGCCAAACTTCCCGCTATGAACCACAAACCTTGTTGATTTGTTTTTACAAACATATTATTTAATTCTTGTTTTTTGGAATTAAAATTCCAAATTCTTCCAACTTTATTTGCAACTTCATTACCAAAAAAATTTTTTACCATGTATTCTTGACCTCTATATCCAGTTGCAAATATAAAACTGTCATATTCTATTTTTTTAGAATTGTAAATAATCCCATCACTTAAAAATTCTTTAATATCTGAAAATTGTATTAGTTTAATTTTTTGATCTGCAACTAAATTTGAGGCTCCGACATTAAAATAATATCCTCCACCCCTTGTTAAATACTTAAATTGCCAACCAGTATTATCCTCACCATAATCTAAAACAAAACCAATTTTTTCTAATTTTTTAAGAAGTTTACTATCTAGTTTTTTTGATTGTTTTGTTAAAATTTGATGTGTTTTTTTTAAAACGCTTAATGGACTAGAAATAGCAATTAAATCACAATCATCAGTTGATGGCCCTTCTTGATACAGTGCATAAGGTAATTGTGCACTTGGCTCAAGATTAACAATCATTGTTGGAGATCTCTGTACCATTGTGACATTAGCACCATTTGCGTATAAATCTTGACTAACATCATGTGAACTAGTTCCAGTTCCAAATACTAAAACATTTTTATTTTGATAGGGTTTACCACTTTTAAAATATCCAGAATGAATTTTTTCACCTTTGAAATTTGCTATCCCTTTAATATTTGGCATTTTAGGAACAGAACTGACACCGATCGCCATAACAATATGTTGAGGTTTTATTTTCTTAATTTTTCCTTTAGAATCCTTAATTTTTACATCCCAAATTTTATCTTTAGATAGATATTCAGCTGATATAAATTCAGTATTACTCCAAACATTTAATTCTAAACTTTCTGCATAATATTCAAACCAACCAGCTAGTTTATCTTTAGCGATATATGTAGGCCATGTTTTGGGAAAAGGCATTAAAGGCAGGTGATTA
>CACMRF010000017.1 GCA_902615995.1 uncultured SAR116 cluster alpha proteobacterium | reverse complement strand
GATCTGGTAAAACAACTTTCTTAAAACTTTTGCTAAAAGAAGAAGTTCCAGATAAAGGAACAATTAAAAATTTTAAAAATATAGAGTTCTCATATTTTGATCAAAAAAGATCAGAGTTATTTTTAAAAGAAACTATAAAAAAAAACATGTGCCCCTCCGGAGGTGACTATATAAACGTTATGGGAAAAGATAGACATGTGTATGGATATTTAAAAGAATTTCAATTTGATCCAAAGATATTAAATGATTACGTGTCTACTTTGTCTGGAGGACAAAAAAATAGATTAATGCTTGCAAAGATACTTGCAAACCCAAAATCTTGTCTAATTCTTGATGAACCAACGAATGATCTTGATATGGATACTCTGGATTTGTTGGAAGAAATTCTCATTAATTATAAAGGCACATTAATTATAGTTTCACACGATAGAGATTTCTTAGACCAAACAGTAACTAGAATTTTAGCATTTCAAGGTGATGGTAAGGTTGTAGACTGTATAGGAGGTTATTCAGATTATTTAAAATTAAAAAAAAATAGTTTTAAAAATAAAAATCTAATAAAAAATGATTTAAATAAAGTCAAAAAAGATAATCAAAGTAAAATATCAAATAATAATAAATTAACCTATAAATTAGAACATGAATTATCTATCATACCAAGTGAAATTGAAAGATTAGAAACTGTTATATCACAAATGAACAATATCTTATCTGATGCAGATTTATATACCAAAAATATTGATAAATTTTTAGAATCTTCAAAAACTCTAGAAATGTCCAAAAAGAAATTAGATGAATTAGAAACAAGATGGTTGGAGTTAGATTTACAAAAAAATAAATTGTAGTTAAATAATATTATTGATAATGTATAAAGTGAATTAATGTATTTCTATAATTTGATTGAACTAACTTTAATTCATTTGATCAACAAAGTTAAGGAGTCGGTTATGGAAGGTGTTGTTAAGTGGTTTAATTTTCAAAAAGGATATGGTTTTATAACACCTACAGGGGATGAAAAAGATGTTTTTGTCCATAAGACTTCTTTAGAAAAAAATGGGATTAGAACTCTAACTGAAGGCCAAAAAGTCACTTTTGAAGTAGCAGTAAATAAAGGTAAAAGTAGTGCTGTTAATATTAAATTAACTTGAAAATTCACTTTTTAACCAAGATTTTAAACTTTGAATACCTTCGTTTATTTTTGGAAAGAGCTCATTAAAATCATTATCTTTTATAGAAGAATTATCTTTCATAAAAGATAATGCTTTGTTTCCATCAAAATCTACAAATGCCATTCTAGTAATAAGTTTTTCATCTTCAATTCCAAAGTTTTTTCCTGGAAGCATTGCAAATCCAGTATTCTGAAGTACTTGTTCGCATAGAGTTGTTGCATTATTAATTATGTTGTTATGTTTAATTATTTTTGAAAAATCACATAATATATAAAATCCTCCTTGAGGTCTTATGCATTCTATTCCTATTTCTGATAGTTGATTATAAACAAAATCAGCTACTTTTTTTAAAATTGTTCTTGAGTTATTTAAATATTCTGAATGATCTTCTGTGTAAGCTTTTACAGCTGCATATTGAATGGGTGCACTAACTGATGTAAATGTCTCACTTGCTACTGATCTAACACTATCATGAATCATTTTTAATTCTTTTGGAAATATTAATGTACCTAGTCTCCATCCACCTGCACCGCACCACTTACTAAGCCCAGAAGAAATAACAGTTCCTTCAGGATAAAAATGACTAATTGAATGATAATTTCCATTAAAATCTAATTCTGTATAGATTTCATCTGAAATAACTAAAATGTTATTTTCTTTACAAATTATCGACAATTCTTCTAATTCTTCATTATTTGTTCCAGTCGGATTATTAGGTGAATTAAGTATTAAAAGTTGATTTTTATATTTATTATTTTTGCAATAATCTTTAAGTGCATTTGCACTTAAATGCCAATTTGTGCTCATTGATGTGTCAATCCAATTTATATCTTTTTTTAAAATTTTTGCTTGTGGTTCATAAGAAACCCAACTTGGTTTGGGAAGCAATAAGGGCATTTCCGTTACCATTTGAAACTGAAATATTAGTTCTTTAGACCCTGGGCCTATTATCACATTATCTTCGGAATAATTATAAAGATTTTTTTTGGAATGATATTTAGCAACAACCTCTCTAAGTTTTAATAGGCCTGACACATTTAAATAATCTTTTTGATATGCATTTTTTTTTAACGTTTCAATCAGAATTTCTGGTATTGGGAAGGGGGATTGACCAAGCCCAAATTTATAAACATTTTTTCCTTCATCAAGAAGTTTGTTGGATATTTCATTAATTCTAAGTGTGCTTGATGGTTCGGTATTTCTAAATCTTTCATACAACATATTTTGCTTGTTCATTTCAAAAAATCGTTTAAATATTTAGTGCTTTGATTATATCCTTAACTTAAATTTGTGAAAGAAAAACTTTATAACCCACACTTGTTCCTTACCCTAGCTTCATTATTTTGGGGATTTAACGCTATAGCTAGCAGATTGGCTATTGATGAGATTTCACCAATGTCATTAGTTTCCGGAAGATGGCTGGGTGTTATGATTATTTTATCAATCATATGTAGACACCAATTAAGCTTAGGTTTTCAAGTTTTTAAATCTAATTATAAATGGATGATTATGATGGGATTATGTGGGTTTACAACATTTAACTCTCTTTATTATATTTCTGCACATCATACTGTTGCAATAAACCTAGGTATAGTTCAATCAACAACACCTGCTTTTATAATGATAATATCTATGTTTTGGCTAAAAACTAGAATTAATTTAAAGCAAGTTACTGGTTTATTGATTACATTTATAGGTGTATCAATTGTTATTTCTAATGGAAATCTTGCATCACTACTTAGACTAAAATTAAATAATGGGGATTTATTATTGATTGTTGCATGTATATTTTATGCAATTTATGCAGTTGGGCTTAGAAAAAGGCCTGAAATAAATGATGTTTTGTTGATGACATTCTTTTCATATGTTGCGTTTATAGGCTCTTTACCTGGATTAATCATTGAGATAACTCAATATTCATTCTTTTTCCCAACCTTTAAAGGATTAATGATTTTGTCAGTTATAATAATATTTCCATCATTATTGGCGCAAATTTTATTTATGAAAGGAGTTAAAATTGTTGGACCAGCTTTATCTGGTCTTTACACGAATTTAGTTCCAATTTTTACATCTGTGTTAGCAATAATAGTTCTAGATGAAGTTTTTCATATTTATCATCTAATTTCATTAATAATAATATTTTTGGGTATTTACATTTTTGACAGAAAAAAAATATGATTAATAATAGTCAATTATTTTGAAGCTGATATTGACATTATTCTATATAATGTTATCTCATTTATATAAGAATTTAATTAGGAAATAGCTTGAACGAAAATTTAATAAATTATCTACCTATACTTATATTTATAATGTTTGCAATTGCCATATGTATTGCTTTTGTAGCCTCAGCTTTTGTTGTTGGTAATCAAAACCCAGATCCTGAAAAAAATACGCCTTTTGAATGTGGCTTTGATGTATTTGAAGACACTAGGGTAAATTTTGATGTCAGGTTTTATCTAGTTGCTATTTTATTTATAATATTTGACTTAGAAATTGCTTTTTTATTTCCATGGGCTGTCTCATTAGGTAACATTGGACTGTTTGGTTTTTGGTCAATGATGTTTTTTTTATTAGTTTTAACTTTTGGTTTTATATATGAATGGAAAAAAGGTGCTTTAGAATGGGAGTAGACGATTTTTTAGGTAAGCAGTTAACTGAAGACCCAAAATTTTCTGGTCAAGATGATATTTTAAATGCTGTTACAGATGAAATTTCAAACCGAGGTTTTATTATAGGGCAAGCAGATAAATTATTTAATTGGGCTAAGTCTGGTTCTTTATGGCCTATGACTTTTGGTTTAGCATGTTGTGCAGTTGAAATGATGCATAGTGCTGCATCACGTTATGATATGGATAGATATGGCATGCTTTTTAGACCTAGTCCAAGACAATCAGATGTTATGATTGTTGCTGGAACTCTTACAAACAAAATGGCTCCAGCTTTAAGAAGAGTGTATGACCAGATGGCGGAACCAAGATGGGTCATTTCTATGGGGTCATGCGCAAACGGTGGAGGCTATTATCATTATTCTTATTCTGTTGTTAGGGGTTGTGACAGGATAGTTCCAGTTGATATTTATGTCCCAGGATGTCCTCCAACTGCAGAAGCTTTAATTTATGGATTGCTTCAACTACAAAAGAAGATTAGACGCACTTCAACAATTTCAAGAATTTAGTTGATTTAATGTCTTTATCAAGTCAAATAAAAGAATATTGCAAAGTAAAATATAGTTCGATTAAAATTGTTCTTGATCAAGTTGAAATCTCAGTAGAGAAGGATAACCTTTTAAAATTAATTCAATTTTTGAAAGATGATCCATCATGTTTGTTTGATCAATTGTCTGATATAACAGCAGTTGATTATCCAAATAAAAAAAATAGATTTTTAATAATTTATCAATTTTTATCTATTACCAATAACCAAAGAGTTAGAGTATTATGTTCTATAAATGCAAATGACGTAATTCCATCTATATCTAAGTTATATTTTTCTGCTCTGTGGGCTGAAAGAGAACTTTGGGATATGTTTGGCATTTATGTAGATGGTCATCCAGATTTAAGAAGATTATTGACAGATTACGGTTTTCAAGGTCATCCATTAAGAAAAGATTTTCCACTAACCGGATTTGATGAAGTGTCTTATGAAACAGAAAGTAGAAGAGTTGTTTACAATAAAGTTAAACTTACTCAAGACTATAGAGATTTTGACTTTAATTCACCATGGGGCGTAGTAGATAAAATAAATGATAAGAAAAATAATGACTGATACAAAGATCAAACCAATCACGATGAATTTCGGTCCTCAGCATCCTGCTGCTCACGGAGTATTAAGATTGGTTATGGAAATGGATGGAGAAATAATTACTAGAGCTGATCCGCACATTGGATTACTTCATAGAGGTACTGAAAAACTTATTGAAAATAAAACATATGTTCAGGCATTACCTTATTTTGATAGATTGGACTATGTATCTCCTATGAATCAAGAACATGCTTATGCTTTAGCAATCGAAAAATTATTAAACGTAAATGTGCCATTAAGAGGCCAATATATACGAGTATTATTTTGTGAAATTGGAAGAATTTTAAATCACATTTTGAATATTACTACTTTTGCTATTGATGTAGGTGCTATGACACCTTTGTTATGGGGTTTTGAAGAGCGTGAAAAACTTATGGAGTTTTATGAAAGAGTTTCAGGTGCAAGACTTCACGCTTCTTATATAAGGCCAGGAGGTGTGCACCAAGATCTTCCAGATGGATTGCTTGAAGATATAGATGTTTGGGCTGATCAATTTGTTAATTTTATTGATGATGTTGAAACATTATTAACTGAAAATCGAATATTCAAGCAAAGGACTGTTGGTATTGGAAAGGTATCAAGAGATGAAGCTCTATCATTAGGTTTTTCAGGTC
This sequence comes from uncultured SAR116 cluster alpha proteobacterium, assembly GCA_902615995.1. GTDB lineage: Bacteria > Pseudomonadota > Alphaproteobacteria > Puniceispirillales > Marisalimonadaceae > TMED54. The sequence goes on along the minus strand of CACMRF010000017.1, from coordinate 18,376 downwards.
CATGTTTAAGAGCATCTGGGGTAAAATGGGATTTAAGAAAATCACAACCCTATGAAGTTTACGATAAATTAGACTTTGATATTCCTATCGGTAAAACTGGAGATTGTTATGCAAGATATCTGGTTAGGATGGAGGAAATGAGACAGTCTCTAAAGCTAATCAAGCAAGTAATTAATGAAATACCGAATGGTGATTACATTACAGAAGATAAAAAAATTGCTCCACCAAAAAGAAGTGAAATGAAAGGTTCTATGGAAGCCCTGATCCATCATTTTAAGCTTTACACTGAAGGTTTTAGACCACCTAAGGGACGGACATATACCTCTGTTGAGGCACCAAAAGGTGAATTTGGTGTTATATTAGAATCAGATGGTTCTAACAAGCCTTATAGATGCAAAATTAGGGCTCCAGGGTTTTATTTTTTATCTTCATTAGACTTTATGTCTAAAGGACATATGCTTGCCGATTCTGTGGCAATAATTGGATCACTAGACATTGTTTTTGGCGAAATAGACAGATGAAAAAAGAACAATTAAAAGCAGAAAACTACAAGCTTTGTAATATTGATCAAGTTAAAGTTGATGAGATTTTAGATAAATATCCATCAAATAGAAAGGCAAGTGCGGTAATACCTTTACTCCATTATGTTCAAAAAAAATCGAATGGTTGGTTGCCAGTTCCTGAAATTGAGAGGGTAGCCGAAATATTAGACATGCCGTATATGAAGGTTTATGAAGTTGCTTCTTTTTATACTATGTTTAATTTAAAACCAGTTGGTAAAAAATTACTTCAAATATGCCACACAACACCATGTTGGTTAAGGGGTTCAGATCAAATAGAAAAATCAATATATGACACACTTAAAATTAAAGATGGAGAAACTACTCCAGATAAAATGTTTACTCTAATGAAAGTAGAATGTCTCGGAGCCTGTGTTAATGCTCCAATACTTCAAATTAATGACGATTATTATGAAGATTTAGATTACAAATCTACAAAAGAGTTATTAAATAAAATTAAAATAAAGAAAAATATTAAACCTGGTTCAGTTATTGGAAGAAAATCATCTGAACCATATGATAAAAATGGGAATATAAATGTTACAAAATAAGGATAAAATATTTAATAATATTTTCGGTTTTCAAAGCAATAAACTATCTTATGCTTTAAAAAGAGGAGATTGGGATAAAACAAAGAAAATTTTATCATTGGATCATGATGTGATAATTGAAAAAATTAAAAACTCTGGTCTACGTGGAAGAGGTGGTGCTGGGTTTTCGACAGGTCTAAAATGGTCATTTATGCCAAAAACTCTTGGAGAGCGTCCACATTACTTGGTAGTAAATGCAGATGAATCTGAACCTGGGACATGTAAAGATAGAGATATTATTAGGCATGAACCGCACAAGTTGATAGAGGGATGTTTAATAGCATCTTATGCAATGAGGGCACACAAGTGTTATATCTACATTAGAGGTGAGTTCGTAAACGAAGCTAAAATTTTACAATCAGCAATAGATGAAGCGTACGAAAATAAGTTGATTGGAAAAAATGCTTGTAAAAGTGGATGGGATTTTGATTTATATCTTCACAGAGGCGCAGGTGCTTACATTTGCGGAGAAGAAACTGCTTTATTAGAATCACTTGAGGGGAAGAAAGGTCAACCAAGATTAAAGCCACCTTTCCCTGCCGGAGTAGGACTTTACGGCTGTCCAACAACTGTAAATAATGTCGAATCAATAGCCGTTGTCCCCACTATTCTTAGAAGAGGTGAAAATTGGTTTTCAAAATTAGGAAAAGAAAATAATACTGGAACAAAATTATTTTGTATATCAGGACATGTGAATAAACCATGTAATGTAGAAGAAGAAATGGGTATACCTTTAAGAGAATTAATCGAAAAACATGCTGGGGGAGTTATTGGTGGTTGGAATAACTTACTAGCTATTATACCTGGTGGTAGTTCAACCCCAATGTTGCCTAAACAAATATGTGATACAATAACTATGGACTTTGATTCACTAAAAAATGCTGGAACTGGTCTAGGTACAGCCGGTGTCATCGTAATGAATAAAACTACAGACATTGTTGAAGCAATAGTTAGATTGGCTTTTTTTTACAAACATGAAAGTTGTGGACAATGTACACCTTGTAGAGAAGGTACTGGTTGGATGTGGAGATTGCTTAAAAAAATAGCTTCTAAAGATGCAAGCCCTAGAGACATTGATAATCTTTTAGAACTCACAAAACAAGTTGAAGGGCATACTATATGTGCTCTTGGTGATGCTGCAGCATGGCCTATTCAAGGATTATTTAAAAATTTTAGAGATGAAATAGAAATGGGCTTGAAACTGAAAAAAATAGCAGCTGAATAAGTTATTATATGTGAAAAAAATGGATGAATTGAGAAATATTAATATTACAATCGATGGTATTGAAATTTCAGTACCTCAAGGCTCTACAGTTTTACAAGCATGTGAAGCAGCAGGTGCTGAAATTCCAAGATTTTGTTATCATGAAAAACTATCAGTGGCAGGAAATTGTAGAATGTGTTTGGTAGAAATGGAAAGATCTCCAAAACCTATAGCCTCTTGCGCAATGCCTGCCTCTGATGGAATGATAATTAAAACATCTTCTGAGATGGTTGAAAAGGCAAGGAAAGGTGTTATGGAATTTCTATTAATTAATCATCCTTTAGACTGTCCAATTTGTGATCAAGGTGGTGAGTGTGATCTTCAAGATCAAGCACTTTATTTTGGTAAAGGTGAAACTCGTTTTGAAAATTCTAAAAGAGCTGTTTCTGATAAAAATATGGGTCCTTTAATTAAAACAACGATGACAAGGTGTATTCATTGTACAAGATGTGTAAGATTTGCAAATGAAGTGGCAGGGGTAGAAGATCTTGGAGCAACAGGAAGAGGAGAAAATGTTGAAATTTCAACATACCTTGAAAAAGCTGTATCTTCAGAATTATCAGGAAACTTGGTGGATTTATGCCCTGTTGGTGCTTTAACTTCTAAACCTTATCAGTTTGTCGCTCGACCTTGGGAGCTTACAAAAACAGAATCTGTTGATGTAATGGATGCTATAGGCTCAAATATAAGAATTGATAGTCGTGATGGAAAAGTTTTAAGAATATTGCCTAAGAATAACGAAAGTATTAATGAAGAATGGATATCTGATAAATCAAGATATGCAATTGATGGTTTGTCAAAACAACGTTTAGATACTCCTTTTATAAAAATAAACAAAAAATTGCAAAGAGTTTCATGGGATGAAGCTTTTGAATTTATAATTTCTAAAATTAGCAATATTTCAAATGAAAACTGTGTAGGTGTTGTTGGTAATCAAGTTGAGAATGAATCAATATTTGCTTTTAGAGAATTATTTAAAAAACTTAATTTAAACAAAATTCTACCATTTCAAAAAAAATTAACATTTTCAAGAGAAAATAGGTCAAATTATTTATTTAATAGTAAAATCGAAGGACTAGATAAATGCGACTACCTACTGTTAATTGGAGCAAATCCTAGAGTTGATAGTGCTATCTTGAATGCAAGAATTAGAAAAAATTATATTCATAGAGATTTAAAAATATCATCTATTTCATCCCAACAATTTGACCTAAAATTTAATTATGAGTACTTAGGGTCTGATGTAAAAATATTAACTTCAATCTTAGAAGAGAAACATAAAATTTCAAATGATTTTAAAAATGCTAATTTTCCAATGATAATCATTGGAGATGAAGTATTGCAAAATGATTGTAGTTTAGATGTTCAAAAAATTTCAACTTCTATTCTAAAAAAATTTGGTGGATTTAACAAAAACTGGAATGGTTTTAATATATTACATAATTATGCAAGTACAGTTGGTGCGATTGATATATTAAGTGAATATTCTGACTATAATTATACAGCTTTCAAAAATGATATTAATAAAAATTTAATTAAATTTGTCTATTTACTTAATGCTGATGATTTTGATTTTGATATAAGTAGTTGTTTTGTAATTTATCAAGGACATCATGGTGATAAAGGTGCTCAATTAGCTGATGTAATTTTACCTGGTGCTGCTTATACTGAAAAAGAAGGATCTTATACTAATTTAGAAGGAAGGGTACAATATTCTCAAAGAGCAACTTTTCCTCCAGGGGATGCAAAAGAAGATTGGACGATTTTAAGAGCATTATCAGAAAAGCTAGGTAAAAAATTAGACTTTGATAATTTACTTCAACTTCGCGATATCATGTTTAGTTCAAAAACAATGTTAAAATTTGATGAAAATATTTATTCTTCAGAACCAAAAATAATAACAAAATCAGACTTTAAATCTTCAAAATTAAATTATGAAAATAAAAATTTCTTTATGACATGTCCTATTTCTAGATGCTCAAGCACTATGGCGGAATGCAGTCAGGTTAATGGTTAATTATGAATTTTATAAATGATTTTGGTATTAGTGTTTTTGGATATAGTGATTTTTCGTCTTTTATTATTATTATATTAAAAATACTCGCCATCGTTTTGCCTTTGTTAATCAGTGTTGCTTATTTGACACTTGCTGAAAGAAGAGTCATCGGATTAATGCAATTGAGAAAAGGCCCTAATGTAGTTGGTCCATTTGGTTTATTTCAACCTTTTGCTGATGCTCTTAAATTAATGTCCAAAGAAACTATTATTCCTAAAGAGGCTAATAAATTTCTATTTTTATTAGCACCAATGATTACCTTTATTTTAGCTCTAATTGCTTGGGCAGTTATCCCTTTTGATGAAAATAACGTATTAGCAGATATAAATGTTGGAATACTTTATTTATTTGCTGTTTCTTCATTAGCTGTTTATGGAATTATTATTGCCGGTTGGGCTAGTAATTCTAAATATGCTTTTTTAGGTGCTTTAAGATCCGCTGCGCAAATGGTTTCATATGAAGTGTCAATTGGTTTAATTATTATAACAGTTTTATTATGCGTTGGATCTTTAAACTTAACCGATATTGTCAACGCACAAAAAAATGTATGGTTTGCAATACCTCTTCTTCCAATGTTTGTTATGTTTTTTATATCTGTACTTGCTGAAACTAATAGAGCACCTTTTGATCTACCAGAAGGTGAATCTGAATTAGTGGCTGGTTATTTTGTGGAATATTCTTCGATGTCATTTGCTTTATTTTTTCTTGGAGAATATGCAAATATGATATTAATGAGTGCATTAACAGTTACTTTGTTTTTAGGTGGGTGGTTACCAATAATCGATGTATACCCTCTAAATGAAGTTCCAGGTGTTATTTGGTTCATTATAAAAATCATTTTTATTTTGTTTATCTTTTTATGGGTAAGAGCCTCTACACCAAGATACAGATATGACCAATTGATGAGATTAGGTTGGAAAATATTTCTTCCTTTTTCTCTTGTTTGGGTTGTACTTACTGCAGGTTTCTTAGTTTTTTTTGACATTGTGCCAAAAAGTATATGAGGTTGTTATGAAATTTAAAAATATAATAAATGACTTAAAAAAATACTTTCTTATTGAAATATTTAAAGGTCTTTTTCTTACATTCAAATATTTATTTAAGAAGAAAGTTACAATTAATTATCCATATGAAAAAGGTAAAATTTCACCTCGTTTTAGAGGTGAACATGCTCTAAGAAGGTATCCAAATGGTGAAGAAAGATGTATTGCATGTAAGTTGTGTGAAGCTATATGTCCTGCGCAAGCCATTAAAATTGAAGCTGAGCCAAGAGAAGATGGCAGCCGAAGAACAACTCGGTATGACATAGATATGACAAAGTGTATATATTGTGGGTTTTGTGCTGAAGCGTGCCCTGTTGATGCTATTGTTGAAGGGCCAAATTTTGAGTTTGCTACGGAAACAAGAGAAGAACTTTTTTATGATAAAGAAAAATTGTTAGCTAATGGAGATAGATGGGAAGAACAGATTGCATTAGCTCAAAAAATAGATTCGCCTTATAAGTAGAATTTCATGTATTATTCAATACTATTTTATATTTTTTCTTTTTTTGTAATATTGTCATCAGTTGGTGTAATAACATCTAAAAATCCAGTATATTGTGTTCTTTATTTAATCCTTGCGTTTATTAATTCTGCTATTTTATTTTTATTTTTAAATGCTGAGTTTTTAGCAATGCTCTTGATAGTTGTCTATGTTGGTGCGGTAGCTGTTTTATTTTTGTTTGTAGTTATGATGCTCAATATTAATATTGAAGAGAAAAAATCAAAATTTTTAAAATTCAAACCACTTTCAGTAATTTTAGGCTCTATTATTTTAGTTGAATTTTTATATTTTTTTATTATGGACAATTCAACACTAGAAAAGTTATCAAATACACCTAATTTAGAGCAAAAAAATAATACAATTTCTCTTGGTAATATTTTGTATACTGATTTTGCATTGTTATTTCAAATGTGTGGAGTTATTCTTCTTGTGGCTATGATTGGAGCAATTGTTTTGACGCTTAGAAAAAGACCAGGTGTAAAAAAGCAAATCATAAAGAACCAAGTTGACACAAAAAAAGAGGATGTTATTGAAGTGGTTAGCGTTAAAAATAATGAAGGTGCGTAATGATTGAATTTTTTAATCTTCCAATATTAATTAATCACTACTTAATATTATCTTCTTTGATTTTTTTATTAGGCGTAATTGGTATTTTTTTAAATAGAAAAAATGTTATTAGTATTTTGATGTCGATTGAATTGATTTTATTAGGTGTTAACATAAATTTTATAGCATTTTCATACTTTTCTAGTGATTTAACTGGCCAAATCTTTTCATTGTTTATTTTAACTGTAGCTGCAGCAGAAGCTGCCATTGGTCTTGCGATTCTAGTAGTTTATTTTAGAAATAAAGGCACCATTGATGTAAAAGATATTAATGTTTTGAAAGGATGATATGTATAATTTAATTATATTTCTTCCCTTAATTGGAGCTATCCTTTCCTGGATTTTAGGAAATAGATTTTCTTCAATACCTACATATATTGTTTCAATTTCATGTTTGTTTTTATCAATGATTATATCTTGGATTGCGTTTTATGATATAGCTATTTTAAAAAACGATTTTGAAGGGGCAAGTCTTCCATGGATAAATTCTGGAGAGTTTAGAGCTCTATGGGAGTTTAATTTTGATACTTTAAGTTGTGTTATGTTTTTAGTCGTTAACACTGTTTCTGCAATGGTTCATTTATACTCAGTAGGTTATATGTCGCATGATAAATCAAAGGCTAGGTTTATGGCATATTTATCATTTTTTACATTCGCAATGTTAATGCTTGTTTCATCAAATAATCTTTTACAATTATTTTTTGGTTGGGAGGGTGTAGGTGTCGCATCATATTTACTTATTGGTTTTTGGTATAATAAAAAAAGTGCTACATCAGCTGCAGTGAAAGCTTTCTTAGTGAATAGGGTGGGAGATCTAGGTTTTATTTTGGGTTTGATTTTTGTTTATACTTATTTTGATACAATAATGTTTGAAAGAATTTTTGAGTTAGCTCCCTCAATGATGGATGAAAATATCGTTGTTTTAGATAATAAATTAAACGTTATTGAGTTGTCATGTTTTTTACTTTTTATTGGGGCAATGGGTAAATCTGCTCAACTTTTTTTACATACATGGTTACCTGATGCTATGGAAGGACCAACTCCAGTTTCAGCATTAATACATGCTGCAACAATGGTTACAGCTGGGGTTTTTATGGTGTGTAAATTATCACCTCTTTTTGAATATGCTCCCAATGTTCTTACTTTTATAACATTAATTGGAGCTTTAACTGCTTTGTTTGCATCTACAATTGCTTTAACTCAATTTGATATAAAAAGAGTTATAGCATATTCAACTTGTTCTCAATTAGGATATATGTTCTTCGCTGTAGGTTTGTCAGCATATCCAGCAGCTATGTTTCATTTAACTACACATGCATTTTTTAAAGCACTTTTATTTTTAGGAGCTGGTTCAGTTATTCATGGCTTATCAAATGAGCAAGATATGAGAAATATGGGTGGTTGTTTCAAGAAATTACCTGTAACTTATATTTTGATTTGGATAGGTTCGCTTGCATTAGCTGGGATACCTTTTTTTGCCGGTTATTATTCAAAAGATATGATATTAGAAGTAGCTTTTGCATCAGATTCTCTAGTAGGTTATTTCGCTTTTATTTGTGGATGTTTAGCCGCAGTTTTAACAGCTTTTTACTCATGGAGACTTATCTATTTAACTTTTCATGGTGATTTTAAAGGAAATAAATCTACATATGATAAAATTCATGAAAGTCCTTTAGTAATGCTATTGCCTTTATTTATACTTGCTTTTGGTGCCGTTTTTTCAGGTTGGTTTTTTAAAGAAATGTTTATTGGTGTTAATTGGGATTATTTTTGGTCAAACTCTATATTCATTTTGACAGGAAATGATGCAATTTATAAAGCTCAAAGTGTTCCAAAATGGGTAAAATTATTACCTATAGTTTTAGCAATTATTGGAATCTCAATTGCAACAGTTTTTTATGTATTAATTACAGATTTACCAAGTAGAATATCTAAGTCATTTAGGGTTTTACACACTTTATTTTATAATAAGTGGTATTTTGATGAAATCTATAATTATTTGTTTGTAAAGCCAATTAAAATATTTAGTGTATTTTGTTGGAATATAATTGATAAAAAAATTATTGATGGCATAGGGCCTAATGGTATTAGTTCAAAAGTATTTTCCCTTTCTAAGATTAGTTCAAAAATCCATACTGGTTATGTTTATCACTATTCATTTAGTATGTTTATTGGATTGGCATTATTAACCTTAATTCTTCTATATAATTTACAAGTAAATTAAAATGATCGAAAATTGGCCAATATTAAGTATTTTAATTTTTCTTCCAATATTTGGAGCTTTTTTAATTCTTTTAATACCAAACAAAATAAATCAAGAAGGGGAAATTTTAAAAAATTCAATTAATAATATTAAATTGGTATCTTTATGGACAAGTATAATGACTTTCCTAATGACATTACTTTTGTCTTTAAAGTTTAATTATACTGAAAAGCAATATCAATTTTTAGAGTTTTATGAATGGGTTCCATCATTAGGTATTGTCTATAGAGTAGGATTAGACGGATTGTCACTTCCATTCATAGTGCTTACAGCTTTTTTAGTGCCTATATGTATTTTATGTAGTTGGAATACTATTCAGCATAAGATTAAGGAATTTATGATATCTTTTTTAATTTTAGAAGCTTTTATAATAGGTATGTTTTCTGCTCTAGATATTGTTGTTTTTTATGTTTTTTTTGAAGCTGTTTTAATTCCAATGTTCTTAATTATTGGGATATGGGGAGGTGTTGAGAGAATTTATGCTTCATTTAAGTTCTTTTTATATACTTTACTAGGCTCTGTTTTAATGTTGGTAGCTATTATATATATAATAGGTAAAACTGGAACTTCTGATTTAATACAAGTTTTAGATTATGATTTTTCAAAAACAGAACAATTATTATTATTTCTAGGTTTTTTCTTTTCTTTTGCCGTAAAAGTTCCAATGTGGCCATTTCATACTTGGCTTCCGGACGCTCACGTACAGGCACCAACAGCAGGTTCAATAATTCTTGCTGGAATACTTCTTAAAATGGGAGGATATGGTTTTTTAAGGTTTTCATTACCTTTGTTTCCTGATGCAAGTTTGTTTTATCAACCATACATATTTTTTCTATCTTGTGTTGCAATTGTTTATACTTCTTTTGTTGCATTTGCTCAACAGGACATTAAAAAGTTAATTGCATACTCCTCAGTTGCTCATATGGGGTTTGTTACAATAGGTATATTTTGTTTAAATACACAAGGTTTAGATGGAGCTGTTTTTCAAATGGTGTCACATGGTATTATCTCTGGAGCATTATTTTTAGCAATAGGAGTTATTTATGAAAGGACTCATACTAGAGATATTAATAAGTTAGGTGATTTTGCTACAACCATGCCAAAGTATTCTGTTTTTCTTATGTTTTTTACATTAGGTTCTGTTGGTTTACCAGGAACTAGTGGTTTTATAGGTGAGGTTTTGGTTTTAATAGGTTCTTGGAAAGTTAACCCTTTGGTTGCAATTATCTCAGGTTTTAGTTTAATACTTGGTGCTATTTATATGCTAAGGTTTTATAGAAAAATATCTTTTGGTATATCTGAAAACCAAGATAAGTACGAAATTCATGACGTAAATATAAGAGAATTTATGATTTTGACACCTCTAGTAATATTTACTATATTATTTGGTATTTTTCCAAATATAGTTTTAAATTTTTTAAAAGTTCCTCACTTTTTAATTTTAGAGACTTTTAAGTAAGAGACATTTGATGTTTACACAAAACATAATTAATAACTATTTACAAATCCCTGGCATAGATGGAATGCTTTTAGCGATGCCTGAAATCTTTATTTTTTGTTCTACTTTGGTATTAATGATATTAGATATATTCTTTTTTAAAGAAAAAAGCTTTAAAAATACAAATAAGTTTGGAATTTTTATAATTGTAATTGCATTTTTTCTAGCTTTATTACTTCCTTCAACTGGTGTTGCTTTTAATGGATTATATTTTGTTAGCGAACTTTCTACATTTTTTAAATTAATTATTTTATTTTTAATAATTTTTGTTTTTTTATTATCTCATAATAAAGCTGACTTTGAAGGGATAAAATTCTCAGAATTTAATTATCTTTTATTACTATCAACTTGTGGCATGTTAATTTTAGTGTCTTCAAATAGCTTTTTAACTTTTTTTTTAGCATTAGAGTTACAAGCATTACCAATTTATGTAATGTGTGCGCTTAAAAAAAATGATATTAAATCTGCTGAAGCTTCTCTTAAATACTTTTTATTAGGTGCTTTATCGAGTGGATTTATTTTGTTTGGAATTTCATTAATTTATGGATTTGTTGGAAGTATATCATTTGAACAAGTTTCAAATATAAGTTTAAAAGACAATATGGGAATAAATTTTGGATTAATTTTAATTTTAGCTGGAATGGCTTTCAAAATTTCATCAGCACCTTTTCATATGTGGGCACCAGATGTCTATGAGGGTACTCCTTCTACAATTACTTTTTTTATTGCTACAGCTCCAAAAATTTCAATTCTTGGTATTTTAATTTATTTAATCTATAGAGTCTTTTCTGGCATCCATGGTAATTTGTCTGATTTGATTATTGTTTTATCTTTATCATCTATGTTAGTTGGATCTATTGGAGCGATTGTTCAAAAAAATTTAAAAAGGCTAATTGCGTATTCAAGTATTGCCCATATGGGTTTTATTTTAGTTGGTATGGTTGCTTTTTCTGAAAAAGGTCTGCATGCAATAATGTATTACCTGATTATTTACTTATTTCTTTTGACTGGTGTTTTTGCGATTATTTTAAGTCTTCAAAAAGATGATAAACCCATAGAATTAATTTCAGACTTAAAAGGTCTTTATAATGACCATCCATTTATATCAATTTGTTTATTGATTTTCATGTTTTCTTTAGCAGGAATTCCACCACTATCAGGTTTTTTTGGCAAATGGCTAGTTTTCTTTTCAGCAATAGATAGTGGGTTTTATATATTAGCTATTTTAGGTGTTTTATTTTCAGTTATTTCAGCATTTTATTACTTAAAAATTATAAGAGTAATGTTTTTTGAAAATTCTGATACACCGCTTATTTTAGATGGGAATAGAGAAATCCGTTTTTTAATTAACTTGTCATTATTTGTAAGTGTTTTATTTTTTGCTTTATTTCCTATATTTGATTACCTGATATTAAATATTAGAATTTAAGATTATGATAAACATTAACCTTCAGATAATTGAAGAATGTAAAAGTACAAATGCGTCGTTAATTAAATTAGCAAAGAAAGGTTACCCTGAGGGATATTCTCTATTAAGTATTAACCAAACTTGTGGAAGGGGAACTAGAAAAAAAAAATGGATCTCTATTTCTGGCAATCTTTTTTTATCAACTTTAATTAGACCAAATGTAGAAATTTCAAAACTGAGTCAAATTTCTATAATTTTTGGTTTAAGTTTATTCCAATACATTAAATCATTAGGTTTAAATAAAAAACAAATGAAAATAAAATGGCCTAATGATATTTTAATTGAATCAAAAAAAGTCTCTGGGATTCTTGTGGAGAGATTTGAAAACTTTTGTGTAATTGGAGTAGGATTAAATATAAACTCACATCCAAGTGACAATAATTCTTGCATAAAAAGCACTTGTCTTAGTAATTATATAAATACAAGTGAGTTTAAACTTTCAATTTTATCTTTACAATTATTAGAATTTTTTTATAAAAATTATAATATTTGGTTATCAAATTTTCTTAATCCATTTTTAAACCAAATAAATTCAAACTTAGCTTTTTTAAATAATAAAGTTAATTTTAATCATGATAAGATTATTAAATCTGGCAAAATAATCGGCATCAATTCTGATGGAAATTTAAAAATATTGTTAAATAATAATAATCATTTATATCTTACATCTAGTGAAGCTATTCTTAACACAGGTATTGTATGTTCTTAGTTATTGATATTGGTAATACAAATACAGTTTTTGCTATTTATGAAAGGTTGAAATCTGGATTTCAACTACTTAAATCATTTAGAATATATTCTGATCTAAAAAGAACCCCTGATGAATATTCTTTAATAATAAATCAAAGTTTTAAATTTAATAATTATAATTTAAAAAATATTGATGGTGTTGCAATTGCCTCAGTTGTTCCTGAAATATTAAATAATATACAAATTTATTTTCGAAATAATTTAGAGCTATCTATATTTCAAGTAGAAGCAGATAAATTAGATATTGAAATTAATATACAAAATCCAAATGAAGCTGGACAAGATAGACTTATTAATGCATTTGCTGTTAAGAAAATGAAATTTGATCCAGCAATTATTATTGATTTTGGAACTGCAACGACTTTTGATGTTGTTGGCAATGGAGGAGCATACTTAGGAGGAATTATTTCACCAGGAGTTAATTTATCAATTGAATCTCTTTACAAATCAACATCTAGGTTACCTAAAATTTCTCTTAAATCACTTGATAATGAAAAAAATACTTTACTAGGAAAAAGTACTATATCAGCTATTGAGTCTGGTGTTTATTGGGGATATGTATGTATGATTGAAGGTTTAATTAACAAACTAAAAAAATATTATTCACCCTCTAAAGTGATTGCAACAGGTGGTTTAAGTCAAGTTTTTAAAAATAATATTAAATCTATTGACCTAATTGAACAAAATTTAACAATTAATGGTCTAGCATATTTTTATTTGTCACAAGAGAAAGATATATGAAATTTAAAAAAGATAATCTAGGTTTTATTCCTGTAGGTGGTTCTGAACAAATTGGGATGAATGCAAACCTATACCAATTTAATGATCAATGGATTTTAGTTGATCTTGGCATAGCTTTTCCTGATGAAACTCAAATTGGAGTTGATATACTTTTACCTGATTTTGATTTTATTAAAAAAATTAAAAATAAACTTTTAGGAATTTTTTTAACTCACGCTCATGAAGATCATTACGGAGCTATCCAGTATTTTATCGATGAAATTAATTGCCCGATTTGGGGTTCGGAATTCACTTTAGCAATGTTGAAAAGGAAATTGTTAGATAATGTCAGTAAAAAAAGATTGACTTTAAAGCATTACCCTAGGAAATCAAGTATACGTTTGAATGGATTTGAAATAGATACTATTCAAAATTCTCACTCTGTCCCTCAATCAGTAAGTTTATTAATCAAAACCAAAAAAAATATTATTTTACATACAGGTGATTGGAAATTTAAAGGAGCTAAAAATTTAAAAGAAAAGCCATTCATAAATGAATTAAAAGCTTTAAAAGGTTTAAAAATTTCAACTATAGTTAGTGATTCTACTAATTCATTAATTGATGGTTATACCCCCTCAGAAAATGATGCTTATAATGGTCTAAAAAAAATAATTTCTAAAAGTAAAGGTTTGATAATTATTACATGTTTTTCGTCAAACATTAGTAGAATTAAATCTATCCTAGAAATTGCAAAAATTAATGAAAAAAAAGTATGTATTTTAGGGAGAGCTATAAAGAGGTCAATTGAAGCAGCTATCGATGTTGGACTTATTGAAAAAAACCATACTTTTTATGGTATTAATGAAATCGAAAAGTTTTCTAAGAAAAATTTATTAGTTATATGCTCCGGCTCGCAAGGAGAGCCTAATTCATCTCTAACAAGAATTGCATCTGGTAAGATTGAGAAAATAAAACTAGATAATCAAGATTCAATTATATTTTCAAGCAAAAAAATACCCGGAAATGAAAGAAAAATTTCAAAAGTGGAGCAAATGTTTTTGGAAAAAAATGTGAATATTTTTAATGAAAAAAATGATAAGTCAATTCACGTTTCAGGACATCCATGTAAGGATGAAATTTTAGATATGTACACAATGCTCAAGCCAAAAACAGTGATTCCTGTTCATGGAAATTTTGAGCAATTAAAAGCAAATGCTGAAATTGCTAAATCTTGTAAAATTAAAAAAATTTTAATTCCCAAAAATGGTGATATATTTCAATTTGTTGATGATAATCCAACCTGTGTTGACAGACTAGAAATGGACACTAAAGTTTTCGATGGAGAAAAAGTTGTTTCATTAAAAGATGAAAAATTTTCTATAAGAAAACAGGCTCTTTGGAATGGTGTTTTGATGGCTTCTATAGTCTTAGATAATAGGGGTAATTTAATTTCAGTTCCAATTTTAACAGAATTAGGAATATCAAAGACTGAAAAAATGAAAAATGCATTACTTGAAATAAGTTTAAAAATTGAAGATTACATTGAAGGATTAAATGAAAATGAAACTTTAGATGACGATAATTTAAAAGAAATTTTAAAGAAGATCATTTTAAAAGAAATTAGAATATTATTTTCAATTAGACCTTTAGTAAATATTCATATTAATAGAGTTCAATGAGCATAGTTTCTTTTTTTGTAGTCGTTTTCATACTTTGGTTAATATTCTTTTTTATTTTTTTGCCATTTGGTATAGAGATACCTGATAAACACGAATTTGGTCATGCAAACTCATCACCAAAAAAAGCTTATTTGTTTTTAAAAATTGTTTTATCATTTCTAACCTCTTTGATAGCTTCTTTAATATTTTATTATTTTATTAAAATTTCATTTTAATAATGTTTAAGTTATTAAATTGTGCTAAACAATAAGTAAGTTTAGATCTATGACAAAAAATATATTTATATCGTGTGACCATGGTGGCTTTTACTTAAAAGAACAAATAGTTGATTATCTTTTAAAAAAATCATTTAAAATAATTGATCTTGGTACAAAAGATCCCTCTTCAGTCGATTATCCTGATTATTCAAATGTTTTAGTTGATAAAATAAAGAATAATTTAGATAGTATGGGAATATTACTTTGTGGAACTGGTATTGGAATGTCCATATCTGCAAATAGACATCCTCATATTAGAGCAGCTTTATGTACAGACGAAGATATGGCTAGACTTAGTAGACAGCACAATGATGCTAATGTATTAGTCATAGGCGGCAGAACTACATCTTTAAACTCTGCTAAAAAAATTATAGATGCATTTCTTTCGACAGAGTTTGAAAAAGGTAGGCATACTAAAAGATTAAAAAAAATAAGTTAAGAGAAAAATATGAATGAACAAAAAAAAATATTATTTTACAAAGAAGGATTTTTTGAAAAAAGTATCTACGAATATGACCCCATTTTAAGTTCATATTTAGATGAAGAAAAAAAAAGGCAGCAGAATCAAATTGAAATGATTGCTTCTGAAAACTTTGTTTCAAGGTCTGTCCTAGAAGCACAAGGTTCGGTATTAACAAATAAGTACGCTGAGGGCTATCCAGGTAAAAGGTATTATGGAGGTTGTGAATTTGTAGATAAAGTTGAAGACTTAGCAATTAAAAGAGCTCAAAAATTATTTAAAGCAAAATTTGTAAATGTTCAACCTCATTCTGGTGCCCAAGCTAATCAAGCGGTATTTTTAGCTTTACTTAATCCAGGAGATTCAATTTTAGGGATGAGTTTAGATGCAGGCGGACACTTAACTCATGGTGCAAAACCTAACTTGTCTGGAAAGTGGTTTAATTCAATACAATATGGATTAAATAAAGATGATTATTTAATTAACTTTGATCAGATTGATCAATTATGTAAAATTCATAAGCCAAAATTAATTATTGCTGGTGGTTCAGCTTATTCAAGGTTTATTGATTTCAAGAAATTTAGAAAGATTGCAGACAAATATAATTCTTATCTTTTAGTTGATATGGCTCATTTTTCTGGATTAGTAGCAGGGAATGTTCATCCAAACCCTATTGATTACGCTGATATTGTAACAACGACAACCCATAAAACTCTTCGTTCTGGTAGAGGAGGAATGATATTAACAAACCATGAACATATATTTAAAAAAATTAATTCTGCAGTTTTTCCTGGTCTTCAAGGTGGACCCTTGATGCATGTTATTGCTGGAAAGGCTGCGGGTTTTGGTGAAGCATTAAAAGACGAGTTTAAAGTTTACTCTCAAAATGTTGTTAAAAATGCAAAAATTTTATCAAATACACTTATTGAAAGAGGAATAGACATTGTTTCTGGTGGAACTGATAATCATATAGTTTTAGTTGACCTGAGAAATAAAGGCATTACAGGAAATAATTGTGAACAAGCTCTTGAAAGAGCGGGTATAACTTGTAATAAAAATGGAGTTCCATTTGATGAAACACCTCCATCTATTACTTCCGGTATAAGATTGGGCTCTTCAGCAGCAACTACTAGAGGACTAATAGGGAATGATTTTAGTGTATTAGGTAATCTTATTTCAGATGTGATTTGTGGATTTAAAAATAACGTTTCTGATAATGAAATTGAAAATGAAGTAAATAGAAAAATAATAGATATTTGTAAAAAATATCCTATTTACTAATTAAAATTGGAGATTATTTATGCGTTGTCCATTTTGTGGAACTGATGATACTCAAGTAAAAGACTCAAGGGGTAGTGAAGATGGCGCTTCTATAAGACGAAGAAGATTATGTTCCAGTTGCGGATCTCGTTTCACAACATTTGAAAGAATACAATTAAGAGAACTGATTGTTGTAAAGCGTAATGGTAAAAAAAATGTTTTTGACAGAGAAAAAATTGTAAAGTCAATGGAAATAGCTCTAAGAAAAAGAAAAGTTGATAGTGATGTAGTTGAAAGAGCACAAAATGGCATTGTTAGACAATTAGAATCATCAGGAGAAGTTGAAATTCAATCAGATTTAATTGGTGAGCTTGTTATGAATGCTCTTGGACAAATTGACCATGTAGCTTATATCAGATATGCATCTGTTTATAGAAACTTTAGGGAAGCGAGTGATTTTGGTAAATTTGTAAAAGATCAAATTGAAGATAATTGATCGTTAATAAAGTGTGAGTAATTCATTAAAAACATATTTTATGAAACAAGCTTTACTTGAAGCCCATCGAGCTAAGGGTACAACTGGAAAAAACCCTAATGTTGGGTGTGTTCTGGTAAAAAATAATTTTATTATTGCTAGAGCAAGAACTTCTCCAGGAGGTAGACCACATGCTGAAGAAAACTTAATTTCACAATTGTCTAAGACTGAATTAAATGGTTCATCACTATTTGTTACATTAGAACCATGCGCTCATAAAGGTAAAAACGGAACTTCTTGTGCAGAGTTGATATCTAATTCTGGTATTAAGGAAGTTTTTATCAGTAATAATGATCCAGATTTAAGAACATCTGGAAAAGGTTTAGGAATTTTAAAAAAATCTAAAATTGATGTTTATACTGATTTTTTAATTAATGAAGGACATGATTTAAATATTGGATATTTAACTAACTTTTCATCCAATAGACCATTTGTAACAATAAAATTTGCAATAAGTTTAGATGGTAAAATAGCACTTAAAAATAAAAATTCTAAATGGATAAGTAATGAGCTGTCCAGAAATTTTGGACATATGATAAGAGCTCAATCAGATGGGATTTTGACTACTAATTCTACAATTACAGAAGATGATTCAATGCTTACTTGTAGATTAAGTGGTTTAGAGAAATATAGTCCTTTGAGAATTATTGTTGATAGAGGATTAAAATTAAATGAAAATTATTCAATATTTAAAAATGCAAAAAAAGAAAATTTAATAATATATCATTGTTCAAATGACAAAAGTAAAATAAAAAAATATCCTAAAAATATTGACCTAGTTTATTTTAATAACAAAAAAAATTTTCTTAACTTAATTTTAAAAGATTTAGCAAATAGAAAAATTAAGAATTTGTTAATTGAAAGTG
>CACMRF010000016.1 GCA_902615995.1 uncultured SAR116 cluster alpha proteobacterium | reverse complement strand
ACCATTACCGCCTAATTAATTTTATTTATTGCACTAATGACAGCTAGTATTGGAGCTAAGGTTATACTGGTATGAATTCCACATCCAAAAATAGATTGATCATTTTTATCTTTTAATTCCACATATGCTGCAGACTCTGCTTTTGAGGTGGCGCTTCTAGTATTTTGTCCAAAGTCCTTGAGTGTAAATTCTAAATTAAAATTTTCTCTTATTCCATTTACGAATGCAGATATAGGACCATTTCCTTCACTGGTGAAGTTGTCCTTTTTACCTTTATATTCTATTTCTGCATTAATTATTTCTAGACCAGAAGTTTTATTTGAGGCCTTGGAAATAAAATTGATTAATTTAAAAGGATAATTTTTTATAAATTGTTTTTGAAATATTTCCCAAATATCATTGCTAGAAATTTCAAGTCCAGACGTATCAGCTAGTTTTTGAACATATTTTGATAATTCGATCTCTGCTTGTTTTGGAATCTTTATATGATGTTCTGTTTCTAATATCCAAGCAGTGCCACCTTTGCCTGACTGACTGTTAACTCTGATAATGGCTTCATAAGTTCTTCCAATATCTGCAGGATCTATAGGTAAATATGGAACTTCCCATTTTGGAGAATTAGATTTTTCAATAGCATCCATTCCTTTTCTTATAGCGTCTTGATGACTTCCTGAAAAAGCTGTATGTACAAGTTTTCCAGCATATGGGTGTCTTTCATGAATTGGTAATCTATTACAATATTCTGCAGTTTCAATTAAGGAATTTATATCTGAAAAATCAATCTGAGGATTTATTCCTTGTGTAAATAAGTTAAGACCTAGAGTAATTAAATCTACGTTACCAGTTCGCTCTCCATTTCCAAAAAGAGTTCCTTCAACTCGGTCTGCTCCTGCCATTAATCCTAATTCTGTAGCTGCAACTGCAGTACCTCTGTCATTATGAGGATGTAAAGAGAGCACAATTCTTTTTCTGTCAGAGAAGTTTTTGCTCATCCATTCGATTTGATCAGCGTAGACATTAGGAGATGACATTTCAACTGTTGCTGGAAGATTTATTATTACAGGTTTAAGTTCATTTGCTTCCCAAATGTTTAGAACTTCTTCACATACTTCAAGTGCAAATGGTAACTCGGTTCCAGTAAAACTTTCTGGTGAATATTCTAATCTGAGATTAGTATCATTTAAAATTCCAATATTATCACTAATTATTTTTGCCCCATCAGTAGCAATTTTTTTAACACCATTCATATCTTCTTTAAAGACAACTTTTCTTTGAAGAGTGCTTGTAGAGTTATAAAGATGTATAATTGCTTTCTTTGACCCTTTTAAACTATCAATTGTTTTAATTATTAATTCTTGTCTTGATTGTGTCAAAACTTGAATGGTTACATCGTCTGGTATATGGCCATCATTTATAAGTTCCCTTATAAAATTAAAATCCGTTTCTGATGCTGATGGAAATCCAACTTCTATTTCTTTATATCCTACGTCTACGAGTTTTTTAAAAAACTTCATTTTACGGGCACTGTCCATTGGCTCTGCCAAAGCTTGGTTTCCATCTCTTAAGTCAACTGAACACCAAATAGGACATTTATCTAATGAATTATTAGGCCAATCCCTTTGTTTAACATCTATTGTTTTGTATTGATTATATTTGTTATATTTTGTCATTTTTTATAAATCCTATAAATAAAAGTTTTAATATCCCTGGCTCCAAAGAGACAGGGTATCATAGGATAAGGAAGTTACACATTGACAAATCACATAAATTCATAATTTAACCTATCAATATAACAAGTTTAGTCAAGCTGATTTAAACTAAAAATAAAATTACAAATATCAAATTGTAAATTTTTTTTTAATAGTTAAATTATCTGAATGGAAGATATAAAAAAAATTAGAAATTTTTCAATCATAGCCCATATCGATCACGGAAAATCAACGTTAGCAGATAGGTTGATACAAGAATGTGGTGCTCTGCAAGATAGAGAAATGAAGGAACAAGTTCTAGATAATATGGATATTGAAAGAGAAAGAGGAATAACAATAAAAGCTCAAACAGTTCGTCTTAAATATCTACATCATGATGGAGAAACCTATACATTAAATCTTATTGATACCCCTGGTCATGTTGATTTTTCTTACGAAGTCTCAAGATCACTATCTGCCTGCGAAGGATCTTTATTAATAGTAGATTCCTCTCAAGGAGTTGAAGCTCAAACTCTTGCAAATGTTTATCAAGCAATAGACGCTGATCATGAGATTGTTACTGTTTTAAATAAAATTGATCTTCCTGCATCTGAGCCTGAGAGAATAAAAAAGCAAATTGATGAAGTCATAGGATTACCCGCTGAGGAAGCAATTGAGGCTTCTGCAAAAACTGGTGTTGGAATAAAATCAGTTTTAAGTTCATTAGTTGAAAAACTCCCCCCTCCAAAAGGAAAAATTGATAATCAACTAAAAGCAATGTTAATTGACAGTTGGTTTGATCCTTATTTAGGAATTTTAATTTTAGTTAGAGTTGTGGATGGCAAACTATTCAAGGGTCAGAAAATAAGATTTATGTCAACTGGATCAAGTTATACTGTAGATAGTCTAGGAATTTTCACTCCTAAAATATTAAATGTAGACTCCATGGGTCCAGGTGAAATTGGTTTTTTTACAGCTTCTGTTAAAACTGTAGCTGACTGTAATGTTGGGGATACAATTACCGATGATAAAAAACCCACGAATTCAATGTTAGGGGGTTTT
Source organism: uncultured SAR116 cluster alpha proteobacterium (assembly GCA_902615995.1). Taxonomy (GTDB): domain Bacteria; phylum Pseudomonadota; class Alphaproteobacteria; order Puniceispirillales; family Marisalimonadaceae; genus TMED54. The sequence goes on along the minus strand of CACMRF010000016.1, from coordinate 21,497 downwards.
AAGCCATCAATACCTGTAGTTTTTTGTGGTCTTTTTCCAACTGATAGCGCTGATTTCAGTGATCTTAAAGATGCATTAGAGAAATTATCCTTAAATGATTCATCTTTTAGTTTTGAAGCAGAAACTTCAGCAGCACTAGGTTTCGGTTTTAGATGTGGATTTTTAGGTTTATTGCATATGGAAATCATTAGGGAGAGATTAACAAGGGAGTTTAATTTAGAATTGATTTCTACTGCACCATCAGTTGTATATGAAATTAAAAAAGTTAATGGAGAAATAGTTAAGCTACATAACCCAGCGGACTTACCAGATGCTAATAATCTTGATCATATACAGGAGCCTTGGATAACTGCTACAATTTTTGTTCCTGATCAATACCTAGGATCAGTCTTGACCTTATGCACTGAAAGAAGAGGAGAACAAGTTGATCTTAGTTATGTTGGAACAAGAGCTATGTTGGTTTATAAGCTTCCATTAAACGAAGTCGTTTTTGATTTTTATGATAGACTAAAAAGTGTTTCCTCAGGATATGCTAGTTTTGATTACCAATTTGATAAGTATAGATTAGGAGATCTTGTAAAAGTTTCAATTCTAGTTAATGGAGAACAAGTTGATGCATTAGCTATGATCACAAATAGAGATCATGCTGAGAAAAGAGGTAGGGCTATTTGTTTGAAATTGAAAGAGCTGATACCAAGACAATTATTTAAGGTTGCTTTACAAGCTGCAATCGGTTCGAAAGTCATAGCTCGTGAAACAATAAGTGCTGTTAGAAAAGACGTTACTGCAAAATGTTATGGAGGAGATATTTCTAGAAAAAGAAAACTTCTTGAAAAACAAAAAGCTGGAAAAAAGAAAATGAGACAGTTTGGACAAGTGGAGATTCCTCAAAACGCTTTTTTTGAAGCATTGAAGATTTAATTGATTTTATTTATTCTTCTTTTTTTTGTTCCTAAATAAATAAACAAAATCGTCAAGATTCCAAATGTTAATCCTGCAGGGAAGATTAAAAAAGTAGATATAATTGGATGCCAAACAAAACCTGAGCAATTAAATATTTCTAAAGATGAACATGGATCTATATATCTACTAACAATTACCTCAGTAATTTGTAAACTATTTGGTGCGTATTTATACCATATTTGTCCTATTTGGGTATATCCCACACTACCGTCTATATGCAACAAAACATCTAAATAAATGCCAAGAATTGATATAACAAAAAAAATTAAACCAAACGTAATAAATATTCTTCCCATATTAGTCTATTTTTTAATATGATTAATATAATTTTTCAATTATAAAAACCATTGTGGAGAGGTGGCCGAGTGGTTTAAGGCGCACGCCTGGAAAGTGTGTAGGGGTGAAAGCCTCTCGAGGGTTCGAATCCCTCTCTCTCCGCCATAATATTTATATAATATATTGATATTATTATATTTTTAAATTTAATATATTTTTTACCCACAATCCTACCCACAATAAAGTGTAATCTTAAACTCAAATGTTGTTGGGGGTTACTGCACCCTTTTCCTAATCAACAATGGTCAATGGTCAGGGGGTGGTCTACCCATTGACCGTAGTCCATATAAAATGGATGGTGCATAATTTTTCAACTAAGGTGTCTTTTTATTGCATCTATAAATAACTTTACTTTAATTGGAAGATATCTTCTATCAGGATAAACCGCATATACACTTTTTTCTGGGAATAATGTAAAATTAGGAAGTAAAGTTAATAATTCACCAGTTTTGATTTTATCTTTACAAAATACTTCTGGAAGCAAGCAATACCCAATACCTTCAATTGTACTTTTAAGCATTAAAGCTAATGTATTAGTCGTAAGAATAGGATTTGTATTAATTGTTATATCTTCTTTGGTATTTTTGTTTTTAAAACTTAAACTATATGGTGAACTAGAATTTTTATAATTTATTGAAGGCATTTTGATTAAATCCTTCGGGTTTGATGGCTCTCCATATTTATTTATAAATCCTGGACTTGCACAAATATATGCAGGAAAATCACAAATCCTCCTAGCAATTAAACCAGAGTCTTTTAATTTACCAATACGAATTACCAGATCGTAACCTTCTTCTATTACATTTATAAACTTGTCATCAAAATCTACGTCTAATTTAACATCTGGATAATCTTTTGAGTAATCAGCTATTACATTTACTAAAAATCTTTCTCCAAATGCCATAGGTGCATTAATTCGTAATTTTCCTGAAGGATGCTCAAGACCTTTAGTAATTTTTTTTATAACACCAGTAATTTCCTCTTCGCTCCTAGTGAGGGTTTCATATAACTGTTCTCCAGCGTCAGTTAATGTAACCACTCTTGTGGTTCTGTTAAATAGAACTAATTGTAAACGGTCTTCTAAAGCTTTTACTTGTTTACTTACCGCAGCCCCAGATATTCCAAGTTTATTAGCTGCTTTCGCAAAACTTTTATGTTTTGAAACCTCTATCATCACATCAAAACTATTTTGAAAAACCATGTATTATTAACCAATTGTTATTAATATAATAACTTTTAAACACATTAACATTTTATAATCAATAATATATTTACACCATGTAAATTATTAATGGAGATATAAATGTCAAATTCAAACGCAAAAACAAATGATCAATCATGGGGATTAAGTATTTTAAGAATTCATTTAGGAATAATTTTACTTGCCCATGGATGGCTAAAAATATCTGTTTTCACTATAGCTGGTACAGTCGGTTATTTTGCAAGTCTTGGGCTACCAAGTTTTTTTTGCTTATTTAGTCATATTTGGCGAAATCATAGGTGGTATAACATTAATTTTAGGAATACAAACACGTCTTACAGCTTTGTTCTGTTTGCCAATCTTAATTGGAGCAACATTTGTTCACTTAAATAATGGTTGGCTTTTTTCAGCTGAGGGTGGCGGATGGGAATTTCCAGCATCTTTATCTATTATAGCACTTGCCACTATCTTTATGGGTTCTGGTAATAGAATAAATTTAAAGTTTAATCCTTTGAATACATTTCTTCCAACTCAACTTCAAAATTAAAGCTTAACTATCATTTGGGACAAATTAATTTTGTCCCTTTTATTAAATTATAAATTAAAAGGAGATAAATTATGATTACTCATCACAAATTTGAAAATCTTGGAGGAGCCAATCATGGATGGTTGAATGCTAAGCATCATTTTAGCTTTGCTAACTACTATGATCCACAAAAATTATGCCATGGAGAATTAATGGTAATTAATGATGATAGAATTGCCCCTAATACAGGTTTTGATACACATCCACATCAGAATATGGAGATTATCACGTACGTTCGCAAAGGAGCTATTACACACAAAGATAATAAAGGTAATCAAGGTAGGACTACTGCAGGAAATGTTCAAGTTATGAGTGCCGGAACCGGGATATATCATTCTGAGTTTAATTTGGAAAATGAAGAAACTAATATTTATCAGATTTGGATAAAGCCTAAAACAGTTGGTATTGAACCTGAATGGAATATGGCTGAATTCCCCAAAGAACCAGTTGAAGATTCTTTGCAACTATTAGTTTCAGGAGACAAAACAGCTCCCCTAAATATAAACCAAGATGCCAGAATTTATGCTGGCAGATTGAACAAGGGTATAAAAGTAAAACACAATGTAATTGGTAAAGCTTATGTTCTAATATCTGAAGGAAATATTGACGTTAACGGTAATAAAACTGAAAAAGGAGATGGTCTTTCTATTTCAGATGAAACATCTTTAGAATTTGAAGCATTAAATGATGCTGAGTTACTCATAATTGAAGTGCCTGGTAAAGAAAATGCACGTTAACTCTTAAGTACTATCTGGATGAGTTTTTCTTATTAAATAACTATCTTTTAAACCTATTTTTACTAATGGAGATAAAAAATGAAAAAAAATATATTAATTATTGGCGGAAGCCTGCGAGCAAAGTCTTTTAACAAATATCTGGCATCAAATTTAATTGAAATTAGAAAGGAAAAATTTAATTTTGAAATATTTTCTGATTTTAATCTCCTGCCCCATTATAACACAGATGATCACAATCAAGATAATTGGCCAAAAACCTTATTAGAATTAGAAGAAAAGATAAAAAAAGCCGATGGAGTTATATTTGTAACACCTGAATATAATTTTTCAGTACCAGGTTACTTAAAAAACTGTATTGATTGGATTTCTAGATTGCCCAATCAACCTCTAGACAGGAAACCAGTTTGTATCCAGTCTGCTTCTTTAGGACCTCTTGGAGGAGCGAGAGTGCAGTATCACTTAAGACAAATACTAGTATTCTTAAATGCAAAGGTAATGAATAAAAATGAAATATTTGTTACGTTTGCAAAGCAGAAATTTGATGAAAATTCCGGTAAATTGACCGATGCAATAACAATTGATTTTATAAGAAAACAGCTTGATGCTTTTTATATTTTTATAGATGAATAATTTAATAGGAGTAAAAAATGAATGAACCAAAGATCACAAAACAAGATGTTTTAAATGCTTCAAGCGAAATGCTTAACAAGGATTTATATGTAGTATTTACAAAACCTACAAATGGAATGATTCCTGTTATGGAAAATCTAGAAGAACATCTTAAATTCCAAGTTTCGCTTGAAAAAAAAGGAATAATGTTTGGCGCTGGACCTTTTTGGGAAGATAATGAAATTGACTGGAATGGAGAAGGAATGGTTATCATAAGAGCAAATTCTATTGAACATGCCAAAGAGATAGCCAGTTCCGATCCTATGCACAAGTCAGGCGCAAGAAGCTTTACAGTCAGGCCATGGTTACTTAACGAGGGCAACATTCAAGTAACTCTGGATTACTCAACAGGGAAATTTAAGTTGAAATAATTTAAATTTTTTGAATTATCATATGTAATGGAAATTAATTTCTGTATTTTTTAATATTTTCTAGGACATATTAAAATGTAACAAATACTAATCTCCCCAGGTTCTTTGGTTAGTCTGCCCATTGACCGTAGTCCATGGAACACTGACCAGGGTTCATTGATGGGTTGGTGCAATTAGTGTTTGGTAAATTTGTTTGAAATTAAAGGTAAACGTTTCTAAATAAAATGGTTAATATTTAAGCTAATTATACATGCAAATACAATAAACCTTGATTGTAACTTCAATTTATTATTGTGATTATTTAGTTATTATCCATTTTAGTCAAAGTATACATCTCATGTTCTAGTCCAAGTTTAGGCGCTATTTCTGGTATTCTTTCAGACATTATCTTTTCCATTTTTTCTGGGTCAGTTATCGTTGCCTTTATCATTGCAGTATTTTCGTCAACTTTTCCAACTATGTCATCTTTCATAAATTGTTTTCTTAGTTCTAAATCTCCATCATATACAGATTTCCATTCGTTATAACTACAAGTAAATTTTGCTACAAAAAAAACTTCCATTATCTTACTCCTTTAATATTTATTTAATATGTTTATTATTTAAATTTTTTTAATACAGTAAATGTCTCACCTTATTGAGTGATAAATCATACCACCAGGACTAATAACTTTTCCATAATCGTGAAGTATATTACCAAAGTCTTCAAAATAATCATTCTTCATAGCATTTTCTATATGACGTTGAACACTTTCTAATGAAGTAAATCTCTCATTTATTGTGAAAACTATATTTCCAGTTTCGCCCTTTGAAGGATCAGTTGGATCAACAAATTCAGGTGCTTTAGTGAAATAAGAATTTAAAAGGTGCTCCTGACCATCGTTATTTTCTGAATAAAACTCTTCCATCCAGGATGCGTGTTTTTTAAAAATACTTTCAACTCTTTCTGCACTTTCTTTCGGAACCACATATCCTAAATTAATACATCTTATTTCTTCTGACATTTAAACTACTCCTTTTTTATTATAAATTAACGTTATTCTTATATATTTAAAATAATAGTTTTTTGTTAAAATTTCATTACAATGATGGATTTTTGTGCATATTAAATTATTATGACTGTAGTCCATGAAGCATGGATTAGTGTATAATGATAAGTTGATGAAGTTGAAGTTTTATAGTTTTATTTAAATTTTATACTTTTGTTTAAATAACTTTTTCTGTTTTGAGTTAAAAATAAAAATTTTCAAAAAACAAAGATTTTTATTTGAATGGTATATGTATTATTTGTCATAAGGAGGAGTTAATCTGTCAATGCATATACCATTCAATATACAAGGTTATAATTTGTCTATATTAAATTTTTATTTCAAAAATATTAATTTTTTATAAATATTTAAATTCAGTCAATATAAGGCTAGAGTGTAATTAGAAATTTTAAGTCTTTTTAAAATATTTTTCTTTAAATTTTAAAGCAACTGAAACTAGTAATATTAGTATTGGTACTTCGACAAGTGGACCAACGACAGTTGCGAAAGCCTCTTTTGATGCAAGTCCAAAAGTAGCTATTGAAACTGCAATAGCTAATTCAAAATTATTTGAAGCAGCTGTGAATGATAAAGAAGTAGCTTTTGGATAATCTATACTCGTAAATTTACTCATACCAAAACTAATAAAAAACATAATTAGAAAATATATAATAAGAGGAATTGCTATTAAGATAACATCATAAGGAAGCTTAAAAATTTCATTTCCTTTCAGAGTAAACATAATAATTATTGTAAACAAAAGCGCAAATAGTGTAATGGGACTTATTCTGGGTATAAATTTTTTTTCATACCATTCCTCTCCAAATTTCTTGACTAATAATGATCTTGTAACAAAACCAGCTAAAAATGGAATACCTAGATAAATTAGAACCATTTTGGCTACGTATAATATTGAAATATCAAAAATCTGTCCACTAAACCCAAAAAATTCAGGCAAAAATTTTAAAAAAAACCATGCATAAGGTGCGAAGAAAATAATTTGAAAGATTGAATTAAAGGCAACTAACCCTGCTACATATTCTGAACTCCCCCTAGCCAAATCATTCCAAACAAGAACCATCGCTATGCATCTTGCTAAACCAATTAATATAACACCAGTCATGTATTCAGGCTTATCAGAAAGAAAAGTAACAGCTAAAAAAAACATTAATACAGGGCCAATTATCCAATTTTGGAATAAAGACAGAGCTAAGACTTTCTTATCTTTAAATACTTCAATTATTTTTTCATATTTCACTTTTGCCAAAGGTGGGTACATCATTAAGATAAGACCTATTGCAATAGGAATATTCGTATTACTATAGGTTATTGAATCAAGAAATTTAGGCATATTACTAAAAATATTACCTATAGCTAAGCCTATAATCATTGCAAGAAATATCCAAAAAGTAAGATATCTATCTAAAAATGAAAGATTTAATTTTTTGTGTTTAAGATTCATATTATTTAAGCAACTTCCTGACCATTTACCCATACTTTTCTAATGATTGGCAAATCATCTTTAATGCTTAATCTTACCAAATCTGCTTTTAAACCTTCTTTGATTAGACCTCTATCATTCAAGCCAGTTGCTCTACAAGGGTTTGTAGTTACAGCAGAGATACTTTTAGGTAAATTATTTGACCTTATACCCCACATTATAGCTGCCATTAATAATGATGATGGAACATAATCAGAACTTAAAATATCAAGAAGGTCTTTATCAATTAGTGATTGAGCTGAAACATTACCCGAATGAGACCCTCCTCTTACTAAATTTGGAGCTCCCATTATTATTTTCATATTACTACTATGACACTTTGTTGCTGCTTCAAGAGTTGTTGGAAATTCAGCTAAATTTATACCTTGTGAACAACTCTCTTCTACATCGGAAATTGTAGTATCATCATGACTAGCTAATACTGCATTAATTTTTTTACTAAATTTTATTGTTTCACTTTTATGTTTTTTACCAAACATTTTTTGTAAATCTTTTAAATGCAAAAAGTGTTGTTCAATCTGTGGTTCTGAAAGACCAAATTTTCCTGATAAATAAAGTTTGAACTGTGAAATATCACGAAACTGTCTTTGGCCAGGTGTGTGATCCATTAGGCTTACTATTTTTACCTTATCTTGAGTATTAAACTCTTCTAATTCTTGAATTAAATTTTCTGAACATATTTCAGCTCTTAGATGGATAAAATGGTCAATCTTAAACGATTTTTCTTTTGATAATTTATTAATAGAAGTAGCTGTTTCTCTTGCATATTTGTCATATCTATGTACACCATCTTTGTTTATAGATCCTACTCTTAAAGCATCGAACACTGTTGTAATTCCCACAGATGCTAATTCACCATCATGAGCTATAAGAGCATTATTTATAGGCCAATTAACTCCAGGTCTAGGTTTCATATGTCTTTCTAAGTTGTCTGTGTGTAATTCTACTAAACCTGGGATTAAATAATCTTCATTGCAATCAATAGATCTGGGTATAGAGCTTTTTCCTTTGTTGATACTTTTAATTAGCCCATCTTTTAATTGGACATTTCCCAAAAAGACTTCGTCATGAGTTACAATATTAATATTATTTAAGATTACGTCAGACAAAATAAACACCTCTAATCTACAAATACAAATCTAATATTACAGTTTTTTTAAATGTAAAAAAAAATTTAATTAAATTGAAATAAAACTACTATAAATAAAGCTTATGGAAAAAAATTATAAAAGATATGCAATATATTACGCACCTATAGAAAATCCGGAGCTTGATCTGTTCGGAAAATGTTGGCTTGGTTGGGATCCTTACAAAGGTGAAGAAACAACAAAGTCAGATCTTTCAAAATTACCTAGTTTCAAAAAATTTTCTAGCTTAGTTCTTACACCAAAACAATATGGATTTCATGGTACTATAAAAGCTCCATTTAGATTAAAAAATAAATATACGTATAATGATCTTGAAAATAAAGTTTGTGAAATATCAAAACAAATACAAAGTTTTCATTTAGATAAATTAGTTATTAAAAAATTAGGTAATTTCATAGCATTAACTCCATCTAAAAACCTCAAAGTAAATGACGTATCTAATAAATTTGTAGAAGGATTAGATTTTTTAAGAGATGATCTTTCTGAAGATGAAATTAAAAAAAGACATCCTCATAAATTGTCTTTTAACCAAAAAAAAATGCTCTTCAAATGGGGTTATCCTTATGTATTTAATGAATTCAAATTTCATTTAACTCTTACAGGTAAACTTAGAATTGAAGAAATAGATAATGTTTATAAATATCTTCAAACAATTTTAGAGAGTGTAAATTTAAGAAAAATACACTTTAAAAGTATTTGTATTTTTGGACAAAAGACTGATGAAAAATTTTATTTTATTAAAAAAATTAATTTTACCCATTCAAAGCATTAATTAAATTATCAACTCCCGATTCTAAATCAGAGTCATTTTCGACATAAATTGTATCAGAAGGCAAATTTTCTATTTTTCTATTAAGTCTTTTATTGATTTCATCTTTGTTTTCTCTGTTTCTTATAAGAAGTCGATTTTCAATATTTTTTTTTGATGCAACAATACAAATAATTTTTGCGTTTGGATATTTTTTTTTTATTTCCTTCAAAGCATGTCTTGAACCATTAAAAATTACATTTGTACCTTTTTTTAAGAATTCATCTATTTTTTTTGGGATGCCGTAAGATAAGGAATGAGCATCCCAAGTTATCGTAAAAAAGCTATCTTTAACCTTTTTTTGGAAATCTTTATCGGATATTGATACGTGGTCTTCATTATTGTCATCGGGAGTTCTTGTAATATACCTTTTGACAAAATAAAAATTTTTAAATTTATCTCTTATTTCGTTTAATAAAGTATCTTTACCAACACCAGAAGCACCTACAATCACAAATAAATTACCATTAAGTTTGTTCATCTGATTACAAAATCTCTATAAATTTTCTAAATTAACTTCCCTGGTAGCAACTTTGTTTCTAGCTATTTCATCATGGAATATTCCAATTATTGCTGAGCCATTTAGTTTAGCTTTTTCTATCAAATGTAATACAATATTTTTATTATTGTGGTCTAAACTTGCAGTTGGTTCATCTAAAAGTAGGTATGGGTAATTATGAATAAAACCTCTTGCAATATTTACTCTTTGTTGTTCACCTCCAGAGAAAGTTAAAGGAGATAAGTTCCATAAATTTTTAGGAATTTTTAGAATTTCTAAAATTTCTTGTCCTTTTTTTAATGCTATTTTCTTTTCACATCCAATATCAAGTAAAGGTTCTATAACAACTTCTATTGTTGGCACTCTAGGAACAACTCTTAAGAATTGACTAACATAGCCTAGCTTATTTTTTCTTAATTTCAAAATATCTCTTGGACTTGATTTTCTGACGTTTACATCTGCGATAAGAACATCACCCTTGCTTATAACATAACTTCCATATATCAATTTTAGTAATGTAGATTTACCTGTTCCAGAGTTTCCTGTAAGAGCAACAACTTCCCCTTTATCCACTTTGAAGTTTATATTTTTAAAAACATTAATGTTTGTATTATTTTGATTATAAAGTTCGAAAGATTTATTTAAATTTTTTATTTGTATCATGCTACACCTGAAGTACTGAACTTACTAATAATTGTGAATATTTATGTTGTGGATCATCTAAAACCTGATCGCACAAACCAGCTTCTATTACATTTCCATTTTGCATTACAATGATACGATCAGCTAATAGTCTTACAACTGCAAGATCATGTGTAACTATTATTGCTGCAATGCCAAGTTCTCTTACAAGGTTTCTCAATAAATCTAAAATTTTTGCTTGAACAGATACGTCCAAACCCCCAGTAGGTTCGTCCATAAAAATAAGTCTTGGTTTAGTTACTAGGTTTCTTGCAATTTGAAGCCTTTGTTGCATTCCTCCAGAAAAAGTACTTGGCTTATCGTCAATTCTACTAACATCAATTTCAACTTTTTCTAACCAACTTGAAGCAATCTCGCGAATTTCTCCATAATTTCTATGACCTATTGCCATTAATCTTTCCCCAATATTTCCTCCTGCACTTATATTCATTCTGAGACCATCACGAGGATTTTGATGCACAAATGCTAGATCAGATCTTTGAATTAAACGAAGTTTTGGTTCATCGATTTTAGTGAAATTGAGGATTGTTTTTGATTTATCGTTTAAAAGAATATCTCCTTTATCAACTTTTAAATTTCCATATATACAATTTAATAATGTAGATTTTCCAGAGCCAGATTCGCCAACAATTCCAAGGACCTCACCAGAATTAATATCTAAAGATACATTTTTACACCCTACATTTTGGCCATAGTATTTGGAAATATTTGAAGCTTTAAATAAGAAATCTTGCATCATTATTGATCTTCTTCTTTTGAATTTAATTGTGTTTGTTCTTTGCAATAATCCGTGTCTGAACATATGTATGATCTTTTACCATCATCAGAGACTATAATTTCATCTAAATAACTATCACTGGATCCACATATTGAGCATTTGAAATTGGCTTTCATAGCTTCAAAAGGATAGTCTTCAAAATCAAGACTTTTAACATTTGTATAAGGTGGGATAGCATAAATCCTTTGTTCTCTTCCTGCACCAAAAAGTTGAATAGCTGGATTATTATTCATTTTGGGATTATCAAATTTTGGAATAGGAGAAGGATCTGTAACATAATTACCGTTTGTTTTTACTGGATATGCATATGCTGTCTCAATATGACCGTGTTTTGCAATATCTTCATAAAGTTTCACAAACATTAATCCGTATTCAGAAAGAGCATGCATTTTTCTTGTTTCTGTCTCTCTAGGTTCTAAAAATCTGAGAGGTTCTGGAATTGGAACCTGATATACTAATATTTGTTGTTCTTTTAATTTTGTCTCTGGAATTCTATGTCTAGTCTGTATTAGAGATGCATCGGAGGTTTTTTCAGTTACAGCTACATTTGCAGTTTTTTGAAAAAATTTTCGAATTGATACAGCATTTGTAGTGTCATCTGCACCTTGATCTATCACTTTTAAGACATCTTTAGGTATTAAACATGCAGATGTTACCTGAATCCCACCAGTCCCCCAACCATATGGCATTGGCATTTCTCTTGAGGAAAAAGGAACTTGATATCCAGGAATGCATAAAGCTTTTAATAGCGCTCTCCTAATCATTCTTTTTGTATTTTCATCTAAATAAGCAAAATTATAAATTTGAATATCTATATTTTTATCTTTACTCATATCATTCATTTTATAACCTTTTTACATTTCGTTTAGCATCAGCCCTAATTTTTCTAATGAGTTCAAGTTCAGATTGAAAGTCAACATAATGTGGCAATTTTATATGCTCTAGAAACCCAGTTGCTTGAATATTGTCACAATGTGAAATTACAAACTCCTCATCTTGTGCTGGTGCACCAGAATAGTCTTCACCTAGTTCCTTCCATCTTAATGCTCTATCAATTAAGGCCATAGCTAGAGCTTTTCTTTCAGTTTGTCCAAATACAAGACCATAGCCTCTTGTAAATTGTGGAGGTTCAATTTTTGATCCTTGAAATTGATTGACCGTTTCACATTCAGTTAAGATAATTTCTGCAACATTAATATCAAAACCTAATTCTGGTATATTAAGTTCAATTTCAACTAAACCTATTCTAAGCTCTCCTACAAATGCATGATTTCTTGCATATCCTCTCTGAGTCGAATATGCAAGACCTAGCAAAAAACCTTCATCACCTCTTGATAATGCTTGTAATCTAGCTGCACGTGATGTTGGAAAGCTAATAGGCTCTCGAGTAATATCAATAGGATCAAGATTATTGTCTTTTTCTTTTTGCATTAAATCTTCTTGATTTAAAAAGCTCAAAACGTGAGGTACTTTTTTATTTTCAAATTGTTGTGTTGGGCTTAAGGGAGTTTCATTTTCAGCTAGTAATTTAAAATCTAAAAGTCTATGGGTATAGTCAAAAGTAGGACCCAGTTTTTGACCACCTGGTATGTCTTTAAATGTTGCTGAGATGCGTCTAAGACATAGCATATTAGCTGTATCAATAGGTTTGCTATAACTAAATCTTTTAAGAGTAGTTCTGTAGGCTCTCAACAAAAAAATCGCTTCAATCAAATCACCTCTGGATTGTTTTATAGCTAATGCTGCCAAATCTTTATCGTAAAGAGATCCTTCAGACATTACTCTATCTACTCCAAGTGTAAGCTGTTCTGTAATTTGGTTTAGAGAAACATTTGGAACAGAAGGATCGCCTCTTCTTATCTCTGACATCCAAGAGTGTGCATTATCAATTGCTTTCTCTCCACCTTTAACTGCTACATACATTTAATACTCCGAATTTGTGACGCTAATTTTTGTTGAACGAGGAATAGATAAAATGTCTAAATCATTTGTAAAATAGAAATCTAAACCTAGAGGATAAAGATGACTATTATTAATAAATAGTTCTGGATTAGGTAATTCAATTTGCAGTTTATCTTTTATACCCGGCCCATTAATATTACATTTTATTTTCTTATAATTTGACTCTTCTATTATTAAAGTTGCAGATCGTTCTGGATACTCAGGCACTCCAGTTTTGAATTCATCCAAAGGTAGTAAAGATTCCCAATCCCCAACTGCAAAATCAGCATTTTGTTTGTCAGAAACAATAGCTCCAGTATTAAAAATTAACCAATCTTTAACTTCGTCTGTACTAAAATCTTTAGAGAGGTAAACATTACTCTCATTATCACATAATGTAATCAATATTGTAGCGGCAGCATTTGACAAAATATTTGGTTTTTTAAGTTTAGATATTTGAAAGTGTCTACCTGGATATGAGGTAGCATTAACTAGAGATCTAAAAGAAATAGAACTATTTATAGATTCTTCTGAAAAAGGATAATTATTTTCCATTAATCACTCTCTCCTCTTACCAAAGTAAAAAAATCAACCTTAGTAGCTTCAGCTTTTGAAAGAATTTTATCTCTTTTATCTTTTTTAATTTTTTCTAAGGGAATTATGATATTTTCATTAACTTCCTTGAACATTTTAGTCTGTAAAAGAGCATCACATACAGCACTTATTTCAGCTTTTCTTTTACTTCTTCCTTGAACATAACTATGACCAATTGTACCACAATCTAATTTTACGGAGCATCTAGTTATTGTGACCTCGCCAATATTAAATTTATCACCAGTAACACCCATTTTCCCTTGGGCCATTATACTACCAATCTCAGGTTGTCTTAGCCATTCATAAGATATTTTTATTTTTTTTTGATCCCAAAGATTTAGCAAATCATTCTGATCAGATATTGCTAACAAACTCATCCAAGATTTTCTTTTTTCAATCATTATAAATATGTCTTTACTATACAACTATACAACTTTTAATTAAATATAGTTATGTTATATTAATTGCACAACATTATTTTTGTTAAAGTTTTGTTACATAAATTTTATGTCTATTTATTATCAAATATATGAATCTTTAAAAAAAGATCTTAGTAATAACTTATATAAACCAGGGGAGAAGTTACCTTCTGAAAATGTTCTCTCAAAAAGATTTGGGGTAAATCGACATACTATAAGAAGGTCTTTGCAACTTTTAAAAGATGAGGGAATTTTATTTTCTAAAAGAGGGTCTGGTATAATTGTCCATGATAATAGATTTAAATATAAGATTGGAAAAAGAGTGAGATTTTCTCAAAATATTTTAAACGAAAACTATATTCCTGAAACAACTATACTTAGGTCAGAAATTAGAAAAGCTTCAAAAATAGAGGCAAAAAATTTAGAAATAAATTCAAAACATGAAATTCTTTTAATCGAAACAATAGGAAAGATTAACAACGTTCCATCAATTAAAACTAAGAGAGTAATTTCAAATAAAAGATTTCCTGATTTTTTTGATATATTTCAAAAACAATTATCAATTACAAAAACACTTAAAATATTAGGCGTAAATGATTTTTTTAGAAAAAATACTCTTGTGACTGCAGAACAGGCTGACAGTATTCAAGCTAATTTACTCCATTGTAAGATAAATAGCCCTCTTCTTAAAACAACATACATTAACCAAGATTTAAATTTCATTCCAATAGAGTATAGTCAAACATGGTTTGTAGGGGAACGAATTCAATTAGCATTAGAAAATTAAATATTTTAATATTTGTAATAAAAATTTCATAAAAACAAGCTAATTAAAACTAATGAACCATTTTAAATCAGTTAATACCTCAGGATACATTTTACATGGAGCAAAAATTTTACATAACTGTCAAATGCAGGCAGGGACTTTGACCATTGAAGATGACTTTATCTCATCAATTGAAGCTAACAAAAAATTAGAAAATTTGAAAAAAAGTTATCCAGTTGTAGATTTGACAGGTTTTTGGGTATTACCTGGAATAATAGATTTGCATGGAGATGGCTTTGAAAGACAATTGTTTCCTAGACCAGGTGTAAGTTTTGATATAAGTGAATCGCTAAAAATTGTTGATAAAGAGCTATCTATAAATGGAATTACAATGGCTTACTTAGCATGCAGTTTTAGTTGGGAAGGAAAAGTGAGAAGCCCAGAGTATGCTAAAACATTTCTAGAAAATTTAAATAAATACAAACAATCTATGATTACGAATATTGATATTCAGATAAGATATGAGACACACCTAGTAGAAAAAGTTCAAGAGCTTATTAATTTAATAAAAAAATATAATCTTAACTATGTTGTGTTCAATAATCATATTCCAGATGCTCTAGATAAAATTAAAAATAAACCATTCGCATTTTCTGTATGGGCTAATAAAATGTCTCTTAAGAATAGTGAACTTGAAAATATAGTTCGTTATCGAGTATCAAAAGAAAAGCAAGTAAGTCATAGTTTGAAAATATTAAGCGATTTTCTAATTTCAAAAAATATTAATTTTGGTTCACATGATGATGAAAACATTAAAGATAGGAAATGGTTTAGAAGTTTTGGTGCAAAAATTTGTGAATTTCCAACAACGATTTTAGCTGCTAAAGAAGCATTCTCAAACAACGAATGTGTAATAATGGGTGCACCTAACCTAGTTAGAGGTGGATCGCATAATGGGAATGTATCTACCCTAGAACTATTAAGATTAGGATACTGTAATATCCTTGTATCAGATTATTATTACCCCTCACTATTACAGTCAATTTGGTATTTATTGGATCATAAAATTTGTTCTATTGAAAATGCATGGGCATTAATATCAGAAAATCCTGCTAAGGCATTAAATATCGATAAAAGAGGAACTATCAAAGTTAATAACTATGCAGATTTGGTTGTAATTAACCCGAAAACAAGAGAGATAGAAGCGACTATTTGCAACGGAGAGATTGCCAACGTTTCTAAAAACGCTGCTGACAGGTTTATTAAATCATCTAATTCAGTATCTTAATCTATTTATATTTTTCTATAAAATCTTCAATACTTAGATTTCTAAAATCATCTAAGGCAGATCCTAATTCTTTATGAGACCAGTTCCACCATTGAATGCCAGATAACTGTATTGCAACTTTTTCTGAAAACCTTCGTCTTATTGTCTTAGCAGGATTTCCTGCTACGATAGTATAATCTTCTACATTTTTTGTTACTACTGAACCTGCACCTACAATAGCACCATCTCCTATTACGATTTCTGGTTTGATTATGGCACCGTGACCTATCCAAGTGTCATGACCAATAATAGTTTTTCTTGAAAATCTTTTTTTAAAGAATTGTTCATCTATTTTTTTTTCATCCCAATAATCATTAGATCTATATAAAAAATGATGAAGGCTTGCTTTTTCCATTGGGTGATCTGTAGGGCCTATTCTGACAAAGCTTGCAATGTTTGAAAATTTTTTTATTTCAGTATTAGCAATATCGCAGTACCTAGTGCAATATGAATAATCACCAAAATTTGAATTTAAAATAATTGAACCACAACCAACTTCAGTATATTTACCAAATTTTGAACCATTTATCTCACAATCTGCATGGATAATTGCTTTTTTTTCTAATAATTTAACCATCACTAATCTAAGTCTAATTCATTGAACCAATATGGATTTGTCCACGCATATTTGCCAAATTGGTTAGAAATTGTAATTCTGAAAAAAGGTGAATCAAAATTTTCAAGATCAAGTTCTGCGTTCGTTAAATTATAACCATGCGAAGATATATTAGTGTGACCAGCACCTGAAACCATAATATTATTAGAAGAAGAAAATTTAAGTTTTAACAATCGTTTTTCAAGCTTTACTTCATAAATAACTACTCCAGTTGATGAATAGTAATCACCTTTGATTAAAGATTTTAAAATTTTTTTTTCATTTAACTCTTTAGTTTTAACAAAAACCCAACCTCCATAAGCATCTTCTTCTAAAGAGTGTGAGTCGTCAGTTGAGGTAAGCAAAGTTTTAACGTTTTCATTCAATAAAAAATCAGCAATATAGATTCCACTGCCTCTATTACATTTTACTGTTGATGCATGATTATATATCTCCACACTATGACAATCTTTTAACATAATCGCTTCATCAAAAGTTAAACTGTACCATTCAGGGTGAGCTATTGAAATAAAGGCACCATCTCCTTTAGCTCTTTTAATTAAATCTTGAATATTTTCTTCATCGTTGGAAGGTTTAAAATCTTTGCTCAAACCATTTGCAACAAGATGCCACAAATTTTCTTTGTCATATTTTTTTCCTCTTGTGTGAAGCTCTGCACTATTAATTGCTATAAAATTATGAGTGTTGTATTTAGATGCATCTGTAACAGTTTCAGCACAAAATCGATTGTCAATCCATAGATGATCTGAAATACAAGTAAAGTCGTAACCTCTTTTTTTATAGGCGTCTATAACTTCACTAACACTAAATTTACCATCTGAATTCGAGCTGTGCCCATGCAAGTTCCCTTTATAAAAAGAACCACTTTTGCTAAATGGACGTAACATCATATTTAAAAAAACTCACTATCTCAAGATCATAGAAATTTTACCAAAATTTCCACCAAGGTTTTTTTTCATTATCAATTGAACCATCTTTAGTAAGTGCTTTAGTCGTATCAGACATCTTCACGCCTTTTATTGCCCCTGTTCCTTGCTGGCCGAATTTAATAGATGCTGCATCTTGAGCTTTTTTATAAGCTGAAGTTAACAATTTTTTTGCTTCATCTATTTTTTTTTCTGAACATAATTCAAGACCATTCATCATCATTTTCTCAACTTCAGAGGCAGTATTTTTATCAATTCTTGGGAGTTCAAGCCTTATTCTTGCCCTTAATACTAAAACATCTGTTTCATCACATTTTTCAGTTAATTTTTTAAATATTTCCTCGGTATTAACAAGTTTTCCAGCTTCTTGCTTTTCTGCTTCATTGCTTAATTCTTTAAGTTCTTTATTTTCTGCATAAGCAAGATTTGATATTAAGAAAAACGAAATAGTTAATAATATTTTATACATAATTACTCCTTTATTTTTTTTCTTCTATTCCAATTAAAAACCTTCTTAACCGTGATGATAGAGTATCAATTAACATTACTGCTATAAGAACAAGTAATGCCATATACCCAACATTTTCAAAGTCATTACCCGTCATAAGAGCACCAAGGAAATGTAATCCTATACCCCCAGCGCCCATGGCGCCAATAATTACAGCTGCTCGAGTATTTGATTCCAAATAATAAAGACTTTGTGAGATAAAAATTGGTAAGATCTGCGGTATAATACCAAATCTATGTTGTAAAGTTTTGTTAGCACCTGTTGATTGAATGCCTTCTTTTTCCTTTTTGTCAGTATTCTCTATAGCCTCAGACATTAACTTTCCTAAGGTTCCAGTGTCAGTAAATGCGATTGCAAATATTCCCGTAAACAATCCAGGACCAAAAGCTCTTAGAAAAATTAGACTCCAAATCAACATATCTATTCCTCTAAGAAGATCGAATATTCTTCTTAAAAAAAACCTTAATGATGCAAATGGAGTTACGTTGTATGCTGCCATGAATGCCAAAGGTAGTCCAAATATTGAAGCTATGAATGTCCCTAAAATAGCCATTAATAATGTTTCAACCATAGCGAATAAGACTGTATTATGATGCCATATTTCATTTTCTAAAAATTCATTAATGACAAGATTAAAATTAGATTTTAGTGGATCAACTCTTTGATCGCTAAACATCAGTGAAATACCATCCAGAAAACCTTTGCCAGAAAGCGGACTATCAAAGTCAAACCAAAAATATTTCCAGCCTAATTCATATCTGTGAACTTCAACTTTAGATCCATAAACTTGTAATCTTTCATAAAGAGAGGGTCTAACTTCAACCTTGTTTTCTGTCGCTCTCATCCAATTTGGCAAAAGGTCTTCTTTACCTTGATAGCCTTCAACATAAGGTTTACCATTGGAGTTAATTTTAAAAATAAAATTTTCTTTAACATCAGGCCAGTCTTTCATTTCAACACGATTTGAAAAAAATATAAACTTTCCACCATTATCAAAATTAACAACAGTAGATTTAGACGTAGTATTTCTTGATAACCACTCAGGATCTTTTTTATACACATGCCTATAACCGCCTTCAAAACGAACATCAATTTTTTCTGGATTTTTCCATTTCATTGTTATGTGGTCTTTATGAGCATAGGTGTCTAAAATAAACATAGCTGCTCTATCGGAATTCCATTTTTTTGCAATATTAGCTAAGTCGAAATGAAGAAAAGTTGCTACAATATATAATGAAAAAACGACACCTGCAATAATGAGACTTTTAACGTGCTTTTTATGATTAGCATTTACTTTCAAATAAATTTCAGATGATATTACATCACTAGTCATTTGTTATCTCCAATTAATTTTGTTCTTAAATAGGAAGAGATATAGTCTAGAGAAATAATTGTAATAACTAGAAGAGCCATAATAGCTAATATTTCATCACCATATCTCCATTGTATAACTGTTGACAAAGCTTCTCCAATTCCACCAGCACCAACGAAACCTAAAATTGTAGATGCTCTCACATTAATTTCTAATCTCAACAGTGAATAAGATATAAATAGTGGCAATACTTGGGGTAACACAGCAAATCTTATACGTAGAAACCAGGAAGAACCACAAGATTCAAGACCTTCTATTGGTTTGAAATCTACATTTTCAATAGCTTCAGAAAATAATTTCCCTAATGCTCCTGAGGTATGAATAACGATGGCTATAACTGCTGGGATTTCAGATTTACCCATCAAATAAAGAAATATCATTGCTATTACAATTTCAGGAAATGACCTTAATATGTCCATTGTTCTTCTACAAAATGACACAACATATTTATTTTTTATGAGATTTTTACTTGCGAATATACTCAAAAAAACCGCAAATATACTACCAAATAACGTTGAGAAAAACGCCATATTAATAGTAGAAATTAAATCAGGTAAATATTTTAATAAATAACTATACCATGTCCAACCTGATTCAAATGCCTCTTTAAAAAGGTCAACTGGATAATCAAAAAATTTTGAAATACCTCTCTCAAAACTTCCTGCATTGTTATTTTCTGCAATCGTTAAACCACCAGAAAATAAAAATATAATGAAACCAATACTTAATAAAGAGTAAATTAGTCGTTTAAAAGCTAAGGCTTTCAAATTTTTTTCTACATTTTGAAAATTATTAAAAACTTGATCTGACAATTTTAATTCCTGTAATTAAAGAGTTAAAGACGGCACGATCCGTCTTTAACTCATTGTATTATTTAGTTAAAATTAACCTTTTTTCTTCTTTGCTTCTAATTTAGCTTTTCTAGCTTTTACAATTACTTCGTAAAAGCTATGATCAACAGGCACCCAAGCTTTTACAATCCCATTCGCAATATCTTCGCTACATTTAGGATCATTTTTATGTATCCACTTTTTCATACCAACCATTACATCCCTTGCTTCTTTTGGTAATTTTTTTGGCATTACGATTGGACCGTTAGGAATTAATTTTGAAGACCATACTTGTACCAAGTCATCCATATTCAAAATACCTTTATCAACCATTTTTCTTAAATTTCCAGATGAATAACCTTCTTCCCATTTTCCAACACCTGATACCCAAGTTACACCAGCATCAACATCTCCATTAAGTACTGCTAACACATTATTTTCATGTCCTCCTGAAAACTGAGTTTTAGAAAAATATGTGTTAATATCAACATTATAGAGTTCAGGTAATTCTATAGATGGAATTAAATAGCCGGATGTAGAGTTTGGATCAGCGAAACCCAACTTCTTACCTTTTAAATCATCTAATGATTTTATTCCAGAGTCTTTTCTAGCTACCATTACTGAATAGTATCCAGTATCACCTGTTGGTTGCATTCTTGTTAAAACTGGAACAACAGCATCTGGATCTTGCAAGTAAATACCAGCATAACCAGATGAGCCAAACCATGCATAATCAAGATTTTCACCTAGCATAGCTTCCATTGTTCCTGCATAATCTTTAAATGTGAACATTTTTGCAGGTACGTTGTAGGCTTTTTCAATATAGTCTTTTAAACAACCATTTCTAGCAATAATATCCTGTGAAGCCTCGT
>CACMRF010000015.1 GCA_902615995.1 uncultured SAR116 cluster alpha proteobacterium | reverse complement strand
CTGTTTTGGTTCAGTTTTAGGTGCATTTGCAGCTTTGTCACATGGAAGTTGTATTGTTTTACCAAGTGAATCATTCGATCCGAAGATATGCATGGAAGTTATTCAAAAATATAAGTGTACTGCTTTATATGGCGTACCAATGATGTTTATTTCAATTTTAAGTTTGCCTAATTTATTAAATTATGATTTCAAATCACTCAGAACTGGAGCTATAGGTGCATCTCCTTGTCCAAAAGAAATTATGAAAAAGATCATAAATATTTTAAATATCAAAGAAATAACAATTGTTTACGGAATGACCGAAACATCGCCTATTTCCTTTCAAACTAATATTGGTGATGATGTGGATTTACAAGTCTCAACAGTTGGCAATATTAATCCTCATATAGAAGCCAAAGTTATTGATTCAAATAAAAATTTTATTCTTGATAGAGGTAAACCAGGTGAACTTTGTATAAAAGGATATTCTGTAATGAAAGAATATTGGAAAAATAAAACTGAAACAAAAAAAGCTATAGATAAAAATGGATGGATGCGCACTGGTGATTTAGTGTTAATGAGAGATGATGGTTATTTAGAAATTGTTGGAAGAATAAAAGATACGATAATTAAAGGGGGTGAAAATATTTATCCTAGAGAAGTTGAGGAGTTCCTCATCAAAATAGATCAAATAGAACAAGCTTATGTTTTTGGAGTACCTGACAAAACATATGGTGAGATAGTTGGTTGTTGGGTAAAACTTGAAAAAAATAAAATTATTTCTGAAAATGAAATAAAAAATAAATGTAAGAATAAAATTGCAAGCTTTAAAATCCCATCATTTTTTCGAATTGTTGATGAATTTCCTATGACTGCAAGTGGGAAAGTTCAGAAATTTAAAATGTCTGAAAAAGAAATAGCTCTTAAAATAAACAAATAATAAATTAGTGATGGTTTTTCTTATAAATTATTTATTTTTCTAGAGAAGTGTTGTAAATTTTTCTTATGTTAAAGAATATTTCCCTAGATGATAAGTATAAACTAGAAAATAAGTTTATTCTTGTAAACGGAACCCAAGCTCTTGTTAGAGCTACTCTTATTCAAAAATTTAGAGATGAAAAAGAAAATTTAAAAACTGCTGGTTTTGTAACTGGTTACAGAGGCTCACCTGTAGGAAATGTGGATTTGCAATTCAGTAAAGTTAAAAAGTTGATTTCTGAAAAAGATATCAAATTCCATCCTGGTTTAAATGAGGATATTGCTGCTACTTCACTTTGGGGAAGTCAGCAAGCAGAAATGAGAGGAGAATCAAATTATGACGGTGTGTTTGGTTTTTGGTATGGCAAAGGTCCTGGAGTAGACAGGTCTGGTGATGTATTTAGACATTCTAACTTGGCAGGAACATCAAAAAATGGTGGGGTTATCGCAGCCATGGGAGATGATCATTCAGGCGAAAGTTCAACAGTACTTTTTCAGTCAGAATACGCTTTTAAAGATGCAATGATACCTATTTTGTCACCTTCAGGCGTTCAAGAACTTATTGACTATTCAATACTAGGATGGGGTCTAAGTAGATATGCTGGGGTATGGGTTGGATTAAAATGTTTAAAAGATACGATAGACGCAACTGAAGTAGTTGACGGTAGTCCTGATAAACTAAAAATTATATATCCAGAAAACCCTGTTAAAAGAGGAGAACTTTCAATAAGAGTTGGAGATACACCTCATGCTCAAGAAGAGAGACTTCATAGACAAAAATTACCAGCTGTAAAAAAATTTGCTTTAGAGAATAAAATTGATAGAGAAGGTTTTAAAAAAACAAAACTATCAAAAATAGGAATTATTTCATCTGGGAAAAGTTGGCTTGATGTAGAGCATGCATTAGAACTTTTGAATATTGATAGTGAAACAGCAAAAGAAATTGGGCTAACGTCTTACAAAATAGGCCTTGTATGGCCTATTGAACCAAATGGACTTAAAAATTGGGCTAAAGGTTTAAAAACAATAATCATAATTGAAGAGAAAAGAAAATTAATGGAAGAACAAATAAAAAATATTTTATTTGGTACTGAAAACCAACCTCAGATATTTGGCGAAAGGGATCTTCAAGGTAATTTATTGTTTAAAAATGAAGGCGTTTTAGAACCAGTTGATATATCAATTAAAATTGCTCAAATACTTGATAAACAAATTAATTTAAAAAGTCTTCAAGATAAAATAATTCTCTTAAAAGAATTGTTATCTCCTAAATCAA
This sequence comes from uncultured SAR116 cluster alpha proteobacterium, assembly GCA_902615995.1. Taxonomy (GTDB): domain Bacteria; phylum Pseudomonadota; class Alphaproteobacteria; order Puniceispirillales; family Marisalimonadaceae; genus TMED54. Next base: position 22,525 of record CACMRF010000015.1, on the reverse strand, counting down.
ATGCGGTGGTTGATGACAGAACTCCTTATTTTTGTTCTGGATGTCCTCATAATTCTTCAACAAAAGTTCCTGAAGGTTCAAGGGCATATGCTGGGATTGGATGCCACTATATGGCTTTATGGATGGATAGAAATACAGAAGGTTACACACACATGGGAGGTGAAGGAGCAAATTGGATTGGTGAAGCTCCATTCTCAACTAGAGAGCATATAATTCAGAACATGGGTGACGGAACTTATAACCACTCAGGAATTATGTCAATTAGAGCATCCGTAGCTGCAAATGTAAATATTACATATAAAATACTCTATAATGATGCAGTAGCCATGACTGGTGGACAACAACATGATGGCGATATTGGCGCATTAGAAATTTTACAAGAGTTAAAAGCAATAGGTGTAAAAAAAGTAATTGGTGTTTTTGATGAAAAAGAACAGCTTAACTTAGATAAATTCAAGCAAGTTGCTGACATGCGACCAAGAGATAAAATCATAGAAACCCAAGAGGAATTAAGAAAAGTTAAGGGTGTAACAGCAATTGTTTATATTCAAACATGCGCCGCAGAAAAACGTAGGAGAAGAAAGAAGAATTTGTTTCCTACACCAAACAAGCGAGTATTTATAAATCCTGAAGTTTGCGAGGGTTGCGGTGACTGTGGCAGTAAATCTAATTGTGTTTCTATATTGCCTAAGGAAACTATTTTAGGAAGGAAAAGACAAATTAATCAATCTGCATGTAATTTAGATTTTTCTTGTGTAAATGGTTTTTGTCCTAGTTTTGTTACTGTAAGTGATGCAAAAATAAAAAAATTAGAGACTACTAGTTTTCAGTTTCCAAAACTAATAAACCCCAAAATACCAACAATAGATAAAACATTTAATATCGTAATAACTGGTGTTGGTGGAACTGGAGTTGTAACAATTGGTGCAATATTAGCAATGGCTTCACATTTAGAGGGAAAAGGTGCTGGAGTTATGGAGATGACAGGTTTAGCTCAAAAAGGTGGCGCAGTTCATATACATTGTAAAATTTCAAAAAAGCCTGAAGATTTAAATGCTATTAGAGTTGCTATAGGCGATGCAGACTCTTTAATTGGAGGAGAGCTAATGGTTTCAGCGAGCAATAAAACATTATCTTTGCTAAAAAGAGATAAAACTAAAGCAGTATGTAACAGTGTAGAAGCAAATTCTGGTGAATTCACTAGGGATAGAAACTTTTCATTACCACAAGAAGGAATGATATTGTCTTTAAAAGCCAAAATTGGTCCAGATAACATTTCTTTTTTTGATACAGCAAAACTAACGGAAGAAATTTTGGGCGATTCGATTTATTCAAACATGTTTTTAGTTGGTGCTGCTTGGCAAAAAGGTTTGATACCTTTATCAGAAGAAGCTATTTTAGAAGCAATTAAACTTAATGGAGCTTCCATACAGGGAAACCTAGATGCCTTTAAACTTGGAAGATGGTCAGTAATTGATCTTAAAACCGTAAAAAATTTATTAGTAAAAAAAGAGGAGCCTTCCTTTAAACTAACTTTTAAGGAAATTTTAAAAGATAGAATTGAAAGATTAACAAATTATCAAGATTACAAACTTGCAAAAAAATATAAAAAATTAGTTGATAAAGCTTATATGTGTAATAAAGATTTTGGAATTACAGTCGCTAAATCATATTATAAATTGCTAGCTTATAAAGATGAATATGAAGTTGCGAGACTACACGTAAAATACTTAAAAGAAGGTCTAGAGAATACTTTTGATAATATTGGAAAAGTTAAATTTCATTTAGCACCCCCTTTGATATCAAGAAAAGATAAATCAGGTAATCTTATTAAACAGGAATTTGGATCATGGGTATTTCCGATTATGAAACTACTCGCTAAGGGTAAAATTCTAAGAGGAACTGTCTTTGATATATTTGGACATACTGCAGAAAGAAAATTAGAAAGAAAGCTTGCAACTGAATTTGAAAAAGACATAAATTTGTGCATAAATAACTTTCATAATGATATTGTTGATGAAATAATTGAAAGATCCTCAATCCCATTAGAATATAAAGGTTTTGGGCATGTTAAATTAAAGTCCATAAAAGAATCTGAAGAAAAAATAAATCATTTAATGACAAAAATTATTAATAAAGAATCTAAAACCAACTATAAAGTCGCTTAATCAAGTTTTTCAGCTTTCTCTCTTAATACAAATTTTTGAATTTTTCCTGTGCTTGTTTTAGGTAATTCACAGAATATAAAAAATTTAGGGACCTTAAAGCCAGCCAAATTTTCTTTACAATGGTTTAAAAGTTCGACTTTATTTTCTTCAAATCCACTATTTAATTCTATAAATGCACAAGGTGTTTCACCCCATTTTTCATCAGATTTTGCAACAACTCCAACTGCTGCAACTGATGGATGCTTATACAAGATATCTTCAACTTCTATAGATGAAATATTTTCACCACCAGATATAATTATATCTTTAGATCTATCTTTTAATTGAATATAACCATCTTGATGCCAAACACCTAAATCGCCAGTATGAAACCATCCATCTTCAAATGATTCTTTTGTAGCTTTTTCATTTTTAAGATATCCTCTCATAGTGATATTTCCTCTTGTAAATACCTCACCTATTGTTTCACCATCTTGAGGTACATTTTTTAATGTTTTAGGATCAACTATTTTAATATCTTCTTGAACAGAATAAGGCACACCTTGTCTAGCCTTCATTTTGGCTTGTTCATCTGGGCTTAAATTATTCCATTCTGTTTTCCAAGCGCAGACAACTGAAGGACCATAAGTCTCAGTCAACCCATAAACATGAATTACATCTATACCGCATGATTTCATTTTACCTAAAACAGCTTCGGGTGGAGGAGCTCCAGCTGTCATCATCTTAATTTCTTGAGTTAAATCAATATTATTACTAATCAAATGATCTGCAATCATTTGCATAATTATTGGTGCACCACTTAAATGAGATACTTTGTGCTTTATTAATGCATTTACAATTAATTCTCCAGCCGGTTGTCTAAGGCATACATGCGTCCCAGCTCTTTCGGTTATAGTCCACGGAAAACACCAGCCATTACAATGGAACATAGGTAGTGTCCACAAATATTTTGGGAACATTGGCATTTCCCAAACAAGAGTATTTCCAATAGCATTCAAATAAGCTCCTCTGTGATGATACACAACACCTTTGGGATTACCAGTAGTTCCTGATGTGTAATTTAAAGCAATTGCATCCCATTCGTTTTTGGGTAATTTATAAATTATTTCTAAATCAGAAAATTTATTAAGTTCATTCTCATAATTAAGAATTTTTTCACTTTCAGCAAATTCTGAATTTTTTAAACCAGCTACTTTATCAACAACTTCTAAAAGAATTGGTTTGTTTTCAATATTTTGAACAGCTTTTTCTACAATGTCAGAATAAGAAGAATCATAAATAAAAACCTTTGCTTCCCCATGGCCTAAAATAAAATTAATAGTGTTATAATCTAATCTAGTATTGATAGCATTTAAAACAGCTCCTGCCATTGGAATTCCATAATGACACTCCCACATTTCTGGAATATTTGGAAGCATGACAGCTACAGTATCATTTTTATTAACATTATAACTTTTTAACAACTCAGATAGAGCATTACATCTTTTTGCTGCTTGTTTATATGTAAGTTTATAATCTTCATATTCTATCGCAATTTGATCTGGAAAAGTTTTTCTAGATCTTTCAAGAAAAGATAATGGACTTAAAACTGTATAATTAGCTAAATTTTGATCTAGATTTGTTTCATAAATGCTCATATTAAACTCCTTACATATAGTTTTAATATTTACACTTGATTTTATCAATATGTAATGGCATTTCTTTATAAGGAGATATTTGATATGAATTATGTTTCACCTGTAAAAGATACAAAGTTTGTTTTAGAAAATTTATTAAATAATCCTTCAGCAATTGAAAATGATTTAATGAATTCAATTCTTGAAGAGGCTGGGAAATTAGCTAACGAAAATCTAGCGCCCTTAAACCATGAAGGTGATAAAAATCCACCTAAATTAAGGCAGGATAATGAAGTTGAGACTTCACCAGGATTTAAAAATGCATTTAAAAAAATAGCCTCAGGTGGATGGATAGGAGTTTCGAGTAATCCTGATTATGATGGGATGGGATTGCCATTCCGAATGGCTGCTGCAGTGAGTGAATACTGGCAAGGTGCAAATATGTCATTTGCATTGTGCAACCTTTTAAGTCAAGGTCTCATAGACGCCTTAACCTTAGTTGGAACAGATAAAGAAAAAGAATTATATCTACCAAAATTAATTAATGGTTCTTGGACAGGCACTATGAATTTAACTGAACCCCAATCTGGTACAGATTTAAGCACAATAAAAACGAAAGCCATTAATGACGGAAAAAATTGGAGAATAAAAGGTCAAAAAATATACATAACTTATGGTGAACACGATTTCTCTGAAAATATTATTCACTTAGTTCTAGCTAAAACAGAAGGAGCGCCTGACGGAATAAAAGGTATATCTACATTTATCATACCAAAATATTTAATTAATGAAGACGGCTCTTTAGGCGAAAGAAATGATTTAAAATGTATTTCTCTTGAACATAAACTAGGAATTAAAGCAAGCCCAACTGCTGTGATGTCTTATGGTGATGACAATGAAGGGGCTATTGGCTATATGCTTGGCGAAGAAGGTAAGGGAATTGAATACATGTTTATAATGATGAATAGAGCAAGATTTGATGTCGGATTACAAGGTATGGCGATTGCTGAAACTGCAAGACAAAAAGCAATTCAATATGCTAAAACACGGGTACAAGGCATACCTTTGAACAAGACAAAAGGGACTCCAATAATTGGTCATGGTGATGTAAAAAGACAGTTATTAATTATGCGTTCATTAACTGAGGCCATGAGAGCACTTATTCTAGTTTCAGCTGAAATAATGGAAGAAGCCGAAATAGAAAAAAGTAAAATGAACTTAGAAGCTTTTTTAATCCCTATTATAAAAGGATGGTGTACAGAATTAGCCCAAGAAGTAACCAGTTTAGGTGTTCAGATACATGGTGGAATGGGTTATATAGAAGAAACTGGAGCTGCTCAAATTATGAGAGATGCAAGAATTTTACCTATTTATGAAGGAACAAATGCTATACAAGCCAATGATTTAATGTTCAGAAAAACACTTAAAGATAGTGGAGAAACAGCTCAACAAATTCTTACTATCATAAAATCAGATGTCCAATCTGATGGAGAGATATTGAAATCTGTGCATAAGTGTGAAGAAGTTTTAGATTTTATTGGCCAAAATAAAGATGACAAAGAATCACTTTCATGCGTTAGTCACGATTTTATGATGGGTTTTGGATATCTCATTGGCGCTTGGCTTATGCAAAAATCAAAAAACAAAGCTGAAGAAAAGATAGATAATCAAAATGAAGATTCTAACTTTTTAATGTCTAAAATAATCTCTTCAAATTTTTATAATAAACATATATTACCAAGATGTCTTAATCACTTAAATATTGTCTTGGATGGATCAAAAATTGTTTCCGAAACACAAGAAGAATTTGTTTAAAAAAAATAAACTTTAGGTTGATTTTAATACTAACATCGCTAGCCTATAAATTAATTTGGTTTTAAAAGTTTTTTGGAGGAGGAATTCTTGAAAGCCAATATATTCGAATATCCAGATTTTGACAAATTTAACACTTTTCCAAAATTGTTAAAACATAGATCTGAAATAATGCCAGATGAAGTTGCTTTAAGAAACAAAGACCTAGGGATTTGGAATGAAATCACCTGGGATGAATATAATAAAATTGTTTCAGAATTATCAATTGGGCTTAAATCAATTGGGTTTAAACAAGGTGATGTTTTAGCATTAATTGGTGATAATAAACCCGAATGGGTTTTTTTTGAAATTGCTTGTCATGCAAATGGTGGAATGAGCCTTGGCGTTTACAGAGACACACTGGATGATGAGGTTGGATATTTAGTAAAATCAGCAAAAGTAAAATTTGCTTATGCAGAAGATCAAGAACAGGTTGATAAATTAATAAATGTTCAAAAAAAATTAAAAACTAAAATAAAAGTTATCTATGACGACCCAAGAGGACTAGAGAAATTAAAAAATCCAAATGTAATTAACATGAAGGATCTTGCTAGTGTAGGAAAAAAACAGTTAGATAAAAATAATAAACTTTATGAAAATTTAATTAATAAAATTTCTGGCGAAACTGTTTCTGTTTTATGTACAACTTCTGGTACAACATCTAACCCAAAATTAGCTATGCTGCCTGCTAATAAGTTCATAAATCACATTTCAAATTATCTTAAAGTTGACCCTAAATCTCACCTAGATGAATATGTTTCTGTATTACCATTTCCTTGGATAATGGAACAAACTTATGGTGTTGGTTTTAATTTATTAAGTGGGATGAAAGTAAATTTTCCTGAAAACTCTGAAACTGCCATGGATGATTTAAGAGAAATTGGTCCAACTTTTATGTTAGGCGCACCAAGATTATGGGAACAAATTTCTGCTGATATGAGAGCAAGAATACTTGACTCATCAAAATTGACACAATGGTTATTTAACAAGATGGTTGATAGAGGCTTAGATGCCGTTGACAAAGGTACTAGAGACTTTTGGGCTGACAAACTTCTTTTCTCAAGTTTAAAAGATAGACTTGGTTTTAGCAAAGTTACATCTGCAGCTACTGGAGGATCTGCGATAGGTCCAGAAACATTCAAATTTTTTCTTGCGATGGGTATCCCACTGAGACAACTATACGGTCAAACTGAACTAATGGGAGCCTATACTTTGCAAGACCCTCCTTCCGGAGAAATGGATTGTGAAACAGTTGGTGTAGCTTTTCCTGATGCTGAAATAAAAATTCTTAATCCTGATGCAAATGGTCTTGGAGAAATTGTTACAAAACACCCTAATATGTTCTCTGGCTATTTTAATAATAAAAAAGCTTATACCGAATCTATAAAAAAAGGGTGGATGCATACAGGAGATGCTGGATTTATTGATAATAAAAATCGCTTAACTGTATTAGATAGAGTTGATGACATAGCAGTTAAGTCTGATGGTATAAAATTTTCTCCCCAAAATATTGAAAATAAGTTGAAATTTTCACCTTATGTTGGTGAAGCTGTCATATTAGGTTCTAAGAAACCTTATCTTACAGCAATTATATGTATTAGATTTTCAATAGTCTCGAAATTAGCAGAAAAATGGCAATTAGCTTTCACATCATACACTGGACTAGCAGCAGATAAAAAAATTTATGATTTAATTGAAGAAGAAATAAAAAAAGTTAATAAAAATCAACCAGAAAACTTAAAAATCACCAAGTTTTTACTTCTGTTTAAAGAACTTGAAGCGGATGATGGAGAATTAACTAGAACCAGAAAAGTTAGAAGATCAGTTGTAAATACAAGATATAAACCTTTAATCGATGCATTATACAAAGATGTTAAACTAGCAAATATTAATACAGAAGTTACATATGAAGATGGTCGTAAAGGTAAAATCAAAGCTTCAATGGAAATAAGAGAAATAATTAAAACTAAAAGTACAAAAAAGAAAACAAAATGAGTTTAGATAAAATTCAATCAATTCCTTATGGAAAAGAAGTAATTAAAATCAAAAATATTAGTCTTGCATTTGGAGGAGTGAAGGCACTTACAAACGTTTCTTTTGAAGTAAAGAAAGGGGAAGTGTTTGCCATAATTGGACCAAATGGAGCAGGGAAATCATCCATGCTTAATGTCATAAATGGTTTTTATAAACCTACTTCAGGTCAAATTAATTTTGCTGGGGAAGATCGAAAAGAGATGATACCAGAATTTGCTGCAAAGAGTGGCATAGCCAGAACATTCCAAAATATCGCTCTTTTCAAAGGAATGAGCACTTTAGATAACTTAATGACAGGACGTTTATTAAAACAAAAACAAAATTTTTTAATGCAAGCATTATATTTTGGACCTGTTCAAAAAGAAGAAGCTTATCACAGAGATAAAGTTGAGAGAGTCATTGATTTTTTAGATTTACAAGCAATTAGAAGAACTCCTGTTGGGTCTTTACCTTATGGACTTCAAAAAAGAGTTGAGCTTGGCAGAGCTCTTGCGATGGAACCAGAAATATTGTTACTTGATGAACCTATGGCAGGAATGAATGTTGAAGAAAAACAAGATATGAGTAGGTTTGTTTTAACAGCAAATGATGAATTTAAAACTACAATTGTTTTAATTGAGCATGATATGAGCGTTGTAATGGATATTTCGGATAGAATTGTAGTTTTAGACTATGGTAAAAAAATTGGTGAAGGTAAACCATCAGAAATTTTAAAAAATAAAGCAGTAATTGACGCCTATTTAGGTGTGGCAGATTAGAGGAAAATATGAGTGTTGAATTATTAAACTTTATTGAAACTGTAATTAACGGATTAATGTCTGGAATAATGTACTCTTTAGTTGCATTAGGTTTTGTTCTTATTTTTAAAGCTTCGGGTGTTTTTAATTTTGCTCAAGGAGTTTTTGCATTATTCGCTGCACTAACATTAGTTGGATTTCAAACTGGTCAAGTACCATTTTCGCATTTAATCAATGAATTATTTGGAACAAACTTTCACAACTGGTATCCTTCATTACATAGTTTCTTTGCCATAATTCTAACTATAATTACAATGATAGTTCTCGCTTGGCTTATAGAAAAACTAGTTTTAAAACATTTAGTTAACCAAGAACCAATAATATTATTTATGGCCACTATCGGATTAGCTTTCGTATTGGAAGGCGTTGGTGACTTAATGTGGGGGTCAGATGTTAAAGTCTTAGATGTCGGAATACCTAGTGGTGGCTCTGTATGGTTGGAAAATACTACAATAGGTTGGGCATCTGAGGGAAGTGAATATTATGGAATGTATATTGATGTGTTAAATGTGTGGGCTACTATAATTGCTGTTATACTTGTTACTGCATTAGCTTTATTTTCACAATATACAAAAACTGGAAGAGCTTTAAGAGCAGTTGCTGACGACCACCAAGCTGCTTTGTCAGTAGGTATTTCACTTAGAAGTATTTGGGTATTAGTTTGGGCAATTTCAGGCTTCATCGCTATGGTTGCAGGCATAATGTGGGGAACAGAATCTGGTGTACAATTTTCACTTTCTTTAATTGCTTTAAAAGCACTACCAGTATTAATATTAGGTGGTTTTACATCTATACCAGGCGCAATCATAGGCGGTCTTTTAATTGGTCTTGGTGAAAAGCTAGCTGAAATATACATTGGTGGTTTGTTAGACATTGGAGCAATCGAAAACTGGTTTGCTTACTTCATGGCATTAGTATTTTTACTTTTCAGGCCACAGGGTTTATTTGGTGACAAAATTATAGAGAGAGTGTAATGATTTACAAAGAAACAGGACAATTTAAATCTACTTACGAATCAGACCATTCCATTTTTCCTTTGATTCAAGATAAAATAGCTTTCAATATACTTATGTTAGTGGCTTTTTTAGTTGTGCCCTTTTTTATAGACAGCTATTGGGAAAAAGCAATTTTAATTCCTTTTCTAATCTATTCTATGGCAGCAATTGGTTTAAATATTCTTACAGGATATTGTGGTCAGGTTTCATTAGGAACAGGTGGTTTTATGGCTGTTGGTGCCTTTGCCACATACAAAATAATGACATTTTTTCCTGAATTAAATATAATGATAATAGTATTATTATCTGGCGTAATCACAGCCTTTGTTGGAATTCTATTTGGTTTGCCTTCTTTAAGAATTAAAGGATTTTATCTAGCAGTAGCTACATTGGCGTCTCAATTTTTTATAATTTGGTTATTTAATAAAGTACCTTGGTTTTATAATTATTCTGATACTGGACAGATTACAGTTTCAGAAAGAACAATGTTTGGAGTTGCAGTAACTGGAGCAAATGCTCCACCTTATGCAACGTATCTTTTTTGTTTGATATTAGTTGTTGTACTAGGATTTGCTGCAAAAAATATGATTAGAAGTAAAATTGGAAGATCTTGGATGGCTATTAGAGATATGGATATAGCTGCAGAAATCATTGGCGTTCCACCTTTAAAGACTAAATTATCAGCTTTTGCAATTAGTTCTTTTTATATAGGCATAGCTGGTTCCCTTTATTTTGCTGTGTATTTAGGTGCCTTAGAAGTTACAGAATCATTTGATATTATGGCAATCTCATTTCCAGTTTTATTTATGATTATAATTGGTGGCTTAGGGTCTATGCTAGGTTCTTTTTTAGGAGCAGCTTTTATAGTTCTTCTTCCAATATTTCTTAAAAATGTAATGGTAGATCTAATTGGACTTTCAGCTGTAACGGCTAAACATTTCGAAATTACTATATGGGGATTGTTAATGGTCGTTTTTTTGATTTTAGAACCACATGGTTTAGCAAGATTGTGGTCTATTGCAAAAGAAAAATTAAGAAAATGGCCTTTTCCATATTAAAATTTTAAGTTAAGCTTTATATATTAAATCTCAAAAAGGAGGAGAGTATGGGATTAAAAAAAATGTTAGTTGGATTATTAGGTTCAGTCATTGCGATCGGTGGATTTTTAGAAGTCGCAACTGCTGACCTTAAGTTTCCAATGTTAGTTTACCGAACTGGAGCCTACGCACCTAACGGTATTCCAAATGCAGACGGATTTGTTGATTATTACAAAATGATCAATGCAAGAGACGGAGGTATTGGTGGAGAGAAGATAGTTTTTCCAGAATGTGAAACAGGATATAAAACCCAAGTTGGTGTAGAGTGCTATGAAAAGCATAAAGAAAATGCAATGGTTTTTCAGCCAATGTCAACAGGTATTACATATCAACTAATACCTAAAGCATCTGCTGATGGTGTTACGGTTTACTCCACTGGTTATGGAAGAACTTCTGCTAAAAACGGAAAAGTTTTTAAGTGGATATTTAACGCGCCTGCAACCTATTGGGATGGAGCTTCTATTGCTGTAAGACATATTTTAAAACAGAATATGGGTAATATTAAGGGTAAAAAAATTGCACTTGTTTATCATAATTCAGCATATGGAAAAGAACCAATTAGAACTTTACAAGTTTTAGCAAAAAAACATGGCTATAAACTTATGTTGCTTCCAGTAGATCATCCTGGTCAAGAACAAAAAGCGACGTGGCTCAAAATTAGAAAACAGAGACCTAATTATGTCCTAATGTGGGGTTGGGGTGTGATGAACCAAGTCGCTATTAAACAGGCCTCTTCAATAAAGTTTCCTATGGAAAATTTTATTGGAATTTGGTGGTCTGGATCTGAAAACGATGTAATGCCTGCTGGCGCTGGCGCACATGGTTATAAAGCCTTAACCTTCAACGCACCTGGTGATGATTACCAGGTTCATAAAGATATTAAAAAATATGTACATGACAAAGGTCAAGCATCTGGTGATGGATCACATTTTGGGACTGTTCTTTATAATAGAGGTTTATTCCAAGCTATGGTTCAAGTAGAAGCTGCCAGGGTAGCTCAAAAAATTCATGGAACATCTAAAATTACACCAGCAATGTATCGTGATGGAATGGAAAATGTTGATCTTAATGCAAAACGAATGGAAGAATTAGGATTTAAAAATTTCGCACCTCCATTTAAAAATACTTGTGAAAATCATGGTGGAAGTGGATTAGCAGCTGTACAGCAATGGGATGCTAAAGCTAAAAAGTGGAACATGATCACAGAGTATATGTATGGTGATTCTGAAGTAGTTGATAAGTTGATTGCTGAAGATTCTACTAAATATGCTAAGGAACAAAAGATTGCAATGCGTTGTAATTAAATATTTTAAAAGAGAGTCTTAGGGCTCTCTTTTTTTAAGGAATTTTTATGAATGAACTATCAAAAATTGATAAAAAAACAGCACAAAATATCTTGGAAGTAAATAATATAGAAGCTGTATATAATCATGTTATTTTAGTATTAAAAGGCGTTAGTTTAAATGTTAAAAAAGGTGGTATAACCACTTTGTTAGGTGGAAACGGAGCTGGAAAAACAACTACTTTAAAATCAATTTCTAATCTTCTTGCCTCAGAAAGAGGCGAAGTTACAAAAGGTTCTATAACGTTTAATAACCAAGATGTTCATCAATTAGACCCATCTCAACTAGTAAAAATGGGGGTTATTCAAGTAATGGAAGGAAGACATTGCTTTGAGCATTTAACTGTTGAAGAAAATTTATTAACAGGTGGTTATACTAGAAAAAGTAATAAGGAAGTAAAAAACGATCTTGAAAGGGTTTACGAGTATTTTCCAAGATTAAAAGAAAGAAGAACTTCTCAAGCTGGTTATACTTCAGGTGGTGAACAACAAATGGTAGCAATTGGAAGAGCGTTAATGGCTAACCCTAAAATGATTTTGCTTGATGAACCGTCAATGGGCTTGGCTCCACAGTTAGTAAAACAAATTTTTGAAATCGTTTCTCAAATTAATAAAAAAGAAGGTGTGACAATTCTTTTAGCTGAGCAGAATACAAATATGGCTCTTCAATATGCAGAATACGCTTATATTTTAGAAAATGGAAGAGTTGTAATGGAAGGAACTGCAAAGTCCATGAGAGACAATGAAGATGTGAAAGAATTTTATTTAGGTATTTCTGGAGAGGGGCGTCAGTCATACAGAGATTTTAAACAATATCGTAGAAGAAAACGTTGGCTATAATATAATTATGAGTCCAATATTTTTTGATTCTAAAGAAGTTAGATCATCTGATAAAAGAGAAAATGATCATTTAGTAAGCTTAAAAAAACTTATTAAAAAAGCTAAAACTATTACTCTACATTCTGACCGTTTAAAAAAAGAGATTTCTTCTTTAACTGATTTACAAAAAATTGATGTTTTTCGCAAAAATGATTTAATTGAAATACAAAAGAAAAACTTACCTTTTGGTAATTTAAATTTTAAAGAACTTTCCGAATTTTCTCATATTTATAGATCACCTGGTCCAATCTATGACTTAGATGGTTATGATAACAATTGGTGGCGCTTTGCAAGAGCTTTAAATGCAGCAGGATTTAATAATAAAGATATAGTTCAAAATTGTTTTTCATATCACTTCACTCCAGCTGGCATGATGTTTGATGAAGCTGCAAAAATTTTGAAATGTACAATTTTTCCTGCAGGTGGAGAAAATTCAGATATGCAAGCCGAAATTATGTCTGAAATAAATACTACAGGATATGTTGGAATACCTGATTTTTTAAAAATCATTATTGAAAAAGCTGAAAATAATGACCTACCAATAAGTAATTTAAAAAAAGCTTTATTTTCTGGAGGCCCACTATTTCCTGATGTTGCTGAATATTTCAAAAGTAAAAATATAAATTTTTATCAATGTTACGGAACTGCAGATCTCGGTCTTATTGCTTACGAGGCTGATATTAATGATGGAATGATTGTAGATGAAGACATTATTTTAGAAATTGTAAAACCAGGTACTAATGAAAGAGTACCAAATGGAGAAGTTGGAGAAGTTATAGTAACAGTTTTAAATAATTATGAATTACCAATAATAAGATTTGCAACTGGAGATTTATCTACAATTATTGAAGGACAAAGCAAAACAGGAAGAACAAACATTAGAATCAAAGGATGGATGGGTCGAGCTGACCAAACAACAAAAGTTAGAGGAATGTTTGTTCAACCGTCTCAAATTGCGAAAATTGTTTACAACTTGTTCACTAATAAACCAAAAGCAAAATTAATAGTAAGTAGAGAGAATAATCGTGATAATTTAAAACTTCTTATAGAATACGTTTCAAATGAAAACGATAAAATAGCTTTAAATGAAAAAGTTGTTGATGAAATGAAAAAAATTCTTAATTTGAATGGTATAGTTGAATTTGTCAATTTAGGCTCATTGCCTAATGATGGTAAAGTTATTGATGATATAAGAGATTTTGGAGATTAAAATGAATATTAATAAAGTTAATGCAGTTGTTACAGGTGGTGGAAGTGGTCTTGGAGAAGGGACTGCCAAATACTTAAAAAGTAAAGGAGCAAATGTATTTCTTATAGATGTAAATGAGGATAACTTGAAAAAAATTTCTTCAGAATTGGATGCAGAATACTTTGTTGGAGATGTTTCTGATCCAAATTTAATGTCTGAAGCAATCGGGAATTTAGACAATATTAATTGCTTAGTCAATTGCGCAGGAATTGCTGTAGGATCCAAAGTTGTATCCAGTAGAGGAATGCATGATTTAGGACTTTTTGAAAAAGTTCTTAGAATAAATTTGTTAGGTAGTTTTAACTTGATTCGACTGTGTGCAGATAAAATGCAACATAATACTCCAGACGAAGATGGTGAGAGAGGTGTTATTATAAATACTGCATCTGTAGCAGCTTTTGATGGTCAAATAGGTCAGGCAGCATACTCAGCTTCAAAGGGTGGTATTGCAGGTATGACACTTCCAATTGCAAGAGAATTAGCAACACATGGAATTAGAGTAAATACAATAGCACCAGGTTTGTTTGGAACACCAATGTTAACTGGAATGCCTGATGAAGTTCAAAAGAGTTTAATTTCAACCACTCTATTTCCTAAAAGATTAGGAACATCACATGAATATGCACTGTTAGTGGAAAGTATAGTCACAAATGTTATGTTGAATGGAGAAACAATCCGACTTGATGGATCCGTAAGATTAGCTCCTAAATAAAATGAAAAATTCAAAAATGTTTTTTGAAGATTTTGAAATTGGTTTAGTTTTTAATACAGGAACAAAAAAAATCACTAAAGATGAAATAATTAGTTTTGCAAAAAACTACGATCCTCAATATTTTCATGTTGATGAAAATAAAGCAAAAAATGGACCCTTTGGAACACTTGTTTCAAGTGGTTTCATGACACTTGGTGTATCATTTACACAGTTTTTTGAAACTGGTGTTGTTAAAGATACTGGTATGGGTGCTTGGGGTATAGATGAATTAAGATGGACTTTTCCAGTTTATCCAAATGATGAACTTAAATCAGAAGTAAAAGTTATAGAAAAAAAATTATCTTCTAAAAATCCTAACAAAGGGACTGTTAGAACTCTTCATACTGTTACCAATCAAAATGACAAAGTTGTAATGACTTGGATCGCAAACTTTCTAATTAAAACTAAAAATTAAACTAACAATTTTCAACTATGACTGCTATCCCTTGACCACCACCTATGCACATTGTGGCTAAACCATATTTACCATTTCTTCTTTTGAGTTCATGAACAAGTTTTGTCATTATAATTGAACCAGTCGCTCCTACAGGATGTCCTAAAGCAATTGCACCACCATTAACATTTACTTTAGCTTCATCTAATCCTAACTCTTTATTAACAGCACATGCTTGAGCAGCAAATGCCTCATTTGATTCAACCAAATCTAAGTCATCAATTGTCAGCCCTACTTTTTTTAATGCCATCTTAGAAGCTGGAATTGGTCCCAAACCCATCTCATCAGGCTCTACACCTCCAAAACCATAGGAAATTATTTTGGCCATTGGTTTACCCTTCTTTGCTTGCTTTTCATTGGCTAAAACTAGTGCTGATGCACCGTCATTAATACCAGATGCGTTACCAGCAGTTACAGACCCATCGTTTTTAAAGACTGTTTTTAAATTAGATAAAGATTCTATTGTTGTATCATATTTTGGATGTTCATCTGTATCAAAAATATTAATACCTTTTCTACATTTAATTTCTATGGGAGTAATTTGCTCTTTAAACAAACCTTTTTCTATAGCCTCTTTTGCACGTGTTTGACTATTTAATGCAAACTCATCCTGTTTTGATCGATCAATTTGATATCTTTCTGAAATATTTTCAGCCGTTATACCCATATGACCATGTCCAAACGGATCATGTAGAGCTCCCAACATCATATCAAAAACTTTGCTATCTCCCATTCTATTTCCCCAACGAAACCCTTTCACAACATGCGTTCCGCTTGACATTACTTCAACACCTCCAGCCAATGCAATTTCTGTGTCGCCTAGCAATATAAGTTGTGAAGCACTAACAATAGCTTGTAATCCGGAACCACATAATCGATTTACAGTAAGAGCACAAGAATCTTTATTCAAACCTGAATTCAAAGCTATAACTCTACTAACATACATGTCTCTTGGTTCAGTATGGATTACATTACCAAAAACAGCATGACCAATTTCTTCTGGTGATATATTTGATCTTTTGATACTTTCTTTAGCTACAATTGCACCTAAATCTACAGGGTCAAAATCTTTTAAAGAACCTCCAAATGCACCTACAGGTGATCTGGTAGCAGACATAATATAAACTTCATTCATAAACTTCTCCGTATAATAATTTTAAATTTTTAAATCTTTTTCATGTAAAGGCTCAAAAAAGTGATTTACCCAAATCTCATCAACCTTATCAAGGTTACTAGGCTTCCATTGAGGGTTCCTATCTTTATCAACAAGCATAGCTCTTACTCCTTCATAGAAGTCACCTGATGCCTGACACCTTTGTACCATTCTATATTCCATTATAAGAGCGTCTCTGAGACTCATTTCTGTTGCCATATGAATTTGTTTAAAAGTTATTTTTAAAGATGTTGGAGATTTTCCTTTTAATTCGTGTTCTGTGTTTTTTGAAAACTCGCTTCCATTTTGACTAAGTGAATATGTTTTATTTAAAATTTCTTCAATATTTTTTTGTTCAAATATTTCTTTAATTTCAACCTGGTTTTTTTCAATAATACTTTCTCCACTTACTTGACCACTAAATTTATCAATTAAATTTGTAATTTGTTGATGATCTTTAGAAGGATTTTTAAAAATTTCATTTTTTAAATTTTGTATATTTTTCGATTCGATATAATAATTTGATAGTCCTGTTTTCATCAAATCTATTGATTTTAATCTTGCACCAGTTAACGCTAACCATAAACCTATAGTTATAGGTAATTGGGCTAATAACCACCCTCCACCTACATCGGGGAAAAGACCAATAGTAGTCTCTGGCATTGCAAACATAGTTCTTTCAGTACAAACAATATGACTTCCATGCATTGAAACACCAACACCACCTCCCATGGTCACGCCATCAATTAGAGCTATGTAAGGTTTTGTAAAATTATTAATTTTAAAATTTAAAAGATATTCATCATAAAAAAATTTCTCTGAAAGCTCTGTTGGTGGACCACCCTCATCAAGAACTTGTTTTCTTAATGAAACTACATCTCCACCTGCACAAAAAGCTTTTTCACCAGCACCTTCAATTATTACACATTTAATATCATCATCACTTTCACATTTGTCTAAAAAGTCATTCATTTTTTGAACAATATTATACGTTAAAGCGTTTAACCTTTCTGGTCTGTTTAAAGTAATAATACCTACCCCGTGTTCAGATTTTAATATTATTTCTTCATTCATATTATTCCCTTTAAACATCTAAAATTTTTCTTGAGATAATTAATCTCATTATTTCATTTGTTCCTTCTAAAATTTGATGAACCCGCAAATCCCTCAGCACTCTCTCTAGAGGAAAATCTTTTAAATATCCATAACCACCATGAAGTTGCAAAGCTTGATTACAAATATCAAAACAAGCATCTGTTGCAAATCTCTTGGCCATTGCACAGTATTTTGTAGCATCACTGTCTTTATTGTCTATACTTGTTGCAGCTTTATAAACCATTAATCTAGAAGCCTCTAAATCAGTAGACATATCAGCTAATTTAAATTGACTTACCTGAAACTCATTTATTTTTTTACCAAACTGCTTCCTCTCTGATGTATATTGAATTGTATTCTCAAGCGCAAAAGTTGCACCTCCAATGGAACAAGCTGCAATGTTAACTCTACCACCATCCAGACCTTTCATTGCTAACTTAAATCCGTCACCTTCATTTCCTACTAAATTTTCAATTGGCACTTCACAATTATCAAAATTAACTGTTGAAGTATGTTGACTATTCCAGCCTAATTTCTTTTCATTTTTACCAAATGACAAGCCAGGAGTATCTTTTTCAATTAATATACATGAAATACCTTTCGGACCATCTTCACCAGTTCTGCACATTACAGCATAGACATCACTTGTTGGCCCACCGGAAATAAAACTTTTTGATCCATTGAGAACATAATGACTATTACCTTTTCGCTTAGCAGTAGTTTTTAATGCTGATGCATCTGAACCTGAGCTTGATTCAGTTAAACAGTAACTTGAAAATAAATTCATGGAGCATAATTGTGGAATAAATTTTTCTTTTAATTCATTTGATCCTTCGCTATCAATCATCCAAGCAACCATATTATGAATTGATAAATATGCAGCTGTTGAAACACATCCTCTTGAAAGTTGTTCAAAAACTAAAGCAGCTGACAATCTATCTAAGCCTGACCCTCCAAACTTTTCACTCACGTAAATACCTGCCAAACCTAGATCAGCTGATTTTTTTAAAACATCAGTTGGAAAAATCTCTTTTTGATCCCATTCAGATGCAAAAGGCATCAACTCTGTTTCAGAAAATGAAGCTGCCATCTCCTGTATATTTTTATAATCTTCAGATAAATTAAATTCCATAAATCATCTCATGAGTAATTTATACCTCATTCAAAATTAATTCGGAAGCTTTTTCAGCAATCATTAAAGTTGGAGAATTTGTATTACCAGAAGTTATTGAAGGCATTATTGATGCGTCAACCACCCTTAATTTTTCTATACCATTTACTTTTAGATTTGGATTAGTTACAGAATCATCTCTTACCCCCATTGCACAAGTTCCAACTGGATGAAAAATTGTTGTTCCGATATCACCTGCCACTCTTTCTAAATCTTTATCAGTCTGATAATTTATACCAGGTGCATACTCCTCTGGATTATATTTTTTCATTGATGGTTGTGAAATAATTTTTCTTGCTAATTTAATAGAATCAGCTGCAACTTTTTTATCAGTTGCATGTGATAAATAGTTAGGATTAATTTCTGGCTGCACTTTTAAATCTTTCGATTTAATGTGAACTGAACCCCTACTTAAAGGATTTAAATTACAAACGCTTGCTGTTAGGCCAGGAAAATTATGAAGTGGATCTCCAAATTTATCTAAAGAAAGAGGTTGAACATGAAACTGGACATTAGGCATTTCATATGAAGAATCTGACATTGCGAAAACACCTAATTGACTTGGCGCCATTGACATGGGACCTTTTCTTTTAAAAAGATATTCCATTCCAATTTTCATTTTGCCAAAAACTGAATTTATTTCTTGATTTAAAGTTTTTGCGTTTTGTAGTTTATATATTACTCTAAGTTGCAAATGGTCTTGTAAATTTTCTCCAACATTTTTTGAATCGATTATAGGTTTAATGCCTAATTTTATCAAAAGTTTAGGATTTCCAATCCCAGAAAGTTCAAGGATTTTTGGTGACCCAACTGATCCAGCAGATAATATAACTTCTTTGTTACATGAGACTTGAAGCTCAGTTCCATTTGTTTTAATTTTTAAACCTGTAACAATCTTGTTCTTAATAATTAAACTTTCAACTTCACAATTTTTAAACATCTAAAATTTTTCTTGAGATAATTAATCTCATTATTTCATTTGTTCCTTCTAAAATTTGATGAACCCGCAAATCCCTCAGCACTCTCTCTAGAGGAAAATCTTTTAAATATCCATAACCACCATGAAGTTGCAAAGCTTGATTACAAATATCAAAACAAGCATCTGTTGCAAATCTCTTGGCCATTGCACAGTATTTTGTAGCATCACTGTCTTTATTGTCTATACTTGTTGCAGCTTTATAAACCATTAATCTAGAAGCCTCTAAATCAGTAGACATATCAGCTAATTTAAATTGACTTACCTGAAACTCATTTATTTTTTTACCAAACTGCTTCCTCTCTGATGTATATTGAATTGTATTCTCAAGCGCAAAAGTTGCACCTCCAATGGAACAAGCTGCAATGTTAACTCTACCACCATCCAGACCTTTCATTGCTAACTTAAATCCGTCACCTTCATTTCCTACTAAATTTTCAATTGGCACTTCACAATTATCAAAATTAACTGTTGAAGTATGTTGACTATTCCAGCCTAATTTCTTTTCATTTTTACCAAATGACAAGCCAGGAGTATCTTTTTCAATTAATATACATGAAATACCTTTCGGACCATCTTCACCAGTTCTGCACATTACAGCATAGACATCACTTGTTGGCCCACCGGAAATAAAACTTTTTGATCCATTGAGAACATAATGACGTTATCCCCCGCACCAGATATTTCCCTCTCTTTAGGGTTCAATTGTCTGTGCGTTGTTGAAGCGGGGTGTATTATTAAAGATTTTGTATCACCAACATTTGCTAAATGTGAAAATAAATTACAGTTTTCAACAATTTTTTTAGCTCCATCAAACCCAGCTTTAACTGAGATTGTAAAGACAGATCCAAAACCAAACTTAAAATACTTTTTTGCTAATTGATATGATTTATTTTTTTGAAAGCCACTCCAAGATACAGAATCTACTTTATCATGTTTTATCAGGAAATTTGCAACTTCATCCGCGTTTGACATATGTTTTTGCATTCTTAAGTTTAATGTTTCAATTCCTGTCAGAGTTAAATAAGCATTAAATGGTGACATAGTAGTACCTAAGTCTCTTAAAGCGCTAGCATGGCAAAAATTGATATATGCTAAGTTGCCAAATGTTTCAAAAAATTTAATTCCATGATATGAAGTATCAGGTTCAGTTAATTTTTCAAATTCTCTACCATTATTCCAGTCAAATTTACCTGAATCTACTACACAACCTCCCATAGCATTTCCATGACCAGATAAAAATTTAGTTGTAGAATATATAATTATGTCAGCACCATAATTTGCTGGCTGACAGATAGCTTGTGTAGCCATTGTATTATCTATTAATAGAGGTATTCCCTCATTATGGGCCAATTCTGATAATTTCTCTATGTCGGAAACAACTCCCTCTGGGTTAGATAAGCTTTCTGCAAATAACGCTCTAACATTCTTTGCTTTGATGGCTTGTTTTATCTCATCATAATTTGTTATATCAACAAGATCAGTTTCCCATCCAAATGATTTAAAACTTTTAGTGAATTGTGTTATTGAACCACCATAAAGTTTTGAACTAGCAACTATTTTTTTGCCTGGACTTAGTAAAGGATATAAAGCAATAAGTTGAGCTGCATGGCCAGATGAAACGCAGCAAGACCCAACAGCATTATCTAATGCTGCAATTTTTTGCTCTAAAGCTGCAGTTGTTGGATTAGATAAACGTCCATAAATATTACCATTTTCCTGCAAATTGTATAAAGATGCTGCATGTTCACTGTCATCGAAGGCAAAGGCTGTTGATTGATAAATTGGGAAACTTCTTGCACCTGTAATTGGATCTGGTGAAGTTCCAGCGTGTATACTTAAAGTTTCTATATTATTTGATTTAAAAAAATTTCCTGAATTGTCATTATTGTTTGATAATTTATTTTTTTTGGATGAAATCAATTTAGAATAAAATCCTCCACTTCCTAACTCACCAAATATTCTTGAATGTTCAATTTTAGGGCATCTATTATAAATACAATCTAAATTATTTTTCAAAACTAAATCATTAGCTTCTGAGTTAAAGATACCAATTTGCATCCAAAAAACTTTTGCTTTAATTTTAATTGTATCTTTAGCTAATTCTAAACATTCATCACTTTTTCTAAAAACATCAACCATATCAATATTAATAGGGATGTCTTTTAATGATGCATAACATAATTCATTATGAATTTCTTTTCCAGCTTCCTTAGGATTTACAGGTATTATTTTATAACCTTTCCTTTGTAAATATTTCATTACAAAATTAGATGGTCTCTTCCAATTATTACTGGCTCCAACTACTGCAATCGTTTTTACTGAGGATAAAATATTCGCAATTTTTAGATCACTAAATTTATCATCATTCATATTTTCCCCTTATTTAATTTAATAAAAATTTTTTGTTCAAAATTTTAATATCTAACTTATACTCAATACAATGGATAAACAAGTTTTTGATATAATTATAGTAGGTGCTGGGACTGCAGGTTGTTTGTTAGCCAATAGGTTATCTGCTAACAAAAACTTAAATGTTGCTCTTATTGAAGCAGGTGGAAGTGATAATTATCATTGGATTCATATTCCAGTTGGATATCTATATTGTATGGGCAATAAAAGAACTGATTGGTTATATAAAACTTCTTCTCAACCAGGTTTAAATGGTAGACACCTTAACTACCCAAGAGGAAAAGTGATGGGTGGTTGTTCATCTATTAATGGCATGATATACATGCGAGGGCAATCCAAAGACTACGATCATTGGAGACAATTAGGCAATATTGGTTGGAGTTGGGATGATGTTCTGCCATATTTTGTAAAAACTGAAGATAATTTTTCTGGAACAGATGAGTATCACGGTCAAGGAGGAGAATGGCGTGTTGATGAACAAAGAT
>CACMRF010000014.1 GCA_902615995.1 uncultured SAR116 cluster alpha proteobacterium | reverse complement strand
ATTGATGATAATTGGATAAAAGCATATGCTTCGCCATTTCCAAATAGGGATAGTTGTTTCGGAGCAATCAATTTTCCACTTGATGTTTTGCATGGAAGAATGGTTCCATTTATAATTGATTGCTTGAAAAATGGAGATATGAAATCTTTTTTAGATATTCCTTCTGAATTAGTCTATGGAATGAAAGATAGAGCAATTGACCCAGATTACGCTATAAAAGATTTTCAAGCTTTATATCCTAATTCTAAAGTAACCAAATTAGAAAATGCTGGGCATTTTTCTCAAGAAGATGAACCATATAAAATTATTGAATTAATAAAGGAGTTTGTGAGTAATAATTAATGAACACAGATTTTGTTTTCAAAATTCTAGAGCACAAAGAATGGTTTAATAATGATGAAGAATATAAAGGGTCTTTAATTGATTTAAAAGATGGTTTTATACATCTTTCTTCAGTGAACCAGATATATGAAACATGCAAGAAACATTTTTTTGGAAGAGAAAATTTAATTGTAATTTATTTTAAAATTAAAGATTTGGGAAATAATTTAAAGTGGGAAAAGTCGAGAAATAATGATTTATTTCCACATTATTATGGAAATTTAAAAAAAGAATTAATGAAAGGATTTTTTGAGCTAAGAAGAATTGCTGATGGCAGCCATGAATTTCCTAAAGACTTTATCACTAGCAAATTTTTTTATAAATGATTGTCTCGCATTTTTACCCAATTGATTTCTTTTAGTTTGATTATTAATTGCTTCAAAAATTACATTTTCTAATTCTTTTTCGTTAAGTGTGTTCACATTCCAACCTGTTTCATTGTTTATAACAGCATCTAAAACACCACCATCTACTCCAGATATTGAAGGCACTGAAAATTTCGCAGCTTCGATATAAGATATTCCAAAACCTTCAATAGAATTTTCAACTTTATAAGATGGCATAATAAACAAATCCGAATTCATTAAAATTTTTTCTTTTGATTTTTCATTAACAAAATTCTTGATTTTTATATATTTATTCAATTTGTAATAGTTAATTTGTTCTTGTAATTTTGTTTTCAAATAACCATCGCCATAAATTGACCATATAAAGTTTTTAACCAATTTTTTTTTTGTTAAGTACTTAAAAGCCTTTATTACAGGTAAAAAGCCTTTCCTCTCTTCTAATCTTGAAATAGTTGTAAGTATAAGGCCTTTTTTATTAGATGATTTCTTTTGAATTTTAATTTTATCATTTTCTATTTCATATGTTGGAGGTATGACATGAATTTTAGTTTCAGGAAAATTGCAAATATTTAAAAAAATATTTTTTGTATAATTTGAAGAAGAAATGACAATACTTACCTTTTTTAATAATTTATTGATTTTCTTTTTTTTTGACTTGGACAAATATTCTTGACCGTGAGCAAGCATTACAACTTTGTTATTTGTATTTGGTATAGCATTTAGAGATTTCCAACTATCACAAATAATGATATCATCTTTTTTTAAGATTTTTTTTAATTTAATTTTTTTTATAAATGGCCTAAGAAATTTTGGAAATTTAGAAAAATTAAACTTAATTTTATAACTTCTTATTGGATGTGATTCTGGTATATTATGATCTGGTAAAACAAAGGTTGCAATTGTATTTGAAAAATTCTTTGCTAATGCTGACATAACACTTTGCATTCCTCCAAAACGAGGAGGAAAAGTTTGCGTAACAATTATAACTCTCATTTTTTTGATTATATTCAAATATTTTGTGTAGTATATTATTATTAAATTTAAGAAGGTTAGAATATGTATAAATTAACTTATAGTCCAGCTTCTCCTTATGTAAGGAAAGTTAGATTGGCAGGCTATCTTTCTGGTCTAAATGATCAAATAGAATTATTAAATCCAGATCATGAAACTCATGTTAAAATGAAATTAAACAATCCATTGGGAAAGATACCAGTTTTAATGACCCCAAAGAATCAGTATGTTTTTGATAGTCGTGTAATTGTTGAATTATTAAATGATACCTCAGGTAAGTTATATCCTAATGATGATAATAAAAAAATAATTTTAACTAATGCTGCTCTTACTGAAGGTCTTGTTGATGCATCTCTTCTTTACGTTTATTCAATTAGATATGCAGGAGATCAGAAACCATCAGAAGTTTGGCAAAAGCTTCAATTAACTAAGATTGAAAACACTATAAATTATTTGGATAAAAATGTTTCGAATGATTTTAATCCGTCTAAAGTTTATATATCGCATATTGGTTTAATTGTTGCGCTCGATTACTTAAATTTTAGAAAAATTTATGATTGGGAAATGAAAACAAAAAACTTAGATGCATGGCATAAACAAGTTAGTGCTTCTATGCCTGGTTATAAAGAAACCTATCCAAAAGATCCTTCTTAATTTGGTAGAACAAGCACGGCCCTAAAATCATTAACATTGGTCAATGTTGGTCCGGTATAAATTAGATCTTTAGTTTTTTCAAAAAAACTAAATGCGTCATTATTATTTATATATGTTTTAATGTTTAAATTAAGTTTTTTAGATTTTAAAAATGTTTCATAAGAAAAAAAAGCGCCTGCATTATCTTCACTTCCATCTATTCCATCTGTATCTATTGAAAGTCCTAGTATATTTTTATTTCCTTTTAAAACATTAACCATAGACAGGGCAAACTCTGAATTTCTTCCACCTTTCCCTAGACCATTTACCTTTACTGTAGTTTCACCACCAGAAAGGAGTAATATAGGTTTTTCTAAGGAAATATTTTTATAGCGTTTTTCTTTTTTTATTTTAAGCGCAAGATTTGCCATTCGTTCACCTTCCTTTGAAGCATCACCCTCTAGTTTATCAGAGAGGATAATAGGTAAAAAACCTATTTTTTTTGCTAAATTTGATGCTGCTGTAAGTGCTTTCATTGGAGATGCTATTAAATGAAAATTTTCGTTTATACCCTTGGGCAAGAGATTAGTTTTTATGATAGATAAAATTTCTTTTGAAATTTCTATTTGATAATTATCCAAAATCTCAAATAACTTGTTAGGGTCATTATTCGAATATATTGTTGGCCCAGATCCAATAAAACTTGGATCGTCTCCAGGAATATCAGAAATTCCATAAGTAATACAATTAGATGGTTTTATTAATTCTAATAATCTTCCTCCCTTAACTGCAGAAATAGATTGTCTAACAATATTCATTTCATCAATAGATGCTCCAGATTTTAAAAGTTCATTATTAATTTTTTGTTTCTCAACAAAATTTATACCATCAAGAGGTGAGCATAATAAAGCAGATGCTCCACCTGAGATAAGGAAAATGACTAAATCATCTTTAGATGTGTTTTTTGCTATTTGCATTATTTTTTTGGTAGCATTATAGCCATTTAAATCAGGTATTGGGTGTGATGCTTCCACTACTTTAATTTTTTTTGTTTTAACAAAATGGTCATATCTAGTTACAACAAAACCCTCTAATTCAAATGGACATTCATCTTCAAAAGCTTTTGCCATACTTCCTGCTGCTTTACCAGCGCCTAAGACATAAATATTACCTTTTGGCTTTTCTAATAATTTTGGAAATTTACTATCGGGTTTAGATGAGTTGATTGCCTCTTTCATAATAAGAAATAATTGTTGTTTATTATTGTTAATCATAAAAAAATTGTATTAACCTTGAACTGATTTATTATTTTAGTTTAATCGTAGTAAGGGGAATTTATATGTCAATTATTGAAGGACAAAAGATTAATAATACTTTTTTTATTTCTATAAATAATCCTAAATCAAAAAACTCGATGGTTCTTGGCTTTCACCCCCAGTTACAAAGCAAAATTGATGAAGCTGAAAATTCAAAAGATATAAATTCTATAATAATTTTTGGTGAAGGAGGGTTCTTTTGTGCTGGAGGAGATCTTAATAGTCTAAAAACCAGAAGAGATATGACAGTACCTGAGAGATTAGAAACTCTTGAACAATTAAACGGAACAATAAAAAAAATTAAAGAGTGTTCCAAACCTACAATTGCAGCAGTTGAAGGTGGGGCAGCAGGTGCAGGTGTTTCTCTTGCGATGGCATGTGACTTTTTGATTATGTCAGATAAGAGTTTTTTATCTCTTGCTTATGTAAAAATTGGGCTTACTCCAGATGGTGGGGTTACAAAACTTTTAGCTGAAGTTTTGCCAAAACAAATTTTGTCAGAAATGGCACTAATTGGAGATCGAATTTTTGCAAAAAAATTATTTGATCTAGGTTTTTTAAATTTAATTTCAGATGCAGGTGAAGTTAAATCAGATGCTTTAAAGTTTTCTGAAAAATTTAAAAACTTACCTCAAAATGCAATGTTTAGAATAAAAACATTAATTCATCATTCTTATGATAATAATTTTGACGAACAAATGAAATTAGAAGCTAATTTAATGGCAGATTCTCAAGGAGATAAAGAAAGCATGGAGGGTATAGATGCTTTTCTAGAAAAAAGAGATCCTAATTTTTCAAAATTCAGATCGTAAATTTGGCATTTTATTTGCTCTAGTTATGAATGGTATTAATAAAAAATCTATTTTTCATTCTAATATTACTATTTTCTAAATCTGCCTTTTCAAAACCAAATTATTCTCACACTTGTCAAAAAGAGATAAATATTATTGAAAAGCAAATTGATATTCCAAAAGGTTTATTAACCGCAATTGGAAAAACCGAATCTGGAAGATTTAAAAATGATAAGACTATTGTGATTTGGCCTTGGACAATAAATACAGGTAAAAAAAGTTTATTTTTTGATAATAAAATACAAATGAAAAACTTTGTTATAAATGAAATAAAAAAAGAAAACTATAATTTAGATGTTGGCTGTATGCAGATAAATTTAAAATGGCATGGATCAAAATTTAAAAAAATATTGGATGTATTGGACCCAATGGTAAATGTTTCTTACGCAACTTCATTTTTATTTGAATTGCATTCTAATTTTGGGAATTGGGATGAGGCTATAAAAAGATATCATTCATCTAAATCCAAAAAAAATATAAAATATCATCAAAAAGTTTTAGCAAACTGGAATTCAAACATTACAAAATACAAAGAAGTTAAAGTTGCTAAACTAGACAATTTAGAAAGCCATATTAAAAACTTTCAACCTAGATTGTATGTTAACATAAAAAAAATTATGTACTTTCGAAATATTTTTATGCAACAATCTGAGAATTAAACTTATAATTAATTCAAAATCAGAAATGGTGTTAATATGGATGTATATAATTCTCTAATTTCAAGAAGATCAGTAAGGCGTTTTCTTTCAAAAGAAGTGGATCAAAGTAAAATAAAAAAGGTTTTAGAAGGTGCCGCCTTTGCACCAAGTGGCCATAATATTCAACCTTGGCATGTATATGTTGTAACTGGTGATAAAAAGAAAAAGATAACGGATGAAATTATAAACTCAATTGAAAATGGCGAAGCAAAAAATTTTAAGCAAGAATTTGATTATTATCCAACTGAGTGGTACGAACCATACATTTCAAGGAGAAGAGCTGTAGGTTTCGAACTCTATAAATTACTTGGCATAGCGAAAGATGATTACGATGCTAGAAATAAACAAATGCAGGAGAATTTCCATTTTTTTGGTGCGCCTGTAGGGATGTTTATAACCATGGATAGAAGGCTTGCAGAGGGAACTTTTATTGATTTAGGAATGTTTATACAAAGTATTTTGGTAGGTGCTAGAGGAGAAGGATTACATACTTGTGGTCAAGTAGCTTTTACAAAATTTCATACTATACTAAGCAAAGAATTAGAATTTGATGAAAATGAAATGCTGGTGTGTGGTGTATCAATGGGCTATGAAGATGAGGATGCACCAGAAAATAAATTGAGAGTTGAAAAGTTAAAACATGATCAGTTCTCAACATTTATCGATTAGTTTTTATGAAATTATTTAATATTGAGGCATCAAGAAATTTAACGTTGCCAGATATGTACATTAATATTGGTCATTTCCTTGATCATTTTATGATGTTGATATTTGCTAAAGCTGCATTTGATGCGGGTCGTCATTTTGGTCTTAGTTATGATGAAATAATTATTTATGGAACTTTAGGTTTATTTCTATTTGGAGCTGCTGCCCCATTAGCCGGGTGGTTGGCAGACAAATATTCAAGATCGTTGATAATAATTATTTATCCTTTTGGCGTATCATTAGGTGCATTTTTATGCTTTTTATCTTCTTCTCCAATTATGCTAGGTTTTTCAATCGGTGTAATTGGTTTTTTTGCTGCTATTTTTCATCCAGTTGGTATTGCGATGTTGATAAGAGATTCAAATAAGGTTGGTATCAGGTTAGGAGTTAATGGTGTTTGGGGTAATATGGGAGTTGCTGCTGCTCCAGTTTTAACTGGCTTTATAATTTTAAATTCAAATTGGCAATTAAGCTTTTTAGTTCCTTCACTAATTTGTTTAATATTTGGGATTGCTCAATTAAGAGGTTTTAAAGAAATTGATATCAAAGAAGAAAAAACTAAACAAAAAATATCAAATGGTCTCGTTGAAGGATGGAAAATTGTTCTACTTTCTCTTACCATGACTACATTAGCTGGTGGGTTCATATTTGGTTCATTAACTTTTTTGATACCGCGAATATTTGAAGTAAATTTGTCAGGAATTTCTGTTGATATTGCAATAACAGGTTTATTGGCAGGAATTGTTTATGCTATTGCTTCATTATCTCAAGTTGGTGTAGGGTATTTAATTGATAGATATTCGCCTAAAATAATTTTAGGTTTTGTTGGAATAGGGCAGTTTTTGTTAATTTATTTATCAAGTTTATATATCGATTATGCTTTATTTTTTGTAATGTTAATGGCAATGTTTTTTGTTTTTGGTCAAGTTCCAATTACTGACGCAATTCTTGTGAGATATGTTGATGATCAGTGGAGAGCAAGAATACTATCAGTAAAATTTTTAATAAATCTTTGCGCTGGCGCTTCTGTTTTACCTTTAGTTTCATTGTTTCTAGGTTATGGATATACTTTTAGTGATTTATTAACAATATTGTCTTGTTTAGCTATTTTTGTTGTTATTTCAGCTTATATGTTACCTAAAATAAAAGATAATAAACCTGAACTAAAAATAGCTTAGTTAAAGAGAATTAATTATTTAAACTAAACCATTCAACTTTATTAGAATCAGAAATTTTTTTTGCATAACCTGTTTTTACTAGATTTATGAGGTGTGATCTAGCTTCACCAATGGCAAAATGCATTTGTTCGTTTCCTATTTTTCTATCAAAAATTAAACTTAAGGAGTCATAAACAGTAATATTTCTTTTTAATAATTCATTTTTTAAAATATCTAATCTTTGATTATGATGATTTATAAGTTCTACGGCTCTGCTGTCTCCGTCTTTAAAAGGCCAATCATGACAAGGGAATACTTCAACTTCAGAGTCAATGGTTTTAATGTCATTTAAATAGTTTAAATATCCCCCCAATCTATCATCAAAAGGATCAAAAAAATTGTCTGAAACATTTGGTGATATTCTAGGAAGTAAAAAATCTCCAGCCAGATATAAACTTCTCTTTTTGTCTGTCAACGAAATGTGTTCAGGTGAATGACCTACATCTGTTCTAACTTTCCACATGCCCTCATTTGATTCAATTTCAAAACCTTCAGATATTATTTTAAAATCTGGTAAGTTAAAAACTTTGTTTTTATATAATCTTGTGGCTCCTAACATTTCTTGTTTTTGTTCCCTAGGAATTCCTGATCTTTGAAAGATGTTATCAAACATAATTGAATAGTCTTCATCAGGCATGACTAACAACTTTTTTGCCACTTCTAATTCTTTAGATGATGTAAATGCTGGAACATTTAATTTTTTTTGAAGCCAACCTGCCATGCCAATATGATCTGGATGATAGTGAGTAATAAGTAATGAATGAATTTTTTCTGATTTTAATGGTCCATTGAGTATCTTTTCCCACATTTCAATTGAGTGATCAGATCTCAGTCCACTATCAATCAATATCCATCCATTTTTTGTGTTTAAAAAAAATAGATTTACATGATTTAAACGAAATGGAAGTTCGAATTGAGTCCAATATAGGTCTTTCCTAAGTTCATTAAATTCGCCATGCTTAGGTATTTCATAATTTAGTTTTGTCAATTTAAGCCTCTTAGTTCGTTAAACCTTGTCTTTTTAATAATTCTGGGATTTTATTTTTAAAAGGGAAAAACCCTTTTTTAGCAAATGGAAAAGCTAACCTATCCCATTCCCTTAAATAAAAAAATACATTAACATTATTATTTGTAAATTTATTTAATAGACTTTTTCTATTTAACAAGCATTTGCCTTCAGTCTCATAAGGGATTATCAAATTTTTTATTTTAAATTTTGTTATCCAATTAATCAATGCTTCATCACTTACTACATATGAAATGTGAGTATTATTATTTATAATTTCTTCACATAATTTATTTTCAAAGTTTTTAATTAGTTCGCTTTGATCAATTAATGAATTATCACAGTTAAAAAGACATGTTTTAAAATTAATATCTTTTTTTAACAAAGAATCTAAAGAAAAATCATTTTTGTTAATGATTAATCCAATATCCTCTAAATTACTAAAGGAAATTTTTTCAAATTCTTTATTGATAATTTGTTGATTTAAGCTTGATTGACTTTCAAGGGGAGAAGCTGTTTCATTTAGTTCATTAACAGGGTTAAATTTATGGTTTGTAAACTTATAAATATTATCTGCACGTGCAAGGTAATTTTTCCCAATAGTTTGTAATCCTGCGACCCATCTCCAACTCAATGTATTTACAGCAGGGCACCAATCGAGTAAATTTTTTTGAAAAAAAATCGCGCCATCAATCCAATCTTTTTTTAGTGTAAAGATCCATATGCTTGCATACCACATACGTGCATGATTATGTAAATAGCCAGTTTCAATTAATTCTTGTGTCCAATAATCAAAACATTTTATGCCTGTCTTTTTAGGAGGTTCTATATCTTGTATTTTTTTTTCATATTCATTCCAGATTATTGGATGAAGTTCAAGCCATCCTCTCCAATATGTTCTCCAAAAAATTTCTTGAACAAATTTTTCTATTTTATTTGGTTTAAACTTTTGAAACGCAATATCCAAAATATCTGCTTCTGATATTAACCTTCTACCTATATATGGTGAAAGAGTGGATACATTTGTATGAGGTGAACCCAAATCAAAATTTCGTTTAGAACTATAATCAATTAAATTTTTATTAATAAATTTATCAAATTTTTCTTTTATTTCTGAAGTTTTTGTAGGAAATTGTGAGCTCATGAATTATACACATACTTAATTATTAAAAAAAAGTATAGAAAATTAAAATTTGATTAAAAGGGTATTTTTATGAATAGTCCATTAAAAGGTTTGAGAGTATTAGATTTAACAAGAGTTTTAGCTGGCCCTTATTGTACACAAATGCTAGGAGATCTAGGAGCTGAAATTATAAAAGTCGAAAGACCTGGCGCTGGTGATGATACCAGAGGTTTTGCACCACCTTATTTAAAAGATGATAACGGAAATGAGACTGACCTGAGTGCTTATTATTGTGGTGCTAATAGAAATAAAAGATCTATTACAATAAATTTAAGTGAAAAAGAAGGCCAAGATATTATTCGTAAACTTCTTAAAAATTCTGATATTCTTGTTGAAAATTTTAAAACAGGAACCTTAGCTAAATATGGTTTGTCTTATGATGATCTTAAAAATGAATTTCCAAGACTAATATTTTGTTCAATAACTGGTTTTGGTCAAACTGGACCATATGCTTCAAGACCTGGTTATGATGGTCTTATTCAGGCAATGGGCGGAGTTATGGCTTTAACAGGTGAACCTAATGGTGAACCAATGAAAGTAGGGGTTCCAATTGGTGACTTAATGGCTGGCATGTTTGCTTCTGTAGGTATTTTAGCTGCTGTTAGGCATCAAACTGAAACAGGAAAAGGACAATTCATTGATATTGGTATGTTAGATACACATGTAGCTTGGTTAGCTAACCAAGGTATGAATTATCTTTCAACAGATGAAAATCCTGAAAGATTAGGAAATCAACACCCTAACATTGTTCCTTATCAAGTCATGCCAACTTCTGATGGCTACTTTGTATTATCAATTGGAAATGATCCAACATTTGAACGTTTTTGCGAATTAGCTGGCGAAACCAAATTACTTGAAGATGATCGTTTTAAAACAAATGCATCAAGGGTATCAAATAGAGAACATGTTACTAAAGTACTGAACGAAGTTACAAAACGAAAAACTTCTAATGAATGGTTAAGTGAACTAGAAAAAGCAAAAATTGGTTGTGGTCCTATAAACAATCTTTCAGATGTTTTTAATGATCCACACGTGATATCTAGAAAAATGGTGATGGAAATGGAGCATTCTAAAACTGGAGAAAAACCATTAAAATTAATTTCAAATCCTATAAAAATGAATGAAACACCTGTTTCTTATAGATATGCACCTCCACTCCTTGGAGAACATACTAATGAAATTTTAAAAACCGAATTAAACCTTAACGAAGATCAAATTAAGTCACTTAAAGACAAAAACATAATTTAATATAAATAAATTCAATGATTAATTCAGTTAAGCCCAATTTAATAGTTTCTGATTCTAGAGGCGCATGGTTTAGGGCAACAATATTATTTATTCTTGCTCTAATAGGTACAGTAGGAATGTGGTCAGTTGTAGTTTTTATTCCTGATATAGAAAAAGAATTTGGTCTAGATAGGGGAACTTCAAGTTTGTTATACGCCTTTACTATGATTGGTTTTGGTTTTGGTACTGTCATAATTGGCAAATTTTACGATAAGTTTGGTATTAAAAAGCCAATTTTGTTAGCCACATTTGTCCTAATTACATCTTATTATTTTTATTCTATTTTTCCATTTTATTGGCAGTTTCTAATTCTACAATTTTTTATGGGTTTTGCGGCATCGGCTTTTTTTGGTCCTGCTATGGCAGATATATCAAATTATTTTAATAAACAAAGAGGTTTTGCTCTATCCATAGTTGCTAGTGCAAATTATGTAGCAGGAGCAACATGGCCGTTATTAATTGGTTATTTTTTAACATTCATTGACTGGAGAGCCGCACATTTTTGGATATCAATATGTTTATTTATTATGATACCACTTATACTTTTATTAAAAAATGCTTCAGTAGATGAAAGTAAATCTCATGATATGAAGCAAAGGTATAAAGATATAAGGCTAGATCTTTCAAACAATCAAATACAAGTATTGTTAATGCTTGCAGGTATATGTTGTTGCGTTGCTATGGCTATGCCACAAGTTCATATGGTCGCTTTGTGTGTGGATAATGGTTTTGGCCTTCAAGTTGGCACGGAAATTTTAGCTGTCATGCTCTATAGTGGTATGATAAGTAGAATTGTCTTTGGAATGATTTCTGACAGAATTGGACCTGTTTTAACATTATTATTAGGCTCATTTTTACAAATGGTTTCGTTAACATTTTTCTTACCGTTTTCGTCCGAAATTTCTTTATATGTTGTTTCTTTAATGTTTGGATTATCTCAAGGTGGAATTGTTCCTGCTTATGCAATAATCATTAGAAAATATTTGCCAATCAAGGAAGCAGGATTAAGAGTTGGACTTGTTATAGGTGCTACAATTGTAGGAATGTCATTAGGAGGATGGATGTCTGGAGAAATTTTTGACATTACAGCATCATATTATTTTG
Organism: uncultured SAR116 cluster alpha proteobacterium; assembly: GCA_902615995.1. Taxonomy (GTDB): domain Bacteria; phylum Pseudomonadota; class Alphaproteobacteria; order Puniceispirillales; family Marisalimonadaceae; genus TMED54. Next base: position 13,719 of record CACMRF010000014.1, on the reverse strand, counting down.
CTTTTATGAATGGTATAATTTGGAATTTATTTAATTTGATCATTGTTATATATATCATTTATAAGTCAGACTTCTGGCAGAATAGAAAGGCAATTTCAATTGGATAAAAGTATAAAAAAATCAAAAGATATTGTTAAAAATATTTTTGAAATTACTTACGAACTCTTTCGTATAATGATACCTACTTTAATAATTGTCAAAATTTTACAAGAACTTGGGTTTGTTGATATTTTAAATAATTTATTATCACCTTTAATGTTCTTAGTAGGGTTGCCTGAAGAAATTGGTATAGTTGTTACAACAACAATTCTTACAAGCCCTTATACAGGTCTAGCAGTTTTGGCAGGTTTGCCACTAGAAAATGGTTTAACTAGTGCTCAGGCAAGTGTTTTAGGATTATTAATATTATTTGCTCATTCATTACCTATAGAAGCATTAATATGCAGAAGAGCAGGCGTCAGAATTAGAGCAACTATATTTGTGCGGTTAATTTTAGGATTTCTTTTTTGTGTTATGTTACATCAATTTTTAAATGCTACAAATTTATTAAGTTCTCAAGCAACTATAATTATTCCATTTTCTGAGCCTTCACCTATTTTGTTAGATTGGGTGTTTAATCAAATTAAAACCCTTTTCATTATATTTATAATAATAGTCTTGATTGTCATCCTAATAGAAATTTTTAAATATATTGGCATCCAAAGGCTTATAGAATTATCACTAAAACCATTCCTTAATTTAATTGGAGTTGGAGAAAGAGCATCAACCATTGCTGTAGTTGGAGTTACTCTTGGTATTGGTTTTGGAGGAGGTCTTTTAATTCAAGAAGTTAAATCCGGCAAAATAAAATATAAAGATGTCTTCGGCGTTATTACGCTAATTGGAATGTTGCACAGTGTAATAGAAGATACTGGATTAGTAAGTTTAATGGGCGCAAACATATTTATCACATTATTATTAAGATGTATTTTGACTCTTTTATGTGTTTACTTGATTTTAAAAATATTTTCTAATTATTCTGAAGATTTTTGGAAGAAATATTTAGTAAATGAAAATATTCCAAAGCAAAGTTATGGCAATATTTCTTGATTATTCCAATCAAAAATTTTCCCGCTATCATTCTTAGTTTTTGTTTCAATAACATTGTAAAGATAATCAGCTGAAGTTTCAGGACTGAAATAATTTTTATTTTTATTTTTAAAAGGATCTGAAAGTTTTGAGGTGACTGTCCCAGGATGTAAACCAAAAATTATACTATTTTTATTTGTTCTATTTATTTCAATTGAAAAATTCTTAATGATCATATTTAAAGCTGATTTAGATGCTCTATATGAATACCAACCACCGAGAAAGTTATCGCTGATACTTCCAACTCTTGCAGATAATGATGCGAATTTAGAAATTCTATTTTTATTCAGTTTTGGAAGGAAATATTTTCCAATTAATAAAGTTGGCAGGGTATTAGCAGAAATCATATTATTAAATTTTTCTACGTTTAGGTCTTTTATGGATTTCTCTGGATTTAAAAGTGCCCCAATTGAAATTAAAATAATATCGAATGAAAAATTCATTTCACTCGATATGGTAGATAAATTTTCTTCGTCTAGATAATCTAAAATAAAGCAGTGAGCCTTTTCGTGTTTGATTTCAGTTATTTGCCTAGAAAAACAAAATACTTTTTCGACATTTTCTTGCTGTATATACTTTCTACAAAGGGCAGACCCAATTGCACCAGAACTCCCAAAAATTGCTATTTTTAATTGATCCATCTTTAAATGATATAGTTAATCTACTAAATCATATAATTTTTTTTTAAACAACGTATAATATATTTATGGAAAATAAATTACATTTTGTATTAATTCATGGAGCATGGCATGGAAGTTGGGCTTGGAAGAATGTTAGTTCAAAGTTGTCTGAGAAAAATTTTAAAGTTTCATGTCCTAATTTGACTGGATTAGGCGAAAGAAAGCATTTGATTTCTAATCAAATTACAATTGATACATTTATTAAAGATGTTGAAAACCATATTATTTATCAAAATTTAGAAAATTTGGTTTTAGTAGGTCATAGTTTCGCAGGAAGTATCCTTTCTGGTTTGGCTGATAGACTTAAAGATAAGATTAAACTTTTAATTTATTTTGATAGTATTATTTTATTAAATGGTGAAGCTCATTTTGATACTTTGCCAAAAGAAATAGTTAAAAATAGAATTCAACTTTCAGAAAAATTTGATAATGGGATTTCTATACCAGAACCTAGTGCTGAAAGTTTTGGGATTTTTGATATTAAGCAATCTTTATTTCTCAAAGATAAATTGACGCCAATGCCATTAAGTTCTTTTCAATCAAAATTAAGTTTAAAAAATAAAATTGGAAATGGTTTACCGCTTTGTTATATAAAATGCAAAAATCCATTATATGAGCCATTAGAGTTATCAAGAAAAAGGGTGGAAGATTTTGGATGGCCAGTCTATGATTTAAATGCAGGTCATGATGGTATGATAAGTCATCCGCACGATACTATTAATTTATTTTATAAGATTTTAGCAGAACAATTAAAATAGGAGATTTTTAAATGGGAAATATAATTGGATGGGGGCACAATAAATTTGGTAGAAATGACACGCAATCTACCGAAGATATGATTGCAGAAGTTGTTTCTGAGGCTATATCTACTGCACAAGTAGATCCAAAAGACATTGATAATATTGTTGTAGGCACTTTTAATAATGGGTTTCAAAAACAGGATTTTCATGGTGCTCTACCGGCAATTAATTGCGAAGTTTTAAAGCATGTACCATCACTTAGGGTTGAAAATGCATGTGCAACAGGTTCAGCTGCAATTCACACTGCGTTAAATAGTATCGAAGCCAAAAGATCAAAGTTAAATTTAGTTGTTGGTGTAGAAAAAATGACTGATAGATCTACAAAAGAAGCAGGTGATATATTACTTGGAGCTAGTTACAGAAAAGAAGAAGATAAAATAGATGGTGGTTTTGCAGGTGTTTTTGCACAAATAACTGACACTTATTTTCAAAGATATGGAGATCAAACTAAATATCTGTCAAAGATTGCAGCAAAAAATCATAAAAATGGTGCTGTGAATCCATACGCACATATGCAAGTAGATTTAGGTTTTGATTTTTGTAATAAAGTGTCAGAAAAAAATCCTTTGGTTGCACCACCTTTAAAGAGAAGTGATTGTTCAATGATTTCAGATGGAGCAGCAGCGCTTATAATAGCAGATGACGAGTTAGCTTTAGAAGCTGAAAGAGCAATTGGTTTTAAGGCCCGAGTTCAAATGAATGATTTAATGCCAATGAGTAAAAGAGATAAAACTGAATTTCGTGGAGCTTCACTTTCCTGGAAGAAAGCTTTGTCGGATGCTCAAGTAAATCTGATGGACCTTTCTTTTGTTGAGACACACGATTGCTTTACAATTGCAGAATTAATTGAATATGAAGCAATGGGATTAACTCGAAGGGGAGAGGGCTATAAAGTTTTAGAAGAAGGTACTGTTTATAAAGATGGAAAATTACCAATTAATCCATCTGGTGGGTTGAAAGCAAAAGGGCATCCTGTAGGTGCAACTGGAGTTTCACAGCATGTTATGGCTTGTATGCAACTAGTAGGCGAAGCAAAAGATATGCAGATAACAAATGCATCATTAGGTGGTATTTTTAATATGGGTGGTTCTGCTGTTGCTAATTATGTTTCAATCTTAGAAAGAAAAAGCTAAAGATTTGCCTCAAATCATTATTATAAGACATGCTAAGTCTGATTGGAGTTCTTTTAACTCTGATTTTGAAAGGGGACTTAATGAAAGAGGTTATAGGTCTTGTGAAATAATTTCGCGAGAATTGAAAAAAAAAATAAATCTTCCTGATAAATTTCTTATTTCTCCAGCTAAAAGAGCTCAGCTAACTTTCGAAGAAATATTTTTTTCATGGTTTCAAAATAAAAGTATTTTTCAATTAACTTATAATGAAGAAATTCTCTATGGTGGTTCTAAAATTGATATTTTAAATTTGATAAAACAAAATTTTTCAGGCATTCAAACTGGTGTTGTAATTGGACATAATCCTGTTCTCAGTGAATTAATTAATGATATAGCTTTCAAAAACAAAAAATTACTTCCTTATAATTTAGTAACGGCAGGTTGTATAATTTTTGATTACGAAAGCTCTGATTATGTTAATTCAAACTTTAAAGATGGTGTGGTAAAAGAGTATATCTTTCCAAGACAATACATGTGAATTGATTATGAGTTTTTATAATTTGGATCTCTTTTTTCAATTAATGCTTGAATGGCTTCTTTATGGTCATTTGTCATTTGAAGAAGAGTTTGTTGACTGGCAGCCATTTCAAGAGCGGTACTTAAATTGATGTTTTGAGATAATCTTAATAGTCTTTTAGCTCTTCTAATTGATTGAGGCGGGTTTTTAATAATTTTATTTGCTATTTCATATGCTTTGTTTAGTAATTCTTCATGAGGGACAACATGTGAAACTAGTCCCCAATCTAAAGCTTTTTGTGCATCAAGCACTTCACAAGTTAATATCATTTCTGTTGCTCTAGAAAGGCCAATTATTTTTGGTAAAAACCATGAGCCTCCATCACCAGGTATAATTCCAATTCTTAAAAAACTTTCAGAAAATTTGGCATTTTCTGATGCTATTCTGATGTCACACATTGTACAGAGATCATTACCTGCACCTATTGCATGCCCATTAACAGCCGCTATAACTGGCACATCTATTTTGTTGAATGTCATAGGAATTCTTTGAATTCCATTTCTATACCAATTTTCAATATCTCTTAATGACATGTTGTTATTTTCTGTCATATCATTGATTTCGTGTAAATTTCCACCAGAGGAAAAGCTTTTTCCAGCTCCGGTCAATATTGCGCATGATATATTTTTGTTATTATCAATTTCTTCTAAAATATTTACTAATTCTTTTATTATTTCTGGAGAAATGGCATTTCTAGTATCTTCTTCATTAAGAGTTATTAAACAAATATTATCTTTTTCTTCACATAAAACTGATTTGCTCATTTATTTTCTCCAATACTTAATTTTAATGATTTAAAAATTCCCAAAGGTTTTTATTTTGATTTAGAAATAGTTTGCCAAGAATATTTTGCCAATATATTTCATTACCAAACTCATTTCGCCAACTATTTAAAGCCTTGGTAAAATAGCTAAGTTCATATTCTTTTGTAAATCCCATTGCTCCATGAACTTGATGAGACAAGGCTATAACTTTGCCTGATGCTATTCCAGTTCTTATTTTAGGGATAGCTGTACTTTTGAGATTATAAAAATTTTTGTTATTATTTTTTAATGTAGATAGAGACGCACCACTCGCTGCCACCTCTAAAGCAATTTCGCTAATGTGATTTTGTATCATTTGAAATTTAGATAATGTACGTCCAAATTGTTTTCTTTGAGAGCAATATTCAATACAAAGTTTTAAAATTTTTTCCATAGCACCAAATGATTGAATTGATCTTATATTTATTAAAAGATTTTGTACGTCTATTTGTTCAGGTTTTTCCATCATAGAAATGATTTCTAAATCTGAGGCATCAAGATCAAACTTTGGCTCTGATAAAAAATTTTTTTGCAGCCTAAATTTTCCACCTTTTTTAAACAAAATGATATATTTTTGATTATTAATTTCAGTTTCTACTAAGATTTTCTCAGCTAAATTTAAGTAAGGTATTGATTTAAAGTTTCCAGATATTTTATCTTTCTTTATTATAATATTTTCAGTTTTATTAGTCAGTGTTATAAAATCGTTTTCAGGTTTTATATTTAATTCTGATAATAAAAAATTACTTATTATTGTTTCAATGAAAGGTATAGGTGTACCATATTGAGCTGACAACTGTACTATCGGAATAATATCATTCAGTCTCATGCCAGCACCACCTAAGTCTTCTTTTACAAGTAACTTTGTTAACTCACTTGATATGATTTCATCTTTTAAAGTTTTAAATTGAGTTGAATTTGGTTCTAGGCTTAATCTGAGATGGTGATCTACATTTTTAAGTAATATTTTATCACAAATATCTAAGATTATTTTAACTTCATCTTTCATCTTAAGCCAAGTTGTTTTGAGATTATACCTCGCATGATTTCAGATGTGCCTCCCCTTAATGAATTTGCTGGTATTCTAAGAGTAGCATCCTGAAATAAACTTTTTAGACTAGATGACCATTCTTCAAAAGGAATCAAGTTTGACATTTCTCTAATCGTTTCAATTAATTTTTTTTCAAAAACGTTGCCGGCTTCTTTAACAAAAGCTGCTTGAACATCTGGTGATTTTTTTTCTTGTATCATCCAAGCAATTGAAAAACTCATCATTCTTAATGTTTGTAATTCTGATATGATTTTACCTAATGATGTAATACCCATTTCAGACATTTTATATCTAAATTCACTAATAAAGTTATCTAATAAAATATAATGAGATAAAAATCTCTCTGGCCCAGATCTTTCAAGAGCAAGTTCTCCAACAACTTGTTGCCAACCCATACCTTCTTCACCTAAAAGGGCATCTTTATTTAATTTAACATTATTAAAAACTGTTTCATTAAAGTGCTTTTGGTGTGTCATATCTTCAATTGGATTAATTTCTACACCTGGTAATTTTAAATTTACTAAAAATTGAGATAGACCAGAATGTCTGTTTTTCTCATCAAGTTTTTCTGTTCGAGCTAAAACAATCATGTAATGTGACAAATGGGCTCCCGTTGACCATATTTTTCTGCCTGTTAACTCCCAACCATCGGCAGTTTTTTTTGCAAAAGTTTTTACTGAAGCAAGGTCAGAACCTGAATCAGGTTCACTCATCCCAATGGCAAAAAAACACTCACCAGATGAAATTTTAGGAATGATTTCTTTCTTTTGTTCTTCTGTTCCGTATCTAATAATTTGTGACCCACTTTGTCTATCTGCAATCCAATGAGCAGCAACAGGTGCTCCAGCAACTAAAAGTTCTTCAGTAATAACGTATCTTTCCAACATTGTTTTTTCACGACCGCCATATTTTTTAGGGAATGACATTCCAAGCCATCCTTTTTCACCAAGTTTTTTACTAAACTCTGGGTTTGCAGAATACATCCAGGCATCAGCTTGAGGTTTAATATTATTAGAATTAAATGTTGTTTTTAAAAAACTTTTTACATCATTTCTTAGGTTTTTAAGATTATCATCTTCTTCAATATGTGGAAAATTAAAATAAGTCATAATAATAATATAAATAATTTATTGAATATGACTAGGGTAAAATTGTGGGTTAATTGATTTTAAAGTTTAAATCACATAAACTAAATCGATGGTTAAATTTACAAAAGAACATAAATCAAGGTTAGAAAAATTAGCAACTCCAACATTGGCAAATGTGTTGGATGATATTGGATTTGAAGGAATAATGTATAGTTTACAACCTGCAGGTTTTGGAATGAGGGTTGTGGGTGAGGCACTCACAGTTCAAGAAACAACTGGACCTTTTGGTTCATTTAAAACTGAAGATTTTAAAGTGGGTCACATGATCGAAAAAGCAAATCCAGGAGATGTTATTGTTGTAGCAAATAATGGTGCACCAGTTTCTACTTGGGGAGGTATGGCTTCTTATTCCGCAAAATTAAAGGGTATTGGTGGATTAGTTGTTGATGGAGGGATAAGAGATAGGGAAGAAATAATTGAGTTTAACTTTCCTGCCTTTTCAAAGCATATGGTACCAACCCCAGGAAAAACTAGGATAAAAGTTTTATCGATTGGGGAACCAATTATTTGTTCTGGAGTGAAGGTGAGAACAGGTGATATAATTGTAGCTGATGGAACAGGTGTTCTTTGTATTCCTCTGGAAGAATTAGAAAATGTAATTTCAAATGCTGAAAAATTTAGCGCTGATGATAATCAAGCAATGTTAGAAATGGAGAAAGGTTTAACATTTATAGAAGCGCTTTCAAAATTCAAAAAAATATAATTTTATAGTTTTTTTAAAGCTCTAGAAAAAAAATCTTTTTGCCCAAAGTTCCCTGATTTTAAAGTGATTTTAATATTCTTTTCTGGCTCCCACATAACAGGCACACCTGCTGAAATTTCTTCACCAATTTGAAGTTCTTTAATCATTAATGCTTTAACAATAGCGCCTGATGTTTCACCTCCAGCACATACAATTTTATTAAAATTATATTTATAAATATTTTTAATAATTTTTTGAAAAAGGGTTTCTATTTTAGATGAAATCTTTGAACCAAACTTTTTCTGATAAAGAGATACTTTTTTAGGAAGAGCTGTTGAATAAATTAGTGGTCTTTTTTTACTATGTCTAAATATCCATTCAATAATCTCATTGTGATAATTTTCGTTTTTAATTAATTCCTTTGGTGAAATAAACAAAGAAGGATTACTTTTTTTATATAATTCTACTTGTTCATAAGTTGCCAAAGAACAAGAGCCTGAAAGAATGATTGTGTTTCCTTTAACATTAGGTAACTTAAAGTTGCTTTTTTTAAGCATACCTTTTTTCTTGAAAACTTTTGGAAGACCTAGTGCTATACCTGAGCCACCTGTTAGAAATTTTAAATTATCTGTGCCACTACAAATTAAATCAAAATCTTGATTATCAAGAGTATCAGTAATTGCGTATTTCACATTACTTTTTTTTAATTCAGTTATTCTTTTTTTTATTGATTTAGCACCTTCTTTGATTGTGACGGAATTTATTAAATCTACTTTTCCTTTTGTTTGATAGTTTAACCATCTAACAAGGTTATGATCGGTCATGGGTGTAAGTGGATGGTTTTCCATTCCTGATTCATTGAGTGGTACACCATTAACAAACATGTGGCCTTGATATAATGTTCTTCCTGCATCTGGAAACGATGGACAAGCAATAGTAAAGTCAACATTTAAGTTTTTCATAATTGCATCAATGACAGGCCCTATATTACCTTTTTTTGTGGAGTCAAAAGTAGAGCAGTATTTAAAAATTATTTTTTTACACTTTTTAGATTTCAACCATTCTAAAGCTTTAACACTTTCTGAAATTGCTTTTTTTATTGGAATTGTCCTTGTCTTAAGAGCGATTACAACAGCATTATACTTATTTAATTTCATTTTATCGTTTGGCACTCCTGAATACATGCCAACTGACATTCCAGCTTTTTTTAAATTATTTGCTATATCTGAAGAGCCGGTAAAATCATCACCTATTACCCCAAGAAGCATCTTAACCTCACTAGTTTTGTTTAATTAATTGATTAACTGTTTTCTTTGTCACCCAATTTTTTACATCTTTATCAAAGCTTAAATAGTGATCACTTTTAAGATGAAAATCAAAAGCATCTTTATCTTGATAAATTTCATAAAGAAAGACTTTGTTTGTATTTTTTTCATCAAAACTTACATCGAATGTAAAGCACTTTTCTTCATTGTTTAATGAATCTTTTGCTTGTTGCAAAACTCTATTTCTGAATTCATTTACAAATTCACTTTTAATTTCAAAGTCTACAGTTATAACAAACATATTAATCAAACCTTTCTTTTATTTAATTAAATCTAAAATTTGAAATGTTATTTCAGTAGTGGACATATCCCCTCCAAATTCGAATGGTCTTAACAAATTTTTATTAAATCCTTCTTCAATAGCATTTTCTATTATTAATGCAGCTTCATTTGCTTGTGGGCAATTTTTTTTATCAGCAAGATATTCTAACATCATAGATCCACTTAAAATTGTTGCAAGTGGATTTGCTTTATTTTTACCCATAATATCTGGTGCACTTCCATGGGCCGGTTGAAATAGACCGTGATTATCCCCAATTTCTCCGCAAGCTGCCATGCCCATACCACCAACTAAGCCTCCACCCAAGTCTGAAAGTATATCGCCAAATATATTTTCCATTACCATAACATCATATTCCCATGGTTGTCGGATCAGATTAAGAGCCATTGCATCTACATAACAAGTGTCAGCCTCTATGTTTGGAAAATCATCTTTAATTTCATTAAATATTTTTCTAAATAATGCTTGAGATTTAAAGACGTTAGCCTTATCAACGCATGTTACTTTTCCTAGTTTTCCTTTTTGTTTTCTTTTTTCAGCTAGCTTAAATGCAAAATTATGTAGTCTCGTTGTTGTATTTCTTGTTATTCTCATAATGTCTTCGACTTCATCATTATTTGCAATTTTATTTCTATTATGAACAGCAGCAGTATAAAATAAACCTTCAGTACATTCTCTTAATACTACAAAGTCAATTTTTTCAGCATTTTTGTCGCTTAATCGTTGAGGTGTATTCTTATATGCTTTTACAGGTCTAACTCCTGCATAGAGATTAAATTTTTCTCTAAATCTTAAATGTGGTGCTATTTCTGTTCCATCTTTTTTTCTTACAGTTGGTAATCCAATTGCACCTAAAAAAATTGCATCTGCTTCTGATGCTTTTTTTTCTCCATCAGGCTCTACATCCATTCCAGTTTTTTGATAATAGCTAGCTCCAGCTTCGATATAATTCCATTCATAATTTAAGCCACTAACTGCATTAGATGCCTTTTCAATTATTTCTATTGCAGAATTAATAACATCAGGTCCTATACCATCACCTTGAAATGTTGCAATATTTAAAGTTAAGCTCATTATTTTAACCTATTTTGTAAATTAAATTTTACAATATATGATATAATAATGATATCGAGTTATTTGATTTCTTATTATGTTCAAATTTAAATTTAATAAAACACATTTTTCCAAATTGTCTGACAAACATGTGCTTGCTTTAGCAATTTATGCTGAAGAAGAGGATTCTAAGATTTATTTTTATTTTGCTAATACTTTTAAAAAAGAATTTCCTGAAACAGCTAAGTTATTTGATGAAATGGGAAAGGAAGAAAACGAGCATCGAAAATTATTAATTGATTTATATAAAAAAAAATTTGGAAGTAGTATTCCAATAGTAAAAAGAGAGCACGTATCTGGATTTTATAAAAGAAAACCAATTTGGTTAATTGAAAATTTAAAACTAGATACTGCTAGAGATGAAATTAGAAAAATGGAAAATGATGCTTCGAAATTTTATTTTGACGCTGCTCAAAGAACGTCAGATCCAAGTATAAGGAAATTGCTTGGTGATTTGGCAGTTATTGAATCTAAGCATGAAGGTAAAGCTATAGAGAGAGCAAGAAAGTTAGACTCTAATAAATCTGCCATCAATGAATTAGAAAAAGATAAAAAACAATTTATATTAACATGGGTTCAGCCTGGTCTTGCCGGTTTAATGGATGGTTCAGTTTCAACTTTAGCTCCGATATTTGCAACTGCTTTTGCAACCATGAATTCTCATACAACACTGCTTGTTGGTCTTGCAGCTTCAGTAGGAGCTGGCATATCTATGGGCTTCACTGAAGCTGTTCATGATGATGGAGTTATATCAGGTAGGGGTTCACCTTTAAAAAGGGGGCTTGCTTCAGGAATAATGACAACTTTAGGTGGGTTAGGTCATGCTTTACCATATTTGATAAATGATTTTTACACTGCGACAGTTATAGCAATTTTTATAGTATTTTTTGAACTGTGGTTAATAGCGTGGATACAAAACAAGTATATGAAAATAAGCTTTTCTAAAGCAATTTTTCAAGTTGTTTTTGGAGGAGGATTAGTGCTTTCTACAGGAATTTTGATAGGCGCTTTTTAATTTATTTGACAAAATGATATTAATAATGATAATGATTCTCATAACGATAACTATTATCAAGGATAACTTTATGTTTAAATCATTTATATTAATCAATTCACTTTTTATATTGTTAGGTTCATCTTTTGCCATTGCAAATGAACTTAATATTTATTCATATAGAAAACCATTTTTATTGAAACCATTTCTCGATGAATATTCCAAAAAAACTAATATCAAATTTAATGTTCTACATTTAAAAAAAGGGATGGCTCAAAGATTACTTTCTGAGGGAAAAAATACAAAAGCAGATATAATATTAACAGTAGATATATCAAGAATAACAGAATTAAAAGATTATGATCTGTTAAAATCTATCAATTCAAAAGTGATAAATAATAATGTTCCAGACCATTTGGTTGATAGTGATAATAAATGGGTAGCTTTATCAACTAGAGCTAGGATAATAGGTGTATCAAAAAGCAGAGTTAATAAAGATGAAATTAAAAGAATTGAAGATTTAGCTAATCCTCAATTTAAAAATAAAATATGCACAAGAAAAGGGAGTCATCCTTATAATAGAGCTTTGCTATCCTCTATCATAAGTCACAATGGATATGAAAAAGCTTTAACATGGGCTAAGGGTTTAGTAAATAATTTTGCTAGAAAGCCACAAGGTAACGATAGAGCTCAGGCAAAAGCAATTTTTTCTGGAGAATGTGATATTGTTTTAATGAATACATACTATTTTGGATTGATGAAATTTAATACAAAAAACCCTGAACAACAAAAATGGGCAGATGCAACTGATATCATATTTTTTAATCAGAATGATAGGGGGCAGCATATTAATGTTTCAGCAGGTGCAATATCAAAGCATTCTAAAAATTCAAAAGAAAGTTTAAAGTTTTTAGAATGGTTAACAAGTGAAAAGGCACAAAAAATATATTCTGAAATAAACTATGAATATCCTGTAAATAAAAATATTAAACCATCAGGAAAAATTACAATGTGGGGCTCTTTCAAATCAGATGAAATTAATATTACTACTATTTCTAAAAATGCACCAAAAGCACAAGAAATTATAGATAAAGTAGGTTGGTAATTTTAAAAAAAATGGTTATCATATCATTATGATAACCATTTATAGTATATTTATATGAACGAAAATATAATTATTCTGACAGGTGGTAGCAGAGGTATAGGTCATGCTACCTCAAAAAAGTTTTGGGAAGAAGGATGGAGAGTTATCACCTGCTCAAGAACTGAAGTTGCCCCTCAATGTCCATGGGAAAAAAATAAAACAGATCATTTTCAAATAGATTTAGAAGATTTAGATGATTTACGAAAAAAAGTTAAGGATTTACAAGCCTTACTAAAAGGCAGACCTGTTAAAGCATTAATAAATAATGCGGCTATTTCCCCTAAAAATGAAAAAAACAATAGACTTAATTTTGACGAAACTGATGTAAATTTGTGGCAAAAAGTATTTAATGTAAATTTCTTTTCACCTATAATTTTATCTAAGAGTTTAATTCCTAATCTTCAATCAGCAAATGGAGTAATTATAAATATTACGTCGATTGCAAGTGATATGGTGCATGAATTTGCAGGTCCAGCCTACGCCACCTCAAAAGCAGCACTTAAATCATTGACTAGAGAAATGGCATCTGATTTAAGCCAATATAATATTAGAGTAAATGCTATTGCTCCTGGGGAAATTGAAACTAGTATGATTACAAAAAATTCTCAACATTTGATCAAACAAATTCCAATGGGTAGATTTGGAAAGCCCGAAGAAGTAGCTTCTGTAATATTCTCAATGTGTTCAGAATCTTTTTCATACGTTAACGGAACAGAAATCCAAATAAATGGTGGACAGACTGTTTAATATTAAAGGAAATCTTAAATACATAGGTATAGGAGCATTTTTATTTTTTTTAATTAAAGGAATAATCTGGCTAGTAATTGGTGGATCTCTTTTAACCTATTTTTTAAATTGATAAAAACTGTTTTATTTTTTTAT
>CACMRF010000013.1 GCA_902615995.1 uncultured SAR116 cluster alpha proteobacterium | reverse complement strand
TTAATTGGTTAGCAAAACATGAGTCATTTTAAATTTTGATTGTTGAATCATTGACTTTAGTTATCCAAAGAAAAATAATGTAAAAGGCTAAAACAAAAATTGGTATTAAAGCTATATAAAGCATCATATGCCATCCAATAGAAACTAAAAGATTACCTCCCATAAAAGATGCAAATGCAACACTACCAAAAATTATAAAATCAGTTACACCTTGAACTATTGACTTTTCTTTAGGGTTTGTACTTTTTGCAATAATATCACTTCCACCAACGAATAAAAAATTCCATCCCAGTCCACACAAAAATAATGATAACCAAAAATGGTATTCAGTTTGACCTATTGTTCCAAAATAAATTGATAACAAATAACATATTACTCCAAAAGCCATCAGTCTAAGATTTCCTAGTTTATTTATTAGTTGTCCCGTAAAAAGAGATGGAGCAAACATTGCAATGACGTGCCATTGAATTATATTAGCGTTCACATCATTACCTAATTTACAAATATTTACTATTTGAATAGGTGTGGCGGTCATAATAAAACTCATCAATGAAAATCCCAAAGCTGCAGACAATATCGCTAATATAAGTTCTTTTCTAAACAAAATTTCTGATAACGGTCGCTTTATATTTATATTTTTTTTAGGTTTCGGAATATTTAAAAATGCTAACACAAATAAATTTAAAATCTGAACTGTTCCAGCAATCAAATAAGTTGCAAGATATGTATGTTCAGTGAGAAAAGTATAAGATATTTTGGATAATTCTGGTCCTAATATGGCAGCTATTAATCCTCCTGCTAATACGTATGAAAGTGCTTTACTTTTAAAATTGTCAGGAACGTTATCCGCTGCAGCATATCTATAAAATTGTTGAGTAGCTTGAGACACACCAATAAAAATTGAACCAATAATAAAATACATAAAATTTTTATCAAAGATTGAAAAAGCAACAATAAATGTTCCTAATAATGATGAAAGAACTCCTAAAATAAATATTTTTTTTCTTCCATATTTACCCATTAATAGTGAAACAGGTATTAATAATAATGCTAGTGTTAAGAATTGCAGTGAAAGAGGTAGCGTTGCATATTCTTGTTTTGGTGATAGAACAAACCCAACTAAACCAGTATTTATAATGCCTATGTTAGTTGTTGTTACGGACAAACCTTGAGCAATTGCTAAAACTAAAACATTCTTTTTTGCTAAATTCAATTTTGACCTAAATTAAAATTATTTAATTATTTAATGAATTAGAGTAGTCTATTTTTTTGGAAAGTCGAAATATATTTATGAATTGGAAAATATTAAACGTATCGATACCAGTTAAAAATTTAAATGAATCAAAAGATTTTTATAATAGATTATTAAATTGGAGGATAATTTTTTTTATAAGAATTTTTTTGAAAATCATAATGATGATATTTTTTTAGGTGAGGGTGGTTTTGGCGTTAGATTATATATTCCAAAACAAGACTTAGAATTTAATGGTATTATTCAAAGTCGAAGAACGTACGTTACTTTAGTTATTGAAAATTTTGATTTAGTTTTAGAAAAACTTAATGAAAAAAATATTAAGTTTATTCATAACAAAAATAATGATTTTGAAAAAATTATGGTTCAAGAACCATCTTTAAACCTAATACAGTTAATTAAATCAAATAAAGTTCTTGATGAAAATTATAAAAAATTTATCAATAAATCTAATTGGTACATACATCATATGAATTTGGAGTCACTTGATGTTAGAGAAAGCGTATCTTTTGTTTCTGAATATTTAGACTTAAAAGAAGGTAAATGGACTGCTCCTAAAAATAAAGGTGACTTTAGTATAGATCCTAGCGAGTTATCAATATTTCCAATGTCTTCACTAAACAAAGGACTTCACATTATAAAACCTGATGATGGTTTTGGATTTAGAAATAATTTTGCACATAATCCATCAATTGCAGGTCATCCTGCTTTTACAGTTAAGGATGTTA
Organism: uncultured SAR116 cluster alpha proteobacterium; assembly: GCA_902615995.1. Classification (GTDB taxonomy): domain Bacteria; phylum Pseudomonadota; class Alphaproteobacteria; order Puniceispirillales; family Marisalimonadaceae; genus TMED54. The sequence continues at coordinate 24,779 of CACMRF010000013.1, read as the reverse complement.
AAAAAGTAATGGATATATTAGGTCAATCGAAGATTTTGTTCTCGAATGCTGAAATCTATGCGATGCCAAAATTTCATCAAATTTATTTATATGATCTAAATGCTAATATGCTAGAAATTAATCAAGAAGTTTAAGTAAAAATGAAAAATAGATATATTAATGTTTGTATAACAGGTGCTGGAAATGGGATTGGAAGATCAATAGCTATTGCATTAAGTAATGAGGGTTACAATGTTGCTTGTGCAGATAAAGATTCAAAATCTTTAGATGAAACATTGGATTTAATGCCTAAAGAAAAACCAAAAAAGATAAAAATTAAAATGGATGTCTCTCAAGTAAAAGATATAGATAAAATGATCGAAAAAACTGTTAAACATTTTGGAACTCTTGACATTATGGTTAACAATGCAGGGGTTACAAAAAGTTTAGGCTTGTTTGAATTAGACGAAACACATTGGAAATGGATGAATGATGTTAATGCTAAGGGTACTTTCTTTTGTCTACAAAAAGCTGCCAAACAAATGATTGCTCAAGGTAATGGTGGTAGAATCATTAATATGTCATCTGTTGGAGCAAAAGGATTTGTTGATGTTTCAAATACTATTTATGCTGCAACTAAAGGTTCAATATTAAGTATGACAAAAACTGCTTCACAAGAACTTGGTAAATATAATATCAATGTGAATTCAATTTGTCCTTCTCCAACTTATACAGATATTGTTAAAAAATTGGTTGCAAAACGAGCTAAAGAGCAAAAAAAAACTGAAAAAGAGATTATGGATTATTATATGCGAGATGTACCTTTAGGGCGCTTTAATGATCCTGATGATATAGCTTCGATGGTTATATTTTTATCATCTTCAGGCGCAAGGAATATAACAGGCCAATCATTTAATGTAGATGGCGGGTTAATTCCTAGTTAATTTGAGAAAACGGACCATACACAGGTTTTGTTCCTTCAATGGTTCCTCTAATCATAGCTCTTCTGTACTTTGAGTAATCGTAAGGTAAAACTCTATGTAACAAAACCCTATTATCCCACATTATTAGATCATTTAATTCCCATTCATGAGTTAAATAAAATTCTTCATTACTAATGAAATTTACCAGCCATGAGTGCAATTCTTTACCTTCTTTGAAACTCATTCCACCTATTTCTAAACTTGTATTAGAAGTGAAGAAAAGTGACATCTTCATTTCTCTATCTGGATGAACTCTTATAAGTGGATGTGTAACTGGTGGAAAATTTCTTTTTTCGTCAATAGTTAATTCAGGTAGTGACGGTTCAAGGCGCCTAATATCATTATATGAATGGACTTGATGAAGAGGTTTTAGTTTTTCCTTAATGTCTTCTGGTAAAGCTTTATAAGCTAAAAGCATATTTGAAAATTGAGTTTGTCCCCCGCTTGCTTCTTTTGGGAGTGTTTCTTTACCAAATAATAATGAATAAAGTGCAGGATAAAATCTATATGAGCTATCTGTATGCCATCTAGAATTATTTTTTTGCAAAACAACCCGAGGATCGTTTTCATTCAGATGTTTCCCATCAGCTGATATGTTAGCTACATTGAAAATTTGAATATTTTTTTTTGTTTTATTTTTCTCTGGATAACTCTCTAAATTTCCAAAATTTTTACAAAAGTTTATTAAACTATCTTCATCTAACCTTTGATTTTTAAAACAGATAAAATGCTTGTTTTGCATTAATTTTTTTATTTCATTGAGATCATCTTTATTTACATTTTTAGAAGCATCAAAATTGTAAATCCTTACTCCGGTGTGATCAGTAATATTTTCAAAATCAATAGGCATCTTTAAATTTTTTTAAATTTTATTATATCTAATATATTAATTCAAAATATATTTATGTATCAATTCAAAATTTTACTTTCTTCAACTATCATAATTCTATCTAATCTTTTTTTCATTTCAAAACTATATGCATTAGGAATTAATGATCTAAAAATCCAAAAATTACAAAACTTTGAATATGCATGGGGAATGGATTTAATTGATAATGAAAATCTATTAGTTTCTGAAAAGAAAGGCGTCTTATACATTTATAATTTTCCAACTGGAAAAATTGTAGCAAAAGAAACTTACAATGATGTTCTTTCAAAAAGACAAGGGGGATTACTTGATATTATTTTTGTAAAGGACGAAGAAAAAAATTACGTTTTTTCATGCTATCAAAATCTTAATTCTGATCTTATTGTAGCAAGACATGAATTAAAGAATTTTAAATTTTTAAACAAAAAGATTATTTTTTCCTCTGAGTATCAATCAAGGAGTGGTGTTCATTTTGGATGTAGATTTATAAATTACAAAAATAATATTTTATTTTCTATTGGTGACAGAGGTGACAGAAACAACTCACAAAACTCAAAAAATTACCCTGGCAGTATCATTAAAATAGATTATGAAGGAAGCCATAAAGTTACTAAAGAAGGTTGGTTGTCTGGAATTTTTTCAATGGGACATAGAAACCCACAAGGTTTAATTTACATTAAAGAATTTGATGAAATTTGGTCTCATGAGCATGGGCCAAAGGGTGGAGACGAAATAAATATAGTAGAAATGGGTAAAAATTATGGTTGGCCAATTGTAACCTATGGAAAAGAATATTGGGGAGGAAAAATAGGTGTTAGCAAACCCGTTAAAGGCTATGAGGAACCAGTTTGGAAATGGATACCCTCAATCGCACCTTCAGGAATGGCATTTTATAATAATGATTATTTTGAATTTCTTAAAAATAAAATATTAGTCGGTTCACTGAAATTTAAAAGTTTATACATCGTTGATTTGAATAATAAGAGGCCTAATTCGGAAATTAAATTTTTAAAAAATAAAATTGGAAGGATTAGAGATGTCTTAGTCCACCCTAAAGGACATATTTTATTAATCAATGATGAAAGAGATGGAGGATTATTTAAATTAGATAAATATTAATTTTTCTTTGAATTTCTTTTACATTTTTCAGAGCAATACAGAACATTATCCCAATCTTTTTTCCATTTTTTTCGCCAATTAAATTCCAATTTACAAGTTTTACAAATTTTTTTCGGAAGATTTAGTTTCTTATGCATGATTAAAAATTTTTAAATAATAAAATTAAACCTAATATTATTAGAGTGATAAGTATGCTTTTTCTAAATATTTCGTTAGAAAGTTTATGTCTGATTTTTGTTCCAAAATATTGTCCTATTAAAGCTGGAACAATTAAGAAAAGACTTACAAATAAATCATTTAATGTTCCAAGACCGTGATATAACAGTGATCCATATAAAGGAATTGATCCAATGAAATACATTGTAGCAATTGTTCTTATAAAAAATTCCTTAGATAAATTAACTGATATTAAATATGTTAGTATTGGTGGTCCGTAAAATGTAGATAAACCACCTAGAATACCTGAAAAAAATCCCAAAATTGATGTGATAGGTCTTTCATATTTAATTTCTATTTTATTTATTCTAAAACCAAAAAAATTTACTAATGCAGCAAAAATTATTGAAATAGCAATTATTATTGAAACGGTGTTAAGTTCAATTTCTACAATCAATCTTCCACCTACGATTAATCCAATAACTAAAAAGACTAATAATGGAAGAAATCTTAAACTTCCTAATCCTTTTTGTATTTGCATTTGAAGAAAGTTAGTACTTAATATTGGAAAGCAAAGAAGCATCATTGCAGTTGTTGGAGGCAGAAAATAAGCAATAACTGGAACTGCAACCATTGGCATTCCAAGCCCCAGAATGCCTTTCATTAGACCACCTGCTATTATTGATAGAATAATAATTAAAATTAAGTTTGGATCAAAATAATACATGCGCTTTTAATTGTTTAGATTACAATAGGAATATGTAAAGCTAAATTTACTGAAAGGTTTTACCCATGAGCGAAATTATAAAGTTTTTAAAAAAAAGAAGATCTGTAACTGCAAAAAAAATGTTGCCTGGTAAGGTTACAGAAAGTGACCTTAATGATATTCTAGAATGCGCTCTTCGTGTTCCTGATCATGGCGCTTTATCACCATGGAAATTAGTTATTATACAAAACGATATGAGAAAAACCCTTGGAGAAGAAATATTAGTTCCAGAATTCAAAAAAAATAATACAGACTTTGATGAAGAAAAATTGATATTTGAAAAAAATAGATTTTTGCGAGCTGACAAAATTATTGCAGTCATTTATTCTCCAATAAATAGTGCTAAAATTCCAAATTGGGAAATGATGCTTTCTACCGGAGCAGTTTGTCAGAATATAACCATAGCAGCTCAATCTTTAAATTATGCAGTACAATGGGTTACTGAATGGTATTCTTATAATGAAAAAATGTTAGAATATTTAGGAGGTGATGTATCTAAAGATAAAATAGCAGGCTTTATATACATTGGTGAAAAAAAAGAAGATCCAGTAGAAAGAATTAGGCCTAAGTTTGAGAAAGTGGTAAAATTTCTAAATTGAAATTTTTAATGATTTTTCAAAAATATCTGGATCTACATTTCCACCAGAAGCTATAATTACAACCGTTTTGTTTTTAATGTCAATTTTATTAAACAGTGCCGAAGCTAATGCAACTGCTCCACCAGGTTCTAAAATTATTTTGAAATATTGAAAAGCATATTTCATTGCTTTCAATGCTTCTAAATCACTTACTAAAAGTGATCCACTTAAATTTTCTTTGTTAATTGAAAATGTAAGTTCTCCTGGTTTGCTAGCTAATAATGAATCACAAATTGATTTTTTTGAAACATCAACTTCAGTAATTTTATTGTCTCTTAATGATAAATAAGTGTCATTATAATCTTCAGGCTCAACTGCATATATAGGAACATTAGTATATTCTGATTTAATTGCTGTACTTACTCCTGCGATAAGACCTCCGCCTCCGCAGCAACACAACACTAAATCAGGTTGTGTGTTATTATTTTTAAAATCACTTATAATTTCGTAGCCTACTGTTCCTTGACCATTTATAACATCAGGATGGTCAAATGGAGGAATAATTTCAGCATTTATTTCTTTTGCTAAAGAAGTTCCAATTTCTTCTCTAGATTCTGAGTATCTATCAAATGTTACAATATTTGCCCCCCAAGATTTTGTTCCATTCAACTTCGCACTTGGAGAATCCTCTGGCATGACTATAGTTGCGTTTTTATTAGTCAAATAACATGCTGACGCAATGGCTTGTGCATGATTACCACTTGACCATGCAAGAACATTTTTTTTATCATCATCAAGTTTTAAAATTGAGTTTATGGCGCCTCTAAATTTAAACGCACCGATTTTTTGTAAATTTTCTGCCTTTATAAAAATGTTTGAGCTAAGTTCTTTATTTAGAAGATCAGAGGAAAGTAATGGGGTCTTTGTAGCATAGTTAGAAATTCTATTATACGCTTTTTCTATTTCTTGATAATTAACTAGACTTTTCATATAACTAAATGTTTAATTATTCATTATTAAATAAATGCTTTAATTTTGTAAATATTAAATAATTTAGAGGTAAACATGTTGTTCACTGGTTCATATACTGCACTTTTAACACCCTTTAGAAATGGTGAAATTGATTATGATTCATATAGAAAATTAGTTGATTTTCAAATAGATAATGGGACACATGGCTTAGTTCCTGTTGGAACAACTGGAGAATCTCCAACTTTATCTCATGATGAACATAAAAAAGTTATAGAAGTTTGTATTGATCAAGCTAATGGAAGAGTGCCAATAATTGCTGGTGCTGGTTCAAACTCCACTGCCGAAGCTGTTGAATTTGTAAAACATGCTTGTGATGTAGGAGCAGATGGGTTGCTTGTAGTTACACCTTATTATAATAAACCCACTCAAGCAGGTTTGATTGCTCACTATACTGAATTAGCAAATGTTAGTTCAAAACCAATTATAATTTATGATATTCCAGGTAGATCAGTTATTGGTATGACTGATGAAACTATGTCTAAGTTAGCCCAACATGATTTAATAGCAGGAGTAAAAGATGCAACTGCAGATTTAGGTCGTCCTACTCGGCTTTTAAACGTTATAAGTGAAAAATTTATACAATTGTCTGGTGAAGACGGTACAGCTTTACCTTATCTTGCTGCGGGAGGACATGGCTGTATTTCTGTCACAGCTAATATAGCACCTAAGTTACTGTCAAGAATGCATAATGCTTGGCAACAAGGAGATATTAAAACTGCCCAAGATATTAATCAAAAACTTATGCCTTTGCATGATGCTTTATTTTGTGAAACAAGTCCAGGACCATTGAAATACGCAGCATCTCTACTTAATATTTGTCAAAGTGATACAAGGTTGCCAATTGTTGAAATAGCGTCAGAGAGTAAAAAAAGGGTTGAAGAAGGTCTTAAGTTTGCCGAGCTCATGTAGTTAAAATGAATAAGCCAATTGCTGAAAATAAAAAAGCAAGATTTGATTACAACATTACTGAAACTTTAGAAGCTGGGATTGTTTTGCTTGGAAGTGAAGTGAAAAGCTTGAGACTTGGTAAAGCCAGTATTAGAGAAGCTTATGCTAGCCAAGAGGATGGAGATCTTGTTTTAATCAACTTTAATATTCCAGTCTATGATCTAGCTGCCAAAGGACAAAATCATGAACCTAAAAGATTTAGAAAATTACTTTTACATAAAAAAGAAAAAAATAAAATTTTCGGGATGATTAAAAGAGATGGTTATACAATTATACCATTAAGTTGCTACTTTAACAAAAAGGGAATTGTTAAAGTAAATTTAGGCTTTGCAAAAGGTAAAAAACAAGTTGATAAAAGAGAAACTATAAAAAAGAGAGATTGGGAAAGATCTAAACAAAGACTTTTAAAGGTTCAATAGCTTTTTAATCAATTTAAAAATGTTATCTAAATCAGAAAATTTTAATCTTTTGGTATTAATATTATATTTTGAACAGTGATAACTATTAATTAAGGTAATTTGATCATTTATTTTATGTTTTTTTAGATGTTTGAATTTGTATTCTGATAGTCTCTTATTAAATGCAATTACCAAACTTTTGTGAGCAATTTGTCCAAATGTTAAAATAACATTAAGTTTTTTCATTTTATTTATTTCTGCTTTTAAAAAAGAATTACATGTTTTAATTTCATCAGTTGTAGGCTTGTTTTTTGGTGGTAAACATTTAACTGCATTAGTAATTCTGCATCTTATATTTCTGATTTCATTAAATTCATCATCATTAACTGTAATATTATATTTTTTTAAAAAGCTGAATAGTAAATTACCTGAAAAGTCACCATAAAAAATTTTACCGGTTCTATTTGCTCCCCGTAAACCAGGAGCTAAACCAATAATCAGAAGTTTACTATTAAGTGGTCCAATTCCCAGTACTCTATCATTAAAAAAATTTGGAAATAAAATTTTATTCTTGTTTCTTAAATTAACTAATCTAGAACAGAGGGCGCATTCTTTTTTGGGTTCCATAAGATTAATTATTAAATTATAAAGCATAATATGAAAAATAAATTTTTTATAGCTGTTGGATCAAACATAAATAGTCCAGAAGGTTTTAGTCCTATAAAAAATTGTAATAATGCTATTAATGAACTTTCTAAATTTAATATAAAAATAATTCAAAAATCTTCTTGGTATTTAAGTGAACCAATTCCAAAAAGTTCACAGCCAAAATTTTATAATTCTGTTCTTTTGTGTGATACAAATTATAACGTAAAAAAAGTTTTAAAAATTATTCAAATTGTAGAACAAAAATTTGGAAGAGTAAGAGTTTTTAAGAATATGCCGAGATGTATTGATCTTGATATTATATCATTTAATGGAAACGTAAAAAATACATTGTTATTAACTATTCCTCATCCAAGAATGCATTTAAGAAAATTTGTTTTATTGCCACTTTTTGAAATAGATGCTCGTTGGTTACATCCATTGTTAAAAAAGAATGTTCAATTTTTTTTGGAAAAAGTAAAATGTCAAAAAATTAAAAGATTAAAAATTGATTGATTTTTTTAATTAAAACTACTATTCAATTAATCAGAGGTATTTATGGCAAGAGTAACTGTTGAAGATTGTATTGAAAAAGTCCAAAATAGATTTGAACTAATCATAGCTGCATCCCAAAGAGCAAGAGAAATTTCTAACGGAGTTCAAATAGAAGTTGATAAAGATAATGACAAAAATACAGTTATATCATTAAGAGAAATTGGTGATGGTGCAATAACTTATGATGATTTAAAAGAAAGATATCTTAAATCTCTTCAAAAGGTTGTAGTAAATAATGAAGAAAATGAAGAGAATGATATTGAAGAAGAATTTTCAAGTTACTTGAGCCAAGAGGATAATGATAAAAGCTTAAATCCAAACAGTTTTTTCAAAAACACCGAAGATTCATTTGAAGATGTTTCAGATGAATTAATTAGAAAAGAAGAATAGCAAATTTTATTATAATTGTTATAATTTCTGAAAGATAATTATTTCAGAAATGATATGCTCGATACTAAATTTTTTATAAATTTAAAAAATAATAATTATATTAAATCTCTAGATTTAATTAAAAAAGCTTATGATTTTAGTAAATCGAAGCATGCCGGACAATATAGAGACGATGGCAAAGATTACTTTACTCATCCAATAGAAGTTGCAGAAATTCTTTCTAATATGGGTTTAGATAGCCCTTCTATTATTACAGCTTTACTTCACGACGTTGTTGAAGATAGTACTGTTACTATTCAAGATATAAAAAAATTGTTTGGTTTAGAGATTAGTAAGTTAGTTGATGGTGTAACAAAATTGACTAAGATTGAACTTAAATTTGGACTGGCTCAGGCAGAAAATTTTAGAAAGCTTTTAATCTCTTCGTCTGACGATATTAGGGTACTACTTGTAAAGTTAGCTGATAGACTTCACAATATTAGAACTATTGAAGGCATTAAAGATAAGAGAAGACAAATTAAAATTTGTACAGAAACACTTGATATATATGTCCCATTAGCAGAAAGACTCGGAATAATTGGGATTCAATCAGAGTTAGAAGAAAAATGTTTTTCCATAATAAATAATGAAACAAGAAACTCTATTCAAAAGAGATTAGATTCAATTTATTCAGAGGACAAAATCAATATTCCTTTAATTATTAAAGAAATTAAGAAAATTGCATTCGATAAGAAAATTTTTGTTGAAATTTCTGGAAGAAAAAAGACTTGCTATTCCATTTGGAAAAAAATGCAAACAAAAAAAGTTGGAATGGATAATCTGTCGGACATTATGGCTTTTCGAATTATTGTTAAAAAAAAAGAAGATTGTTACAAATTACTAAGTGTATTGCACCAAAGTTATACTGCTATAATGGGAAGGTTTAAAGATTATATATCAGCTCCAAAGAGAAATGGTTATCAATCTTTACATACTGGTTTGATTGGACCAAAAAAAACTAAAATTGAAATTCAAATTAGAACTTATGAAATGGATGAGTTTGCAGAAAATGGTGTCGCTGCTCATTGGATGTATAAAAATGGTACAAAATTTAAAGAAGGTATAAAATTCAAATGGGTTAGAGAATTACTTCAAATAATTGAAGAATCTAACCATCCTAATGAATTTCTAGAGCACACTAAATTAGAGATGTATAATGATCAAGTTTTTTGCTTTACCCCAAAAGGGAATATAATTAATTTACCTGTTCATGCTACTGCAATTGATTTTGCTTATGCTGTTCATTCTGAATTAGGAAACTCAGCTGTTGGTGCAAAAATTAATAATAAAGTAAGACTTTTAACTTCAGAATTAAAAAATGGTGATCAAGTAAAAATACTTACTTCATCTAACGGTTATCCAGATCCAAATTGGCTAGATAATTGTATTACTGGCAAAGCAAAGTCTAGTATTAGAAGATTTATTAGAAATAAAGAAGTAGAAGAATATAAACAGCTTGGAACATCTCTTTTAAGAAATGAGTATAAGCAAAAAAGTAAAAAATTAAATTTTAAAGAATTAAAGAATATTATTGAAAAATATGAATTATTAGATGTAGATGAACTATTGATTGAGATAGGTAAAGGTAATATTTTTTCGAGTGAAGTTATAAAATCTTTATACCCTGAAAATAAGTATTTAAATGTTTTTAGAAAAAAACCATTTATTAAAAGAATTTTTAATAATAAGAAAAATGAACTAAATATTAATGGTGCTATACCAGGCATGGCAATTCATTATGCTCATTGTTGTAGTCCACTTCCAGGAGATCGCATTGTAGGAATTGTTACTTCTGGAAAAGGAATAACAGTACATTCTTTAGATTGTTTTTCTTTAGAAAAATTTCATGACACCCCTGAAAGATGGCTAGACATATCCTGGGAAAGAGAAAAAGATATTTTGTATAGAGGTAAATTAATTGCTGTTCTAATGAATGAACCTGGAAGTTTAGCTGATGTAACAAGAATAATCAGTTCCATCAATGGGAACATTTCTAATCTACAAGTAGTAAAAAGAGATATAAATTTTTACAAATTTACAATTGATCTTGAGGTTGAAAACCTTTCTCATTTAAATGAAATCATAGCGGCTTTAAGATTATCAGATTTTGTAGAAAGTGTAGAAAGAGAAAAAAGTTAATGAGCTTTTTTAAAAATCAACTAAAAAGTTTTAAAAATTTATTTTCGATTAATTTAAAAAGAGCAAGTTTATTTTATTTTTTAAAATTAATTAGAGTAAAAGATTCAAAAGATAAATTAGCTGTTGGATTTGCTTGTGGTTCAATGGTATCTTTCACTCCATTTATAGGGTTTCATTTTTTACTTGCTGTTTTTTTTGCATATTTGCTTAGAGGCAATATAGTAGCGTCACTAATTGGAACCTTTGTTGGAAACCCATTTACTTTTCCATTCATTTGGATATTTATTTATAAAGTAGGAAATATATTATTTAAAAATGATAAAAACTTTTCCCTTGAATTGACCTTTCAAAGTTTATTTGATCAAGGTTATGACATTTTAATTCCAATGTTAATTGGGTCATTAATTGTATCAATGCCTGTTTGGTTTATTTCGTATTTTACAGTAAAATTTTTAATATCTTCATTTAAAAAAAGAAAAGCATGAATATATAATTATAATGTGCAAATTAGGAATAAATATAGATCATGTCGCAACATTAAGAAATGCCCGAGGCCAAATTCATCCAGACCCTCTTAAGGCTGCTATGATTTTAAAAGAATGCATGGTAGATTCTGTCACTATGCATTTAAGAGAAGACCGAAGACATATAAAAGATGACGATATTTTCTTAATTAAGGATAAAGTTAATTTACCTATTAATTTAGAAATTTCTCCTACAGAAGAGATGACTAAAATAGCTTTAAGATTAAATCCTCGATCAGTTTGTTTTGTTCCAGAGAAAAGAATGGAAGTTACAACTGAAGGTGGTTTAGATGTTAAGTCAAATATACAGAATATAGAAAGATTATTAAATTTTTTATCAAATTCCAAAATTGAAGTAGCCTGTTTTATCGAGCCTAATTTCAATCAAATTGACACTCTCAAATCTTTAGGTATTAAAACATTAGAATTTCATACGGGTTCATATGCAGATTCAAGAACAGAAAAAATTAAGAATGAAAAATTATCGTTGATAAAAGAAGCTGCTCAATATGCAGAAGAATTAGGTTTTAATTGTCATGCAGGACACGGCTTAAACTATGATAATGTTTACAACATTGCTTCAATAAAAGAGATTAAAGAATTGAACATAGGGCATTTTATAATTGGAGAGTCCATTTTTAGTGGTTTAAAAAATAGCATTTTAAAAATGAAAGAGATTATAAAAACAGCTAGAAAATGATTTACGGTATTGGCACTGATTTAATTAACTCTGAAAGAGTTGAAAAATTATTAAATAATTTTGGTGAAAAATTTTTATTTAAAGTTTTTAGCTATGAAGAAATAGATAATTCAAAAAACTCTTATAACAAAGCTCTTTATTTTTCTAAAAAATTTGCTGGTAAAGAAGCGTTTTGGAAAGCTGTATCACCAAATAAAGAAAATACGTTACACTTTAATGAAATTGAAATTTTATCGAACGAAAATGGAAGGCCATATGTTAATTTAATCGGCAAAACAAAGAATAGAATATCTCATTTAGAAAAATCATTGAATTGTAAATTTAATTTTCACATATCTATATCAGATGAAAAACCTAATGCACTAGCATTTGTAATTATTTTTCTTGCTCATCTAAATTAGCTATTGCATAAAGAAACTAATAGAGATTTAAAATGACAAAAACCAAACATAAAAATAATAATAGTTTTTATGAATTAATAAAAACTTTATTTTACGCAGGTACTATTGCTGTTATTTTTAGATCAATTTTATTTGAGCCATTTAACATACCATCAGGGTCAATGATACCATCATTATTAGTTGGTGATTACTTGTTTGTTTCAAAATATTCTTATGGTTATTCAAGATATAGTTTCCCGTTTGGTATTTTGCCAATTAACGATAGATTGATATACGACGTTCCTCAAAGAGGGGATATAATAGTTTTTAGAAAACCAGGTGATGAACAAGTAGATTATATAAAAAGATTAATTGGATTACCTGGTGATACTGTTCAGCTTATAAATGGTCGGTTATATGTTAATGATAAATTGGTTATTAGAAAAAAAACTAATATCGGCCAAATTACTAAAAATAATGGAAGTAAGATAAATCTAATTGAATATGAAGAAAATATTTTTAAAACAAAATCATACAAAATAATTGAATCTAGTGATAATGATTTTTTTGATAATACTATCAAATTCAAAGTACCTATGGACAATTTTTTCTTTATGGGAGACAACCGTGATAATAGTAAAGATAGCAGAGCTTCCGAGGTTGGTTTTGTACCTAAGATCAATTTAATTGGTAAAGCACAAATTATATTTTTTTCACATAATGGATCTGCTAGATTTTATGAATTTTGGAAATGGCATAATTTAATTAGATTTTCAAGAATTGGAAAAAAAATTGAATAAATTATATTCTGAAATTGAAAAAATTTTAGATTATAAATTTAAAGATATTAATTTATTAGATGAAGCTCTTACCCACTCAAGTATAAAAACAAATAATAAACATAAAAAAGTTTTTAATTATGAAAGATTAGAATTCCTAGGAGATAGAATTTTAGGTTTTATAATATCCGATTTGATATTTAAAAAATTCCCTAATTTTCAAGAGGGCGATTTAAGTATATTGTTTCAAAAATATACTAATACAAAATTCTTATCAAATGTGGCAATAAGTTTAAATTTAAATAAATTTGTGGTTGTACAAAAAGGAGACGCTTTAGAAAAAAAAGAATCAATAATGTCTGACCTTATAGAGTCCATAATTGCTGCAATTTATATTGATTCAAATTTAGATAATGCAAAGTTTTTTGTTGAAAATAAAATCTTTAATAACTCAAACATTAAAAATGTTGTTGATAAGCATCCAAAAAGTTTACTTCAAGAATATTCTTTAAGGTATTATAAACAGATTCCAGTTTATACTCTTGAAGAAAAAACTGGCCCAGACCATGATCCTCAATTTAGAGTGAATGTATCAATTAACGTTAATAATTATGCTTTTGGTGAAGGTTCAAGCACTCAGAAAGCTCAAGAAGAAGCGGCAAAAAATCTTTTAAAAATAATGGAGTCTAAAAATTAACACTAAATCTGGATTTGTATATTTAGTTGGACCTCCAAATGTTGGAAAGTCAACATTGCTAAATTATTTGCTTGGACACAAAGTTTCAATTGTTTCAAGAAAAGTTCAAACAACAAGGTTTTCAACAAAAGGAATACTTAACATTGAAAATTTTGAAAATAATAAACCAGATTGTCAAATTATTTTTATAGATACACCAGGATTGTTTGAACCAAAAAAAGCTTTAGAAAAACATATTGTTAAAAATACTATCTCTGAATTAAATAATTATGAACATATTTGCGTTTTATATGATGCAACTTCAAGTAAAATAAAATTTTCAGAATTCTCAAAAATAATTAAAAGTATAAATCTTAATTCGAATAATTCTTCTTTAATAATCAATAAAATAGACTTAATTGAAAAAGAAAAACTTTTAATAATTGTAAAAAATATCCAAAAAATTTTTGAATTTAAAAATGTATTTATGGTTTCGGCAAAAAAGGGGCAAGGTTGTAAAGATTTAATAAATTTCCTGCAAACGACCATTCCAGCAAGCCCATTTTTATATAATAAGGATCAACTTACAGATTTATCAGAAAGAGTGTTTTCTTCTGAAATCACAAGAGAAAAACTTTTTAATTATCTTAATTCCGAATTACCTTATAATCTTTATGTTGAAACTATAATTTGGAAAGAAACAAAAAAATCAATTACAATTCATCAGAATATTAATGTATCAAAATATAATCATAAAAGAATTATTATTGGCAAAAATGGCAAAAATTTAAAAAAAATAGGAATTTCCTCTAGAGAGGATTTAGAAAAAGTTTTTAATAAAAAGGTAAATTTATTTCTATTTATTAAAATTAAAAATAATTGGATGAATAATATAAAAGAATTGAACCACTTAGGACAAAATTAAATGGACAATTGGTCAGATATTGGAATTATTTTAAAAATTGAAAAAAGAGGAGAAAAAGGAATTCTTTTGAACCTACTTACTAACAACCATGGAAGGCACATGGGTTGGTTCAATAACTTTAATAAGAAGCAATATTTAATACAACCTGGTGATTTAGTAAGTGTCGCATGGTCTTCAAGAATTTCAAATCAATTAGGTTTTTTTAAAATCGAGTTAATAGAAACAACTGTTGGAAAAATTTTTAATGACAAAATTAGACTAGATATAATTTCGTCTTTTTGTTCATTAACTTCATTCATTTTGCCGGAGAGAGAAAATTGTCAATTTTTTTTTCAAAAATCTAAAAACTTTTTAAAAGAAATTCCAATCAACCCCTCAAATATTGAGGTTTTGAAATTATATGTTTTTTGGGAATTAGATTTGTTAAATGAAGTTGGCACCCCATTAAATTTCAGTGAATGTACTGTATCAGGAGATAAAAAAAATTTAAAATATGTAAGCCCTAAATCTGGAAATGCAGTAGGAAGCTCTTTTGCTGGAAAATATGAAAATAGATTATTAAAATTACCTTTTTTTTTAGGAGGTGTAAATGTTATTAATAATAATGAAAATGATGATATATGTTCTGGATTAAGTTTGACTTTATTTTTTATAAAAAAATTTTTAGATGCTTTCGATTTCAATAATTTAACTAAATTATTATTTGCAAGAATAAGGTTACAAAATAATTTTAAATAAAGAGGATTATAATGGAAGATTTGAAAATAATAAATAGATTATTTTCCGAAGAAATTGCAGAAAGATATTTATCTTATGCCCTTTCAACAATTACATCTCGTTCCTTGCCTGATGTAAGGGATGGTTTAAAACCAGTTCATAGGAGATTAATTTACGCTATGAGGCAACTAAAATTAAATCCTAATAGCAACTTTAAAAAATCAGCTAGAGTTGTTGGAGATGTAATGGGCAAGTTTCATCCTCATGGTGATGCAGCCATATATGATGCTATGGTAAGAATGGCACAAGAATTTTCATTGAAATACCCATTAGTAGATGGTCAAGGTAATTTTGGAAACATTGATGGAGATAATGCTGCTGCAATGAGATATACAGAAGCAAAGCTTACTGAATTTGCAGAGTTATTGATAAAAGATATTGATTCAAATACTGTGGACTTCAAGGAAACGTATGATGGTGAAGATAATGAACCAGTTGTACTTCCTTCTGCCATACCAAATTTATTAGCAAATGGTTCACATGGTATTGCTGTAGGTATGGCGACTTCAATACCACCTCATAATTTGTCTGAATTATTTGATGCCTGTTTACATTTGCTAAAATTTCCAGACGCTACGGATAAAAAAATTATCAGTTTTATTAAAGGTCCAGATTTACCGACTGGAGGTATCATAATTGAATCTGAGGATTCAATTTATCAAACTTACAAATCTGGAAAAGGGAGTTTTAGAGTTAGGTCAAAATGGAATGTAGAAAATTTAAAAAATGGAAAATGGCAAATAATAATTTCTGAAATTCCATATCAAATTATTAAAAGTAAATTAATTGAGAAAATTGATAATTTGGTAGAAGATAAAAAAATTCCATTAATGTCAGAAATATTGGATGAAAGTGCTGAAAATATCAGAATTGTAATTGAACCTAAAAATAGAGATGTATCCCCTGAACTTTTAATGGAAAATTTATTTAAGTTAACTGACTTAGAAGCCAAAGTTCATTTAAATTTAAACTATTTAGATAAAAAAAATATTCCTGGAGTAAGATCTCTTAAAATCGCACTGATTGATTGGCTAGAACATAGAAAAGAAATTTTAGAAAGAAAATCAAATTTCAGATTAAATAAAATTACAGATCGTTTAGAGGTTATTGATGGACAAATAATTGTTTACTTAAATCTAGATAGAGTAATTGAAATTATTAGACAAGAAGATGACCCTAAAGAAGTTTTAATCAAAGAGTTTAAATTATCTGAAATACAGTCCAATTCAATTTTAGATATGAGATTGAGATCTTTGAGGAAGCTTGAGGAAATTGAATTAAAAAAAGAAAAAAATAATTTGTTATCTGAGCAAGAAACATTATCAAAAATCCTATCAGATGAGAGTGTTAAGAAAAATGTTTTAATTGATGAGATTAAAGAAATAAAAAATAGCTTAAAAAATAAAATGAATAGAAAAACTACTTTTGAAGCAGCCCCTAAAATAGAAATTCCAGATGTTAATGAATACATCGAAGAGGAGCCAATCACCATTATTTTATCTAGTCAAAACTGGATTAGATCGCAAAAAGGGCATATTGAATTAAAGTCTGAATTCAAATTACGAGAAGGAGATACCATAAAAAAAAGTTATTCACGCTAAAACAAATGATAAAATAATCTTTTTTTCTGAGAATGGATCTTTTTATAGTATTTTAGGAAATAAATTACCCTCTGGACGTGGTTTTGGTGAACCGTTATCAAAATTTTTTGATTTAGATAATAACGAAAAGATAGTGAACTTATTTAGTTATTTCGAGGGTGAGGTTGCTATAGCATCATCAGATGGTTTGGGTTTCAAAATAAAAACTGACAAATTAATTGCAGCAACAAGATCAGGTAAAAAAGTTTTTAATCTTAATGAAAATAAGAAAGCTAAAGCTTTGACAATTTGTGATAAAGATTATCTGGCTGTGACAGGAAGTAATAGAAAAATGCTAGTTTTCAGTTTATCTGAATTGCCTGAATTGAATAAAGGTAAAGGTGTTATATTGCAAAGATATAAAGATGGTTATTTGGAAGATATAAAATCAATTTCTAAAAGTGATGGAATTGTATGGAATTTAACTGGTGGAAGACAAAGAACAGAAAAGGATATTTCAGGTTGGATTGGTAAACGTGGAAGCGTTGGTAAATTAGTTCCTAATGGTTTTCCAAGGCCTCCAAAATTTGATTAAATTTTAAGCTAGAATAAAAACTATTGACTACTGCAAAATAGTACTTTTTATTAATATATTTTTAGTTTAGAATTATTCTAATAATAAATTTCTTAGATTTAGTGAATTATGGAGGAATTAATGAAAAGAAGAGATTTTTTCAAAAAAGCAGGAGTTGCAACTGCTGCAGGATTGGGTGGATTAGCTTTACTTTCATCTTGTGATCAAGGTGAGAAAAAAGATGCAAGTGCTCCAGCTGTCCAAAAATCAAAAAAAACAATTAATGTAGTTTCTACATGGCCTAGAGATTTTCCTGGACTCGGTTTATCAGCACAACGATTAGCTGCAAGAATTACAGAGCTTTCAGAAGGTTCTTTAGAAGTAAAATATTTTGCTGCTGGAGAAAAAGTTGGTGCCTTCGATGTTTTTGATGAGGTTTCCTCTGGAAATTCTCAAGCTTATATTGCTGCAGAATATTACTGGAAAGGTAAACATGCTGCTTTTAATTACTTTACTTCAGTTCCCTTTGGAATGACTACAGTTGAATGGAATGCTTGGATTAAATTCGGTGGCGGCCAAAAGTTGTGGGATGAATTATCCGGAGAATTCGGTTTAAAAGCTCTCCCTTGTGGTGGAACAGGGACTCAAGCAGGTGGCTGGTTTAATAAAGAAATAAATTCTGGTGAAGATCTTAAAGGATTAAAAATGAGAATACCAGGACTTGGTGGAACAGTTATGTCAAAACTTGGCGCATCACCAGTTTCTCTTCCAGGCGGTCAAATTTATGAAAATCTTGTGTCAGGATCTATTGATGCAACAGAGTGGGTTGGTCCTTATAACGATTATTTCATGAAATTTTATGAGGCAGCAAAATTTTATTATACTGGCGGAATGCATGAGCCAGGTTCATGCCTTGGAATGGGTTTTAACGCAAGTTTTTGGGGTGGATTAACAAAAAATGAACAAGCTTTAATTACCGCTGCTTGTATGGAAGAACATGCCGCACAGTATGAAGAAACTTGTGCAAAAAATGGTGAATATTTAGCCAAACTTGTTAAAGATCATGGAACACAAGTTAAGTCATTTAACGATGATGTTTGGGATGCATTTGGCGAGGCGGCCAAAGAGGTCTTTGAAGAAACTAGAGCTCACTCAGCAATGACCAAAAAAGTTGATGATGCATATCAAAGTTTCATGAGAGAGTGTGGAACTATGATGGCTAATTTTGAAGTGAATTACACTAACCAAAGAAATAGAGTATTAAATATTTCTTAATATAAAATACTAAAAAGGATTAAGAGTTTTCTTGATCCTTTTTTTATCAATAATATGAAAGCTTCAGATTTAATTTTAAAACTATTTGGATGGCTATCCATTTCCTTCATTATTGCATTTCTAATTGATAATGTAATGCAAGTAGGATTTGATTTTCCTGGTATATTAACTCTTTTTAAAAAATTTTCTTTTTTAGCTATTTTTGAATTATTGATCTATATAATTATTGCACTAATAACAATTTATTTTGTTAGAAAAAAAAGTATTTCATATAGAACTGATTCAATTATTTTACATAATTTAAATATCTATTTAATTAGATCATTTTTTTGGATTGTATTAATAATTGGTATTGTTGATATAACAATAGCATTTATGAGAGTTGAAAAAATTTTTAATTTATTTTTATCTAAACAATTCGTTTCTAATTTTAGTCGCCCAGTTTTTGTTGGGTTATACTTTCATATACCTCTAATATTTTTAGGTTTTATTGTAGCTAAATATACAAAAACGATTGGATTTCACTGGCTGTCACTTTTAATTGTGGCATCTGAGTTAATTATTGTAATTACAAGATTTGTATTTTCTTATGAACAAACATTTATGGGTGATTTAGTAAGATACTGGTATGCAGGCTTATTTCTTTTTGCATCTGCCTACACACTGTATGAGGATGGTCATGTTAGAGTTGATATACTTTATCAAGGATTAAAAGATAAAACAAAATATTTACTTAATTCAGTAGGATCAATATTGTTAGGATGGACAACATCTATTGTTATAATTTTTGTGGGTTTTAATGGGAAGCAATCTATAATTAATAGTCCAATTACAAATTTTGAAGTTACACAACAAGGTAGTGTTGGAATGTTTATAAAATATCATATGGCTGTTTTTTTAGGTATTTTTGGAATTACAATGTTAATACAATTTGTTAGTTATTTTTTTGAGTCCATAGCTGATTATAAAAATGAAAAAGGAAAAAGGGTTGCAACAGACTCCTCAGGTTATTAAATATTTATGGAATTACTTTTTTTAGCAATTTTAATTATTTTGATGGGAATAGCCTTAGCTTCTGGATTTCCTGTAGCGTTTGCTCTTCCAGGCTCAGCAATTTTGTCAATAATGCTAGCTTCTTTAACTGGACTTGTTTTAGAAGGCAATGTTGATGCTTATTTTTATTCTGGTGGAGCTGTGGAGTGGCTTTCAGCAGGTGTTACAAATCTTAGGGGTGTTTATTGGGAAGTTGAAAGAGACACATTAATAGCTATACCCTTATTCATATTTATGGGTATCATGCTTCAAAGATCAAAGATTGCGGAAGATTTATTAGTTACAATGGCACAACTTTTTGGACCTGTTCGGGGTGGGTTAGGTATTTCAGTAGTTTTTGTAGGAGCTTTATTAGCTGCTACTACTGGAATTGTCGGGGCTACTGTTGTTGCGATGGGATTAATTTCATTACCCGCAATGTTGAGGAATAAGTACTCTACACCTCTTGCTACGGGAACTATTGCAGCATCTGGAACATTAGGTCAAATAATTCCACCTTCTATAGTATTAATAATTTTAGCTGATCAGTTGTCTTCAGCATCTGATCAAGCAAGCACTATGAGAAAAGCTCTTTATAAAGAGTCGACTGGTGAATTTTCAATGCCATCCATGTTTGATGTTATTTCAACAAGTGCAGGAGAAATGTTTTTAGGTGCATTCGTACCCGGGTTACTTTTAGTTGGTATTTATATGGCATATATCTTAATTGCTTCCTTTTTATTTCCTAAAATTGCTCCCCCAGTTCCATATGAAGGCAAAATGGATAAAAAATTTTGGATTAATGTTTTATTAATTTTAATTCCACCTTTAACACTTATTATTTTAGTTTTAGGTTCTATTATTTCTGGTATTGCCACCGTTAATCAAGCCGGAGCTATTGGGGCAGCAGGGGCAATTGTTATGGCGGGATATAGACAACACAATAATCGCTTTTCATATTATCCAGCATTAATAATTTTAATTGGATTAGTTTTAATAGGTTATGCCATTTCTAATTATGACATGAATATAAAACTTATTAATTCATTTGATGATAAAATTGGTATATTTCTTGGAATTGTTGGCTCTATCTTAATTATTGTATCTTTAGTTTGGAGTGGCAAGCGTCTATTTAACAGAGAAAATACAATGCAAGAAGTTATGTTAGAAACAGCTAAAACTACTTCATTAGTTTTCATTATTCTGCTTGGCGCAGCTATGCTTACGGCAGCATTTAGAGCATTTGGTGGAGAAGAATTAGTTAAAGATTATCTTAACTCTCTTCCAGGTGGGTTTTGGGTAAAATTTATAATTGTAATGGCTGTAATTTTTGTTTTAGGTTTTTTCTTAGACTTTATCGAAATCGCGGTAGTTGTTGTTCCTATTATTGCTCCTATTTTACTTGCTGACCCATCTGCTAACATAACTGCTGTTTGGTTAGGTGTTATGATTGGTTTAAATATACAAACTTCCTTTTTAACACCACCTTTTGGTTTTGCTTTATTTTATCTAAGAGGTGTTGCTTCTAAAACTGTAAAAACAATACAAATGTATAAAGGTGTTATACCATTTATTATTTTGCAGCTTATAGCCCTAAGTATTGTTGGTATATATCCAACATTGGTAAATTATTTACCTAATCGAGTTAGTTATTTATCTGAAAATTCACCTCCTCCAAGAAACCCAAAACTACAATTATGCATCGACGAATATATAACAGTTAATTATCTTGATCAAACGAATAAGATTGAACGTGAAATTAATAATCTAAAATCTCTCAATTTTTCAAAATTTAATTCACAATATAATAAAATTATGACAACTTCGATTATTGATGTAGAAAAGGCTATATCTTCTCTTAAAGATGCTAACGAAATTAAGATTGTGATATCTAAAGAAAAGGAAAAATATTTTACTCACAAAGATAGTAAATTAAAAAACTGGGAAAAAATTAGTTCAGACTTCAAATTTTTAGTTAAATCAGAGCGAAAAAAAAGGTTAGAATATAGAAGATTGGCCGACACATCTTTTACTAAATTAAACACATTAAACTATTTGTTTAAAAATGTAGAAATGTATGAAGGTTTAAATATTGAATTTAGCCAAATATTAAAAAATATAAATTCGTTAGAAAACAAAACAATGTCTAAAAAAATCAAAGAATTTTCAAAAAAAATAAATAAAATACCATACAATGAGAAAATAGTTAAAAATTTAAGAAAAGCTTCACGAGAATTAAATAAGAAAAACACAGATTTAAATTTAGTAAGAACATTGATTGAAAAAGAATATAAGGAATACAATGATAAGTTAGTATCTTTAAAAAAAGTAGACATTAATGATATACAGAAATTAAACAATTATCTTAAGTTTGTAAGTAACAATGTTGCTCTGAGACAACAATCTAAGTTACCAAGAAATGTAGCATTGTATTTAGCAAAGTGTAATTCTGATCATAGAGATCTTTCCATTTATTTTTGATGTTTCAAACGGTTAAGTCACAAAATAATATGATGGTAAGTCCTCATTGGATGGCTACACAAGCTGGATCTGAAATAATGAAATCTGGAGGAAATGCTCTTGAGGCAATGATTTGTTCTGCAGCTGTTATTTCAGTTGTTTATCCTCACATGAACTCATTGGGGGGTGATAATTTTTGGTTAATGAACACTATTGATCAAAAATTAATTGGGATTGAATCTACAGGATTTTCTTCAGAAAAAGCAAATATAAATTTTTACAATTCAATTGGATTAAAACAAGTGCCAAGTAGAGGTGATTTTTCTGCAATTACCGTCCCAGGTGTTGTTAGTGGTTGGATGCAAGCTTATAAATATAGCTTACAAAAATTAAACGGCAAAAAATCATTAGCAGAAATTTTAGATCCAGCTATACAGATTGCTAATTCTGGATTTTTAGTAACTTCCACGCTAGAAAAAAACTTGAAAAGTAAAAAATCTGAATTAATAAATTTAAAAGAATTTGCTAATAAATATTATTCAAATGAATTAATTGAAGGTTCAGTTCTTAAATTTCCAGAAATGGCTGAAACTTTTAAATTACTTATTAAAAATGGATTTGATGATTTTTATAGAGGAGAGACTTTTAAAAAGATTTTTTCGGATTTAAAAAAAACTAATTGCATATTAACTGAAAATGATTTTAAAAGTTTTAATTCAAGATTTGTAGAGCCAATTCAATTAAGTTTGGATAATTGTAAGGTTTATAATTTGCCCCCTCCAACTCAGGGCGTGGCTTCCTTATTGATACTTGGGATATTAAACAAACTTAAACATGAATGTGAATCAGAGTTTAATTTTATTCACAGTATTGTAGAAGCTACTAAAAAATCTTTTATATTAAGAGATAAATATGTAACTGATCCAGATTATATGAGAATAAATATTAATGATTTAATAAATGATGATTTATTTTCAAAACTAGCAAATGAGATAAATTATAAAAAAGCTCTGGAATGGCCTGTTACATCCCAAAAAGGTGATACAGTTTGGTTGGGTTCGTCTGATCAATTTGGGAATTCAGTTAGTTTTATTCAGAGTATTTTTTGGGAATTTGGATCAGGCATTTATCTGCCAGAAACTGGTATTACATTGCAAAATCGAGGAGCAAGTTTTTCTTTAAATAGAGAAAGTCACAATGCTCTTTGTCCTAGAAGAAGACCTTTTCATACAATTCAACCAGCTTTAGCAAAGTTTAATGATGGACGATGTTTGTTATATGGTACAATGGGTGGTGATGGACAACCACAGACACAAGCAACAATTTTTTTGAGATACAAAGAATTGAAACAAAATCTTCAAGATGCAATAAACAATCCCAGGTGGTTGCTTGGCAAAACTTGGGGAGATGACGTTCATAACCTTAGATTAGAAAAAAGGTTTGATGATAAAATAATAAAAAGATTAATTGAGGCAGGTCATGAAATACAATTAGTAGATGATTTTGATGAGGTTATGGGACATGCCGGTGCAATAGTTACAGATCAATATGGAAATAAAGAAGCTGGATTTGATTTAAGGAGTGATGGAATTGCTTTAGGAAATTAAGTCTTAGTCCATTTTCCATCTGAATACAATTCTCCCTCCTTAAATCTTAATTTATAATTCATTCTAGGTGCACTTTTGATATAATAACCTAAATAGACATAGTCTAGAGTAAGTTTTTTTGCTAATTTTATTAACTCTAAAATCATGAAATTACCTAATCCACTTTTTTCAAATTTGACATCATAAAAACTATAAACAGCTGATAAACCATCTTTTTGATGATCAAATAACATTAATCCTACAAGTTTTTTTTCTTTATTTCTAAACTCACAAAGTTGCGTATTAATTGGAGAACTTTCAATCATTGATTTAAAATCCTCAAATGTCATATTTGACATTGAACCTCCTGTATGCCTCTTTTGTTGATAAATTGAAAATAAGTCAAAATATTCTTCAGAGGCAAAATTTTTTTTTAATGATGTACTTATTTCTTTGTGATTTTTTTTAATTCTTTTAAGACTTTTGGTCAGAGAAAATTGATTTACATTTACCCTATAAGATTTACATTCATTACAGTGACTACAAGACGGTCTATACATCCAATTTTCAATTCTTCTAAACCCAGATAAAGATAATTCGTCAAATAAAAAAGGATTATTATTTAAATCTGTTACTAATCTTTTTTCAGACTTGTTACCAAGATAAGGACACTTGGTTTCTTTTGTCATAAAGAAAATAGGGTAATTTAAAAGATTTACTTTTTCGAATTTAGCCATAATTTATTAAACGACTTAATTAAATATTTTTCAATTTATTTTCTTTTTCCATATCCACCTGGAGTAGGAGTTTCTATGGCAATAGCATCTCCTTTTTTTACTTTTCTATAATCACAACCCTGTAAAACTTCTTTATTTTTATTTTTTCTTATAATGTAATTTTTTCCTAATTGCCCATT
>CACMRF010000012.1 GCA_902615995.1 uncultured SAR116 cluster alpha proteobacterium | reverse complement strand
GAGAGTACTTAAAAGAAAATTTATAAATATGAGTAAATTTAGTTTTTTTAGCGATTTAGTAAATACTTTATTTGACAAAAAGAATAGAAAAAAAAATTTTAGTTCTCTTTTTGAAAAAAAACAAAACAAGTCTCTTTTAGAATATATTGAAAATGTCAATGATGCTAAAGGAGAGATTTCAGCATTAAATTATTCAGAAGAACTATTGGACTGTTTAAGTCAATGTGATCAAAAGACATTAATTAGTTTTTTTGAATATTTGGAAAGAGATTATGATTTAGATATTAGTTTAATAGAAGAAGTTTTAAAAAATTATGACAAGAAAAAAGAATACAACTTTTACAAAGACATAAAAAAGATTTCTGAATCAAAACGCTCAGAGATATTCCGACGTTTGAATTCAACTCAACATGGAACGATTAACTTAGTAAGATTAAGAGAAAAGTTGCTTGAACTTTTAGATAAACATCCAAATTTTCAAAAAATTGATTTTGATTTATCATCTTTATTCAAGGACTGGTTTAATAGAGGTTTTTTGATATTAAAACCAATTGATTGGGAGACACCTGCTAATATTTTAGAAAAAATTATTGAATATGAAGCTGTTCATCAAATAAAATCTTGGGACGAATTAAGATCTAGGTTAGAGCCACAAGACAGAAAGTGCTTTGCATACTTTCATCCAGCTATGGAAGATGAACCTTTAATATTTATAGAAGTCGCTTTAACTGAAGATATGCCTGAAAAAATAAATCAAATTCTTAATCCAGATAGGACAATGATTAATAGTGAAGAAGCAACAACAGCTGTTTTTTATTCAATTTCCAACTGCCAAAAAGGTTTACAAGGAATTTCTTTTGGCAATTTTTTAATAAAGCAGGTTGCCAAAGATTTACAAAATAATTTTGAAAAGTTATCTAAATTTGTGACCTTGTCACCAGTCCCAGGATTTAGTAAGTGGTTAAAATCGAATGATACGACTTTGTTTGATAAAATGTATAATAAATTATCTACTACTAAAATTCAAAAAAATGAAATTATATTGAACGAAAGTATTTTAAAATATTTCTTTATCTCCAAAAGATTAGATTATTTACCAAATGATCCTGTGGCAAGATTTCATATAGGAAATGGAGCAATTTTAGAAAGAATTAATTTTCTATCTGACACTTCTGAAAAAGGATTAGAACAATCTTTGGGTTTTATGGTCAATTATTTATATAATTTAGAAGAGGTTGAGATAAATCATGAAAAATATGTTGTTGATAAAAAAATTAATACCTCTAAAAGTCTAGAAAAAGAATTTATAAAATTAAATATTGAGATAGGTTAAAAATGAAAAAAATTATTTACTTGCTAACAACTATTTTATTAACTTTTTTTTCTAATAATAGCTTAATTGCTTCTGAAAAAAAAGATCAATACTCTTGTAAGCCAAAGCATGCTGCAGCTATTCGTTCTAATGGTATACAAACTTTTAAAATTAAAGGTGATGAAAAACCTGTATTACTTTCTATATATGAAGGTTTTTTAGAAACTAATGATATGAAGTATAAATTATACGAAGCAGGAGGAAGAGCTTTTGCTTTTTCACCTGAAAGAGCTTGGGTGCATTTTCAAGATATTACTGTACTAGATAATGGACAACTTTCTTTTGTTATGGCCGTAAATAGTTCCATATCTAGATACTTGTGTGATAAAAAATAAAATAAAAAATAATAAAAACTTATTAACAGTTATCTTACTAATTTTTTTGATAGTTGTTTGGAGTTCTGTTTGGTCTTTGTTCAAAATAGCACTTGAAGAAATTCCACCATTAAGTTTTAGGGTCATGACTGGAGTGCCTGCAGGTATTTTATTATTTGTTTTTGTTCTAAATAAAAAAAAATCTCTATATATTCCTAAAGAAAACTGGAGATCTTTATTACTTATAAGTTTTTTTAATGTTACATTGTGGCAAGTTTTAATGCTTTATGGTTTGTCATTACTTGGTGGAGGAAGGGCAGCTGTTCTAGCCTACACTATGCCCGTTTGGGCTACAATTTCAGCCGGACTAATTGGTTATGAAAAAATCAATTTGTCTGTAACTCTTGCTTTGATTTTTGGAATGATTGGAATTTTTTCATTATCGATAGGAATTGGTGTTATAGATAATATTTTAGGATTGTTTTTAACACTATCAGCAGGTTTGTCATGGGGCATTGGTACCATGATAGTAAAATATGGTGGATTTAAATCAGATGGTATGTTGGTAGCTGGTTGGCAACAACTTATTGGTGTATTACCATTAATTCCCTTTGCTCTGTATTTTGACTTAAATAACTTTGGAAATCCTAATTATATTCATTACTTGATAATTTTTTATGCAATATTTTTTTCAAGTGCATATACCTATTGGGCTTATTTTACGGTATTACAAAAATTTTCAGTTAATATTACATCTATTTCTGTTATGATGGTTCCTGTTTTAGCAATCTTAATAGATTATTTTTTCATAGGAGTGTTTTTAACAAATTTTGATATAGTCGCTGTAATTTTCATTGTTTCAAGTATTTTTATAGCAGCTACAAAACCATTTAATAAAAAATTAGACTAATGTTTTTCCAATAAAATAATGCAAAAAGAAAATTTAATAAAATTCTGTAAAAATATTTTAATAAAATTAAATATGGATCCTGATAAAGCCCATACCACTTCTGAGATACTTGTTGAAGCTGATATGATGGGACATAGCACTCACGGAGTTAGACTCTTAACGAACTATGTTAGTGATATTGAAAAAGGAATAATGAGGGTCAACGGTAGTTATAAAATAATTTCTGAAAAAAAATCAAATATAAGAATAGATGGAAAATTACTACCAGGAATTTGGCTTACCCAAGAGGGATTAAAAATTGGAATTGAAAAAGCTAAAGACTTTGGTGTCTCAACTGTAACAATTGGAAATAGTCATCATAATGGAGCACTTGCAGCATATTTAAAAAATGTTATAGATGAAGGTTTTATTGCAATTATAAAAAGTTCTGTTCCTTCAAATTCAACAGTTGCACCTTTCGGTGGCACTGAACCTCTTTTTACTCCAAATCCAATGGCAATAGGTTTCCCAACAAATAATTTACCTGTAATTATTGATATAAGTGCATCTATAACAACAAATAATATGATCGCAGAAAAAATTGCAAATGGACAAAAATTTGATTTCAATTGCTTGTTAACATCTGAGGGAATTCCAAGTAATGATCCATTTGAAGTTAGAGATAAATGCGGAACAGTTCTTCCTGTTGGAGGGATGGAGTATGGTCATAAGGGATATGGCCTGGCTTTAGGAATTGAAGCTTTATCGCAAGGCTTATCTGGATTTGGGAGAGTAGATAATCCTAAAAGCATGAATTTATCTACATTTATACAAATTATAGATCCTGAGTTCTTCTCAGGGTTAGATGAATTTAAAAAACAAATGTCGTATACTATTTCAAAAGCAAAAACAAATAAACCTATTCCTGGAAAAACCATATATATTCCGGGAGAGAGAGCTTTAACGAAAAGAAAAGAAGCTCTTAAAAATGGAATTTTTTTAAGTGAGGTAACTAAATCATCAATGAAAAAGTTAAGTGAGAGGTTTGATGAAAATTTTTAATTTTTTATCTAGATCTCCAGTCAATTATCTCTGTGAGAAGCTTAAGTATTTTGTTGATTTTATCCTCCCCATATCTTTTTTGAATTGATTTTAAAATTGCCATATATTCAGGTTTGATAGATTCTAATTTTGATTTTCCTTCATCAGAAATTTCAAGAATAATTTTTCTTTTATCTAATTTATCTTCTTTTTTGATAATAAAGTTGTTTTCAATAAGTGTATTAATTATCCTAGACAAGCTCGGTGATAATATACATGCTTCTGTAGCTAATTTACCAGCATCGCAAGGTCCTTTTTCACCCAACACTCTAAGGACTCTCCATTGCTGTTCGGTAAAACTATGTTTTGCTAACAATGGTCGAAATGACATCATCAATGATTCACGAGCTCTAAGTAAAGTTATAGTTAAGGATTTTTTAGTTTCAAATAGAGCTATTAAGCTATCTGATTTTTTATTTTCCTTATTCATATGTTAATTTTATTAAAAATATGAAAATCGTGCAAATATTAAATAAATTAGCTTGATATGAAAGCTTAACTGTATAAGCTTTTTTTGTAGAGGAATTGTGATGAAACTTCAAAATATTACAAAATCAAAAATACTTAACAAAGAAATATCTTTTGGTGTGGGTATAAGGCAAGCACGAACTGTTGATATTGGAAAAATCATGAAAACATGTGGATACGATTGGCTGTTTATTGATTTAGAGCATAATAGTATGGATATTGACATGGCAACTCAGATTTCTATGGCTGCACAAGATACTGGCATTACTCCTATCGTAAGAGTACCTGATTTTGCTCATCATCATGCAACAAGAGTTTTAGATTGTGGTTCACAAGGTATAGTTTTCCCTCATGTAGACGACAAAGAAACAGCAGAACGTTTAGTCTCTAATTGCCTTTTTCCTCCAAAAGGTCATAGATCAATGACAGGATTACTACCTCAGTTAGATTTTAAAAAATTTCCTGTTGGTGAAGTATCCAAAATAATCAATGACGATATAATAATTGTAGTAATGCTAGAGACACCTAAAGCAATACATAATGTGGAAGAAATTGCATCTGTTCCTGGAATTGATGTGTTACTGGTGGGAACAAATGATCTTTGTATGGAAATGGGAATCCCTGGTGAGTTTAATCATAATGACGTTAAAGAAGCGTATAAAAAAGTTATTCAAGCTTGTAATAATAATAATATTCTACCAGGAATGGGTGGTGTTTATGATGAGACTTTAATGCATAAATATATAGATTTAGGAATGAAGTTTATATTATCTGGATCAGATTTGTCTTTTCTAGTAAAAGGTGCTGAGGATCGTCTAAATAATTTAAAACATAAAGGTTAGATATATGGCAGAATCGAATTTATTTTCAGCTTTTAGTCTAAATAATAAGATTTTTAGAAATAGAATAATATTATCACCAATGTGTCAGTATAAAGCCAATAATGGTTTTATAGATGAATGGCATTTGCAACATTATTCTAGATTTGCTTTCTCTGGTTTGGGAGGCGCGTTTATTGAAGCAACAGCAGTCTCACCTGAAGGTAGAATAGGTTATGGTTGTACAGGTATATGGAATAATGACCATATTGAAGGATTAAAAAAAATAACCAAAATTTTTAGAGAACATAATTGTAGAAGTGGAATACAATTGGCTCATGCAGGTAGAAAAGCAAGTTTTTTAAGACCATGGGATGGAGCTAAACCAATTGAAACAAATAATGGTGGTGAAAGTAAATGGCAGACAATTGGACCTAGTGCTATTGCAGTAAATGCTGATACTCCAACACCTATGGAAATGAGTCTAGATGACATCAACAGAGTTAAAGAAGATTTTAAAAATGCAGCTGTAAGATCTATTAAAGCTGGCTTTGACATGATAGAAATTCATGGTGCACATGGATATTTATTACATTCATTTTTCTCTCCATTATCAAATAAAAGAACTGATAACTTTGGAGGAAGTCTGGAAAATAGAATGCGTTTTGGATTAGAGGTTGTAAAATCAATAAAGTCAATTTTACCTGATGATATTCCATTATTTTTTAGAATATCCTCTGTGGATGGTGCTGAAAATGGAACAAGGTTTGAAGAAAATATATCTTACGCAAGAGAACTTAAAAAAGCTGGTGTTGATATTATCGACTGTTCTTCAGGGGGTATTGGAGGCTCACCTGTTTTAACAAAATCTAAAATTATTCCAGGCTTTCAAGTGCCATATTCAGAAAGAATTAAAAAAGAAGCTAATATAAATACCATGGCAGTTGGAGCAATAATCGAACCAGATCAAGCTGAAGACATAATAACTAATGGTCGAGCTGATTTAATAGCAATAGGAAGAGAACTTCTTGCTGACACGCAATGGGTTTATAAAGCAGCTACGAAGTTTGGTTTATCTAACTCAAAAGATTTTTTGCCAGATAGTTATTCTTTTTTCTTAAGTAGAAGAGATGATTACCTCGACAGATCTGCAAAACCAGCTTAATCAGTTATTAGGGTTTTTAAAATCATAAAAATCAACAGTTTTTACTAGCTTGTTTTTTTGAGATTCTAATGCTCCTAACTTAGCACTTTCTTGTGTATAATTTATCCAATCTGGATCTAACCACATTTTCGCTCTCTTCTTTTCTCTATCATCGGCATTTTTATAAACCCAAATATGAGTATATTCATTAGGATCACCTGTTTCACAAACTGCAAACAATAGGGGTTGTCCTAGATTTCTCGATTGTGGCTTTTTTCCCATTTTTTCATAAAGTTCTAAATGTTTTTTTATAGTTCCTGGTTTGCATCTATAAGTTCTAATATCTAAAAGCATTGTATCCTCAAAAATTAATTATATATTAATTATTTATATATCACTGCTACTTACTATGGAAATTATAAAAATTAATACTGTTGAAAAACTATCAATTGATTCTTCTAATACCACCAGATATCTAGGTTATCCAAGAAAAGTTCCTCTATGGAAGTTAGAGTTCAATCTTCCAGAATTGTGTTCCCTGGTAAGAGGAGAAGATAATTCTGACATAAGTTTTGAAATAGAACATTCTAGTGGTGTTGCATTTGTACCATCTTTATCAAATAAAGAGGCAGAGTATAGGTTAAAAAAAATGTTTCCAGATGTTTTGAAAATTAAAAGTTGTTTAAGAGCATAAAAACATATAAAAAAATTGCATATTTAAGTTTAATTTTATATTTTAAATATATACTAAATTACATAGAGAATATCTCTATAAGACTAACTTGCTCAAGTTTTTGTTCAAACTAGTCTTAAGTTTAGCATAAACATATAAAGGAGTTTTTATGCCTAACGGTACAGTAAAATGGTTTAACAAAAAAAAAGGTTATGGTTTTATAGAACCTGAAACTGAAAATGAAAAAGATGTATTTGTTCATATTTCAGCAGTTAAGGAAGCTGGATTATTTAATTTAGATGAAGGTGACAAATTGACTTATGAGCTTGAAACTGGTGAAAATGGTAAAATATCTGCTGTAAAGTTAAGCAAGGCTTAAAACCCAACTATGAAGGCCTATTGGGTAGCTAGATCTAAAATTATAAACAAAATTAATTATAAAAAATATACAGATTTAGTTCCTGATATAATTGAAAAATATAATGGTAAAATCTTAGCCCGTGGTGGTAACTTTAAAGTTCTAGAAGGTAAAGATCAATTCCATAGATTTGTGATAATAGAATTCCCTTCACTTGAGGAAGGGGAAAGATGTTGGTCATCAAAAGAATATCAAAAAGCTTCATCGTTTAGAAAAAATGGATCTGGAGTAGTTGATTTAATTTTATTTGAATCTGGAGATGCAACTAAATAATGAAACTTCACCCAAAATTGAAGTCTGAGTTTGTAAATGTTCCTGATAGAGGTTTTGGCAAGTCAAAAATTTATACAAGTCATGGTGGGAATGGCCCACCTTTATTGCTAATTCATGGAAACCCAATGTGTCAACTAACATGGCACAAAATTTTACCAGCTCTTATAAAAAATTTTTATATTGTAGCTGTAGATATCCGTGGTTATGGCGACAGTGAAGGTCCAAAAGCAGGTGGAGAAAACCATATTAATTATTCTTTTAGAGCTATGGGTGATGACTTTAAATTTATCATGGAAAAGCTAGGGTTTGATAAATTCTCCGTGGCTGGTCATGATAGAGGCGCTCGGATAACTCATAGATTGTGTTTAGATTATAAAAATAATATAATCAAAGCTGCAGTTATTGACATATTGCCTAATCGACATTTATGGAGAAATGTAAATAAAGATTGGTCAATGGCTTATTGGCACTGGGTATTTATGTTGCAACCTTATGATTTCCCTGAAAAGTTGATGAGCAGTGTTTCACCTTCCTATTTTATGAAGAAAAAACTATCAAAGCCAGGGGTGGGTTTAGATTTCTGTAAAAAAACATTTAAGGAATATGTAAGATGTTTTAATTGGAAAACTATTTGTGCTTCATGTGAGGATTATAGAGCCTCACCAACTTGTGATTTAGAAATGGAAAATAAGGATTTTGAAAATAATAACCACGTTGATTGTCCTTTGTTAGTTTTGTGGGGTAAGAAAAGTCATACAGAAGTTTCTGATGGCAATGTTTTAGAAACTTGGAGAAAATATTGTACTAATAAAGTCGTTGGAAGTAGTATAAATGGTGGGCATTACATTCAAGAAGAAAATCCAAAAGAAATTATAAAATGGTTTGAACATTTTTTTAGGAGGTAAATTTATGAAGACACTGAAAATTTCAAAAGAAGAAATGTTAAAAAGAATATCTGTTTTTAAGGACTTAAAGCCTTTGCCGATACAACTTGATAAAAATATTCCTCAAGAAGGTAAAGATATTGTTTATGCAAGAGAATTACTTTCAATAATTGGCTTAGAGAATAATTCACACAATACGCCAATTAATAAAAATGCTCCGATAAAAGGAGCTGCTGGAATTACAATGACGATTGCAAAATGTCCGCCTAATCAAGGGCCAGGTTTACATAATCATCAAGCTACTTTTGAAACTTTTACAGTCTTAAAAGGTAAATTTTTAATTGCTTGGAATGACGATGGGTCAGAAGAAATTATATTAAATGAATTAGACACAATTTCAATTCCTCCTGGTGTTTGCAGATCTTTTAAAAATATTTCAAATGAAGAAGGATTGCTTCAAGTTATAATTTCTGGAGGTGTTCACGATATGAATGATATAGCTTTTACAAAAGTTGCAAAAGATCAAATGGAAAAAATTGAAACAAATTTATCAAAAAAATTTGAAGATGTTGGTTTTAAATTTAATGCAGGATTAAATAATTAATTAGATATATTTTTTAACTTTGTAAGATAATATCCTGAAACGACTATCAGTATAGACCCTAGAATTGTTGAGTTTTCTGGAACTTCATTATAAATTACATATCCCCAAAATGCAGCAAGTATAAGGGTTATATTTACAAATGGTGAAGCAACTGAGGCGTTAATATATGTCAATGATTTAATAAAGAAAAAATGTCCTAAAGTAACTAAGACTCCCATAAGTATCATTAAACAAAGATCAAAAAAAGAAGGGATTTCAAAAAAATAAATCCCAAAAGGGATTGCTAAAAAAGATCCTGAAATTGCTGTATAAATTAAAGTAGTAGATGACTTATCATTTTTATTTAAGTATTTTGTAGAAATTGTAAATAATGCAAAAAATAATGCTGCTAAAAAAGGAAAAATTACATATAGATTAAAAATTTTAGAACCAGGGTTTGCAATAATTATAGCTCCAACTAAACCTATAATAATCAGAAATATTTGTTTGTTTGAAACTTTTTCTTTTAAAAAAATAATTGCTAGGATCATAGTCAATATTGGTCCTATCATATAAATTGCTATGTGGTCTGCAAAAGGAAGAGTTGCTAATCCAGCAAACATACAACATGTTGTTAGCATTAAAAGAGTACCTCTGCCTAGTTGTAATTTAGGCATGTCTGATTTTAATAATTTACTAAAATCTTTATTAAATAATAACATTAAAAAAATTAACTGTGATACATATCTTGTGAATACAATAAAAAGAGGATCATAACGTTGACCTAAGTCTTTAGCTATAAGTTCCATAATTGAAAAAATGAAGTATGTTGCTATTATTAAAAAGAAACCTTTTGATCTATTTGATGAAACCTCAAACAATTTGATAATAGAATTCATTTAATAAAATTATATTTATTTATGTTCAATGCAATAAAAAAGGGTGAAATTATTCACCCTTTTTGTATTTAATCTAGATAAGAAGAGGAGGAGGAATATATATCTAGAAAAAAATATTTTACTTAAGCAGCTTTAGCTTTTGTAGATTTAATTCTGCTTATCTTCTTAGTTGGAAAATTTGCAACTTCTTTGTAATTGTAGAAATCACCTGTATCTAAAGAAGTTCTGGTTATTCCCATAGCTTCAAGCTCATTGTCTGATAGGAATGCTAAAGCTTGTCTTGTTCTATTAATCGCAATTTTTTCGAAAATAGAAGTTATAGTATTTATAAATTTGTTATTAGTCATGTTTGTTCCTTTTAAGTTAATTATACTTATAATTGTTTCTTATATAAAAGAGAATACACAATAATAGAAAATAATTATTTCTATTTTAGAAACTATTTATGAATATTAAATATATTATTTCTAATTTAGAAAAAATAGTATTTGGGAAAATTTTAATCAAAACTTAAAATATTCACTTTGAAATTATTTAATGCTTGTTTAGTTGGATTATTAAATGTTGTAATCAATATGATATGGAGAATTTAATGAAAATAACAAAACCATTTTTATTGTGGTGGATTCAAGTTGTTACCATTTCTTTTGCATCCTTTTTTATATATACTTTTAACTGGTTTGAAGCACTTTATGATGCAGATCAAACAAAAATAAGTTTTTTAATAATAATTGTATTTATCGGAGCTACTTTAACTGTTGGTGTTTTAAGCTACAAAAACCTATCTAATAGACACGTTCTATCCAATTATGTTTGGTTTTCTTCTGAAACCATGGTTACTTTGGGTTTGATTGGAACTGTTGCTGGTTTTCTTTTAATGTTAAGTTCAGCTTTTGATAATCTTGATGTTAAAAATGTTGAGAATGTTCAAGAAGTTATTACAGATATGTCTTTAGGAATGAGTACAGCTTTGTGTACTACTCTTGTTGGTCTTGTATCAAGTGTATTAACTAAAATACAAATGGTAATCTTAGAGAATAACAACCATGAATGACCCAAGATATAGATCATCTTTTGGATTTATAGATTTATTATTTAATCTTCTTATAGGATTTGTTTTTTTATTCATGTTGGCTTTCATGTTAATAAATCCAGTAGCAAAAAAAGAAACAATTAAACCTAAAGCAGAATACTTTATAATACTAGAATGGGATGGTGAGAAACCTTATGATTTAGATTTGTGGGTAAAAGACAATTTAGGACATGTTGTAAGTTTTAGACGACCAGATGATGCTTTAATTCATCTAGAGAGAGATGATTTGGGTACAATTAATGACACTTATTATGATGCTGATGGTAAATTAGTTTATTTAAAAGAAAATAGAGAAACTGTTGCTATTAGGACTAATGATCCTAGATCATACCTTGTTACAGTTCACTTTTACAATGCTAGAAAAAATCCCGCACCCTTAATTCATGCATCTGTAAAGCTTATAAAAATTAACCCTTATAGAGAAGAGTTCCACAAAAAACTTTTTTTTAGTCAAGAGGGACAAGAACTGCCTGCAATGACATTTAGAATAGATTATAATCAAAGTGTTCATGTTAAACCAACCGAAGAATTGATAATTAAAGATGAAATTATTAGGAAAGAGGGTGCCTAATTGTTAGATTTTTCAATTAGTGGCGGTCAGCTAATGTTAATATGGGCTTTTGCTGGAGCTATTTGTTGTTTACCTTTTTTCATTAAAAAAAGATGGCAATATTTTGTAACTGTTCCAATTATATTTTTATCAATATATATAAGTTTTATAACAAATTATGAATTTATTGGAAAACCACTTTATGAAAGACCACCTTCAAAATTTGTTTACCAATATCATAGTGTAATTTACGAAAAAGGTGAAAGATGGATTATATTATGGGCACTTCAAAATAAAGAAAATAGATTATATAAATTTCCATGGACTGAAGAAAACGAAGATAGTTTAGACCAGGCTAGAAGAAATCAAGAACAATTTGGTATTCCTCAAATGGGTGAAGTAATTCCAAAAAAAGAAGGTGATAGAGATAAGCGTTCTAGAAATAATGAGTTTACTTTAAAAACCTACAAATTTCCATTTCAAGAAATTATGCCAAAATAAAATTATTCAGCCGCTGGTAGAGTTTTTAGATTTTTAATATAATCATCTAATTTAGGCCTAATATTTTTAGACATTTGCACTAATGTATTAGACCATAATTCTTTCCAACAATAATGATCATGACCGGTAAGAAGTAATGTTCCAAAAGGTCCGACAATATCAATAAAGTTTATAAGTTTGTCTAAAACTTCTTTTTCAGTGCCAATAATTATCAAATCCTTAGCTTTTAGAATTGACGCTTGTTTCTCTTCTTCAGTGTTGATCTCATTTTTTGAAATTCCTGAAGCAAGTTTTCCTACAGTATTTAGGTATAAAAAATAGTCTGTAAAAATACCTTCAGGGTCATTTAAGATTTCATTAGCTTGTTGTGATGTTTCAGTGATAAGAACACTTCTTCCTACTCTCCATGTATCATAATAACCTTTTTTTCCAGTTTCTCTAGCGCCTTCAAGATATGTTGGCCAGTGAGTTGCAATATCTTCAGCAGGAACAAAATTTCCAGAAATAGGAATCCACCCCTTTTTACCAGCAAATTTAGCTGTCATCGAATTTGCATTTTTTAGAGAAACTGCGATAGGTGGATGAGGTTTTTGAAATGGTTTTATAAATGTTCCAATTCCAAGTTCTGGAATATAGTTGTTTTCAACTTTAAAGTTTATAAAATCACTCTTATAATTAAGTGCTTCATTACTGTTCCATATACTTAAAATTGCATCAATGCTGTCTAGCATTTTAAGAGCCCTTGTTTTTCCATCAAGATTATCAAAAAGTTCCCAGTCACTTACTAATCCACCTGCACCTACACCAAACAAAAATCTTCCTTTTGATAGATTATCAAATAAAGCTGCATGTCCAGCTACAATAGCTGGATGTTGTTGAGGAAGTGAAACAACACCTGTTCCAAACTTAATTTGTTTTGTTTCTGAAATTAAACTTGCATTAAATATAAATGGTGATGGCACTGGTTCACCTGAGGAGCTGTAATGTTCTCCCATCCAAGCTTCAGAATAATTTAACTTATCTGCTTTTATGACTAGATTTCTATCTTCTTCCAAACAATCAACTAAATTTTTATTAGCTGGATGTATTGGCATCATGAAAATTCCAAGTTTTAACATTAATTCACTATCTCAAATTGATTATAATTTTACCAACGCTTTTTCTTTGTTCAAGTTCAATATGCGCTTTTTGAATTTCATCAAAGTTATATTCTTTATGTATTTGGATTTTAATTTTTGATTCATAAACAAGATCAAATAAATCATCAGCATTTTTTTGATATTCATCTATGTTTTTGGTGTATTCAAGAAGACCTCCAGTAGCAATTGACGCAGATAATGGTCTTAACTTATTGATATCTATTGGGTCAATTTTACCAGAGGATATTCCATAACTGACTATTCGTCCACGCTTTGCAAGGCAATTTAATCCTTTTTCAAAAGTATCTTTTCCTACGGCATCATAAATTACATCAGCACCATGTTTGTAAGTATAATCGTTAACTTTACGCTCAAAATTTTCATTTGAATAATTTATTACAAAATCACAACCATTATTTCTTGCAATTGCAGCTTTATAATCATTACCAACTGTTCCTATAACAGTTGCACCTATAATTTTAGACCATTGCGTTAAAATTTGTCCGACTCCTCCAGAGGCGGCATGAATTAGAACATAATCTTGATTTTTTACTTTCCATGATTTTTGAGTTAAATATTGAGCAGTCAAACCTTGTAATGTTGATGCTGCAGCAAGTTTTAAATCAATGTTGTTTTTAAGTTTAACCAGACGATTTTCATTTAGAACAAAATATTCAGTGAATGAGCCTAAGTTCATACAATGTGTAATTTTATCACCAACTTTAAATCTTTTAACATCCTTTCCCACTTCTTCGATTATACCTGAAGCTTCCATACCAATATTGGTTGGTAACTCTTTAATTTTATAAGAGCCATTTCTTTGATTTATATCTATGTAATTTAAACCTAAATAATGATGTTTGATTAACACTTCATTTGATTTTAGGATTGGTATATTTGTTTCTTCAATTTTCAAAACATCATATGAACCCTGTTCATATATTCTTATTGATTTAGTTTTCATATTGAAATTTTAAGTTAATTTTAGAAAATTTAAAATTATTTTTTTTCCACCTTCTGTTGCAAAAGATTCTGGATGATACTGAATTCCAAAAATTGGTTTACTCTCATGTTCAACTGCCATGATTTCATCTTCATTTGGGTTATAATCTTTTAAAGTGAAGCAACTGTCTTCATTTTTACAAAAAGCAGTAACTTTTAAACTTTTGGGTAGTTTTAAATAATCGACAATTAATGAATGATATCTCATGATTTCAATTCTTTGAGGAATTTCAGAATGTATTCCTTCTTCATCGTGAATTAGAAAAGAAGATTTTCCATGCATCGGAGATTTAGCATGTATAATTTCACCTCCTAAAACATGAACTATTCCTTGCATTCCAAGACATATCCCTAAAATAGGAATATTTTCATTTCCAAGTTCTTTTATTACTTCTCTACAAATTCCAAAATAACTGTCATCAACTGGTGATCCAGGACCTGGTGAAATAATTATTTTATCAAAATTATTTTTTTTAATTTCAGACAAACTAACTTCATCATTTCTTTTTACAATAATGTCGTTCATCTCATTAGAAAATTCTTCATACAAAACTTCACCAGTGAGTTGATAAAGATTAAAAGTGAATGAATCATAATTATCAATTATTAATACTTTCATGTTAAAAACTTTCTAGAACTGATTTCATTGCAGCAAGTTTTCTTTCAATTTCAAGTAGTTCATTTTCAGGAATAGAGTCATGGACTATACCACCACATGTTTGAATAAAACCATTTTTTCCTTTAATGAAAATTGATCTTATAGGAATTGCAAAAGTACAATCACCATTGAATCCAAATTGACCAATGGCACCTCCGTATGGACCTCGACCAGAAGTTTCAATTTCGTTGATAATCTTCATGGCCTCAATTTTTGGTGCACCAGTTAAAGTTCCAGCTGGAAAATTTGATGCTAATGCAGAAAACATATCATTTTTATCATCAATTATTCCAACAATTTCAGAAGATATATGTTGAACATGAGAATAACGTTTTATATCCATTAAATTTCTAACTTTTACAGTCCCAAACTTTGCAACTTTTCCAATATCATTTCTATGGAGATCAACAAGCATGTTATGCTCTGCAATCTCTTTAGGGTCATTGAGTAATTTACGTGCAAGCTGTGTATCCTCTCGAGAATTCTTACCTCTTTTTGTTGTTCCCGCTAATGGATAGGTTTCCATTTCGCCATTTTTTAATCTAAATAAAAGCTCAGGAGAAGCACCAATAATTTTTTGATCTTTAAATTTCAGAT
Source organism: uncultured SAR116 cluster alpha proteobacterium (assembly GCA_902615995.1). GTDB lineage: Bacteria > Pseudomonadota > Alphaproteobacteria > Puniceispirillales > Marisalimonadaceae > TMED54. The sequence goes on along the minus strand of CACMRF010000012.1, from coordinate 20,168 downwards.
AATACATATGTGGAGATGGATTAACAATTCTAAGTTTTTCATAAATTTTAGTAGTGTCTCCATTCACTTCATAAAAACTTTTAAATCCAACTTCACATTGAAATATATAGCCATCAATAATTTTTTCTTTAACTTGTTGTACATGTTGCTTATGTTCATCATTACTCATTGAGTTGTTTAGAAAGCTACAAGACAATTTAGAATTATCTTCAAAGTTTTCATTTAAAATTTTTTCAATTAGATCAAATCTGTCTTCATCATAATAATAATAAAATATCTCACCTGTAACTTGATCATATACAAGGCCATCTAAAAAAACTCCAAACTTAAATGATTCGAAGTCATCATTATTTTTTATATTTAAACTTGGTTCAAAATAATTAACGCAATCATAACCTAAGTAACCGATTAATCCTCCAGCATATTTTTTCGAAATAATATTACTTGGGATTACATCTCTAATTTTATAATAAGGGTTTTTACATTGTATTTTATCAATCTTACCATTTTTATTTTCTATAATAAGATTTTCATGAGTTGGATAAATTATGTATTTAGGGTCAAATCCTAAAATATGATATCTTGAAATATAACTTTCTTCCCCAAGCGATTCAAAGAGAAAACAAGTATCAAATTTTTTTTCAATTTTTTTAAAAAGCCTAAAAAAATTATAGTCTTCAGTTAACTTTTGGTAATTCGGCTTACCAATTAGCTCGATTTTATCCATAGTATTTTTTACTGTAAATATTCTTTTTCTCTCGCTGAAATGATGTTACTAACAACAGAATTGTAAGGTGTTTTAACATTTAACTCTTTTCCTAAAGTTACAACCATTCCATTGATGGAGCTAAGTTCGCATTTTCTTTTTGCTTCCACATCTTGTAGCATTGAAGGTTTAGATAAAGGCATTTTATTTCCAAAATCGATTATATATTTTTCAGTATTATCAAATGAAAAATTAATTTTTTTAAGATCACCTAATTTTCTTGCTTCAAGTGCACATTGAATTGATACCTCTGTCATGTCTTTATCATTTAAAATTTCACCAATGGCTTTTTTAAAAACAGAGCAAGGTCCACTATAAGCTACATTACAAATAAATTTTTCCCAAATTAATTGTTGAATATCTTCAAATCCTTTAGAAGTAAAACCCGCTTCTTCCCAGGCATTAACTATTGTTGTCAATCTATCGGTTAAACCACCGTTTATTTCTCCTATTCTAATCATGCTCATTCCGTTATGATGAGCATGGCCAGCAGCTTTGATTGATGCGCCAAAACCCTGAGCAACTCCTAAGAGAACATTTTCAGTTGGCATGAATTTTTCTATTCTTTCAGCGGCACCTAAGCCATTTTGTATTGTCAAAACAATAGCACTACTTAAATCAAAGTCAGCAAGTTTTGAGGCTACTGATCCAACTGCATCACCTTTTGTAGCAATAATATAAAGGTCTCTGTCCTTGAGTTCGTTAAAATTGGTTGTCGCTCTAATTTTTTTTTCAGTATGATCTCCACTTATACCAGAAACTCTTAAACCTTTATTGTTTATGGCATCAACATGTTCATCCCAAACATCATAACATAAGACATCAAAATTATTTTTAGCAAAAAAGGATCCATAAATAGATCCCATTGCACCAGTGCCTATCACGCTAACTTTCATGTCATTCTCCTAATTATTTTTTAATAAAAGTCCCATTGTTAAGTTCTTTCATTGCTTGCATTAATTCTTCATTTGTATTCATAACAATTGGTCCGTGCCAAGCAACTGGTTCTTGTATAGGTGTACCTCCAATAAGAAGGAAACGCACACCATCACCAGAGGTTTTAATTTTAATCTCATCGCCTTTATCAAAATTAATCAAAGTTCTGTTTCCAGTCATATCCTGTATGTTAACTTCCTGTCCATTAATTATTTTTTCAACCATTACTCCTTGTGGTTTTGATGCATATTCAAAATTTGCCGAACCCTGAAAGATATATGCAAGTACATTTTTGTTAACTTCAATAGGAATAGTTTTAATTTTATTAGCTGGAATAAAAATATCTAAATAAATTGGGTCAGATGATATTCCTTTTACAGGTCCAGAGTATCCTCTGTAATTTCCAATTATAATTCTAATTATTGAACCATCATCATCATGAATTTCCTTGATTTCATTAGAAGGAATATCCTGGTAATTTGGTGATGTCATCTTTAATGAAGATGGAAGATTAGCCCATAATTGAAATCCATGCATTTCACCTTTTTCGTTTCCTTTTGGCATTTCTTGATGAAGAATACCTGAGCCAGCAGTCATCCATTGAACATCTCCAGTTTTTAAAGTTCCTACATTTCCAAGACTATCGCCGTGTTCAACATTACCTTTTAAAATATATGTTATTGTCTCTATTCCTCTATGGGGATGCCAAGGAAATCCATTTATATAATCTTCTTTTTTATTATTTCTAAAATCATCTAGCAGTAAAAAAGGATCTGATAGTGATGTATCTCCGAATCCAAATACTCTATTCAGTTTAACTCCTGCTCCCTCAAGCGTTGGTTGAGAAATTGAAGTTTGCTTAATTGGTCTTATGGTCATACTTTTTTTATATAGAATAAATAAAATAAATTAAATATAAATAAATTTTTATAATGGAAATTTTTTTAGAAAATTTATTTACAACTTATTCTAACTTTGATTATTCAGTCTTATTTTATTTGACAGCATTTTTATCTGTCTCAGTTGTAGCTATATCTAAGTCTGGGTTTGGAGGAGGCTTAGGAGGATTGGGTGTTCCTATAATGTTGTTTATACTTCCTGCAAAAATAGTTTTAGCAGTATTTTTACCTCTAATTGTTTTAATGGATCTATGGGTAATCTATGTTTGGCGAAAATTTCCAATTTATAAAATTATTTTAATAATGTGTCTTGGAGGGTTAATTGGACAAATTGCTGGATGGTATTTTTTTAAATATTTAGATGATCAAACTATCTTATTTATAATTGCATCATTAGCTGTAATCACATCATTAAGATATTTTAAAAACTTATACAAAAGAAAGGTCACTGATAAAACCAAAGTGAAAGTTAATTATAAGAAAGGTGTTGCTTGGTCTTCGTTATCTGGTTTTTCAAGTTTTATTGCGTTATCAGGTGCAATACCTGCTCATATTTTTTTACTACCTTTAAAATTAAATAGAGAGAATTTTGTAAGTATAATGAGTTTTTATTTCTTTTTTGTAAATTTTACTAAAATCCCATTTTTTTGGGAATTAGATATATTTACCACGCAGACAATTGCTATAACTATTTTGTTAATTCCTATAATTCCCATTGGAATATTTTTTGGTAAATGGTTAAATTCAAAGTTATCAGATAAAATATTTTATCATGTTACGCACATAGCGTTATTCTTATGTGGTATAAATTTATTTATTAAAGGATATTTTTAGGAGAAAATTATGAATAGTGAAATGTTTAATAAAGGCCTTAGTAAAAGAAGAAAAGTTCTTGGTGATGAATATGTTGATAAGGCTCTTGCTACAGCTGACGAGTTTGGGGCAGATCTTCAAAAATTAATTACTGAATATGCTTGGGGTGAAGTTTGGAATAAAGAAGCATTATCAGATAAAGAAAGATCAATGATTAACTTAGGAATGATTTCAGCTTTAAATAGACCACATGAGTTAGAATTACATATCAAAGGTGCTTTAAATAATGGACTGACTAAAGAGCAAATAAAAGATATTTTTCTACAAGTTACTGTATATTGTGGAGCACCTGCAGGTATTGATTCAATGAGAATAGCTAGAAAAGTATTTAAAGAATTAAATATTTAAATTCAGATTGTCTTTTTTTTAACAATTTTTAGAGTTAAAAAAATGAGATATTAAATATGACTTAAATCTTTTTTAGGAGAGTTATGTCTATTCAAAACGAAAATGATGTATCAACAATAGATTCAACTAAAGATGATAGTATTAATAATCTTTTTGGACTAACCTCCGAAGTAGAAACAGAAATAAAATTCTGTATTAAAAATAATCATAAAAAAAGACTTCTTTTTCTTTTTGATTTGTTACATCCAGCTGATCAAGCAGACATGTTGGAAAGGCTCTCAAAAAATCAACTAGATAATTGTTTAAGGCTATTATCAAAGAGACTTGATCCGGAAACTTTAGTGTATCTTGAAGATACAGTTCAAGAGGATGTGATTAAAGGAATAGGTCCTAATGCAATTGCAAAGGCTTTACCAGAATTAAATACTGATGACGAAGTCGAAATTTTAGAAAATCTTCAAGAAGATCAAAGAGACACAATCATTAAGAAATTACCAAAAGCTGACAGAATACTTGTTGAAGAAGCATTTACTTATCCAGAAAATTCTGCTGGACGTTTGATGCAAAGAGAGTTTTTATCTTTTCCTGAGTTTTGGACTGTCGGACAAACAATAGATCATATGAGGAATAAAGAATTTGTTGAGGATGAAAATTTTTATTCAATATTTATAATCGACCCAGGACAAAGATTATTAGGTGTATTATCTCTTAGTAAATTACTTTCAAATAAAAGGTCTATTAGATTAAAAGATATAATGAACAATAATTTCCAATCAGTTGATGTTGAGATAGACCAAGAAGAAATAGCTTTGTTATTTCAGCAATATGCTCTTGTCGACTTGGCTGTTACAGACAAAGCAAATAGAATTATTGGTGTAATAATATTTGATGATATTGTTGACGTTATCAATGAAGAAGCCGAAGAAGATTTTTTTGGGTTAGGAGGGGTTAGTGATGGTTCTATACGCACATCTATATATAAAACATTAAAAGATAGGTTTTCTTGGTTATCAGTAAATTTAGTAACCGCTATAATAGCCTCTATGGTTATCGGTTTATTTCAAGAAGAAATAGAAAAAATTGTAGCATTAGCTGTTTTGATGCCAATAGTAGCTTCAATGGGAGGTAATGCTGGCACCCAAACTGTAACTGTAGCTGTAAGAGCCTTAGCTACTAGGCAGTTAAGTTATATTAATTTACAAAGATTTGTATTAAGAGAGTCATGGGTTGGAATGTTTAATGGTGTTCTTTTTGCAATATTTTCTTCTATTTTGGCATTTCTTTGGTTTAATGATTTTCAAATAGCAATAATTATGTCTGCATCTATGATAATAAATCTTTTGTTTGCAGGTATTTTAGGGACATTGATACCTCTTTCTTTATATAAGTTTAAAATTGATCCAGCAATATCAAGCACAGTTTTGCTTACTACTGCAACAGATGTGATAGGTTTTTTTACATTTTTAGGTCTTGCAGCTTGGGTAATTTTGTAGATTGATTATATATATTATTAGTGAAATACAAAATGAGTACAGTGAATCTAAAAAAATTGGCAGTAGGCATGAGAACAATTGAAGATCTTGAAATGAGATTAAAGTTTAATATAGAAAAAAATGGTGAACTTATTCACATAACTAGGAACAAACCAAAAAGATCAGAAGAATTATGTAATGGAGGATCTTTGTTTTGGGTTATAAACAGAAGAGTTTTAGTAAGGCAAAAGATTTTAAATATTAAACAAATAATTGGAGATAATAATAAATTTTTCGCTGCCATTTCACTTGAAAACAAAATAATTAAGGTAAGACCTACTCCAATGAAACCTTTTCAAGGTTGGAGATATTACGAAAACAAAGATGTTCCACCTGATCTAACTGATGATGGATTTAATGATGAATTTAACAATGAACTTAGCAAATTAGGACTTTATTAATGTTTTATTGGTTTAAAAAAAATATATTTAAAATAATAATCATAATTGTTCTAATAATCATAATTTTTGTAATTAATTCTTATTTACAAATGACAAAACCAGTACCTAAGGTAAAAATTCAAAAAGAAAATGAAATAACTGTTAACTCATTAGTAGCGAAACTTGAAGATCATGAGCCTTTTCTTTCAGCCTTTGGACGAGTAAAAACCCAGAGGATAGGAAATTTAAGTTTTGGAGTATCTGGAACAATCTCTTATTTATCAGAAAAATTTGTGAATGGTGGAAAAGTTAAAAAAGGCGAGATTTTAGGTAAATTAGATGAAGAAAAATTTCTATTGATTGTTCAGAGACTTCAAGCAGATATTAAAGAATTAACAAAACAAATTGAATTGAGAAAAAAACAATTGGATAGAAATAAAATAATGCTTGAAAAGAAAGTTATAAGTCCATCAGTTTATGATGAAGAGTTAATTAAATATTCAAAAAGTCAACAAATGTTAAATAATTCAAAAATAAATCTTGGTTTAGCAAAAAAAGATTTGAAGGACGCAACATTAGTTGCAAAAAGCAATGGAATTATATCAAATGTTAATGCTCATGAGGGTTTGCTTGTTTCAAGTAATTCAATGTTAGGAACTTTTAGATCTCTAGATCATGTTGAAATTGAATTTATTGTACCTGCAAAAATTTTTTCTATTTCAGAAAAATTGATTGGGAAAAAAATTGAGGTTTATTGGGAAACAGGTAGTGAAAAATTGGTTAGAAAAAATGCAATTATAACTAGGTTTCAAGGCATAATTAATGATGATAGTGGAGGAGGAAAAATATTTGCAAAATTTAGCGATGATAAAAATGATCTGATTCCGCTTGATAGCTTTGTCAAAATTATATATCCATTAGAAAAATTTGTCTCAGTTATAAAAATTCCTGAGTCAGCCCTGTTTAATAAACAATTTATATTTGTAATTGAGAACGGAAGAGCAAAAAAAATTAAAGTAAAAGTTATTCACTCTAATACAGGATATTATCTATTAAAAAATTATAATTTGGATGGGTTAGACATAATTTTGAATAGATTTTCTTCAAATATTGAAGGAACCAAAATAAAACAATATTAATTATTAAAAGAGTAAAACTTGATTAAATTTCCTCAATCTTCAATTCTAGCTTTTTTTGTTAAACACAAAACTGCAGCAAATATTATTATGTTTTTAATGTTACTAGCTGGCTTTTTGTCAATAAATAAACTAAATAGACAATTTTTTCCAAATTTTGATGTTGAAACAATATCTGTTTCTATAGAATGGCCTGGAGCAACTGCAGAAGAAGTTGATAACAATATTGTTCAACTATTAGAACCTGACTTACGTCCAATATCTGGTGTTAAAAAGGTGAAATCTAAATCTGTTGAAGGGCTTGGTTATTCAATAATAGAATTTAACTTTGGAACAGATATGCAAAAAGCAATGTCTGATGTGGAAAATGCGATTTCAAGAATTGATTTTCCTGATGACACAAAAAAACCTAAAATTACTAAAGCAGAGTTTTATGACATTGTTACTAGGATAGTTTTATCAGGTAATTTAGATTTATCCCAACTAAGAAGTGAAGCAAAAATATTTAAAGAAAAGTTATTAAATGCTGGAGCTGATAAAGTTGATTTAATTGGGCTGCCAGATGAAGAGATACTCATTCAGATTCCTCAAAGTGAAATATCAAAATTTAAATTATCTTTAAATGAAATTTCAAAATTGATTTCTATAGAATCTAAAGATATTCCAGGTGGAAGTTTTGCAGATGGTTCATTACGTATTAGAACTTCAGGTGACAAAACGTTGGTAGAACATTTTGAAAATCTACAAATTAAAAGTTTTAATGATGGTGGAAAAATAATTTTAAAAGATATTGCAGAAATCAAGGAAACTTATGATGACTCAAGTATATTACAATATGTAAATGGAAATCCAGCTGTAGAAATTTCAGTCCGTAGAAGTAAAACAAGTGATGCTCTTGATACAGCTGCAATCGTTGAAGAGGAATTAATCAAATTTAAGAAAAATAAATCCAACTTTATAGAGGTAACAACTTACAACACAGCCTCAAATTTAATTCAAGAGAGGATATCTTTATTAGTTAAAAATGGAATTTCAGGATTAATTATTGTTTTAATTGTTTTATTTGTATTTCTTGCTTGGAAAACTGCTATATGGGTTGCACTAGGAATACCAATCGCATTTTTAGCAACATTTGGCGTCATGTTTTTTTCCGGTCAGTCAATAAATATGATTTCATTATTTGGATTAATAATGGCTTTAGGTATAGTAGTCGACGATGCAATTGTAGTAGGAGAACATTCAAATTATCTAAGAGAAAATAGAAATCTTAATTATAATGATGCACCTATAGTAGCAGCAACTAGAATGTCTGCTCCAGTAATTTGTGCTATGTTAACGACTGTAGGTGCGTTCCTACCTTTATTCTTAATTAAAGGAATAATAGGTCAAATAATCATTGCAATTCCTATGGTGATTTGTGCTGTTTTGATAGCAAGTTTGATTGAATGTTTTTTGGTTTTACCTGCACATTTAGCTCATTTTGATAAAGGCAGTTATTCTCCTGGAAAATTCAGAATTTGGTTTGATAATAAGTTTAAAAATTTTCAAGATGGTATTTTTAAAAAAATAATTACTTACTGTTATGACTATAGATATATAACTATGGTAACTGTTTTTGGCATGTTTTTTATTTCTATAGGGATGATGAAAAGTAGTAGAGTACAGTTTAGTTTTTTTCCTACACCGGAATCTGACTTAATTATAGCAAACTTTGAGATGTCTCCGGGATCAAAAAAGAAACAAACTTATGAAATGATTGATAGCTTAGAAAAAGGTCTTCAACTCACAAAATTACATTTCAAAAATGATCCAAAGTTAGTCAATTTTAGTATGAGTAATTTTGGAAAATCAACGTCATTTGCGACTGATCAAACAGTTAATAAAAAGGGAAATTATCTTAAGGGTTCAATGGTAGTTGAATTGATAACTGCAGACAAAAGAAAGGTTAGAACAAATGAATTTATTAAAGTTTGGAAAAAAAATGTAGAGAAAGTTTCTGGGTTAGAGAAACTTATTATTCGAGCTCCACGTGGTGGACCCCCAGGAAGAGATGTTGATGTGAGGTTAAAAGGAAATGATTTAGAAACTTTAAAAAATGCATCTAGTGATTTGTTGAAAATTGTAAATACAATTCCAAGTATAAGTGCTGTAAATGATAATTTTGAAGTTGGTGTTCAAGAGAGAGTAGTTGTTTTAAACAATAGAGGTAGAGCCTTAGGGTTTTCAATATCAGAAATTGGATCTCAAATTAGAACTGCAATAAATGGAAAAATTGTTTCAACATTTCCTAGAGGTGATGAAGAGGTTATTGTAAGAGTTAAATTAGATCAAGATGACGTAATTAATGGCAATTTAGAAAATCTAAGGTTGGTTGGTCCCAAAAATAATGTTGTAATGTTGAACGAAATAGCAGTAATCGAAAATAAAATTCCTTTTTCTTCAATATCTCGTCAAGATGGATTTAGAGAAGTCACCATATCAGGTGATTTAAACTCTTCTCTAATTAATACAACACAAGCAAGAAACTTCTTATTAAAGAATGGACTAGTGGAATTAGCTAAAAAATATAATCTTGATTATCGTTTTGCAGGTAAAGACCTGGAGCAAAAAGAAACTTTTGCAGATATGTTTATTGGCTCAATAATTGGATTAATAATCATTTATATTGTTTTAACTTGGGTTTTTAAATCATGGTTAAGGCCATTTACAATTATGATAATGATTCCTCTATCATTTATAGGTGCAGTTTTTGGGCATTATTTTTTAAATTTGACTATGTCAATTCTTTCTATGTTCGCATTGTTAGCTCTTGCTGGGATAGTAGTAAACAATTCAATAATATTAGTTTCAACAATTGAAAGAAGATTAGATGAACTAATAAAAGGAAATACTATTAATTTAGAGATATTTAAGCAAGCCGTTATATCTGGAGTTATAAATAGATTAAGACCAGTTTTACTTACATCGCTTACAACAATTGGAGGTTTGTCTGCGCTAATGTTTGAAAAATCTCTACAGGCACAATTTTTAATTCCAATGGCTGCAACTATTGTATTTGGTTTAGGTATTACAGCAATATTAGTTTTAGTTGTAATTCCGTCTATGATGGGTATTGGAAAAGATCTATCATTGTTAATAAAAGGTAGTAAAATAAACTAGAGAAAAAAATGAACTTTAATATTGAAAATTTGAATTTTAACTCATCAGGTTTAATTCCTGCAATTGCACAATGTTCAGAGACTAAAGATATTTTAATGTTAGCATGGATGAATAAAGAATCTATTAGGTTAACAATTGAAACTAAAAATGTAACTTATTTTTCTAGATCAAGAAATAAATTATGGGTTAAAGGTGAAACAAGTGGAAATTATCAATATCTCAAAAAAATAAAATCAGATTGTGATAATGATACAATTTTACTTACTGTAAAACAAATAGGTCCTGCATGTCACCTTGGAACAAAAACATGTTTTGATGATGAGTGATTTAAGTAAAAATGTATTACCTTCAAATAGAGGTAAAAAACAAAAAATCAGAAAATCTAATAAACGTAAGTTATCAAGTACAAATTGGATAAAAAGACAAATTAATGATCCCTATGTAATTGAAGCAAATAAATTGGGTTATAAATCAAGAGCAGCATTTAAACTACTTCAAATTAATGAAAAATATAATTTTTTAAAACCGAACAGAAAGGTTATTGATTTAGGCTGTGCACCAGGTGGATGGTTGCAAGTCGCAGTTCAAAAAGTACGTTCTACAGAAAATGAAGTAAAAGTAATAGGGGTTGATATTTTGCCTGTAGACAATATTCCAGGATCTAAAACATTTATTGGAGATATTAATGATTCTGCAATAGATAAAAAGTTAATTGATTTTTTAGGCGATTATCCTGATATAATTCTGTCTGATATGGCCGCAAATGTAATTGGCCATAAACAAACAGATCATTTGAGAACAACTCAGTTAATTGAAATTGCACTTGATTTTACTTTAAAAAACTTAAAAAAAAATGGAACATTTTTGGTAAAAACTTTTAAAGGTGGAACTGAAACCGAATTGTTAAATATAATGAAAAAAAAATTTAATTATGTAAAAAATATAAAACCTTTAGCTAGTAGACCAGAATCTGTAGAAAGTTATACAGTTTGCCTGGATTTAAAAGGTTGAAATTAGATTTAAAATATCTTATTAATTTTTATGATTGAAGAAGCATTAACTTTTGATGATGTTCTACTACAGCCTTCAGAAAGCTCAATAGGCCCTGGAGATGCTGATGTTAAAACTGAACTTACAAACAAAATCCATCTTAATATTCCACTTATTTCTTCTGCAATGGATACTGTGACTGAACATAAACTTGCTATAGCAATTGCGCAATTAGGTGGTATTGGTGTTATCCATAAAAATTTTTCAATAGAAAGGCAAGCAATAGAAGTAGAAAAAGTAAAAAAATATGAGTCAGGAATGGTTATTAACCCAATTACAATTTCGCCAGAAAGTTCAATTGAAGATGCTTTTGCTTTAATGGATAAGTATAAAATTAGCGGTATACCTGTAGTTGATGATGTTACAAAAAAATTAAATGGTATTTTAACAAATAGAGACTTAAGATTTTCTCAAAATTATAAAGATAAAGTAACAACTTTAATGACAAAAGATGTTGTTACTGTAAAAAAAAATATTTCACCTGAACAAGCCAAAGAATTACTTCATAAGCACAGAATTGAAAAGTTAGTTGTTGTTGGTCAACAAAATAGATGTATTGGATTAATTACTGTAAAAGATATTGAAAAATCACAGAAGTTTCCAAATTCTTGTAAAGATAGTGATGGACGATTAAGAGTTGCGGCAGCTACAGGGGTTGGATTGAGTGGTTTAAAAAGAGCTGAAAAACTAATTGAATCTGGTGTAGATTTATTAGTTGTTGATACGGCTCATGGGCATAGTAAAAAAGTATTAAATACGATTAAAGAATTATCAAGATTTAGTAACTCTGTAGATATTTTAGGAGGCAATGTTGCAACCCCTGATGGAACAAAAGCCCTCATAGATTCTGGAGCTGACGTAGTAAAAATTGGCATTGGGCCTGGTTCAATTTGTACTACAAGAATGATTGCTGGTGTAGGATTGCCACAACTGTCAGCTATAATCGAATGTAGTAAGATTGCTAGGAAAAATAAAATTCCTGTTATTGCAGATGGTGGAATTAAATACTCAGGTGATATAGCAAAAGCAATTGCGGCAGGAGCTAATGGTGTGATGGTTGGGTCACTTTTTGCAGGAACTGACGAAGCACCTGGAGAAGTTTTTTTATATCAAGGACGGTCGTATAAATCCTACAGGGGAATGGGTTCATTAGGCGCAATGGCACGAGGTTCAGCCGATAGATATTTTCAAGAAGAGATCGAAAAATTAAAATTAGTTCCTGAAGGTATTGAAGGACAAGTTCCTTATAAAGGACCCATAGAAAATGTAATTAATCAATTAATAGGTGGGTTAAAATCAGCTATGGGCTATACTGGTAATGCTAATATTGAAAGTATGAAAAAAAATTGTATTTTTAGAAAAATTACAAATGCTGGTTTAAGAGAAAGTCATGTACATGATGTTATGATTACAAGGGAATCTCCTAATTATCGACAATGACAAAACAAACAATAACACTAAAAAATAGTATAAATGAATGCCTTCTTGTAATTGACTTTGGAAGTCAAGTTACACAATTAATTGCGAGAAGATTAAGGGAACTTAGTGTATTTTCAAAGATATACCCTTTTCAAAATATTAATCAAAAACTTTTAAAAGAATTATCTCCAAAAGCTATTATTTTTTCTGGTGGCCCCTGTAGTGTTCTAGATAGAAATAGCCCTAAAGTTTCTAAAATTATTTATAAACTTGGCATTCCTATTTTAGGAATATGCTATGGGCAACAACTTCTTATGTTTCAATTAGGAGGAAAAATAAATTCAAAAGAAAGAAAATCAGAGTTTGGAAGAGCATTTATTGAACAAAAAAGAAAATCTAAATTTATAGATGGTTGGTTTGAAAAGGACTTTGAAGAGGTATGGATGAGCCATGGTGATCATGTAAGTGAAATGGCACCTGACTTTAAAGTTTTAGCAACTTCAAAAAATGCACCTTTTGCCATGGTTGCTGATGAAAAAAGAAATTTTTATGGTGTTCAATTTCATCCTGAGGTTCATCATACTCCAAAAGGAAAAGTTTTATTTGATAATTTTTTAAAAATTTCAGGCTTTAAGCGTGATTGGACAATGCAATCATTTTATGAAGATGAGATTAAAAATATTAGAAAAAAAGTTGGCAATAATAAAGTCATTTGTGCATTATCAGGTGGAGTTGATAGTTCTGTAACGGCTATCCTTTTACATAAGGCTATTGGTAACAATTTAACCTGTATTTTTGTTAATCATGGATTACTTAGGAAAAATGAACATTCAGAAGTTTTAAAAATGTTTAGAGATAACTATAAAATATCTCTAATTTACGCTAATGAAAGTAAGCTTTTTTTAGACAAGTTAAAAGGTGTTACAAGTCCAGAAAAGAAAAGAAAAATAATTGGAAATTTATTTATAAAAGTTTTTCAAAAACATGCAAAAAAAATGGATAACATAAAGTTTTTAGCTCAAGGTACATTATACCCTGATGTAATAGAAAGTGTTTCTGTTAATGATGGTCCCTCTGTTACAATAAAATCTCATCATAATGTTGGTGGATTACCTAAACAAATGGGTCTTAAATTAATTGAACCTTTAAGAAGTCTTTTTAAAGATGAAGTTAGAAAATTAGGAAATGAATTAAATTTACCTAAAACATTTATAAATCGACATCCATTTCCAGGTCCAGGATTGGCTATAAGATGCCCAGGAGAAGTAACAATTAAAAAAATTAAAATTTTACAAAATATTGATGAAATATTCATCGACCAAATAAAAAAATTTAACCTTTATGATGAAATTTGGCAAGCTTTTTCAGTATTGTTACCCACAAAGTCTGTTGGTGTGATGGGAGATAAAAGAACTTATGACTATGCTTGTGTGTTGAGAGCTGTAACTTCCGTAGATGGAATGACAGCTGATTATTTTAAATTTGATCAAAGTTTTCTTTCTGATACATCAACAAGAATTATCAATGAGGTAAGTGGTGTTAATAGGGTTACTTATGACATTACCTCAAAACCACCTGGCACAATTGAGTGGGAGTAGTCTGTTAGAAAAAAGTCAATAAAATCAATTACTTATTTTTGCATCAAAACTTTTTTTAAAAAAAAATATCATTTAAAATCAACAACTTAACTTTTTTAGTTTCCAAGTAAGTTTCCAAGTAAATGTACTATTGTATACAACAGTCTATTTAAAAAAATATCTATATTTATCAATTGGTTTTATAAATTTTGATGTTTCCAACTACTTGGAAACTACTTGGCAACTAAATTAACAAAATTTTATTTTTAGCAAACACAAAATAGGTGCCATATTTGAAGTATGAGAGTCAGAACTAAGGATTGTTTTAAGTGTCATGAACCCAAAGAAGTTCTTTATCGTTGCAGATACGAAGAACTTAAGGATTGGGTGTTTCTATGCGGAAAGTGTCTACAAGAGGTCAAAACTGCATTTGTGGAGTCCTACCAGTACGGTGGCACTTGGAAGAGTAAAAAGAAATAGGGTAAACCCTAAAAAGAAAATCTAAGCAAATTAATAGAGTAGTAAATTTAATAGAGTAGTATATTTCAATTATTTAGGGAAAATAACAGTTCTACCTTGAATTTCTTGTTCACCTTTTGGGAAGTTGCCAGTAGTTTCCAGAAAATCTCTTATATATTCTTTTACCTCTCCTGCAAACAAACGCTTATTTGTATTTCCTGATGGAAGGTCTTTTAGTTTCACTTCATTCATAAACTTATTCAACAAAACACTAATTTCTATCTCTAATTCATCATCTAATTCTTGATTTTTTTGAATATATTCTAGACGTATTGCAAAGATTGGATGATGAATGTGTAATGCTGGCATTAAATCCTCTAATGACCAGTTCTCAAATCTCTCAATACTGTGAAATGCTGAAATGAATTGGTTAGGTGTCTTTATATTCTTAATAGATGGTGACCACTCAGAACCATACTCATCTTGCACATTCACACGAAGAGATAGACTGCCGTTATTCAAAATTGTGCAGTAAAGATAGTCAGTCCATGTCGAAACCATCGAACTACCTTCTTTAGAATATAGAAGGAATTTCTTTGCCATTAATCACCCCAAACTTTGCTAATCCTATCTTGGATTTTTTGGGTGTAGATTTCTATAAGTCTCTCATTGCCACGGACAAGGAGTTCTTCATCACTTAATTTTTTTTCTATAGATAGTTGTTCTTCGATAGTAGGAAGAGGGATAAATGTTTTTTCCATTCCAGATTTTGTTAGGTGCATCATAATCCCACCTCTGCCACCTTGCTCTTTGAACTGATTTGTTAGATGGTCGAGAAGGTATTTTAGAAAACCTTTTGAGACTTTATTTTCATCGTTCTCAACTTTCCAAATATGATAGTGGTAAATTACTTTTCCACCGTCCCATATTTTTGCACCAAAAGATGCTGACCATGCATAAAGAAGGTCTCCCGTATTACAATATTTGTTGGGTTCCAGTTCCAACTCAGAGTAATACCAGTTATCACTAGTGAAGAAATTACCTACTCGTAAAACAGGATATTTTCCCTCACTTAGTAATTCTTCCTTTTTATATGCTCTACCATTGAGGAGAGAACACACATCCCCCAACTCAACCATCCCCCATGAAGGGTCAATGTCGATGGTTGGTTTGTAGTTCTCAACAACCTGTCTGCACCCGTCAATAATCCTCTGATAACCCTCTAACTCATCAACAATTTGTTGCTGAACTTCGATAGGTGGGAGAGGAATTTCAAACTCTTTAATTATAGTCTGACTGATATTGGGTTGTGCTCCACCAACAGACAATCCCACCAATGTCTCTTCTTGTGAACGAAGAAAGTGATAGAGATATTTTGGAAGACATTTTTCATTTGGGAATATCGCACAAACTGCCTGATTGGTTGATGCTTTAATCCCTAAAATGCCAACTTTTCCTGCTGTTGCACCATACATTGCAACTAGAACGGAATTCACAGGAAACAGTTTTGCTGAGGATTCTTTCAGTCCTAGTTCAGTGATTTTTAACTCAGATTCTAAAACGAGTTTGCCGTCAACTTCACCACTTCTTATCCACGGTATCGTTCCATTTTCATAGTATTTTTGTTCCTTTGCTTTTGGAGTTCCACCAGAAGAGGTTGTGAACAAATCACCAATTTTAATCATTGGATAATCCGACACTAACGCATCAATTGTTTGGTAGTTTGACTGTGATAGAGAAACAGACGCATTTCCGAGTATCGTTGCCTTACTCGCAGAAAATAATTCATCTTTGTTTTGGGATTGAATTGTCGAAACTAAATTAGGAAGGTCATTTTTTGCGATAGGTGTTCTTTGTGCTTGAAGACTGAACCCATCGTTTTCGACTTTTGCAAAAAAGATGTTGTCTGATTTTTGATTGAGTTCTTTATCCAAAATAAGGATTGAAGTTTTTACTCCTGCATATGGTTGAAACACCCCTGCTGGAAGTGAAATTACTCCCACCAAACAATCTTCAATGAGTTTCTTTCTCAGAGTCTTATACGCAGTGCCTGTTTGGAAAATAATGCCCTCTGGAACAACGATGCCTGCACGACCAGTGGGTTTAAGATGTTCTATGATGTAATCAACGAAAAGAACCTCTGCTCTGTTTGATTGCACTCCAAATCGCGAATGAGGTTGAATCCCACCTTTTGGGGTCATGAACGGTGGGTTCGCAAGAATCACATCGAAGTATTCGTTCCATCTATCCTCGGACGACAAAGTGTCGTATTCGTGAATTTGAGGACTCGCAAACTGATGGAGATACATATTCACCAGAGATATGCGTGTCATATCTGGTGAAATGTCATACCCAACAAGATTGTCACCAACCTGTTTGCGTTCTGATGCATTGAGTTTGTCACCCAACTTCTTATCAGTGTTCTGAGAGAGAATGTGCTTATAAGAAGAAATTAAGAAACCTGCTGTGCCACATGCTGGGTCAAGGATGGTTTCGTTCTTCTGAGGATTAACTATCTCAACAATAAAGTCGATGATGTGACGAGGTGTTCTGAACTGCCCTGCATCACCTTGTGACCCCATGAACGAAAGAAGATATTCAAACGCATCTCCTAACTTCTCTGAGTGCGAGTAGTGGAACTCATTTATTTCCTTCAAAAACATATTGAGTGTTGAAGGGTCTTTGAATGGAAGGAATGAGTTTTTGAATATCTCTCTGAACAACTGTGGTGCAGATGGATTGGTATACATATTCTCAATCGCATCACTGTAGAGTTGCACCTTATCTGCACCCCCTAATTTGGTGTCAAACAAGTGCTTCCAAGAGTATTTTTCATAATCATCAACGAAGAATGATGGAACACCACCCATCTCGACTGCTTCTTCATCCATGTCATACATGAACTTGTAAATCAGTCCTGTGGTGATTTGCTCGACTTGACTTTGTGGACTTGGAATTTTGCCAACAAGGATATCGCGTAAATCATCGATGCGTTTCTTGGTAACACTATCTAACATTCTCTAACCGTTCTAAATTAACATTGTCTTTCACATATGAAGGAATGTTCTGTTTTAATTCTATGGGAAGTTTTTTAAACGCATCTCCAGATGGATGAACACCTAATTCTGCATATCGTTTATTATCGACAATATCTCTGAAATCATTATCAACTGCATATGCTTCAAATACTTCTCTTGCATCCCCATAGATTGCATCATCTGGTTTTAGTGCTTTGTCCAGTTTATCAAACTCTTCATCTAAACATTCTCTTTGGGAAGGAATGTGTTCAATGTGTCCAAAGATATGGAGAAGAAGTTCTGAAACGGTTAATTTTCTATCAAGACCCAACGATTTTCTAATTTTTTCAATTGTATAAAACTCTTGTGGTTTATCTAAAATCTTATCTTTTAGGTAAGTCTCTGCTTCATCAAAATTCTGCTTTGATACTAAATCTTTGATAATTGTGTTTTCTGTTACTTTATTTTTAAATGACCTATAGAGATTCCTATCAATCTTCATACCTTGGTCAGATATCAGAATTTCTTTCAACTCTGCTAGAGGGTCTGGTGAATTACTTATTACTTCAGGTGGTGGAGGGTTTGGTGGATGTGGTGGTTCACCAACAGATATAGAAGGAAGTTTTAAAACTTCATCATAATCAAAATCTTTTTCAAAATAGTCATAGTTTCCAAAGAAATCAAAAAGAAGGAATTGTTCTTTTTGAGGTTCAATATGGTCTGGAATTTCCGACTTGGTAATCCATGATTGTGAAAAGTCACATCTACGCGTTCCACGACCCTTCATCTGAATAAATTCACTTGGTGAGTAAATAGGACGCATCATACAGATATTTAAAATATCTGTACAATCATAACCAGTGGTCATCATTCCTACTGTTACACAAATACGTGTCTTGGAAGTCCTATAATGAGGATTGGTTTTAGACTGTCCATTTAGTGAGTTGTTTCTAAAATCAATAGTCATTCGTTGGGAATCTTGGACACTTGAAGTCACTTGGACTGCAAAGTCAGAACTATATTGTTTTGGATAAATTCTGTCTGCAAGGACGTTCAGTATTTGAGTTACTTTTGCAGCATGAGTTTGCGAAACACAGAAAACTAGTGTTTTTCCAATCTCACCTGTATAAGGGTCTCGCATTGCGTGTTTTAGAAAAGTTTCACAAAAAATAGTGTTGGTATTTTCTGAAAAAAACTTCTTTTCAAAATCTTTCTGAGTAAATGTTTCTTCAAAATCCTTACCTTCATCATCAACACCTTGAAATATATAACCCTGTTCAGATAGGAGTTCGGTAGTAATTTTAGTTCGTGCGTCAATGACTTTAGGATTTATAAGATAACCATCCTTAACTCCATCCTCTAGTGAATATCGGAATGTTGGTTCTCCACTATCACAACCGAAGGTGGTGTAAGTATCCAACATCATCCTTTTTTCAAACTGTCTTGGGTCACTACTTCCAATATTCTCAACATCTACTGATTTGAGATAGTCTTTGGGAGTTGCAGTAAGACCCAACTTAAATCCAATAAAATATTCAAAAACTTTTCGACTTCTTGCACCCAAAGAACGATGTGCTTCATCCGAGATAACTAAGTCAAAGTGGTCTGGACGAAATACCTTTCGGTATTTGTTTTGACTTACAAATGACTGGACTGTTGAAATGACAATCTCCGCTTTAGTCCAGTCTGATTGATTTTCTTTCCAGATAACTGTTCTAAAATCATTTTTGAGTACTTCATCAAACTCTTTCTGTGCCTGTGTTTCAAGTTCAAGACGGTCTACAAGGAAGAGAACTCTCTTCACATTGTATAGACGTAAGAACATCTTGATAATTGCTGACGAGGTTAGAGTCTTTCCTGTTCCTGTTGCCATCTCTAACAAGAACCTGTCTTTACCTTCTGCGATATTACTTTGAACTGCCTTTACTGCCTTTAATTGGTAATCACGAAGAAGACGAAGTTTATTATTTCTTATAAACTCGTCTCTTTTTTTCTCATTTAGATAATCTGGATTTTGTTCAAATTTAGGAAGTTGAGTTTGTGCAATATAGTCAACATCAATTGTTTCGTCATTTCCCCTTGGTGGATTAAATTTTTCTTTTCTTAACTCCATTTGTTTTTGGGAAAGAAAGATATCTATAACTGTTGGATTACCTTGTTCAATATCCCAAAAATAATGCGATACACCATTAGAAAGAATAATAAAACGACAGTTCAGAGATTCTGCATAACCTCTTGCCTGTTCTTTACCAACAAGGGGAGAAATAAGTTCCTTTTTTGCTTCAATGACACATATAGGAAAATCATCACTGTCTTTAAGAACATAATCTGCAAAACCTGCTTTATTCTGCATTTCTGTATCTACATTAACAACACCTTTACCGCCTGGAAGAATCCAATCTGCTTCTTCCAAAAGTTTGTTAATTTTAATACGTGCGTTTGCTTCAGTCATTTTTATATTGTTGGTGGAACTGATTTATTTAATTCTGACTTAACTTTCTTTCTTTCAACTTCAAGATATTTTAAACCCTCATCAATGCCTTCAAGTACTTTGTCTCTGTCTCCTCTAAAATCTGGTAATATTTCATCAGCAATTTTATTTTTATATTTTTTCAAT
>CACMRF010000011.1 GCA_902615995.1 uncultured SAR116 cluster alpha proteobacterium | reverse complement strand
TTTTCTTTAAAAAATGTACCTGATTTAGCGGATACGAGATTAATGATAAAATTAATAAATGCTTTAGGTGTAATGACAAAATTTTATGATGGTGTCATTGATTTTCATGGTGAACCTCAAAATATCGAAGCACCAAAAGAATTAGTTTCTAAAATGAGAGCTTCAATTTTAGTGTTA
This sequence comes from uncultured SAR116 cluster alpha proteobacterium, assembly GCA_902615995.1. Lineage (GTDB taxonomy): Bacteria > Pseudomonadota > Alphaproteobacteria > Puniceispirillales > Marisalimonadaceae > TMED54. The sequence continues at coordinate 38,642 of CACMRF010000011.1, read as the reverse complement.
GCTCCTCTCTTGTCTAAAAGACATAATGCTCTAATTCCAATGCCTGGAGGTTGTGAAATTGGAGAACGTCCAATCAATTATCATATAGATGCACTAAAACAACTCGGAGCTGAAACATATTTACAAAATGGATTTTTGAGAGCTACTCTTCCTCAAGGGAAATTCATCGGAAATGAAATAAAGTTTCCTAATGTGTCTGTTGGAGCCACAGAATGTGCAATCATGGCAGCAACCTTAGCAATTGGTAAAACAAAAATTTATAATGCTGCTCAAGAGCCTGAAATTGTTGATTTAGGTAATTGTCTAAATTTGGCAGGAGCAAATATAAAAGGTTTAGGCACAAATATAATTGAAATAGAGGGTGTTTCAAAATTAAATCCTATTACATACTCAGTTATACCTGATAGAATTGAAGCAGGTTCATTTGCTATAATTGCAGGAATTACAAAAGGTGAGTTAAACTTACTCAATTCAAATCCAGAGGATTTAAAAGCTTTTTTTAAAAAGTTAAAACAAACAAATGTGAAAGTTGAATTCTACAATGATACTGTAAAAATAAAAGGTGTTAGTGAAATTGCTCCAGTTAATATTCAAACTGAACCTCATCCTGGTTTTCCAACAGATTTACAAGCTCAGTTTATGAGTTTAATGTGTATAGCAAATGGAAAATCAGTAATTGAAGAAAATATATTTGAAAATAGATTTATGCATGTCCCTGAGTTGTCTAAAATGAGGGCATCTATTAAAATTGATGGAAATAAAGCTATTGTTGATGGATTAAAGCAATTACAAGGTGCTTCGGTTAAAGCTACTGATCTGAGAGCTTCTATGTCCTTAATAGCAGCAAGTCTTAATGCAAATGGTGAGAGTGTTGTTAATGATTTATCTCATTTAAAAAGGGGATACGAAAATTTTGAAGAAAAATTATTTAATATAGGGGCGCACATAAGATAATCATGAAATTTGAAGATAAAAAAAATATTTCCGATCATCTCAATGAATATGATTTTAAAAAATTAAAAATAAAATTCTTAGATAAAGATGAAATAAAAATTTTTTCTACATTATGTCAAGATGGTATATTTTCCATTGATGAAATTATTTATAATAAGAGTGAAAAAATATTGATTGCAACATTTTCTAGATTTTGCTGGGAATTTGTAGGAAAAAAAATAAAAGACGAAACATTTTATCGAGTTGTTTCTGGAATAAGAATTTGTAATGTAAATAAGATAACTTATACAAATAAAGATAAAATCAATTCTTCAAAATTTATAAATTTACTATCAGTCGATAATGATAAAAATGAAATAATATTAACTTTTTCTTCGGATGTAACAATTAAAGTTTTTGTAAAAAAAATAGAAATTTATTTAGATGATCTTGACATGCCATGGCCAACTGGTAAAAAACCAATGCATAAATAGACTAATTAATATGAATGATAAAGATATAATTATAGCTCTTCCAAAAGGGAGAATATTAAAACAAGTTTTACCAATTTTTGATAAGTTAGGTATTATTCCTGAAAAGTCTTTTTTTAACGAGAAAGACAGAAAATTAAAGTTTGAAACTAATATTCCTAATATAAAATTAATTATTGTTAGATCTTTTGACGTAGCAACATTTCTAATTTATGGGGCGGCACATATAGCTATAATTGGAAGCGATGTTTTAGAAGAATTTAATCATTCTGAAATTTACTCACCTATTGATCTTCAAATTGGTTTATGTAGATTAGTGGTAGCCACCACTAAAGAAATTTTAAGTGATGAAGATCCTTTGACTTGGAGTTATGTTAGAGTAGCAACAAAATATCCTAATTTAACTAGGGAGCATTTTAAAAAAAGGGGTGTACATGCTGATTGTATAAAGCTAAATGGTGCGATGGAACTGGCTCCATCTATGGGATTATGTAGAAGAATTGTTGACCTTTCGGAAAGTGGTGAAACATTAAAAGCTAATGGTTTAATTGAAATTGAAGAGATTATGAAAGTTTCTACAAGATTAGCTGTCAATAGAAATGCATATAAAACAAATTTTAAGGAAGTTTATAAAATTATAAAAAAGTTTGAAGGGTTTTTACATGATTAATAATAAAGTTACATATCTTTATTTTAAGGAAGATAATTTTGATAAAAAATTAAATGAATTTTTAAGAAGAAGAAATATTTCAGATGTTGATATTGAAAAAATTGTTTTTGGTATAACTAGTCAAATAAAAACACATGGTGATAATGCTCTAATTACTATGATAAATAAATTTGATAATATTAGTTGTTCTAATTTAAATGATATTAGAATTGAAAATAAATTATTAAAAAAAGCCTTTGATGATCTTCCAATTGATTTGAAAAATGCTATGAAAATTGCATCTTCTAGAATCAAATTATTTCATGAAAAGCAAATGCCAAGTGGATTTGACTATGAAGATGAGCTTGGTGTTAATTTAGGATTAAAATATTCTCCTATAAAAAGAGTTGGTTTTTATGCACCAGGAGGGAAAGCTCTTTATCCCTCTTCAGTTTTAATGAACGCGATACCAGCTTTAGTCGCTGGAGTTGAGGAAAGGGTCTTAGTATCACCAATTAATTTTGAAAAAAAATCAGAAATATTGTTAGCAGCTGCATATTTAGCAGAAGTAACAGAATTTTATAGGATGGGAGGAGCTCATGCTATAGCTGCATTAGCTTTTGGAACTAAAGATTTGAAAAAAGTTGATAAAATTGTTGGTCCAGGAAATGCTTATGTTGCGGAAGCTAAAAGACAATTATTTGGTAAAGTAGGAATTGATTCCGTTGCAGGTCCTTCAGAAGTTTTAATAGTTGCAGATAATAAAAATAATCCAGAGTGGATTGCTATAGACTTATTATCTCAAGCTGAACACGATGAAAATGCTCAGTCTATTTTAGTAACTAATGATGAAAAATTTGCTAAGCATGTAGAAAATCAGATTGTTAAATTATTAGAGACATTACCTAGAAAAAAAATTGCTTCAAGTTCTTGGTATAACAATGGATTAATATTAATAATTGAACATATAAGTGAATGTATAGATCTAATCAATCAAATTGCACCTGAGCATTTAGAACTTTGTATAGAAAATCCTAAACTCTATTTAGATGACATTAATAATGCTGGATCAATTTTTTTAGGTGATTATACCCCTGAAGCTATTGGAGATTATATTGCTGGTCCAAATCATGTTTTGCCCACAGAAGGAACAGCAAGGTTTTCTAGTGGACTTGGTACAAACGACTTTTTACGAAGAACAACGTTTGTTCAATGTAATGAACATAATTTAAATGATCTGGGGAAACATGCAGAAATTTTAGCAGAAGCAGAAGGATTAGATGCTCATAGAATGTCGATATATGCTAGAAGAAAAGATAATTAAAGTTTAATTACAAAATTATTTAATTTTACAATTTATTATTTAAATTATATAACTATCCTATGGCAAAAGAAGGTGTGATAGAATTTTCTGGGGTTGTTGAAGAGCTACTTCCAAATGCAATGTTTAGAGTCAAATTAGACAATGATCATGAAATATTAGCCCATACAAGTGGAAAAATGAGAAAAAATAGAATTAGAGTATTGTTGGGTGATAAAGTTACTGTTGAAATGACACCTTATGATCTTACTAAAGGTAGAATTACTTTTAGGTACAAATAGACCAACATAATAATGTTGTCTAACACCAAAAATTTAAAATTTATTTTAGGTTCCTCTTCACTAAGAAGATTAGAATTATTAAAACAAATTAATTTTTATCCGGATGAAATTTTTAAACCTGAAATCAATGAAGTTCCTCAAAAAAAAGAACTTCCAATTTTATATGTTAAAAGAATGGCCAAGGAGAAGATGGACGTTGTCAAAAAAAAATTTCCAAATGATTTGATTTTAACTGCAGACACAATTGTTTATGTTGGTAGAAGAATAATTGATAAAACAAATGAAAAATCAAAAGCAATAAAATTTTTAGAGCTTTTATCTGGAAGAAGACATAGAGTTTCAACAGCTTTTAATTTATATTGTAAAGATAAAATAGATTCTTTAAGGGTTGTAACTTCAGTAGTGAAAATGAAAAGATTGTCAGATAATGAAATCAAATCTTACATTGAATCAAATGAATGGAAAGGAAAGGCTGGAGCATACGGTATTCAAGGATCTGCAGAAAAATTTATTCAGTTCATTTCTGGGTCATATACTAATATTGTTGGATTACCTTTAAATCAGGTTTATGGATCACTCAACTCAATTGGATATTATAGTGAAAAGTAGCTGTATTAATTGTCAGAAAGAAATTGATAAACAAGATAAATATTTTCCATTTTGTTCTGATAAATGTAGTAAAATAGACTTGTTTAGATGGTTGGATAATAGATATGTAATATCTAAATTAATAGATTTTGACAATTAATTCTTTTCTATAGTAGACAATTTCACTTGATGTATGTATAGATTATTATTGTGCCCAGGTAGCTCAGTAGGTAGAGCAGAGGACTGAAAATCCTCGTGTCGGTGGTTCGAATCCGCCCCTGGGCACCACTTAAATTATTGATATAACTTACCTAGACCCTTAGTAACTGCTCCAATTAATTTTACTAAAGTAACCCAAATAATTATGCAAAAGTAAAAACTTATTGTGAGAAGGGCGTGACAAATTCTAAATAAGAATTTTATACTAGCTTCTATTTTACATGAATTATTTTTGATTAATTAATTCCATAAACTGTGATTGCAAAATTTTATCTTCTTTGAATATTCCAATCATTTTTTTTGTAACAGTACTGGACTCAGGTTTGTGTACTCCTCTAGTAGTCATGCATTGGTGAGATGCATCTATTAAGACAGCAACCCCTAATGGATCTAAAACACTTTGTAAGGTTTCAGCAATTTGTGATGTTAACGTTTCCTGTATTTGTAACCTTTTTGCAAATACGTCAACTAATCTTGCTATTTTACTAATTCCAACAACTCTTTTTTGAGGCATATAAGCGACATGAGCTTTACCAAGAATTGGAACAATGTGGTGTTCACAATGAGATTCAAGTCTAATGTTTTTTATTAAAACCATTTCATCATATCCTTCAACTTCTTCAAAAGTTTTGGAGAGAATTTCTGTAGGGTCTATGTTATATCCCTCAAAAAATTCTTCATAAGCCTTTACAACTCTTTTAGGGGTTTCAATCAGGCCCTCCCTATCAGGATTATCTCCTGCCCAAGCTATAAGAGTTTTTACTGCTCGCATAGCCTCTTCTCTAGAGGGGTTAGGGTTAAATTTAATTACATTATTTTTTTTTGTCATATTAAGCTATTAATTTCAGTTATGTTATATTATAACATAATCTTATTAAAAATTTTTAAATTCAACTATTTTTTTAATTAATATGAATTCATTTCCTAAGAGTATTTCAATAACTGTTTTAACAGGTTTTTTAGGAAGTGGTAAAACAACTTTATTATCGGAATTTGTAAAGAACGAAAATGTAAACGACGTCGCTTTTATTATTAACGAATTTGGTGAAGTAGGACTTGATCATAATTTAATTGAGAGTACAGATGAAACTATTTTAGAACTTCAAAATGGTTGTATATGTTGCACCATTCAAGAAGACCTAAGATCAACTCTTTTAAATCTTTTAACAAAAATGCAAAAAGGTTTAATAAAAAAATTTAATAAAGTAGTCATTGAAACAACAGGATTAGCTGATCCAGTCCCTATTATTCATACATTAATGACATCAATTGATCTAGCACGAGCCTATAAATTTGATGGTATTATAACAATTGTAGATGTTATAAATGGATGTAAAACGTTCAATAATCATTTAGAATCTATAAAACAAGTCGCTTTTGCTAATAAAGTAATTTTATCTAAAGTAGATCTTGGAGATACAAAAAAAATTGAAAATCTAATTAAAAGAATAAGCAAAATCAATTCTAAGGCTACTGTAATTAAAAGTAAAAAGGGTTTATTGCCAATTAAAGAATTTTATGGATTAAATGATTATCAACCTAACACAGAATCATGGGATGTTAGACAATGGCTAAGTGAAGAAAAAAAAGAAGTTAAGCACTCATTTGATCATAAGCACCATCATGACACAAATCGTCATGACGATGAAATTAAATCCTTTTCTTTAGTAACAAATAAACCAGTTAGTATGACTTCTTTAAATTTTTTTATAGAATTATTATCCAACCAAATGGGTGAAAAAATGCTTAGAATCAAGGGTATAATAAATGTGGAAGGTGAAGATCGTCCTGCAATAATTCATGGTGTGCAACATATATTTCATCCATTAGAATGGCTAGATAAGTGGCCAGATAATGACGTTTCAACTAGATTAGTTTTTATTACAAATAAAATTGAAAAGTCACTTGTAGAACAATTTTTCAAAATAATAGAGTAAATTTGTAAGTTTTTAAAATGAAAAGTAAAAAACCACATGCATAGATATATGTAAATTCACTAGAAAAAATGGATGATGTTTAAGTTGTGGTTGTACAAAAATTTAATCTTGAAAATGGAAAAACTTAAAACTAAATGATTAAACGTTTAAAAAAAAACTTAAAAACAAATTATTAATAATTAAATAAAAACGACCAAATTTTTTATCTGTCACACACCGTGTATTTTAAGAAAACTAGAAATTTTTTAACTTATGTTGTGACGAAGATATCACTATTGAAATATATAAAGTTATAAGTTATTGTAATGACAGTGTACTTGCTTAGTAGTGCAGACGGACTGAAAATCTTAGTGCCGGTGGTTTGAATTCGTCCTTAGGCACCACTATCATTATATAATTAAGAAAAACTTTAAAGGTGAAATTTTAATGCAAATTGATCAAGTTGAATGGTTAAGAAGAGAAAATTATTTTTTAAGAGAGCAAAATAAAATTTTGAAAAACGAATTAAGTGAAACAAAAAAATACCTAGAAGATATTTTAACAAAATTTAAAGATGTTGATAAAGGAAATTAATTCTTTATAGCTAGATTATCGAGTTTATTTAATTCTCTTCTCATGATTTTGCCAGAGCTTGTTTTTGGAACATCATTAACAAATATTACTTTTCTAGGACATTTATAGGCTGCTAAATGTTCGCGACAAAAATTTATTAATTCATCTTCACTAGGTTTAAAATTTTCTTTTAAAACTACATAAGCTTTAGCTATTTCTCCTTTAAGTTCATCCTCTTCTTTTCCTACAGCTACAATAGATACACTTGGATGTTTAGCTAACACTCTTTCTATTTCTGCAGGATAAACATTGTAACCAGCAGTTAAAATCATATCTTTTTTCCTATCTACTATATAATAATAACCGTCTTCATCCATTTTTGCGAGATCACCAGAATGAAGCCATCCATCATTTTCTAATGTCTCTTTTGTTCTCTTTTCATCTCCAAAATATCCCATCATAGTTATTGGACCTTTAACCATTAATTCTCCTACTTCGCCTACAGGCATATCCTTTTTTACATTGTCTACATCGACAATTTTAAGTTCACAAAATGGTAAAGCACAACCAATTGATCCATGTTTATTTTTGCCATAAAGCGGATGTGTTGAACCTAGGCCAGCAATTTCTGTCATTCCCCATAATTCTATTAAAGGAACTTTAAATTTTTTTTCTACATTTTCCATTATTGCTACTGGCATGGTTTGCCCACCTACGTAACATCTTGTCAAACTTTTAATATTTGTTTTTTCAAAATCAGGATGATCAATCATGTACATAAACATTGTTGGAACTCCATCAAAAATTGTTGCCTTATGCTTTTCAATATCTTTAAAAATTGAAGGAGCGTCAAAAACTTTATGAAGTATTAATTTTGTCCCAAACATCATCATACCTGTCATAACAACGTTGGCATACACATGAGGGCAAGGTAAAGCACTTACTACAATATCTTTATCATTTCGCATATGCATCTGGCTAGTCATTGATCCATTTAAAATCACAGCTCTATGTGATTGCATTGCACCTTTTGGATGACCTGTTGTGCCAGACGTGTAACCAATCGTAGAAAGTTCCTCTGGTGATACATTTGGCATTTCAATTTGAGAGATATTGTTATTAATTAAATCATTAAATGATATAGAATCTTTAATAGCTTGATTAAAAGAAATTATAAAATTAATTTGACCTTCTTTTTTTAAATCAATTATATGAGACACTTTTTCTGAAGAGGTTATAATAGCTTTTGCTTTGCAATCATTAACTACATATTTTATTTCATTTGGTGTTAACATTGTATTAACTGGGTTTATTACGGCACCAACTCTTGCTATTCCAAAATAACTAACAATCCATTCCCAAGAATTGGATGCATATAATGTGATTACATCTTTTTCTTTAATACCTAAAGCTTTTAAATTCGATGCTAGATTTTCAACTAAAGAATTAATTTCAATAAAAGAGAGTGAAGTATTTTCAAAGCATAGAGCTTCTTTATTTCCAAATTTTTTTGCAGCTACACTTGGCAACTGCCCAAGATGATCAAGCATTTCTAACCTCATTTAATAGAAATAATATTAGAAAAATTCTAACAAAATAACAATTAAAGTTTAAATATAAAAAACTTACTAAAACTTGAAATTATTTTTTTTTGAGAATCTCTTTTATTTCTTTTATTTCATTTTCTATAGATAATATTTTATTTTCTAGATTTAATTTAGAGTTTTGATTGCTTTTATTTTCATCTTCATTTGTTTGATGTTGCATTGCATCAACAATTATACCAATAAATAAATTTAATACAGCAAAAGTTGTAACTAATATGAATGGAACAAAAAAAGCCCAAGCATAAGGATACTCTTCCATCACAGGCCTAACGATTCCCATTGACCAGCTTTCTAAGGTCATTATTTGAAAAAGTGAATACATAGATTCACCAATAGAGCCAAACCAATCTTCAAATTTGTTACCAAAAAAATTTGTTACAAGAACTGCTGATATATAAAAAATCAAAACTATTATAGTACCTACTGAAGCAATACCTGGTATAGCGTAAAACATAGCCTGAATTACTTTTTTCATTGAGGGGACCATTGATAAAAGTCTAAGAGCACGAAAAATTCTAAATGCTCTTAATATTGACAGTGGACCAGAAGTAGGAATGAGAGCAATTGTCACAATTATAAAATCAAAAACATTCCAACCACTTTTAAAAAAGCTTAATCTATATACAAATAATTTTATCAACAATTCAATTACAAAGATTGATAAAGCTATTTTATCCACATAAATCAGCATATTACCAATTTTAGAAACTAACTCTTCACTTGTTTCAAGGCCAAGGGTTATAGCATTAATTAAGATTACTAATGTTATAAAAATATTAACAATTCTTGATTCAATAAAGTTTTTGAGAAGGTTGTGTAATTGCATAATGTTAGTGTTTATTTATAGAATTTTAAAAAAATTAGTCAAAGTAAAATAGATTTTTTATTTAATTAATAGAATTTAAAATTAAATCTGAGCCTTTTTCAGCGATCATATTTGTAGCTGCGTATGTATTTCCAGAGACCATTTCAGGCATTATAGATGCATCGATAACTCGAAGGTTTTCAATTCCTCTTACTTTTAAGTTAAGATCAACTACTGAATTAGAATCATTCCCCATTCTACAGGTACCTATTGGATGGTAGACAGTTGAGCCAAATTTTCTGGCATATTCTATAATTTCATCATCAGTAGAAACTTTTTTTCCTGGTATAGTTTCTTTTCTACAAAAATTAGCAAGTGGCTTTGAAGAATAAATTTTTCTAACTAATTTAACGCCATTTATTAATGTTTCCTTATCAAAATCATTATCTAAGTATTTGGGATTAATTATTGGAGAATCATATATATTATTTGACCTAATTTCTACATATCCTTTACTGCTTGGTCTAAGTTGCGTTATCCCACAAGTTATACCATCCAAATTTTCAAGACCTGAAGTTCCAACATTTTCATTTTCAAAACTTGCCGGCGCAAAAAGCATTTGTATATCTGGAGAAATTAATTGTTTTTTTGTTTTAGCAAAAACTCCTGCAGTTGAAACTGGATTGGTTAGAAGACCTTTTTTAAAAAAATAGTAATTTAAAATTTCTTTTAAGAGATTAAAGCCTTTTGACTCTGTATTAAATGTGCTTAAATTTTTAGTTCTCATGGCAATTCTAATTGCGAAATGATCTTTTAAATTTTGTCCTACTTCAGGTATATTTAGTATACATTTGATACCTAGTTTTTTTAATTTTAATTGATCACCTATCCCATTATTTTGTAATATTTGAGGTGAGTTTATTGCACCAGCTGAAAGTATTAATTCTTTATTTATAAAAATTTTTTTAAAATTTAAGCCTTGTTTAATTATTACACTATCAATTCTTTTATTTTTAAAAATTATTTTGTGTAAGTATGTATTAATTAATAATTTAAAATTATTCCTAGATAAAATTGGTTTTAGATATGCATCAGATGCACTCCATCTCATACTATTTTTAATCATCGTTTGATATAAAAAAGATCCTTCTTGATCACCTGAGTTATAATCCAAATTTTTTTTTATACCTAAACCATGTGCTGTTTCTATAAATAATTTAGCAGCTGGGTGAGGGGTTGTAAGGTCTGAAATATAAAGTGGTCCTTTATTGCCTCTATAATTTTTATTACCTGCAGGTCTTGTTTCAGCTTTCATGAAATAAGGTAAAACATCTGACCAACTCCAGCCAATGCATCCCTTTTGTGCCCATCCGTTATAATCATCTGCCTGACCTCTCACATATAAATGTCCATTGATTGAGCTAGAACCTCCTACAACTTTACCTCTTGGAAATCTAATTTTTCTATTAGCGGTATTTTCTGTTTCTTCTGTAAAATACGGCCAATTAATTTTATCATTATAAACAGTTTTAGAAAAACCAGCGGGTATCTTGATGAAAAAGTTAGTGTCTTTTCCACCAGCCTCAATGCATATTACACTATTATTTGGGCTATGTGATAGCCTGTTTGACACCACACATCCTGCAGCGCCTGCACCGACAATTAAATAATCACAATTTAATTCTCTCACAGATTTTTTCCAATTAGAGGTAAGTGCCCGTAGACATTGTATCAGAAACTGTGGCTCTAACTAAATATCTTGGTTCAGTAACATCGTAAGGTTGTCCTCTATGTAACATTGAACGATTATCCCAAATAATCAAATCAAAATCATCCCATTTATGTGAATAAATATAATCTTCATTATTAATGAAATCGTTTAAATATTTAAGTAATTTTGAGCTTTCATCGCCATCTAAGTTTTTAATTGATTTTGTGTGAGATCCAAAATAAACAGCTTTCTTATTATTGACGGGATTGATTTTTACCATTGGATGAATTACTGGTGGGAATTTATCTAATTCAATTTGACTGACCATAGATGAATCAATTTTAGATCTAGAATGAGCAAAGTGATGAATTGCATCTAAATTATCAAGTTGTTTTTGGATAGACTGATCAAGTCTTTTGTATATGTTTCTCATACATATAAATTGAGTGCTTCCTCCAATTTTAGGTGTTGTTCTTCCATTTAGAATTGAGGCATGTGCCGGATGTATTTTAAAAGAGCTATCACTATGCCATTGTTGATTTGCTCTATCATTTTTTGCTTGTTTATGTGAATCATCAACTACTTTACCATCTTCATCCATGTTAGTTAAAATAACTAAATTTGAATTTGAACCAATTGTTCCTGGTTTTGTTACTTCTAATTCACCAAAGTTTTTAGCGAAATCAAGTTGTTCTTCATTAGTTATTTTTTGATTTTTTAAAACAATTAGTGAATACTCCTCAAATAGATTTAGAATTTCAGTTATTTCCTGATGATTTATTTTGTTAATTTTTATGTCTTTAATTTCAATTCCAAAATCTGGATGAACTTTTTTGAAATTCATTACTCTTTCCTTTCAAATTATTCATTAACCATATAATATTAAATAAATTCATTTGAGGATGTCAATTTATGAGTTCAAATAAATATAAAGTTTTAGTTGTACAAGGTCTGCATGAACAAGGATTAAAAATGCTAAAAAATAGAACTGATGTTGAATTTAATGTTTTGATGAGTGACGATGAAAACGAGATATTAGAGGCGGCAAAAGATGTTAGTGGCATTACTGTAAGAACAGCAAAAATTTCTAGTAAAATCATAGAAGCGGCAAATAAATTACAAGTAGTGTCTAGACATGGTGTAGGTTATGATTCAATTGATTTAGTATCACTAAATAATAAAAAAATTCCTCTGACTATAGCTGCGCATTCAAATATGATTTCAGTTTCAGAACAAGCAATGTTTTTTTTATTAGCCTTAAGCAAAAATGTATTTTATTACGATGATTTTACTAGAAAAGGGGATTGGACCAATAGATGGGATGTTAAAGCTTGGGATTTAGCCAAAAAAAATATTTTAGTTATAGGTTTTGGTAGAATTGGTTCAAACTTTGTAAAAAGAGCATTGGCTTTTGACATGAATGTTTATGTTTATGATCCATATGTTGAAAAAGAGAAGGTCAAGATCTCAGGTGCTATTCCAGTTGACAATATCAGTGAGAATTTACCAAAAATGGATGCCGTTACTCTTCATTGTCCAAAGAATGATGAAACTACAGATTTATTCAAAAAACAAGAATTTGATCTTATGAAAAAAAGTTCATTTATTATTAATTGTGCTAGAGGCGGCATTTTAAATGAAGAAGATTTATATGAAGCTCTTACAAATAAGAAAATAGCTGGAGCCGGTTTAGATGTTTTTGATGTTGAGCCAACACCCTCATCTAATCCTTTATTTAAATTAAATAATGTAATTTTATCACCTCATATCGCTGGTGTTACAGTAGAGTCAACTATAAGAATGGCAACAGAGACTGTTCAAAACGTTCTAGATGTTTTAGATGATAAAATAAATCAATCAGTTGTTGTTAATAACAAAGAAATAGGTATGTAATGAAAAAATTAAGTTTAAAAAAACGATGGGATCAAAATAAAAGCGTAGTAAATGGATGGTGCTCAATACCTTCTACTGTAACTACAGAAATTATGTCTTTAAATAATTTTCATTCATTGACTGTAGATTTACAACATGGACTTATAGATTATCAACAGGCACTAAATATGATTCAATCTATGGGATCTGAAGAAATAACTCCTTTAGCTAGAGTACCTTGGAATGAACCAGGTGTAATTATGAAACTTCTAGATGCAGGTTTTCTTGGAATTATTTGTCCAATGATTAATAATGAAAATGACTGTAAGCAATTTGTCCAAACAACAAAATATGTTCCTCAAGGTTATAGAAGTTCAGGTCCTACGAGAGCTGCTTTAATTCATGGATCTAATTATCATGATGAAGCAAACGAACATATCATTACCCTTGCTATGATAGAAACGGAGGAAGGACTAGATAATGTTGAAAAAATCTCATCAGTAGAAGATTTGTCTGGAGTTTATATTGGCCCTTCTGATTTAAGTGTTTCATTGGGATTAAAACCTGGTTTAGATAGAACAGAAGAAATAATGATCAATGCTATCGAAAAAATAAAAATAGCATGTAAGAAAAATAATAAAAAAATTGGGATCCATTGTCTTTCTCCAAATTATTTAAATAAAAAATTTCAAGAAGGTTTTGATTTGGCTACTATCGGAACAGATTTAAGGTTTTTCGTTGAAATTGTCGGAAAAAAGCTTTCAGAAATTAATTATGAGTAAATTTTGGCTTTAGATAATTTTTCCTATTACTTAATAATTATAGCTTCTTTTATTTTGGCTGGAGTATTAAAAGGTGCAACTGGCGCAGGTGCACCAATTATAACAATTCCTGTTATATCTGCATTCTACGATGTTAGATTGGCAGTTGTATTAATGGTTGTTCCAAATTTTTTATCTAACATTCAGCAGCTTTATTATTTTAGAAAATCTATATTGCCTTTATTCACTACATTTTCTTTTGCTTTGGGTGGAGGTGGAGGTGCGTTTTTAGGAACAATTTTTCTTGCTAATTTATCTCTTGATATCCTTTCATTTGGTGTTGGTATCATAGTAATAATTTTTATCTCATTTAAATTTTTTGTTCCAACATGGAAACTAGAATATAAAAAATCAAAAAACCTTTTTTTCCCTTTTGGCTTTTTTGGAGGAATTTTTCAAGGTGCGGCTGGAATTTCTGCACCTATATCGATAACATTTTTAAACTCTTTTAAACTCGATAGAAAAACATTTATTCCAACTATATCAGTGTATTTTATGATGATGTCAGTATTTCAAGCCCCTGCATTAATTCATTATGAATTTATGAATTTTGAAATATTTGTGATAAGTCTCATTTGTACTGGTATATTAATTATTAGTATGCCTATAGGGAATAAAATTGCTAAAAGTGTTTCTGTAGAGTTGTTTGATAAACTCATTTTAATATTATTAGGATTTATATCTTTAAAAATATTTTTTGATTTTGGAATTAAACTTTATTTATAACCACAAACTAATCTTTTTCCATTTTGTATGCATGTGAATACATGATTTTTATCATCATCAATAATTTTTTTGTTTGTTAAACAATTAATTATTAAGGGATCTTTTAAAACATTACTTACTTTAGTTTCTTCAAGTTTTCCATTATATTTATATGTGGTATTTTTTTTTAACTTAAAAGTTTGCTTAGAATAAAATGGTTTGTAACTTAAACCAAAAAAACTTCTAACTATAAATTTATTTTTATTAAACTGATTTATGTAAACTTTATCTTTTACATCAAAAATAAACTTCTTGTATATACTTATTTCAACTTTTAAGCTTTTATTTTTAATTTTATTTACTAATACATTCCCTTTAATATGATCTAAAATAACTTTTTTACTTTTAATTTCTTTAAATTTAACTGAGCTATTTTTAGCTAAACAAATCTTAACATTGTTAAAGACAAAATATGAGTTTTGATTTTTATTTTTAAAAAAGTCACCATTTTTAATTATATAATTTTTATTCAAAATAAATTTGTTGCCGTAAACATCTACGTTTTCAATTTTATTTTTAATTTCTGAAATTATTAATTCTTTTGCATGTATGGTATTATTAAAAACTAAGCTTAATATAACAAAAATAAATACTTCACTTTTGAAAAAAGCAAGCAATGGAATAAACATTGCTTGCTTAATTTTATCTTTATTTTGGAACTTTACCTGTAACACCTTCAAGGTAATAATTCATACCCCATAAGGCACCATCATCTAAAGTTTTTCCAGCACCAATAATTTCTTTACCATCATTAGTTTTTAACGGCCCTGCAAAAATCTTCAATTTTCCACTTTTAATACCATCATGAGCTGCTTGTGCTTTTTTGGCAACGTCAGTCGGCATATTAGAAAAATTTGATAATGTTAACATGTTTGTAGACAATCCTCCCCATGTGTTACCTGCCCAGTGATCAGGGCCATCTCCAGTATTCCACTTACCATCTTTTAATTGCTTTATTTTCTTAATATAATAAGGCCCCCAATTATTTACTGAAGCAAATAATTGAGCTTTTGGAGCAAAAGCACCCATGTCAGTAGATTGTCCAAAACCTAATGCACCATTTTTCTCAGCAATTTGAAGCATAGCTGGTGAATCTGTATGTTGTGCTAAAATATCAGCACCCTCTGCTATGTGAACTTTAGCTGCATCAGCTTCTTTTACGGGATCGTACCAAGTATTAGCCCATATTACTGAAATTGTAGCCTTTTTATTTACTGATCTTAATCCTTGAGCGAACGCATTAATTCCCATAATTACTTCTGATATTGGGTAAGCACCGATATAACCAATTTTATTTGTTTTTGTCATTAATCCAGCAACAACACCTTGAACGTATCTACCTTCATAAAATCGAATATTTCCAGTAGCCACATTTTTTGTTCTTTTGTAGCCTGTCATATGTTCAAATTTTACATTTGGAAATTCTTTCGCAACTTTTAAAGTTGGTTCCATATAACCAAAAGAAGTTGTGAAGATTATTTGATTACCTTGTTTTGCTAATTCTCTAATAACTCTTGTCGCATCAGGTCCTTCAGGAACATTCTCTACAATGCTAATTTCAACATCGTTTCCAAACTCCTTTTTAACCATCTGTTTACCTAATTCATGCGCATAAGTCCAACCATGATCGCCTGGAGTTGTTAAATAAACAAACCCTACTTTAGTTTTTGCATATGCTGAAGTATATAAAAAAGGTGAAACAAGAATACATAAAAAAGTTATAATTTTTAAAAAATTTTTATACATTTTCGACTCCATAAAATATTAATCTTAAGGTTTAAATTTAATTAAACAATGATTTTTTAATTTAGGATAAATTTTTATTATTTATTGCCTAAAAAATGTTTTCCTAGGCAAGTTGGGGCATAGTTATTTTGTTTTAATTTGAACGATATTAAAGCTAAGGCTAGAATAGTTGCAAGATAAGGTAACATGTTTAAAAATTGTGATGGAACATCCCAACCTCTTGCTTGAGCAACGAATTGTAAAATTGTTATACCACCAAATATTAATGCACCAATTAGTAACCTTATAGGCATCCACGAAGCAAACACGACCAAAGCTAATGCTATCCAACCTTTCCCTGCAGTCATTCCTTCAGACCAATGTGGTGTCAATGCTAATGGTATGTAAGCACCACCCATTCCAGCACACATACCACCAAATGAAGTACTTATCCATCTTACTAACTTCACAGAGTAACCAATAGAATGTGCGCTATCATGATTGTCTCCAACAGCTCTTATAATGATACCTATTTTTGTATTTTGAAACCCAAAATGGATAAAAAATATTAAAAATATTGCAAAATATACAAGTATATCATTAGAAAACAAAATTTTACCTAAATAAGGTATATCAGATAGAAAAATAATTTCTAATTTAGGCAGTGAGGCTGCTGTTTTTCCTACAAAAGGTTCACCAATTAAACCTGTTAGAGCTGTAGCAAAAATAGTAAGACCTAGTCCTGTAGCAACTTGGTTAGTCATAAGAGTTATTGTAAAAAAAGAAAAAACAGTACTTATTAATATTCCAGCAACAGCTCCAAATAAAATACCTATGTATGGATTACCAAAAATTAAAACAGAACCAAGTGCAGCAACTGCTCCACATAACATCATACCTTCAACGCCAAGATTTAAAACACCACTTTTTTCAGTTACAAGTTCTCCCAATCCTGCTAGTAAAATAGGTATTGATGTGAGAAGTATTGTAATTAATAAGTTTTCCATTAGTTATCTTTCCTAATAGATATTTTATATTTTTGAATAGTCTCACTAGCGAGAAGAAAAAATAATAACATACCTTCAAAAATACCAGTAACTACTTTTGGAATTCCTAAAACCATTTGAGCATTGTCGGCTCCAAGTTTTGCTGTTGCTATTATAATACCTGCAATAACTACTCCATATGGGTTTAAACGGCCTAAAAAGGCAACAATTATTGCTGTAAAGCCATATCCAAAAGATACTTCTGGTTGAAGTCTTCCCATATTAGCAGAAACCTCTATTACTCCTGCAACTCCTGACAATCCACCAGATACAAGTAAAACATAAAAAGTTATTTTATTTTTATTAAACCCTGCAAATTCTGAGGCTCTTGTAGATGAACCAAAGATTTTTATTTGAAATCCTGGCAAAGTTTTATTGATGAAAAACCAAATTAATGGGCATAAAATTAAAATAATAAAAATACCATAATGAAATTGACCTAAGTAACCAATGAACGGAAAGTCTACTTTACTAATTATTGCCCCATCAGGATAAACTTTAGATAAAGGAAAGCCAAAACTCATTGGATCACGTAAAGGACCTCTAACAATAAAATCAATAAATAGCATTGCGACGTAAACAAGCATTAAACTTACTAAAATCTCATTTACATTTAATCTTACCTTTAAAATTGCAGGTATTGATGCCCAAATTGCACCACCTGCAAAACCGATTATAAACATTGAAAATAATAACATGTAAGTTTTTGTCTCAGGAAAAAGTAATGCAAATGATCCTGCGCATAAAGCTCCGAGAATAAATTGACCCTCTGCTCCGATATTCCAAATATTTGCTTTAAAGCAAAATATCAAACCAAGACCAATAATAATAAGTGGACAAGCTTTAACAAATATATCTGCAATTCTGTCTGGCCTAGAAAATGGAGAGACAAAAACTTGATATAAGGATTCTATAACTGGATAACTCAAAATTTTGAAAATTAATGAGCCAATTAAAATTGTTATTGCGATTGAAATTATAGGACTCAAAATAGCCCAAAAACTTGATTGAATTTTTCTTGGTGTGAATTCTATCATTTAGAGTGTCATCTAATTTATTCCCATCAAAATACCAATATCCGTAGCAGAAATTTTTGATGTTTTTTTTGGTGTTGAAAGCGATCCATTATTTATTACACAAATGTTATTTGATATTTCATAAATTTCATCTAAATCTTGACTAATAAGTATGATAGCTTTTCCTAATTTAGCTAATTCTAAAAGTTTACTTCTAATTTCACTTGCTGCTCCAATATCAACACCCCATGTTGGTTGCGAAATAATCAATACTTTTGGATTAGCTTTTAATGATCTACCAACAATAAATTTTTGTAAGTTTCCTCCAGATAATTGATCAGCTAATGGATTTGAATATGGGCATCTTACATCATTATCATTTATAATTGATTTAGAGTCATTTGATGACATATTAGAACTTAACAATATATCATCAAGAAAATTACTATTTTTTAAATAAGTATTATAAAATGTTAAAAAAGTATTTTCGGTAAGAGTTATATCAGGAACTGTTGCATGACCATTTCTTTCTTCAGGGACAAACTCAAGTCCTAAGCTTCTTCTGAATTTAATATTAGTATTTCCAATTTTTTTATCTTCAAAAATAATTTCATCTGGATCGCCTAATGTTTCACCACTTAATGCATTCATCAGTTCTACTTGTCCATTCCCAGCAACTCCAGCAATACCAAGAATTTCACCATATTTAACATTGAAACTTATTTTTTTTAATTCTGTACCAAATTGTGATAATTTTTTTCGATTTAAATTGTTGATTGAAATAGCAGTTGATGAATTTAAAAAATTATTTTTAGAAATTTTAGTTATTTTTTTTACTTTCTTACCAATCATTTTTTCAGCCATACTTGTGGTAGATATTTTAGAAGTATCGGTTGAAGAGATAACTTTTCCACTTCTCAGAATTGTAACCTTGGAAGCAATTTGTTTAATTTCATTTAATTTGTGGCTTATGTACAAAATACTACATCCTGAATTAGCTAATTTTCTTAATACTTTAAATAATTGATTTATTTCTTGTGGTGATAATACTGATGTTGGTTCGTCCATTATGAGGAGTTTTGGGTTTTGCAATAAACATCTAATAATTTCAACTCTCTGTTGTTCACCGACTGATAAGTCTAAAACTTTTTTTGTTGGCTCAATCGGCAAACCCCATTGTTTAGCAGTTATTGAAATTTTATCTTCTAAATTTTTTTTTGTTATTTTTTCATCAAGAGATATTAATATATTTTCAGAGACAGTTAGAGCTGGAAATAATGAAAAATGTTGAAAAACCATTCCAATACCGTAACTCCGTGCTTCTCTAGGATTATTAATTATTACATGATTATTATTAATCAAAATTTGTCCAGCAGTAGGTTTTACAACTCCGTATAAACATTTAACTAAGGTAGATTTTCCAGCACCATTCTCTCCTAATAATGCATGGATCTTTCCTTTTTTTATATTCATAGATATAGAATCATTAGCTAAAAATTGATCAAAAGTTTTTGACAAATTTTTAACTTCAATAAATGTCATCGAATCTAAATTATTTGTCATAAATTTTAGTTTTATTTTTTGATTTCAATATAAAAAATAACAAAAGGGCGCTTACTATAAAAATAATCATTATAAATAAATTAAAATAACTTACATGCAAATGTTTTAACCCCAATGAAAAAATAACTAAACTTGATATAAATAGTGCTAACCAAAATGTTATAGGTCCTTTAAAAATATTTTTCATTTTACATGTCCTAATTTAATTTTACCTTGAATTAAATAAACAAATATTAAAATTACAAGTCCAACTCCATTTAACAAAAAACCAGAAACGCCATAAAAAATTGAGAGGGGAGGCATTAAAAGTAAAATTGAACTAATGAAAGCAATTATTCTTGTATAAACATTTAGAGGTTTATTTAAATAGCCTTCTAAGCCTAAAGTCATACTCCAGTATGCTAATAAGACACTAAATAAGCTATATAGACTTATCAAATAAGAACCCTCCATAAGAAGAGCTGGGTTATAAATAAATGCGAAAGGAACAATATATTTTGCAATTCCAACTTTACTTGATTCAACTGCTGTAGC
The DNA here is from genome assembly GCA_902615995.1 of uncultured SAR116 cluster alpha proteobacterium. GTDB lineage: Bacteria > Pseudomonadota > Alphaproteobacteria > Puniceispirillales > Marisalimonadaceae > TMED54. The sequence goes on along the minus strand of CACMRF010000011.1, from coordinate 18,206 downwards.
CATAGGAGGGGATTTTGCTATTGCTGCACCAGCAAATGAGGCTAAAGCAACAGGAGGTGTAATGGTTGAAACTACTCCAAAATAAAAAGCAAACATATGTGCAGCAATTGGGGTCACACCAGCTTGTATTAAAGAAGGAACAATTAAAGCGGCAACTGTTATATAAACTGCAGTAGTCGTCATTCCCATACCTAAGATAATAGCTGAAATCGCCGTTAGACATAATAATGGAAATAGCATTCCACCAGATAAGTCAATAACAGATTGGGTAAATTTCAGCCCTAAACCTGACACAAAAACTGATCCAATAATTATGCCAGCACATGCACATGCAATTGTTACTGGAACAGTTGATTTTATTCCACTTTCAAATGCACCTAAAAGATCGACTACAGACATTCGAGTGTTACTTTTAAAAAAACTTAAAAAAATGACAGAAATTATTGCCCAAAATCCAGCTTTCATTGCAGTATATCCATATATAAGAAGAGCTATCAATACTACTAAAGAAAGCAACATGTGCCATCCACTTTTTAAAACATCAATTATATTTGGAAGCATGGACTTATCAATTTTTTCTATTCCATGTTTTTCTGCTTCGACATGAACCATGAAATAAATTGTTACAAAATATAAAAAAGCTGGGATTATAGCTGCTAAAATAACATAAGAGTAAGGAGCCTCCAAAAATTCTGCCATTATGAATGCAGCTGCACCCATTATAGGGGGTGTTATTTGACCTCCAGAAGAAGCACAAGCTTCAACTGCAGCAGCAAATCTTGGCCTATAGCCATAATTTTTCATAAGTGGAATTGTAAAAGATCCAGTTGTTACAACATTTGCTACAGCAGATCCGTATACAGTGCCTGTCATTCCAGATGCTACAACAGCAGCTTTAGCTGGACCACCAGTCCTATGACCTGTAAGTGAAATAGCAAGGTCAACAAAAAATCTTCCAACACCAGAACGGATTAAAATAGCACCAAAGATGATAAATAAAACTATGTATGTGGATGCTACATATAGCGGTATTCCATATATTCCATCAGATGTCATAAATAAAGTATCAATATATTTTGCAAGTCTTGTTGGTGGTCCATAAAAAAAACCAAAAAATTTATGAGCATATAATGCGTGCAACATAAAGAAACCGGCTACAAACACCATTGCCCAACCAACTGCTCTTCTTGTACCATCTAAAACTAAAAATATTAGAATTGAACCTACTATTATATCTCCTATATATTTATCTCCATATCGCATCATGAATGTTTCAACATCCCACGTCGTCCATAATTGGACAAAGATTATTGAAATAATTATTAGAAAATCATAAATACTTCCCAATAATCTTAAAAAATTCCCTTTTTCATCATTTGGTAAAATTATTTTGTCACTAATGCTTTTACGAAATACAGGATATATAAATACAGCTAGTATCATCATTACAGACAAATGTACTGATCGAAAGGATCTTCCTTCTGGCGTTCCATAAACTGCAACAAATAAATGATAAAACGCTAAACCGATAGATAACCATGAGCAAATTATAATAATCCAGTAATAGAGTGATTTACTTTTACTCCATTGGATAAGTTCATCAAGAAAGCTTATTTCTTTTACTTCATTGTATACGAGTTTTTTTGAAGAAGACTGCATAAAAAATTTTTAAATAAGAAGGTGCTGGTTAAAGCACCCTCTAAATGTATCTACATTATGCCTTTTTCTTTATAAAATTTTGCAGCTCCTGGATGAACTGGAACTGCAGCTCCGTTAACAGCATCTTTCATCAAAACTTTTTTCCAGACGCTTTTTACTTTAACGAATTCACTATGATTATCCCAAAAAACTTTAGCCATTTTGTAAACTAAATCTGTTGGTAAATCTTTATGAACAATCATAGAAGTTACTATGCCTAGTGTAGGGATGTCCTTATTAAGAGATTTATATGCACTTGCGGGTATTTTACCGTAAATGTAACCTGGATTATTTTTAACAATCCTGTCAATCCTCTCTTTTGGCAAACCAATAAATCTTATTCCAGGGCTATTTTCTAATTCAATAAAACTAGCTTGTGGAACTGAAGTAGCAGCCATAAAAACATCAGCTTGACCATCTTTCATTAACGCGACTGATTCCTTGTAGCTTACCATATGGACAACACCGCCATTTTTTTTGATGGTTTCAAAATTAAAACCATAATCTTTAATTATTGATTCGCAAAAGGCTGTACCAGTCCATTTTGGTTTGCCTGGACTAATATTTGCATTTTTCATGTCCTCGAACCCTTTAATTTTAGAATCAGCTCTAACTGCCACCTGAAAAGCTGCTGGATACAATGTAGCAAAATACCTTACATTTTTATGATTTTTTTTAAACTTACCTTTCGCATTCCAACCATTAGCAACAGTATGAGCGTAAGACCATCCAATTTCAGCGTCACCTCCATTTACAGACATAACATTTGATATACCACCACCAGAAGTGTTAGACGTTGAAATTCCTTTAATATTACTTTCAAGTGTTTGCATTACCTTTGCACCTAAAGGATACCACGAACCTCCTGAAGGACCTGATACCATCCTTACAAATTGATCTGCATTTGCTATAGTGGCTACAATACTCATTGAAGACACAAGAGCAAAAGTTTTTAAAAACTTTTTCATAATTATTTCCTCCAAAATTTTTTATTAATATAGTTCACTAATAATTTCTAACTGAGTCAACATTTAAGAATAATATTGGTGAAAATTTTTGAAATTGAATTAATATATCCAACTATTGGAGGAATTTAATGAATATAGATATAAAAGAAGTTGTTTTGACAGAAGTTGGCACACGTGACGGGTTTCAATCTGAAGAAAAAATAGTAAGTACTGAAGATAAAATTATGCTTATTAATGAGCTTGTCAAAGCTGGTTTTAAGCGAATAGAATTTTCTTCATTTGTCTCTCCAAAAGCAATACCTCAACTGGCAGATGCAGATAAAGTAATTCAGGGGGTTAATAGAAATAATGATGTGACTTTTACTGCCTTGGTTCCAAATTTAAGAGGTGCCATAAGAGCTTTAGAAAGTCAAATTGATGAAATTGTAGTTTTTTTATCAGCTTCAGAAAGTCATAACAAAAAAAACCTTAATAGATCAATTAGTGAATCTTTAACTGGTTTTGAAGAAGTTGTTAAGTTGTCTAACGATAATAATATTCCTGTACATGGTGATATATCAACAGCTTTTGGGTGTCCTTTTGAAGGAAATGTTGAATATAAAAAACTTGTTGAAATTTCTAAGCAATATAAAGCACTTGGTTTTAAAGGAGTTACTTTAGGTGACACAACAGGAATGGCAACTCCTCCCATAGTGAAGTCAGCCATTAGAGAAATTCAAGACAATATTCCAGATTTTGAAATCACTTTACATTTTCATAATACAAGAGGTGTAGGACTTGCAAATGTCTTAGTAGGATTAAACGAAGGTATATATTTATATGAAAGTTGCTTTGGAGGAATTGGTGGTTGTCCATTTGCGCCAGACGCAACTGGTAACATCTGTTCAGAAGATCTTGTTTACATGATGAATGAAATGAATATTAAGACTGGAATAGATATTAATCATTTAATTAAAATTGCCAAAGAGGCAGAGAGAATTTTAGATTATAAATTACCTGGGCAAGTTATGCATGCAGGAGAAAGATTAAAGAAATACTCACTCGAAGACGTTAAAACTGCAAAAGGTAATTAATTTATGAATAAAGAAGGTGCCTTATCTGGAATAAAAGTTATTGATTTAACAAGAGTAATCTCTGGTCCTTTTTGTACTTTATTATTAGCTGACATGGGGGCTGAAGTTATTAAAATTGAGCCGCCAAAAGGTGATAATGTAAGAAATCAAGGTGAATTTGTAGATGGTTATAGTTCATACTTTGCTCAATTTAATAGAAACAAAAAATCTGTTGTCTTAGATTTATATCAAAATGATGATAAAGAAAAATTAAAACTTTTATTAAAAAATGCAGACGTGATAGTTGATAATTTTAGACCTGGCGTCCTCGCCAAAATGGGTTTAGATATTGAAACTTTAACTTCAATAAATCCTAGATTAATTCAAGCATCAGTAAATGGCTTTGGTAGTACTGGAAAATATAGTCAAAGACCAGCTTTTGATTTTATTGCGCAAGCTATTTCTGGCTTTATGTCATTAAATGGATCTGAAACAACTGGACCAGTAAGAACAGCAGCTCCAATTTCTGATTTAATTGCAGGTTTGTATTGTGCATTTGGAATTGTGAGCGCAATTAATGCAAGGCATAATACAAAAAAGGGGCAAGTAGTTGAAACAAGTTTAACTTCTAGTTTAATATCTCTCATGGCTTATTTATCAGCTGAATATTTTGTAACAAATAAAACTCCAAAAAAATCTGGTAATGATCATCCAATTTTATCACCTTATGGTTTATTCAAGACAAAAGATGGTAATATTGCAATTGCTCCAGCAAACGACAAATTATGCGAAATTTTTTTAAGAACTTTAAATTTAGAATATTTACTAGAGGACGATCTTTACAAAACGAACTCTTTAAGAATGATCAATAGAGATAAATTGAATGATATAATTAATCAAACAACAGAATTAAATACTACAGATTATTGGACTAAAAAATTAAATGAAAGTGGTTGTCCTGCTGGAAAAGTTTTAGATATGAAAGAAGCTTTGAACGATCAATTAGTTGAAGACACAGAAATGGTTATAGTATCTGATGGGCCAAATAATAGAAAAATAAAAATGACAGGATTTCCAGTAAAATTATCAGATACTCCTGCTCAGTTATTCAGGTCTCCGCCAAAGCTAGGAGAGCATACTGAAGAAATATTATCTAAGATTAAAAATTAATTTTTGGAGTTATTAATGAATTTACAATATGAAACTATAAACTTTGAAGTTGTTGAAAAAATTGCCATTATACGTCTCAATAGGCCAAATAGTTATAATTCTTTGAACGCCAAAATGGCAAAAGAACTTTTAGAGATATCTTTTGAGTGCGATACGAATAAGAAAATTAGAGCAATTATATTAACTGGTGAAGGTGAAAAAGCATTTTGTGCTGGTGGTGATTTAAAATCCTTTCATGGATCAGGCAACATTGGAAAACATTTGAAAATGGTTACTCATGATCTTCATGGTGCAATAACAAAATTTTCAAGAATGAATGCTCCTTTAATCGTTGCTATAAACGGTGTAGCAGCAGGTGCAGGATTATCATTTGTTGGATTTGCTGATTTAGCTATTGCAAAATCTAGTGCAACTTTTGTCTCTGCATATACTAAAGCAGGTCTGACACCTGATGGTTCTTCAAGTTATTATTTGCCAAGAATAATTGGTATTAGAAAATATCTTGAATTAGTTATGACAAATAAAGTTTTATCATCTGAAGAAGCTCTTGCATGGGGTCTTTTAAATAAAGTATATGATGATAAAAATTTCTGGAGTGAAACACTTAAATTAGCAGAGAATTTGTCAAAGGGTCCTACATTAGCTTATGGAAAAACTAAAAGATTAGTTCATAATTCACTGAACTCTACTTTAGAAACTCAAATGGAATTTGAAACAAAAATGATTTCTGAATCAGCAGAAACTAATGATGGTCAAAAGGGCATTCAAGCTTTTCTTAAAAAAGAAAAACCTAATTTTGAAGGCAAATAATTATTTATGAAAATATTAGCTTTGAGAGGTGATGGCATTGGTCCTGAAATAGTGGATGCAACAATTAAAGTTTTAAAAACAATTTCTCAAAAATTTAATTTTAATTTAGATCTAATTTATTCAGAAATCGGGTTCTCTTCTTTAAAAAAAAATAAAACTACTTTTTCAGACGAAATTTTGAAATTATGTAGTGAAGTAGATGGTATTATTTTAGGACCAGTGGATCATAATAATTATCCACCAAAAAGTGAAGGTGGATTTAATCCATCTGGTGAATTAAGAACTAAATTAAAATTATATTCTAATATTCGACCAGCTAAAGCATTTAAAGGTACTAAATGTATATTAGACAAAATAGATCTAGTAATTGTTAGAGAAAATACAGAAGGTTTTTATGCTGATAGAAATATGTTTAGTGGAAATGGTGAATTAGAAATTGAAGAAGGAACTGGAATTTCAATTAGAAAAATTACAAAGAAAGCGTCAGAAAAAATCGCAAAAAGAGGTTTTGAAATTGCAAAATTAATGAATAAAAATAAAAAAGTTAATGTTCATGCAATTCACAAGGCAAATGTTTTAAGGTTAACAGATGGTATTTTTTTAAATGCTTGTAGAAATATTTCAAAAAAATATCCAGAAATTAATTATCATGAAATGTTAGTTGATGCAGCAACTGCGCATATGGTTAGAAATCCAGAACAATTTGATGTTCTGATTACAACTAATATGTTTGGAGATATTTTATCAGATCTAGCCTCAGAACTTTCAGGATCATTAGGTCTTTCGGGTTCTTTGAACGTAGGTGATACAATACCTATGGCGCAAGCTCAGCATGGTGCAGCAACTGACATTGTGAATAAAGGTATTGCAAATCCTATATCTTTGATTTTCTCTACAGCTATGCTGTTAGATTGGTTAGGAAAGCAAAAAGGACAAGAGATTTATATTAAGGCTAACCAATTAATTTATAAAGTTGTAGAAAATATTTTAGAAGAAAATAAATATTTAACACCTGATTTGGGAGGAAACTCGTCTACAGAGAAATTAACTGATCATATTATTGAAAGGATAGAAAATCATGAATGATTTAAGATCCATACCAGCATATTTAATGAGAGGAGGAACTTCAAAAGGATTAGTTTTTCATAAAAAAGATTTACCTAATGATAGAAATTTATTAACTGAATACTTATTAAAAATAATGGGTTCTCCTGATATAAGGCAAATTAATGGTATAGGTGGAGGAACATCGGTAACAAGCAAAGTTTGTATAATATCCAAAAGTTTAGAAAAAAATGTAGATATTGATTATTTTTTTGCTCAAGTTGAAGTGGATAGAAAGCATGTTGATTATGCTCCAACATGTGGAAATATGCTATCGGCTTTAGGTCCATTTGCTATTGAAGAAGGGTTAGTTGAAATTTGCAATGATATTACGCAAGTGAACGTAAAATTAATAAACACTGATGCTTTAATTACTCTAGATGTTCCAACACCAGATGGGAAATTAAAATATTCAGGTGATTTTAAAATTGATGGTGTACCAGGCACAGGTTCTAAAATATTAATGAATTTTAATAATCTAGAAGGTAAAATTACAGGCAATTTATTTCCAACAGGTAACACAGTAGATACTTTTGATGGGGTTAAGGTTACATGCTTTGATCTTGCAACTTGTATGATAATATGTGACGCCAAAGATTTTAATATTATTGGAAATGAGAGCTCAAAAGAATTAAATCATAATAAAAAACTTTTTAATAAAATTGAAAAAATTAGATTACTTGCTGGAAAGAAAATGGGCATGGGCGATGTCAAAGGAAAAGTTTTGCCTAAAGTCTCATTATTATCAAAAAGTGTTAATAACAATTCTATAGTTTCAAGATATTTTACTCCTTATTCATGTCATGAAACTCATGCTGTTACTGGAACTTGTTGTGTTGCATCTTCCAGTTTAATTCCTGGAACGGTTGGATTTAGTTTATTAAATAAAAAGGATAGTTTAAATTTTGATACAGAAACTATTAAGATTGAGCATCCAATGGGTTTTATAGACTGTATAATTGTTCTTAATTCAAATTTTAAAAATAATTTAGTTTCAAAAAAAGACTTGGTAAAATCATGTAGTATTTATAGAACATCTAGAATTTTAATGAAGGGTCAAGTTTATTTCTAAAAATTTAAATTTATATTGGTGAAATAATTTGAATTATTTTTTTAGTATATTTTTTGGTATAATTGGAGGTTTTGTAGCTTACAAAATTAACATCCCTCTTCCATGGATGTTAGGGCCATTATTTTTTATAGGTTTTTTGTGTGCCATTAAGGTTAAAATAACACTTCCTAAAAAACCACTTCCCTTATTTAGAGCTTTACTTGGATGTGTTATTGGTACTAATTTCACTGAAGAAATCTTTATTAATATCAATCAAATTGGCAAGTCATTGTTTTTTTTACCTATTTTTGTAATCATAATGATTTGTTGTACCTATTTTGTTTTAAAAATAATAATGAATTATGATAAAAAAACTTCTTTAATTGGATCTATGCCAGGAGGATTAAATGAAATGGTTCTTCTAGTATCTGAGATTGGTGGAAATGAAAGAATAGTAACTTTATTGAATACAACGAGGATTATTATAGTAGTTATAATTGTTTCAGTTCTAACTCATTTATTTGCTAACAACATCACAAATGGAACTTCTAAAGTTTTATATTTTTCGCATTTAGATGACTTGTTTTTTATTTTTTTAATTTCAATTATTGGCTTTTACATAGGAAAATTTTTATCTATTCCAGGATACTCTATAATTGCTCCTATGTTGTTTTCTAGTTTATTGCATGGATTTGGTATAATAAATTTATCACCAAATATTATTTTGATTATTTTAATACAAATTTATCTAGGTTCAAATCTAGGCTTATATTTTAAAGATATTAAATTACAAGAATTTTTAGGGCCCATCAAAGCTGGAGTTTTAAGTACGTTGATTTCTTTTATCCCACTCTGTTTATTTTTATATGTTTTAAATTTTTTGGGGTATGACCTTTTATCTTTAATTTTATCTTATGCACCAGGTGGACAAGCAGAGATGTGCATTCTTACATTATCTATTGGTGGAGATATTGTATTTGTTAGTATACACCACGTGTTTAGAGTTTTTTTTGTAATATTTTTGGCAACTATTTTAAAAAAATATCTATTAAAAAGTTAACCTTGTTTAATTACAAATGTTTTTAAAACAGCATTGAATATGATTGGATCCTCTTCTTTACTTATTAAGAATTCATTCATAGAATCTCTTATAGCATTAAGAAATTTATTTCTATTTTCATTACCTAAGAATTCATTAGTTTTTCTTTTTTCAATTTCCTTCATGATAATATTACGAAAATCAGGATCATATTCTTTTAAAAAATCACCTAGTTTTTCTCCCTCATATGATGAGAAAGCAATTTCCATGCTTAAATAATTATTTGAACCACTTATATTTGAAACAAAAGATTTATTTGAGTTTGGCCCCATCCCTCCTATGTCATAATATGTAAGAGAGGGTACGATAACTTTCCCGTCTGGACCAATTTTAGGAACCTCTTTGTCACTTTCTATTCTTCCTAATTTAATAGCTTCATCCTTTGCAACTTCATAGATATCAATTTTTTCTTTTTTTGGTTCAAATTTAAATAAAAGTGAATTAGAGAAAAAGAAAAATAAAAAGGTAAGCGTGCTTGAAATTAAACCTAATCCAAATAGTAAAAGGTATTTTTTTTGAGTTATTAATGAAATCAGTCTTTTAAACATACTTTATCTTAATTAATCTTTAATTGATTTGTATATATCTCTTTCTATCCAAAATTTTTCAGCTAAATCATTAGCATCACCAATTCTTAAAGATAATCCTCTAATTATGGCTGACAACAGTGGGTCAGCTTCTTTCATTTTTTTTATTAATACATTTTCATGAATAATTTTGATTAAGCTTTTTTTTGTTGCAATTGCTGAGACTGTTCTTGGTGTTTTGATAATATGGCCAACTTCTCCAAATATTTCACCTTCTTGAAGTAACCCTAGCTCTAATCCATTTTTACTTAAAATTTTAACCTCTCCACTTTCAATTAAGTAGATAAAATCAGATAGATCATTGTGAGAGTATATAATATCACCTTCAGCAAATGTCTTTGTTTCTATTATTGACTTTTTCGACATGTTTTATACCGTAAGTGATTTTATTAATTTACGACTATAATAGCATTATTATTAATAAATTTTTTAAAAAATTAATTTTTACTTAATTTTTTTTAAAATAAGTCGTTTTTATAATATGGAAACAAACATTGATAATAAAAAAAATGAAGATTTTTTAGAAATTCTTCAAAATAAAGAAGGTTTAATTTCTAAAGTTGATCACAAAGTCTTATTTATAACTACAGATAGTTGGTTGGCTCAGTTAGGTTCAAGAAAAAACAGTTAATTATCCTTTTGAAAAAGGAACAACATTTAAATTATTCTTACCATTATGGTAAATTTTATCTAATTCACCTTTTATTACAAATTTGTTAACAAAATCACCAAATTTGCCAAAATCTTCACCAGCATTTTCACCTTCTCTTATATCATAATTTCCATTATAAAAATGTCTAACACTAGCTAAATCTCTTATAGCTGGTCCGATGACAACGTCATGATTAGAAAGTCTTTTTGCCATAATGGAGTAATCTTTTTGACCAAATGGTATTTTATTCGGGCAAACCACTAAATGAGGATAAATTTGGTTATATCTTGCCTTAACTTTATCCATACTTTTAATAAAACTTTCAGTTGGTGCTAAGTCAGCATTACTCAATGAAGTTGGTATAAGTACACAATAGCTTTCACCAACTAAGTTCCAAAGTCGTTGAGATGTCCCAGCTGGTGTGTCGATTATGACTACATGACCGTTTTTAAAGCTATTCTGTTTAATAAACTGTTGAAGTAGTGCAATGTTTGTATTTTCAAAAGCTGGCGTAATTGGAACAAACTCAATATTAATTTCGGGGTTACTAGCAGATAAAAACTCTGTTGTTGTTCTTTGTAAGTCAGTATCAATAACGGTGATGTTTTGAGGAGGTAAATTTAATGCTAGAGCTCTTGCTAACATGATACTTAAAGTACTTTTGCCAACTCCACCTTTAACATTTGCGATAAATATAGATTTGGCAGTTTCTTTATTTGAAATGTTAACCATAAATCAAACGTTTTTTAATGATGTAATTAAATTTATTGCTTTGTCGTACATTTCTTTTTCTCTTTGAATATTTGTCAATTTCTTATCAAGATTATTTTTTCTAATCTCAAAACTTTTCATTAATTCATCTAATTCACAAATTAATTCATTTTTCTCTTTTTCTACACTTTTTAACTTATTAATAATACCACTAATTTCCGTAAAATTCTCAAATAAATTGCTGTTAGAAACATCAAGGTTGTTACTATCAAAATTATCTTCGCTAACATTAATGTCAAGATTATCAGAGTTATTCAATCTTAATTCATCTTTGTTTTGAACTACCTCTTGAGGTAGTTTTTTCCAACCACCTTTTCTAGTTAATACATTTACTTCATAATTATCCATATTTAAAGTTTATACTACACTCTCACATTTGTCTATAAGTAATTGAAAACATATAATAATTAAAAGTGTAAAAATTAATATTTGATATTTAATTTTGATCTTCTCTTTTACATTTGAAACTAGTTTGACACTGTGGCGATGGTTGCATTACTGTTACATCTTTGCCTTTTAATTGCCTTCTAAATATACATTTATATCCATCTTTTTTTCCGTCTTTTAGGTTGATTTCAACTTTTTTTAACCGACATAATTCATATTTTTTATATTCTTTATTAATTGTTTGCGACTTACCATAAATTTTGCCACTTCCAAAACTGAATTGTGAATTTAAAACAAACAAAATTAATATACTGAAAATTAAAAATTTATTTCCCATTTTCTTCATCTTTTCCAGGTAAATAAGCTTTACCTTGAATTGCTTTAGCACCAATTTTATCAAAAAAATCAGAATGTTCAGATAAAAATTTTTGAATTTTTGAATTAATTATATTTTCAGCATCCTCTTGAGTTTTTTCGTTAACATTAGCAATGCCATCAATAATCCAATGAACTTTATACATACTTAACCTCCAAGATCGTTGATTTTATTGAAAATCTTAATAGATTCTTTTTGAATTTCAAATAATCTTTGTTTTTCAATATTTTCAATCATTTCATCTCTTTTAATTTTAGCTGATTTTATGCCAAGAGCTACTGCAATATTGTACCACTTATAAGCATTTTCAAAATTTGGCTCAGGTGAAAGTTCTATATTCCATTTTGCAATTTGTACAATTGCTAGCTTATCTCCAGCTAGAGCAGTTTTGTTAAGAAATATTCTAATTTTTTCATTAATTTTCAATTTGTTCTCTTCATCTATTAAATCATTTAATTTACTTATGATGTTTGAACTTTTTGTTAATCCACCAAGTTTAGACGTATTTGCCCAAAAATAAGACATTTCAAAATCTTGAGTAGTGATTTCTCCTGAATAGAGTATTTTTGCATAAAGTAATTGAGCTTCTATCTTGTTTTTTTCTGAGAGGTCTCTAAGATTATTAATAGCTTCAGTAAATTGTTTATTTCTTAAATGCTCATATACGTTTTCAAGGTTATTATTATGATTATTACTATATGACTTGTTTGATAATATTATAAGATAAAGGATCATCAGAAAGAAATGTATAATATTACTAATTTTCAAAAGTTTATCTCCCAGCCATCATTATTAGTTGAAGTTGAACAACTCTAACTTTAAAATTTGATTTACCTTTTCTTTCATAAACGACAATTTTAGGTCTTTTTGTATCAGGTTTTTGAAATTCTAAAAACATTTCATCAGGTAAGAAAACGCCATTGTCAGATAGAGCTTTTAAAGGATCCTTCTTAAAAGTATCTTTAAAATTTTCATCTATCCATATTCTTGCTAAAACTCTTCCTAATATTTCTGGTAAATATTTTTTAACTTCATTTCTATTTTCTAGAAAAATTTCATTATCAACTAAATCTAAAACTGAGCTTTCATTATATTTTACTGGCAACTGTTCTTTTGCTTTAGTTGAGACAATTAGTTCTTTGTTTTTAGATTGTGATGACATGGTTATTATTATTATTTCATATTTAAACTTTTTTCAAATTTTGTTTAAATATTATTTGGTACAATAATTGCAATAATTTGATATGTTAAATATAATAAAATCATCATTAAATGCAAATATGAGGGGCATCTCTCTTGTTTCAAACAATATTGCTAATATTAATACGACTGCATTTAAAAAAAGTTATAGTAATTTTTCAGATATATATTCTAAGAACATTGGTGATAATCCAAAGGGATTTGCAGGGATGGGGGTAATTAATGATACTCCTAGGAAACAGATGTTTCAGGGACCTCTTAAGCAGACTAATGGAGCGTTAGATTTAGCAATAAGTGGACAAGGTTTTTTAACATTAGCTGGTGCAAATAATACTGAAAATAAATTTTATACAAGAGATGGAAGTTTAGGATTATCAAGTGATGGAGAGATTATAAATCAGCAAGGTTTAAATCTTCTTGCACATCCAGTTATAGGTAATGCCACATATAATCCAGCTATTTTAGAAAAAGTAACAATACCTCCAATAAAGAAGGACGTACTTGGTAATGAAAGAATTCTTACAAACATAAATGTATCGTCATCAGGCGTTTTAAAAGCTATTTATGGATTAGATGAAGAAGTTGTAATTGCCAAAATACCTCTTACTTCTTTTGAAAATATTGAAGCGCTACAATCTGAAGGAAATAATCTTTTCACACCTACAACTAAATCAGGTGAACCTATAGTTGGAATAGCATTAGAGGAAAATATGGGTGAAATAATCCCAGGATTTTTAGAGGGATCCAATGTAGAAATTACAGATGAGTTAGTAAAGATGTTAAAATATCAACAAGCTTATTCAGGAAATTCAAGATTGTTACAAGCTGAGATAGATATCACAAAAAGACTTATAGACAGATAAAGTTATAATAATGGTAAATAAATTTTGTAATTATTAATTACTGTAATTATTTCATCTTTTATCTCTAATATACCTTGATTGTTAATTTTAAGATTTTCACCAATGTATAAATCAATTTTACCAGGTTTATCAAATTTCATTGAAAATAAGGTATGGAATTTTTCAAAAAAATGATCCTCAGCAATTAAATTACCTTCCATAATTGCTCTGTTATGTTTTATTAATAATTCTTGTTTTAGATTAGTATTTGAATTAACTAAAAACAAGTCACATCTACCTTTATAGACATTTAACAAACTGCATGACAAGTTATAGTACATAATATTAGGATTGCTATCATATCTAACATCTATAGATTGAATTTGCATTTCCAACTTATTCATATTTAATTTAATTCATCTATAATTTTTGATCTAATTAACCTTAAAGCTGATGATTTAATTTGTGAAACTCTTCCAGTAGAAATTTCTAAAATTTTTGCAATTTCATAAATATTTAATTCTTCAACATAGTAAAGTTGAATAAGTATTGCTTGTTTCTCATTCAGATAAGACAAAGACTTTTTTAGATTTTCTTTTAATTCTTTGTTATTTATATTTTGTTCTGGACTATCCTCATTACTAGCAAACCAATAAGAAAATTCATCATAAATATCATCAATATTTTTAATAGTGCTTGCTTGAAAAGCTGCTTCCCATTGTAAATATTTATCATGTTCTATATTAATTTCTTTTGCAATTTCTATACTGTCGGGTTCTCTTCCAAGTTTTTTATTTAAATTTTCAATAGCATTTTCAGCTGTTTTTTTCATTTTAATAGTTGATCTACATAAACTTGAATTCTTTCTTAAATAATCAACTATCTCACCTCTGATTCTTAAGCTTGCATATGAACTGAAAGAAGCATCTTTCACTGGTTTATAATTTTGTGCAGCAGAAATTAATCCTATCATTCCAATTTGAATCAGATCTTCAATATCAATTATAGATTGAACTCTTCCATGAAGGTGCCATGCAATTTTCTTGACAAGCTCGTAGTTGTTTTTAATTAAATCTTCAACATTTGGACCAATGATTTTATGATAGTTATTCATTTCAATCTTCAAAAAATTTAATATTTTTGTTTTTATTTGATTTTAGATTTTTTAAATTTTTACAAATTATCTCAAAATATTCTGTTTCTTTTATATTTTGATTATCAATTATTGGTTTTCTTGACAAAATTGACTGTCTTATTAATTTTGAGTTATTTACACATCCTAAGTATGTTAATTTTACATCTAAAAATTTAGTAGATATTGAACTAAATTTTTCAAAATGATTTTTTGCTTGAAAATCATTGTTACTCATATTCCAAACAATACCAAAATTATCTAATCTTTCATCTAAATAACTTGCTTTAACTAAACTATATGCATCTGCGAAACTAGTTGGTTCGCTCACTAAGACTGTAATTATCTTGTTTGCAGCTGACATAAACGAAACTGAAGAAGTGTCTGCTCCAGCACCTATATCAATTATCATATAATCATAAGTTTTTTTGATTTCGTTAAAGCTTTTTATTATGTTATATCTTTCTGCATTTTCAAGATTAAGTAATGAATGAACAGCACTTCCTCCAGATATAAAGTCTAAATTTTTGTTAATTTTATATGAAATTTTACTTATAGGAGTTTTTTTATTAATGAAATCATCCAGAGTTTTTTCTGGATTAACACCTAATACTAGATGTGCATTTGCCATTCCTAAATCCGCATCTAATAGCAAAGTCTTGTTTCCTTTTTTTGCTAATGTCAAAGCAACATTAACTGCAATGGTTGTTTTACCAACTCCACCTTTGCCACTTGATACAGCAATACTTTCTGTCATAAATTTACCTTTTTATTAAGTATTAATTAATTTTCTTTCATATATTGTGCCAAAATTAGGCTATTTGCAAAAGCAATTGAGTCTATTATTTTATTTGTTCCGGACAACAATCCTAATTTACAGTTTAAATCATGATACATCGAAAAATCATAAGAATTTACAATAATTTCATCTAGTTTAGTTAAAACATTGATAGGGCTTAGTCCGTCAAGATAACTCATTTGTTTTTCTAAGCTTTTAAAATTAATCCCAGATTGAATAACATTCAAAAGTAATTTTCTATTATCTAAATATGTAATTTTCAAGTAATCATTGAAATTTTTGTCACCTAGAAAATCTTTAGAAATATCAATAATTATTATTTGATTTTTATTTTCTGAAATATATTTATCTAGATTTTCAATTTCTGAAAAAGAATAAACATTTAAATTTAAGACTCTTCCAAAATTAAATAAATTTGAAGTCTTATTTGGCGAAGTTTTTCCAAGATTTACTAATGTAATATTATCATTATTATGTGACGACATTGATTGATCAAGGAGATAGGAGGCAATTTTTGCACAGATTGTTGTTTTCCCAACACCAGATAAACCAGAAACTAAAATAGTTTTAGAATTTAATAATTTATCTTTTAAATCAAACGTTAGCTTCTTAGACAAAACGTTATAAAAATTATTTATTGATCTTGAAGTGTCTTCTTTTTTTAAGTTTTCAAAAATACAATTTATTGTTTTTTTTGAATATCCTTCATTTAAAAGTTTTATAAAATTATTATCATCAATGTGATTATTCAAAGAGTTTAGATCAGTAATAATACTCTCATTTAAAATTGATTTAATTTCACATTTAAAAATTTCTAAATCTTTCTTTGAAACAAAATTTTCATCAGCTGTTAATTTTTCATTTTTGTTATTTTTAATTACTTTATTAATACTTCTATTAGAGATATTTTTAGATAAGGGAGCCTTCGAAAAAAGTTCTTTAAAGTCAGGTTTGTTTGGATTTTTTTTACTTGATTTTAAAATATCTTTAATATCATTTGAACCAATGATTTCAATTTTTTGACCTATTTTTTTTGTAGATAAAATTACAGCATCTTGGCCTAAAACCCTAGCAATTTCATCCATTGCAGTCATGCTATCATCTGATAAAACTTTATGTTGCGTCATTTTAATATCTCCATAATTTAATTTGTATCTTCTTGATCAAGGTTAATTGTTGCTACTACATCAATTTTTTTATCATCAGGTAACTCTGTAAAAGATAGTACATCTACATTATTAATATGCTGTCTTAACATTAATGAAATATCTTTTCTAATTGCAGGGGCAGTTATTAAAACAGGTTTTTTGTTTTCATTTTGTAATTTTTCTATACTACTATTTATTGAACTTACTATTTTTTGAATTAGACTCGGTTCTAATATCAATCCATTTTCTCCGGATTGATTGGCTATATTTAAAATCATTTGTTCTAAATTTCCTGAAAATGTAATTATTGGTAATGCTTGATTTAATGGAGCTAATTGCTGAATTAACAAACCTACTACCGATGGCCTAACAATTTCAGCTAGTTCATAAGGTGACAAATTTTTATTATTTACACTAGATAATTTTTCAAGAATTTTTCTTAAGTCACTTATAGGAATTCTTTCTGTTAATAAAGATTTAAGAACTGTGGTCAAAATATTTAAAGGAAAAATTTTTGGTACAGTTAGAGATACTAATTGAGGGGATGTCTTACTTAAATTGTCAAGTAATGATTGTACATCATCCTGTCCGATTAACTCACTAGAATACTTATTTAATAGTTGATTTAGATGTGTTGCGATGACTGCTTCTGGTTCGACTACCATGTATCCGAGACTTTCTGCTTTAGAAACTTCATGTTTTTCTATCCAAGTAGAATCCATTTTAAAACTAGGGTCTTTTACATTAATACCTTCTATTTTTGTTTGTGAATTATCACTTGGAATAGCTAAAAGTAAATTTGGATAAATTTTATCTTCACCAACTATAGTTTGTCCAATTCTTATCCTATACGTGTTGGAGTCTAATGTTAAATCATCTCTAACTCTAACCTGTGGAACAATAAAACCAAGTTCCTTTGATAATTGCTTTCTAACTCCGGTTATTCTTGAAATTAAAGGTCCTTCATTATTATCGTCAACTAATTGTATAAGTCCGTAACCTAATTGCATAGAAATCTGAGAATTGTCTGATATTTCATCAAGGTTTATATTATTATTTGTTTCAGGTTGGTCTAAAACTGGTTTTCCATCATCTGTTAATATTTCTCCTCCAGCTTCTTCATTGAACTTATTTTTGTATAAATAATACCAAATTAGAAGTGATAAAAATGAAGCTATTAAAAATAAAAAATTTGGCATTCCAGGTATCATTCCAATTAAAAATAGAACTGCAGAACTAGGTAACCAGGCTTCTTTAACACCTATTTGAGATCCTATTTGTTCTGATAAATCATGATTTGAGGATATTCTTGTAACAATTATTGCAGTAGATATTGCTAGTAATAAGGAAGGAATTTGAG
>CACMRF010000010.1 GCA_902615995.1 uncultured SAR116 cluster alpha proteobacterium | reverse complement strand
TTATATCACTTTTCCAGAAGAGTTATCTGAGTTTAGTATTATTTTTCTTATTTTCTCAAGTATGTTCACTTCTTTTATATCTGCAGCATTTGGTATAGGAGGAGGGGCTGTGTTTTTAGGTTTGTTAGCAATATTCCTAAATCCAATAGCTTTACTGCCTGTTCATGGTTCTGTTCAAATTGCTTCAAATTTTGGAAGAATGCTTCTTATGATTAAAGATGTTTACAAAAAACCAATTTTACCTTTTTTTATTGGAACTATTATAGGGAGTTTATTTGGAGGCTATACTTTCATTCAGTTTCCAGGTTGGTTTATTCAGTTGATTGTAGGTTTTTTTATTTTGTGGACAGTTTATGGAAAGATACCTGCAATTAAATCAAGATACATTATTATAGGAGGTATTTTTTCAAGTTTTTTAACTATGTTTTTTGGAGCTACTGGTCCTTTTATTGCTGGTATGGTTAAGACGATGAAATTAAATCCACTAAGTCATACAGCAACTCATGCAGCGTTGATGTCAATGCAGCATGCTATAAAAGTTTTAGTATTTGGATTTATGGGATTTAGTTTTTCAGATTACTTTCATATCATTTTATTGATGATAATTGCAGGTTTCATAGGTACATATATAGGTAAAAAAGTTTTAATTAAATTTGGTCAAAAGTACTTTAAGATATTTCTCAACTCAATTTTAACAATTATTTCAATATACTTAATACTAAATGGATTTTTTAATTACGATTTTACTTTCTCTTCATAATTAATGAATATATGTATGGTCCGCATAATCCCAAAAATGCAAAAATTAAAAACATAAGTGCAAGAGGTTGAGTAAAGATCATCCACCATGCTCCATCAAACATTTTTAGAGAATGTTGTAAATTAGTTTCAACCATTTCGCCAAGAATTAAACCTACTGCTATTGGAGCCACAGAGAAACCATGTCTTCGAGCAAAAAAACCAATTACTCCAAAAATTAAAGCAAGCCAAACATCTAAGAGTTGGCCTTGGAAAGCATATGCACCAATAACAGAAAGACCAAAAACAATTGGCCATAATATAGCTGTAGGTACAAGTGAAACCCTGGCAAATAACCTGGCAGCATATAGACCCATTAACATAAACATAATATTTGCAAAAAACATTGAACCAAATATTTGATAAACTTTTTCAACTTGTTCTGTAAACAAGTACACACCTGGTCTTAAGCCATGCACCATTAACCCAACTAATATGATTGCAGTAGTTCCACTGCCAGGAATGCCTAAAACCATTGTTGGTACCATCGCACCACCAGTTGCAGAATTATTTGCTGCTTCAGCACCTGCTATACCTTCAATAGAGCCTTTACCAAATTCTTCTTTATTTTTTGACCATCTTCTTGCTTCGGAATATCCAATCATTGATGCAACAGTGGCACCTTCTGCTGGCAAAACACCTATAAAAGTCCCAATTCCACAAGATCTCAAAATTGTCTTCCAAATTTTCTTATAATCTTCTTTTGTTGGTAGTTTGACAGCTTTCATACTTACAGTATTTACAATTTTATTAACAGTTTTTGATTGAACTAAAAGTTCTGAAATAGCAAAAAGTCCAATAAAAATTGGAACAAAATGAATACCCTCATAGAGTTCATAGTTACCAAACATAAATCGTTCAATTCCTGTAACTCGTTCTGCTCCAATTGTTGATAACCAAACTCCAAATATTCCACCTATTAAATTTTTAACGGCTCCACCAGCACTAATACTCGCAAGCATTGATAATCCAAAAACTGTTAAGGCAAAATATTCAGGTGATCGAAATTCGTACGCTACTCTAGCTAACAAAGGTGCTGCAAAACATAAAACTATTACAGAAAATACCCCACCAACGGTACTTGAAATCACAGCAATACCCAACGCTCTTCCCGCTTCGCCTTTTTGAGCAAGAGGATATCCATCAAATGTTGTTGCCGCAGCCGCAGAAGTTCCGGGTGTATTAATTAAGATAGCAGTTATTGATCCAGCAAAAGTTGCTGAGACATAAATTGTTGCAAGGACTGCTATAGCGTGAACGGGGTCCATAGTTAGAGTAAAAGGTAATAAGAGTGCAGCCCCAGTAGTCGCACCTAAACCTGGCAATACTCCAATTACAACTCCTAAAATTGTTGTAACAAAAATTAAAAAAAGCAAATAAGGATCAGTTGCAACTGATAGCATTGCCATTAACCCTTGTTCAAACATTTGAAAATTTCCTAACCATAATACATGTCCATAAGAATTCCTCTTGGAAATCTAATTTTTAATACGAAATCAAACAATAAAAAAATTAATAAGGGGGTCAAAGTTGCAGTTAAAAAAGAAAGCCAAATTCTCTTTTCACCCCATAATAAACCCATCAATAACATCACAACAAAAATTCCAATAAACATATCTGTATAAACTGTTAATAAATAAAAAATTAAAAATAAGCCCATACTTCCCCAAGTTGGAAATTTTTCTAATTTTATTGGCTCGGGATTATTTGTTTTATATTGTAATGTTAATACAGCTATTAAAACAAGCATTAGGACCATTAAAAAAATTGGAAAAGATCTAGCTTGCATACTATCACCAACAATCATTTCAGGCGAAGTATCTAACTGTAAAGATATTCCAATTACAATTATTGAGAATATTGTAAGGAATAAAGGAACTGTATAAAATTTATTAGACATAATGTTTATTTTAATGCCCCCTTATATTAAAGAGGGCATTAATGAATATTTACTTTATTAAGCCCATTTCTTTTAGAGCTGGTCCAAATTCACCAACCATGAAGGCAATTTGCTTTCCCCAAGGCCCTGAAGGTTGAGGTGAAGTATTGTCTAGTCCAGAATTTGCTAAATAAGCTTGATACATTGAATGTTTCATTGCTTTAGCCATACCTTTTTCAAGTTCTGCAACTCTAGCTTTGTCAACTCCAGCGTGAGTTACGAAACCTCTTGTTGTTGAAAGAACAAGATCAATTCCAAGAGATTTAGCTGTTTTAGCTTTTGGAATAGGAGCCATTGCGTTTTCACCTAATATTACAAGTGGACAAACATCTCCAGCTTCAACAGGTGCTGCTGCTTCAGATAAATTAAGTGTTCCTACATCTACTTCTCCTGCAACAAGTCTTGTAGCTAATTCTGCTCCACCCTTAAACGGGATATATTTAGGCATTTTTTGCCCTAGTTTTTTTGCCCATAAATAAACTGTAATATGGTCAATTGTACCAGTATGAGTTCCTCCAAATGTCATTTTGTCACCCTTTTTCATTCCAGCAACAAAATCTTCAGGTGTTTTGTAAGGACTTTTTTTACAATTTACCATAAGAATTTGGGGGTCATTAGTACCTCTTGCTATTGGAGCCATATCACTAACTTTTAGCTTGGTTTTACCCATGGCCATTGTAATAGCGTGTCCTACTGTAAAAGTTAATATTGTATTTCCATCTGCTGGTCTTGTCATAAAATAGTTCATTGCGGCGGCACCACCTCCACCTCTTTTATTGACAACAACCATGTCTTGTTTCAGAGTTCTTCTTGATCTTAACATCATCATTCTTGAGTTAACATCTGTTCCGCCACCAGCACCAGCATGAGTAACTACTTCTATGGCTGGTTTTTTGTCAGCAAAACTTGGAGCAGTAGTAAAGGCCACTAAACCGGTAAGAATGGTTAAACCTGATCCAATGCTCAAAAGTGTTTTTTTATTAATCATTAATTCCTCCTGAGATTAATATGTATTAGTAACACTATTCAAAGTTAACTACTGAGAGTCAAGCAGCAATAAATTTCACTTGTTAATAATTTATAAAATTTGCTTTGAATATGTTGATATTTATAACTTCATCAATAGGTTTGTCTTGTCTTAAACGTTTAATTCTTGGGAAACGAAGCGCTACTCCAGATTTATGTCTTTTACTAAAATCAACAGAATCAAATGCTATTTCAACTACAAATTTTTTTTCAACTTCTCTTACAGGACCATATTTATTAATGGTGTTATTTCTAACAAACTTATCCAAGATTTCTAATTCTTCATTATTAAAGCCAAAATATGCTTTGCAAATAGGAACTATATTGTTTTTATCCCAAAGACCAAAAGTAAAATCTGAATAATATGAACTTCTTTTGCCATGTCCCCTTTGGGCATACATCATAACTGCATCTACAACTAAAGGTTCATTTTTCCATTTATACCAATAACCTTTTGGTCTTCCTGAAATGTAAGCACTATTTTTTCTTTTTATCATCAAACCTTCGTGTTCGCTTTTATTTAATTCATTGGACTTAATATTTGTGAGTTCTTCCCAAGTTTTAAATTTGAAAACTTCTGAAAGATCAAAAAATTTATTTTGCACTTTATCATGCCAATTGGATAAAATTTCTCGTCTTTTTGAAAAACCTAAGTTTCTTAAATCTTTATTTTTTAAAAATAAAATGTCATAAAGTTTTACAAAGGCTGGAAAGTTTTCTAAGTGAACTTTTGATACTTTTTTTCTATTTAATCTTTGTTGTAATTTATTAAATTTAAGAGGTGTAAAATCATTTCCAACTAAAAGTTCTCCGTCTAAAACAACTAAGTCATTTTCATTATTATGTATTTCTGGAAAAGTATGAGAAATATCATCCCCAGTTCGAGAGAAGATACTAATTTTGGATTTAAATAAAACTAATTGTACTCTTATTCCATCCCACTTCCATTCTGCTAAAAAATCCTCTGGCTTTAAGTTATTAAAATCTTTTTTTTCAATAGGGTGAGCCAGCATTAGAGGGTGAAATACTTTTTCAATCTTTATCTCAGGTTTACTATCATTTTCAAAAATCCAATTAAACAATTTTATATATGGAGGAACCACACCATGCCAAATTTGCTCAACTTCTGAGATCTCAATATTTGTATTATGAATTAATGAAAGTTTTGTTAACCTTGTTGAAACACCTATTCTTAAACCACCAGATAAAAGTTTAATAAATGCCCATCTCTCATTTTCTGAAAAAATTGAAAGATATTTTTTTATTAAGTTGGTTGTATTTGTAGTACTTGAACTTTCTAGTTCATTTATAATAAAGTTTAATTTTGGCACTGTACCTTTTTTTTTATAAGGCCAAATTAAAGCAATTGTTTCAGCGAGATCGCCAACATAATCATATGATAAATCAAATAATTCAGGATCAACTTCTTCTTTAATCATTTCTTTGATTTTTGAAATGGAAATATTTTTAATTTTCAAATTTCCTGTTAAAATTGCTAATGCCAATCCTCTGTCAGGATTTTCGGTATTTTTAAAATAATGGTTTAATAACTCAATTTTTCTGTTTCTTGATCTAGTAAGAATTAATTGATTAATTAACTGGCTAAACTCTCTCAAATTTTTTCTCCACTATCATCTCTACCTTGAATTGATAATGCAGATGCTTTTAAGCCTCTTTTTTTACACCAATATACTAAAGCTTCTTCTCGACCATGTGTTACTAAAATATTTTTTGCTAAACTATTATTTATATTCGATGTTAATTCATTCCAATCAGCATGATCTGATATTAATAAAGGTAATTCAACCAAACTTTGTTTCGCTCTTTGTTTTACAGACATCCATCCAGAAGCGTGAGACAATATAGGGTCTATAAATCTTCTTGACCAGGTTGATTTTAGAGCTGAAGGTGGTGCTAAGATAATCTTTCCATTAAAATCTTTTTTTTCACCTCTAATAAGAGCCTTGGATAAATTTCCTAAATTTATTCCAGACTGAATATAATAATCACAAATCTTCTCTAATGCTCCATGGATAAAAATAGTTTCATCATATCCTTTATTTCTTAATAATTTAATTAAACGTTGGGCTTTTCCAAGGGCATAAACACCAATTAAATGTGGACGATTTGAAAAATTTTTTAATGAATTAATTAATTTATTTATTTCAACTTCTGGATCTGGATGTTGAAATATAGGTAGGCCAAATGTAGCTTCAGTTACTAACGTATCGCATGTGACTGGTCTAAAGTTTTCGCAAGTATCATCTTTCGTTATTTTAAAATCACCAGTAAAATTTATTTTATTTTTCCGATATTCAAGTAAAACTTGAGCACTTCCTAATATATGCCCAGCTGGAAAAAAAGTAACTTTCACACCATTAACATTTAATGGAGAATTAAATGATAATTCTTGAAAATTATTTGCACAATTCTCACCATATCTAATTTTCATAATTTCTATTGTATGTTTTGTTGCAAGAACATTATTATGCCCAGGCTTTGCATGATCAGCATGAGCATGAGTTATGATTGCATTTTCAACTGGAAAAATTGGATCAATAAAGGTATTTATTGGTACTATTTGTAAATGTTTATTAACCCAATCCATATTTTTTATATATCATTATGATACCAAAATTAAAGTCTCATCCTATTACTAAATGGTTAAATAAAAATGGTTGGAGCTACCACAAACACCAAATTGTTACACTAGAAGAGACTACAAAAGGATATGACATATTGCTAGTTGCACCAACAGGAAGTGGAAAAACTCTTTCTGGATTTATGCCGGCAATTACAGATTTAATTGAAAAAAAATATAAAGATAATTTTCTACATACGCTTTATATTTCACCACTAAAAGCACTTACTGTTGATGTACAAAGAAATTTGGTTCAACCAATAAATGACCAATCTTTAAATATTTCTGTTGAGACGAGAACAGGTGATACTCCATACGCAAAAAAAAGAAGGCAAAAGACATCGCCACCTCAAATGCTTATGACAACTCCTGAGTCTTTTGCTTTGTTGATGTCAGATGAAAATGCTGAAGATTATTTTAAAAATATTAAATTTTTAATTATTGATGAAATTCATACATTGATAAATTCTAAAAGAGGCGATTTATTATCACTTAATATAGCAAGATTAAATGAATTAGCTTCGAATTATACTAAAATTGGGTTATCGGCTACTATTAAAGATAAAGAAAATGTTTTGAACTTTTTATCTCAAAATAAACAAAAAAAAATTATCGATATTCCATCTTTAAATAAGCCAAAAGTAGAAATTTTAATGTCTGAAAACAGAATACCTTGGTCAGGTCATATGGCAACCTATTCTATCAGAACATTATATTCAAAAATTGAAAAAGCAGAAATGAGTATAATTTTTGTTAATACTAGAGCTCAAGCCGAGTTAATTTTTCATAATTTATGGCTTGAAAATAAATCTAATTTGAAAATAGCTGTTCATCACGGAAGCCTTGAAAGAGAAATAAGAAGAAAAGTCGAACAGAAAATGTCCAAAGGAGAAATTGATTGTGTGGTTGCAACAAGTTCCTTAGATCTCGGAATTGATTGGGCAAAAATAGACTTAGTTATTCAAGTTGGTGCTCCAAAAGGTGTTTCAAGATTATTACAAAGAATTGGCAGAAGTAATCATACTTTAAATAAGCCTTCAAAGGCTTTATTAGTTCCAGGAAATAGATTTGAATATCTTGAATGTTTAGCTGCTATAGAAGCTATAAAAGAAAACATCATAGATGGAGATAATTTAAAATCTGGTAGTCTTGATGTTTTAGCTCAGCATATATTAGGTGTTGCCTGTAGCAATCCATTTGATAAAACCAAACTTTATAAAAATGTTAAAACCGCTTGGCCTTACAGAAAACTCTCAATAGAAGATTTTACCCAAACTTTGGAGTTTGTTCAAAACGGTGGTTATTCACTTAGACAATACCAGAAATACTCTAAAATCGGATTAAATAAAAATAATCACTTTGCAATCAGAAATAAGACAGTTAGACAGAAGTACAAGATGAATATTGGCACTATTGTTGAATCGTATATGCTTAAAGTGAAGCTTCGAAATAAAACCTTAGGTAATATAGAAGAATGGTTCATTGAAGGTTTGACTGAAGGTGATACTTTTCTGTTTGGAGGGAAAGTTTTAAAGTTTTTAAATATATCAGAGAAGGGAGTTCATGTAGCTGTAACAAAAGATAAAAGGCCTAAAATACCATCTTACGCTGGGGGAAGAATGCCTCTAACTTCTGAGTTGGCGTTACAAGTGAAAAAGTTAATAAGCAAAAAACAGTCTTTAAATAGTTATCCTGAACAGATAAAAGATTGGTTAATTTTACAATCTCAAAAGTCAATTTTACCAATGCATGATAAAGTTTTAATTGAAACTTTTCCTAGAAAAATGGGGAATAAAAAAAGACATTTTTTAATTTGTTATGCCTTTGAAGGAAGAAATGTTCATCAGACTTTAGGTTTTTTAATTTCGAAGAGAATGCAAAGATATAATCTTAAACCACTTGGATTTGTTGCAACTGACTATGCACTCGCTATTTGGAGTATGAAGGAAATTAATGACATTAAATCCTTATTTAATGAAGATTTAATGATAAGCGATTTGTATGAATGGTTAGATGACACTCCCTTAATGAAAAAAAATTTTAGAGATGCATCGATTATTTCAGGATTAATCGAAAGAAAAATGCCTGGTTTGACAAAAACATCGAAGCAAATTTTATTTAATACAGACTTGATTTATGATGTACTAAAGAAACATGAAGGTAACCACTTGCTTCTCAAAGTTGCTAAAGAAGATTCATTAAATGGTTTGATTTCAATTGATAGGTTAGGCAAACTAATGAAGAGAATTCAAAATAAAATTTTATTTAAAAAATTAGAAAAAATATCCCCATTAGCAGTACCTCTTTTGCTTGAAATAAATAGAGAAACAATTAATAAAGATGAGCTTAATGAATATTATTTGGAAGAATTTGAAAATGAATTACTTAGTGAAATTGGTTTTTCATGAAAAAATTAGAGTTTTGTCAAAATACATTTGATATAGATCCACACGGAATTCTCATTTGGTCAAAGCTTAATACTGCAATTGTTTCAGATTTACATTTAGAAAAAGGCTCAAGTTACGCTAAGTATGGGCAATATATTTCTCCATATGACAGTTTAGAAACATTAATCAAATTAGAAAAAATTTTATCAAACTATGTGATTAAAAAAATTATTTTTTTAGGCGATACTTTTCATGATAAAAATTCACTAAATAGAATGAATATTAAAACTCAAAAGAAATTAAAATCATTAACTAATATTTATGAATTCATTTTAATTGAGGGAAATCATGATAAAAATATAATGTATGAAATCCCAAGTCATAAAATTTTACGATTAAATGATATTGAGTTTATTCATGAAGCAATTGTTGACGATAGACATCAGATTTCTGGACATTATCACCCAACTTTATCTGTCAAATTGAATGGAAAAAGAGTAACTGAAAAATGTATTTTACAAACTGAAAGAAAATTAATTCTTCCTTCATTTGGAAAATATACTGGAGGGCTATCGATTAATAATAAAATATTTAAGCCTTATTTAAAATCTGGTTTTAATGCATATATATGTAATGAAAAAAATGTATATAAATTTTCTTCATCAGATTTGAAAAAAAATGTTAAATGAAAAGTATTTAAATAAAGTAATTGATTTTGCTTGGGCAGACGAAATCAGCTTTGATTCAATTAAAGAACAAACTGGGTTAAACGAAAAGCAGGTTATAAAATTGATGAGAGGTAATCTCAAGCCTAGAAGTTTTAAACTTTGGCGTGAAAGAGTATCTGGAAGAAAATCAAAACATAGTAAAATAAATAATATTTATAGATAATTTTAGTGGAAAATATTTTAAAAAAATACAATGCGATTGGAATTAGTATTCCAAAATTTATGATAAAATGGATGAGGTCAAACCACGCTGGAGAAACAGGAGCAGTTTGGATTTACAAAGGTGCAAGTTGTATTTTTTGGAATAAAAAAATATTGAAGATGTCAAAAGAACACATTTTAACTGAAACCAATCATCTGATAGTTATGGAAAATCTTTTAACCTCTAATGAAAAAAGCAAATTACTTTTTTTATGGAGAATTATGGGTTTTGTTTTAGGATTTTTGTCAGCAATGTTTGGTTATAAATTTTTTTGCATTACCGTAGATGCAGTCGAAACTTTTGTTGAGAAGCATTACAATGAACAAATTGAATATTTATTAAATAATAATCTAAACTATAAGTTAGCAATGGTTTTAAAGAAATGCTGTGATGAAGAAATAGAACACCAGCAAGATGCAAGATCAAAGGTATTAGAAAAAGATGAAAGTAAAATTACTAACTTTTGGAAAAAAATTGTTGGGTCAGGATCTAATATGGCAGTAAATGTTTCAAAGTTGGTTTAATAATATGATAAAAGTTCTTTATGATGGTAAGTGTGGATTATGTAATAAAGAGATAAGTTATTATAAAAAAATTGCCAATAATAAAAAGTTTAAATGGTTAGATATTGCTAATAACCCTAAAGATTTAAAAGAATTTAATATTAAACAATCAGACGCACTTTTGTATCTGCATGCATTTGATTCTAAAAATAAAAAATATATCGGAGTTGATGCCTTTATTTTAATTTGGAAAAATCTAACTTACTGGAAATTTTTAGCTTTTATTGCGTCTCTGCCAATAATTAAAAGTTTATTGTCTATAATCTATAAGAAATTTGCTTATTATAGATTTAATAAATTAGAACATTGTATTGTAAGTAAGAATAATGCTTAACAAAATAAAATATAAACTCTTTGGAAAGTTTCAAAATAAAAAACGTTTAGAACAAATGAAAAAAAATCCATTTAAAAGAGTTGATTCGCAAAAAATGACTGATATTGAAAAAATGGATAAAGGTTTTAATGGCAAAACTTATTCTATAAATGGTATGGATATAGATTTTTAACCAGGATAACTAATTTTTTGATTTTAAAGTGATTTTTAGTTAAGTTATAAAAAGTTTTAAGAGGAAAAATAATGATGAAATATATTATAAGTATAATTGCAATACTCGGTTTATTTATAAACTCTGTTTTTGCTGGTGGACATAAAAAAATAAAAGTTGGTATGATTACCACTTTATCTGGAGGAGGTTCAGGTCTTGGAATTGACGTCAGAGATGGTTTTTTATTAGCTGTTAAAGGCGATAAACATTTTGAGGTTATTGTAAAGGACGATCAAAGAAAACCGGACATTGCGGTTCAAATTGCAGATAAAATGATACAATCAGATAAAGTAGATGTTCTTACTGGAATTATATGGTCAAATTTAGCAATGGCAGTGGTGCCTGCTGCAGTTAAACAAGGAAAATTCTATTTGTCTCCGAATGCAGGGCCTTCTAAATTAGCAGGTAAAGGTTGTCATAAAAATTATTTTAACGTTGCTTGGCAAAATGATAATTTGCATGAAGCAGCTGGTGGATATGGAAATGCTGCTGGGTATAAAAACTCATTTATACTTGCGCCTAACTATCCAGCAGGTAAGGATGCGTTAACAGGATATAAAAGATTTTTTAAAGGCAAAATTGAAAAAGAATTATATACCAAACTTGGTCAAAAAGACTATGCAGCAGAAATTGCTCAAATAAGGTCATCTAAAGCTGATAGTATCTTCTTCTTTTTACCTGGGGGTATGGGTATTTCATTTATGAAACAATTATCTCAATCAGGTATAAATCTTCCAGTCATTGGACCAGCCTTTTCATTTGACCAAGGTATTTTAAAAGCTGTTGGTGATGCTGCTCTAGGTGTTAAAAACACCTCTCAATGGTCAAAAGATCTTGACAATAAAGCTAACAAGAAATTCGTTCAAGATTTTCAAAAAGAGTATGGACGATTACCATCTTTATATGCATCTCAGGGATATGATACTGGGAAATTGTTAATTTCTGCTCTAAATGTAGCAGACGTTAAAGACCAAGATAAATTCAGAAGTGCATTGAAAAATGCTAATTTTGAAAGTACCCGTGGGTCATTTAAATTTGATACTAATCAACATCCTATTCAAGACATCTATGTGAGAGAAGTGATCAAGGAGGGAAAAATTTTAACGAATAAAATTATTTCAACCGGGCTTAAAAATAGATCAAATGCTTACGTTAAAGATTGTCCTTTGAAATAAGAAAATAAATAAGTGAGTTTTATTGACTCACTTATTTTCATCACATGGAATTTCAATTATTAATTGAACAGCTATTAAACGGCTTACAATTTGGCACAATGTTGTTCCTTATGTCTGCTGGTTTGACTTTAGTTTTTGGTGTCATGGGATTGATTAATCTTGCGCATGGTTCCTTTTACATGATTGGCGCTTTTGGAGCAGCTCTTCTTGCTGAAATTACAGGTTCTTTTTTTATTGGATTAATGAGTAGTTTTATTGTTGCTATGTTTGCAGGTGTAATAACTGAAATTTTAGTTATTAGAAAGTTATATAAAAAAGATCACTTAGATCAAGTGCTAGCAACCTTTGCTCTAATTTTAATTTTTTCTGAAGGTATTAGATGGATTTTCGGAGCGTATCCACTTTATCTGAACATACCTTCAGAACTCAATGCTAGTGTTTCTCTTCCTTTAGAAATTATTTATTCGAAATATAGACTTTTAATAATTGCAACTGGAATTTTAATAGCATTCTTCTTATACATTTTAACTTCTAAAACTTTACTAGGAATAAGAATAAAAGCAGGACAAAACGATAGGGAAATGATTTCTGTTTTGGGAGTAAATATTAAAACTCTTTATACAATTGTTTTTGCATTAGGAGCTGCGTTAGCTGGTTTATCTGGAGCATTGATCGGTGCGATACAATCTGTTGAGGTCGGTATGGGTGAACCAGTTCTAATATTAGCATTTGTAGTAATTATCATTGGTGGAATTGGCTCAATTAAAGGAGCTTTTGTTGGGGCTTTGTTAGTAGGAGTTACAGATACGTTAGGACGTTTCTTACTTCCTGAGTTATTTAAATTATTTTTTGATAATGCTGATGCAAATTTAATTGGTTCATCGATAGCCTCAATGTCAATATATATACTTATGGCGATTGTTTTAATTTTTAAGCCATCAGGTTTGTTTGGTGAGAGATCAGCATGATGTCTGAAAAGAAATTAAATTTTTTAATTCTAATATTTTTATTTTTAGTACCGTTATTTTCAATGCTTTTAAATGATATTTATATAACAACATTATTTTCAAAGATTGTTATTCTAGCTATTGCAGGTATTGGTCTTAATTTAATATTGGGATATGGAGGAATGGTCTCCTTTGGTCACGCTGCTTTTTTTGGCTTAGGTGGATATGTTACAGGAATTTTAGCTTTTCATTTTAATAATTACGAACCTATCCAAATATTAGTTTTTGAGTTTGAAGGAACAAATCAATTATTATTTATCTGGATTTTTACTTTAATTTTTTCATCTATATTAGCACTTTTTATTGGTTATTTTTCATTAAGAACAACAGGTGTTTATTTCATAATGATAACATTAGCATTTGCTCAAATGTTATATTATTTTTCAATAAGCTGGCCTACTTATGGTGGAGAAGATGGATTGTCACTTTCACTTAGAAATCAAATTCCTTTTCTTAACACAATGGATCCTATCACTTTTTTTTATATTTGTTATGTATGGTTAATTATAATAATAATACTTGTTAAATTTATTTTAAATTCTCCATTAGGAATTTCATTAAAAGCTTGCAAAGAAAATGAGGATAGAGTTAGATCAGTTGGAATAAACCCTAAAAAAGTTAAATTAATTTCATTTATAATATCTGGAGCAATAACAGGTCTTGCTGGTTCTTTATACGCCGATCTTAATAGATTTATAAGTCCAACAATTTTAAGTTGGCAAATGTCTGGAGAAATTATGATTTTAGTAATTTTAGGTGGAATGTTTAGACTTTATGGGCCAATTTTGGGTGCTTTTTTTTACATTATTTTAGAACAATTTCTTGGTGGTATTACAGAAAATTGGCAATTTTGGCTGGGTTTTATAATTCTTTTAGAAGTGCTTTATGCAAAGGCAGGTTTGATGAGCTTTTTAATTAAAGATAAATATGATGAAAAAACCAGTTCTTAAAATTGATAAACTTAGCAAATCATTTGGAGCTATAAAAGCTAATGATAACTTAAATTTAAATTTATTTAAAAATGAAATTCATGCCCTAATAGGTCCAAATGGTTCTGGTAAGTCAACATTAGTTAAACAAATTTCAGGATTTTTAAAACAAGATAGTGGTAAAATTTATCTTGAAGAAATTGATATTTCCAATTATTCAGCTGAACATAGGTCAAGAATGGGTATCGCTAGAAGTTTTCAAATTTCTTCTGTTATAAACTCATTTAAAGTCATTGATAATTTAAGATTATCCCTAATGGGTAGAGATGGAGGTTATTTAAATCCATTTAATAATATCTATACAAATAAAGATTATAGTGATGAAGCATTTGATTTACTTAAAATTGTTGATTTAACAAATAAGGCTAATGATTTAGTAAGTACTTTAAGTCATGGTGATAAAAGAAAACTTGAGATAAGCTTGGCGCTATCAATGAAACCAAAGTTGTTACTTTTTGATGAGCCAATGGCTGGATTAGATAAAACATCATCACAATTAATGATTGATTTGTTTAAAAGATTAAAAGTTAAAGTTCCGATATTACTAATAGAACATGATATGGAATCAGTATTTGCATTAGCTGATAGGATATCAGTTTTAGATTATGGAAGTTTAATTGCTTCTGGAAATGAAAAAGAAATAAAGTCAAATGCCAAAGTTCAGGAAGTTTATCTTGGGGACGAAAATTGAGCACACTTCTTAAGATTGACAAATTAAGTGCTTGGTATGGTAATACCCGCGTACTAAATGAAGTGGATATTGAAATTAAAGAAGGAGAAATTGTTGCCTTACTGGGTAGAAATGGAATGGGAAAAACTACTACTTTACATTCAGTATGTGGGATAATCGAAAAAGTTTCAGGAAAAATATTTTTTAAAAATAATTTAATTTCAAATTTACCAAGTTATGAAATATCTAAATTAGGTATCGGTTTAGTGCCTGAAGGCAGAAGGATTTTCTCAAATCTTACTGTTGAAGAAAACTTGATTGTTGCTTTTAGAAAAGGTTATTGGGATCTGATTAAAATTAAAAAAATTTTTCCGCGTTTATCTGAACGTTTAACTCAAATGTCAAATTCTTTATCTGGTGGTGAACAGCAAATGTTAGCAATTGCAAGAACTCTTATGACCAATCCAAAGATATTAATTTTAGATGAAGCAACCGAGGGTTTGTCACCAAATATAAGAGATGAGATATGGACAATTATCTCTGAAATTAAAAAAAAGGATGTTTCAATAATTTTAGTAGATAAATACTTGAATAAAATAAAACAAATTGCAGATAAGTTATATATTCTTGATAGAGGAGAAAATGCTTGGAATGGAAAACCTTCTTTATTAACTAATCAGATTGTTAAGAAATATTTATCTGTTTAAATATTTTAATTAAATGACAAGTCCCCAAGATCTTGTGTAACAACTCCAGTGAATTCAATAGTTTTGGGTGTTAGGGTTTTTACATACTTTTGAATATTTTCTTGAATAATTTTTTCAATATTTTTCATAATTTCTTTGTTTGGAAATTCCCAAATAACTACACTTACATTAGGTGTATTTGGGTTTTTCAATGATCTAAATCTTACACCTTTAACAGTTTGCAGTAGAGATGGCCATTTTGTTTCTAGCATAGACTCAAAAAGTTCACAGTCTTCATTACTTGAAAATGTTCTAACAAATATTTTTACTAACATACGAATACCTTACACTTTATTTTTAAATATTATGATCTATAGTAAGGTTACAAAAAATGAGGACATTATGATAGAATTATTTGTAAGAAAAGACGTTGCATTTAGGGCTTTTAAAATTGCTTTAATTGTTGGTGTTATTCTAGCAGGAATAAATCATGGAGATTATATCATTAAGGGTGAGATGACTGGCAACAACTGGATCAAAATAATAATTACCTTTTGTGTTCCGTACTGTGTCTCTTCATTTTCATCTGTAATGGCAATTAAAAAAGAACAGAAAATACCTGTCATGTAATAATTATTACTTATGATTAAATTAGGTTTATTAGGAAACAATATATCAAAATCTGAAATGCCTAATCTTTTTACAAAATTAGGAAATGAATTTGGGTTTGAAGTTAATTACAAACTTTTTGATCAAGTTTTAAAAACAAATTTTAATTTCAAAAATTTTTTAAGCCAAATAAAAGAAAAGAATATTTCTGGGATTAATGTTACCTACCCTTTTAAGGAACTAGCATTAGAGCATTCAATTAAATTAAGCGAAGAAACAAAGTTAGTAAAATCAACCAATCTTATTTTAATCAATGAAAGTATGACTTCATATAATACGGATTACTCGGGATTTCTGAACACTTATAAATTTAATTTTAATAAAGAACCTTCAAAATTAGTTATTTTAGGAGGTGGTGGAGTTGGCAAATCAGTTTGTTTTGCTTTAATAAAATTAGGAGTTAAAGAACTTTATATAATTGAAAAAGATCATATTAAATTAGAAAAATTAATAGAGGATTTAAAAAAACAACACGAACAGATATATCCAATAAATTTAGGTGAGTTGATAGAAAATCAAAATGAATTTGATGGATTTTTAAATTGCTCTGAGCAAGGTCATATTAACACTCCTGGAAACCCATTTGATGGGTTGAAATTAAATAGTAATCAATGGTCTTTTGACGTAGTTTATACGCCTGCTATGACAACTTTTTTAAAAAACTCGGAGAAAAGCGGAGCAAAAATAATTACTGGCATTGATCTGTTTTTATTTCAAGGAATTGAATCATTTATAATTTTTACAGAACAGGAGAAATTAAGAAAAAGAATTATGAGCAATTATGACAAGATAAGAGAGTATTATTTTAAAAAATTAATCACTTGATGATGTTAATTTTACTACATTAGAACTAACTAAATTTTCTATTTCATCTTTTGTATAATTTAACTCTAATAAAATTTCATTTGTATGTTCACCAATTTGAGGTGGTATATTTTTAACACCAACTGATTTTGATCTGCTAAACTTTATTGGAGAAGCTATACCTTGATAATCATCTTTATTAAGAACCATATGTCTTTCTTTTGTCTGAGGATGATTAATAGCTTCTTCCATATTCCTGACTGGACCAGCTGGAACACCTGCATTTAAAAGTTTTTCTGAAAAAGAGTTTCCATCAACATCCTTAAGTGCATTTTGTAAATAATCAGTTAATTCTAATCTATTTTTAACTCTATCTGCATTAGTTTTAAATCTAGCATCATATATTAAGTCGTCCAAATTGAGTGCTTTACAGAGTCTTGCAAATCCAGCATCATTTCCTATTCCCATAAAAATTTCATTGGTAGCAGTATCGAACTTGTCATATGGAGATATGTTAGGATGAGAGTTTCCTGTTGCTTTTCCAGGTTTTTTACTTAAGAAAAAATTCGCATTGTGAGGATGCATTAAAGCTAGAGAAGAGTCATATAATGTCATGTCAAGATACTGGCCTTTGTTGGAGATGTTTCTTTCTTGTAAAGCCATTAATATACCAATTGCAGAATATAAACCAGTGCCCATGTCAACGAAGGGTGCTCCCATTCTTACACTACCACTTTCTGGTGTTCCGTTTATGGACATCATTCCAGTCATTGCTTGAACAATAGCATCGTAACCAGGTGCTCCACCTAGTGGACCCTCTTGGCCAAAACCAGATATTCTACAATGAATAAGTTTTGGAAATTTTCCTTTTAAAACTTCTTCATATCCTAAACCCCATTTCTCCATTGTCCCTGTTTTAAAATTTTCAATAAGAACATCTGCATTTTCTAGAAGTTTAACTAATATTTCTTTTCCTTTATTTGATAGTAAATCAATTGCAATTGATCTTTTGTTTCTATTTACATTTATAAAATATGATGCCATTCCATTTGAAAATGGTGGACCCCATCCTCTTACCTCGTCACCGATGTGAGCTTCTACTTTTATAACATCAGCTCCATGATCAGCAAGAATTTGAGTTGCGTAAGGCCCTCCAAGAACTCTAGTTAGATCTATTATTTTAAAATTTTCCAAAGCATGTTTCATTTTATTTCCTATGTTTTGATTAGTATGATCTTGGTAAATGAAGTATTTTTTCTGATATGTAATTTAATATCATTTGTGAACTAACAGGTGCTAACTTTGGGATCAAGGACTCTCTTAACAATCTTTCAACATGATACTCTTTTGCATATCCCATCCCTCCTAAAGTTATAACAGCTTGTGTTGCTGTTTTAAATGCTACCTCTGCAGCGTAATATTTAGCAGCATTTGCAAGTCCTCCAGAATTTTGTCCTTTATCATATTGGTAAGCAGCTTTCGATATTAATAATTCAGCAGCTTCAAGCTCTATCCATAATTCAGCTAAGGGATGTTGAATACTTTGATTTTTACCAATGGGTCTATCAAATACAATTCTTTCATTAGCATATTTTATAGCTTTTTCTAAAGCATCTTTTCCAATTCCTAGAGCTTCTGCTGCAATTAAAATTCTTTCAGGATTTAAGCTATCTAAAATATATCTAAACCCTTTACCTTCTTCTCCAATTCTATCTTCTTCAGATATTTCTAAATTATCAAAAAATATTTGATTACTATCAACTGAACCTCTTCCCATTTTTTTTATTTCTCTTACTTCAATTTTTGTTCTGTCAAAATCTGTATAAAATAAAGTCAATCCATCAATATTATTTTTTGTCTTTCCCAATTCAGATGTTCTTGCTAAAAGTAGAATTTTATTTGCAATTTTTGCTGTTGAGGTCCAAATTTTTTGTCCGTTTATTAAATACCCACCTTGGATTTTACTTGCAGTAGTTTTTATTTTTCCTGTATCTAACCCAGCATCAGGTTCTGTAACTCCAAAACAAGTTTTGTCATTTCCAGAAATTAAGTTAGGCAACCAATTCTTTTTTTGTGTTTTAGTCCCATAAACAACAATAGGGTGTGGTCCAAAAATATTAATATGTATGGATGATGCAGCAGACATTCCACCACCATTTCTAGTTATATTTTGCATAAAAAGAGCGGCCTCTTGAATGCCTAAATTAGCTCCTCCATATTCTTCAGGCATACACATGCCCAACCAACCACTTTTGGCAACTTCATTATAGAATTCTGAAGGGAATTCAGACTTTACATCTAAATCTAGCCAGTAATTATCATCAAATTTTGATGAAATTTTTTTAGCCGCTTGAACAATATTTTTTTGCGTTTCTGTTAGTTCAAATATCATGAAAATTATCTATGAGATGAGTGATAAAGGTCATTTGGTTCCATTTCAGTAGCAATAGCTAGTCTATTAGTCATGTTAAAAAAACCAGTAATTAAACTTATGTCCCAAATATCTCTGTCAGAGAAACCATTTATACTCAATTCATCCCTTGATTTTTTATTCACGTCAGAAGGGTTTTTTGTAAGTTCTTTGACATATCTAAGCATTACTTGGTGTTTTTTTGTTAAATTTGTTGCTTCCAAGTTTGAAATTAATCTTTCTCCTAATTGAGGATCTCCAGATAATTCTCTTACAGCTGACCCATGTGCAACTATACAGTAATAGCAGTGATTTAAAGATGAAACAGTAACTGCTATCATTTCTCTTTCTAACTTTGTTAAACCAGAATCTCCTAGCATAATGGAATTATACAATTTGGTAAAACCTTCAAACTGTTTTGGAAAATTAGAAAATGCAGTTAAAACATTTGGGACAAATCCTATTTTTTCCTTAACAATTTTTAAATAATTTTCAGCATTTAAATCATCTTTATTTTTTTTCTTATTTTTAAGATTTAAACTTGTAATTTTATTTTTTGCCAACTGTTTTGGTATCTTAGTCATTATCACTCCTTAATCCAATTAGGTTTTTTCTTTCTAAAAAAAGCGTTTATACCTTCTTTAGCTTCTTTAGTATCCCAAATATCTGCTAATCTGTTTATGGTTAGATTTACAATATTTTGATCTATAGAATAAGATAAATCTCTTACTAATTTTTTTGATTCTAATATTGAATTAGGTGCTGAATTTTTAAAATTATCTATAAATTCAAATATTTTAGAATTAATTTCATTTTCTTCATATATAAAATCAATCAAGCCAAACTTAACTCCATCTTTAGGTCTAAAAATTTTTGCAGATGTAAATAAATGGATTGCGTTTTTTTCTCCAATTTTTTTGATTACATATGGACTTATTGTTGCTGGTATAAGGCCAAGTTTTGCTTCTGTTAATGCCATCTTAATGTCTTTTACTGAAAAAACAAAATCACATATTGACATAATTCCAATACCACCACCAAAGGCATTACCTTCTATATTACCAATAATAGTTTTAGGACAATTGTAGAGTTTTAGAAGTAAGTCAGCAAGTTTAGATGCTTCTATAATTCTATTTTCTCTTGGTGCAGATAATTGTTTTTTCATCCATGATAAATCACCTCCAGCACAAAAACTTTTTCCGTTTGCTGAAATTAAAATAACAGATGATGTGTCTCTTGATAACTCATCAATGCAAAGGCTGAGTTCATTTATAATATCGAGCGTAAGTGCATTATGCATATCTGGGTCGTTTAACCTAATTTCAGTTGCAATATTATTAATTTTTGTAACTATAAGCTTCTTGAAATTCATAAAAATTTTACATTCTAAAAAGACCAAATTTTGTTTTTTTAATTTTTGAGTTCAAACTTATTTGCAGACACTCTGAAAGGATATGTCTTGTATCTCTTGGGTCTATTATCCCATCATCCCACAATCTTGAAGATGAATAAAGTGGATTTGATTGATAATCAAATTGTTTAACCAATTTTGAAAAAAACGCTTTTTCTATCTTTTCATTCCAGTCTTCGTTTTTTTTTTTAACATTTATTTTTTTAAGTTGTAGCAAAACATTAGCTGCTTGTTCTCCGCCCATTACTGATGTTTTTGAACTTGGCCAAATCCATAAAAAATTAGGCTGAAACGCTCTTCCACACATACCATAATTACCAGCTCCAAAACTACCACCTACGATGACAGTTATTTTAGGAGATTTTGAATTTGAAACAGCATTAATTAATTTAGCTCCGTTCTTAGCAATTCCAGTATGCTCGGCTTGTTTGCCAACCATAAAACCTGTAATATTTTGAAAAAATATAATGGGTATTTTTCTCTTAGTGCAAAGTTGAATAAAATGAGTTCCTTTTTGTGCACTCTCAGAAAATAAAACTCCATTGTTGGCTATTATTCCGCAACTGATTTGGTTTATTTTTGCAAAACCGGTTAGAAGAGTTTTTCCATAATTTGGTTTAAATTCATCGAAATTAGAATCATCAATTATCCTCATTATAATTTCACTTATATCAAATGGTTTTTTTAGATCACTTGGGACAATTCCAATCAGTTCTTCATTGTCATATAGTGGTGGCTTTATTTTTTGATCACATTTTTTTTGAGTTATATTTGCATTTTTAATGCATTGTCGAGTTAATTCTAAAGCATGATAATCATCATCTGCAAGATAGTCAGCAACACCTGAAATTTCTGTATGAACTTTACCACCTCCTAAAACCTCAGCAGAGATCTTTTCTCCAATTGCTGCTTTTACTAGAGGTGGTCCTGCTAAAAAAATAGTCCCCTGGTTTTTTACAATAATAGTTTCATCAGACATAGCGGGGACATAAGCTCCACCAGCGGTACAACTTCCCATAACAACTGCCACTTGCATTATGTTTTTAGAAGACATCTTTGATTGATTATAAAAAATTCTACCAAAATGATCTCTATCTGGAAAGACTTCGTCTTGATTTGGAAGATTTGCTCCTCCTGAATCAACCAGATATATACAAGGTAAGTTATTTTGCATTGCAATTTCTTGAGCTCTTAAATGCTTTTTTACAGTAATAGGGTAATATGTACCCCCCTTTACTGTATAATCATTACAAATTATCATTACACTCAAATCATGAACTTTTCCAATGCCTGTAATTATACCACCTCCAGGACACTCGTTGTTGTAAAGGTCATGTCCAGCTAATGCGCCTATTTCTAAAAAAGTAGAGTCTTTGTCAAGTAACTGAGTAATTCGCATTCTAGGGAGCAATTTTTTTTCTTTCGAAGTTTTTTTATTAAATTTTTTTACACCACCTTTAAAAGCAAAATCTTTCACCTTTTTGATTTCATCAATCTTCGATAGCATTTCATCTTTATTTTTTGCAAAAATATCACTAGTTACTGATAAATTCGATTTTAAGACGCTCATATTAGTTTCCTTCTGATATTTCTCTTCCAATTAGCATTCTTCTTATCTCAGAAGTTCCTGCACCAATTTCATATAATTTTGCATCTCTTAATAATCGTTCAACTGGATAATCTTTTGTATAGCCATTACCACCTAAAATTTGAATAGCATCTAAAGTAACAGTTGTTGCTTTTTCCGCAGCATACAATATACAACCTGCAGCATCCTTCCTAGTTGTTTCACCTCTATCACAAGCAGATGCAACTGCATAAACATACGACCTGCAAGCATTTAGTGTAGTATACATATCTGCAATCTTACCTTGGATCAATTGAAATTGACCAATTGATTTTCCAAACTGTTTTCTTTCTTGTGTATAAGGGATAACAATATCCAATGCTGATGCCATAATTCCCAAAGGACCTGCAGCCAATACAACTCTTTCAAAGTCTAAACCACTCATTAATATTGATGCACCATCTCCAGGATTTCCTAAAATATTGTCTTCAGGTACTTCGCAATTATCAAATATTAATTCAGATGTGTTTGAACCACGCATTCCAAGTTTATCAATTTTTTTTCCTACAGAAAATCCTACCATATTCTTTTCAACTATAAATGCAGTTATTCCTTTTGAACCGGCAGAAGGATCTGTTTTAGCGTATATTATTAGAACATCAGCATCTGGACCATTTGTTATCCACATTTTTGTACCATTCAATAGATATGTTTTATTACCTTGTTTTTCAGCATGTAATGACATAGAAACAACGTCAGATCCAGAGTTTGGCTCACTCATTGCTAAAGCACCTATTTTTTTTCCAGAACATAACTCTGGTAAATATTTATTTTTT
This sequence comes from uncultured SAR116 cluster alpha proteobacterium, assembly GCA_902615995.1. Lineage (GTDB taxonomy): Bacteria > Pseudomonadota > Alphaproteobacteria > Puniceispirillales > Marisalimonadaceae > TMED54. The sequence goes on along the minus strand of CACMRF010000010.1, from coordinate 17,512 downwards.
TGTTCATGGTTTCCGTTTCTATTAATTTGATTCACACATAAATTTGAAAATGCTCCATAAGATAATCCTACTGAAGCGCTAGCTCTACTAATTTCCTCCATAACAATGCAATGTGACAAATAGTTTAACCCTGCACCTCCATAATTTTCATCAGCTGTGATACCTAGTAACCCTAATTCTCCAAATTTTTCCCACAAAAAATTTGGAAATTCATTGTTTTCATCAACATTTTTTGCCAATGGAGCAATTTCATTTTGAGCGAATTTATATATAGTCTCTTTTAATTGATTAAGATCTTGGTTAAATCCAAAGTTAAGAGTTTTATCATACATAATCTTAATTCAGAGCGCGTTTTTTAGCTTCAGCTGTTTCGAAGCTTGATACATGAAGTAAGCTTGATATTTTTCTCATGAGGTTTGATTCATAATCATCTAACTTTCCATCAGCTAATACTACGCCCCATAGCATTTCAATGACTTTTATTCTCTCTTCATGGTCCATTGTATCAAGTACGACTTTTATATCTGAAAAGATTTCAACTTTTTCATTTGCTTTTTCTAAAACAAAATTAACTGCATTTTTTGCTTTGCTAGGTTCTAAATGAAATTTATTAATTAGTAGGTCTGTAATTTTTTCTATTTCATTATCAGAGACTATTCCGTCAACTTTGCATGCTTCGATTAAAAGAGATAAAACAGCGTGGATTTCTTCTTCAATAATCTCCACCTTTGAATAATTTTCCTGTTTAACTTTTTCAAAGATATTTTTTAAATTTTGAAACATATATTTTCCTTTTTACATATTAAAGACTTAATTTTAAGAAAAATCAATTTACAGATTTAAATAAATACATTTATAGTACTCTATCATTTATTGGGAGGAATTAAATGGCAGGTCAAGAGTTTTTAAAATCAATAGAAGAAAATTACAAAAAAGCCGTAACTTGTCTTCAAAAAAGTGAAGGTAAAGAAGTTTATACAGATGAATTAGCTAAACAAGTGATGACTGTTAATTCAACTTACGTTGTTAGATTTGGTGTTAGATTACGAGGTACTATTCATACATTTACTGGTTATAGATCTGTACATTCTGATCATATTGAGCCTGTCAAAGGAGGTATAAGATATGATTTGGCTGTTAATCAAGATGAAGTTGATGCTTTAGCTGCATTGATGACTTACAAGTGTTCTTTAGTTGAAGTTCCTTTTGGGGGATCAAAAGGAGGTCTAATTATAAATATAAGAGAATGGACTGAAGAAGAGTTGGAAAAAATTACAAGACGTTTTACTAATGAATTATCTAAAAGAGATTTAATTCACCCTTCCCAAAATGTTCCTGCGCCTGATGTGGGCACTGGCGAAAGAGAAATGGCTTGGATGGCTGATGAGTTTAAAAAGTTACATCCAACTGAGTTAAACGCTTGGGCATGTGTAACTGGTAAACCAGTTAATAAAGGTGGAATAGGAGGAAGAACAGAAGCCACAGGACGAGGGGTTCAATACGCTTTACAGGCTTTTTTTGATAATCCAGTCGATGTAAAGAAAACAGGTTTAACATCGGGCTTGAAAGGGAAAAGAGTTATAGTTCAAGGACTAGGGAATGTTGGTTATCATGCAGCTTTATTTTTGTCGACTGAAGATAATTGCTTTATAACTCATGTTATTGAAAGAGATGGTTCTATTATAGATCAAAAAGGAATAAATATAGAAAAATTAAAAAAGTACATTCTTGAAAATGGAAGTGTTAAAGGTTTCAACGGATATATCGATAAAGGTTCTGAAATATTGGAAGAAGATGCTGATATTTTAATCCCCGCCGCGATGGAACTTGTAATTAATAAAGAAAATGCTGATAAAATTAAAACGCCATTAATAATTGAGGCAGCAAATGGTCCTGTGTCAAGTGAAGCTGATGAAATTTTGAGTAAAAAAGGAGTTGTTATAATCCCAGATCTTTATGCTAATGCAGGAGGGGTTACAGTTAGTTATTTCGAATGGATTAAAAACTTAAGCAGAATTCGTTTAGGAAGACTTCAACGACGTGCCCAGGAAAACCAAACTACATTAATGATTGAAGCACTAGAAAAAATGACTGGCTCCAAATTTCCAGATGAATACAAAGATTTAGTAATGCAGGGTTCAGCAGAAATTGATTTAGTAAGATCAGGGCTGGAGGATACAATGAGAAACACTTATGAGGTTATAAGTGAGGTTTGGAATAAAAATCCTAATGCTAATGATTTAAGAACATCTGCTATGATGGTGTCCGTCAAAAGAGTAATGGACAGCTATCATTCACTTGGATTATAGATGATAAGAAAATAAAAAAAGGCAGTCTTGATAGACTGCCTTTTTATGGGGAGGTAACTTGATTATTATTTTTTAAAATCAGGGTATGCTTCCATACCAACTTCACTTACATCGACGCCTTCTAGTTCTTGTTCTTCTGATACTCTGATACCAATAATTAGTTTTATTGCATACCACACAATTGAAGATGCTATTACTGTAAATGCTCCTATAGCAAATATACCGTACAGTTGAGCTCCAATACTTGCGTCTGAATTTGAGAAAATGACTGCTATTGTTCCCCAAATACCTGCGAATAAGTGAACAGGAATTGCACCGACAACATCATCAACTTTAAATTTGTCTAACATTGGTATTGATAATACAACTATCAATCCACCAACAGCTCCTATAAATATAGCAAGCATTGGTGACGGAGCTAAAGGCTCAGCTGTGATAGCAACTAATCCACCAAGAGCACCATTCAATGCCATTGTTAAATCAGTTTTCTTATAAAATAACATAGTTAAGATTATTGCAACTACCACTCCACCTGCTGCTGCAAGATTTGTATTAATGTAGATGTTTGATATAGCAGATACATCAGCAGCAGAACCCATCGCAAGTTGAGAACCACCATTAAATCCAAACCAACCAAACCATAATATAAAAGTACCTAGTGTTGCTAATGGTAGGTTTGATCCTGGCATTGGATTAACACTACCGTCTGAGGAATATTTACCTTTTCTAGCACCTAGGATAATTGCACCAGTTAGCGCAGCCCAACCGCCTACACCATGTACTATTGATGAACCTGCAAAGTCTAAAAATCCAGCCTCGCTTAAGTATCCGCCACCCCAAGACCATGATCCTTGAATTGGGTATATAAAGCCACACAAAAGTACAACAAATATTAAAAAGCTAGACAATTTTACTCTTTCCGCAACTGCACCACTTACAATCGACGCTGCAGTAGCACAAAAAACCATTTGAAACCACCAATCAGATCCTGATGAATAATCTCCTTCAAGTGGTTCTAATTTGTCAGAAGGCCCCCAGATTGCAAATGAACCAATCCAACCTGATACATCCATATACATAAGATTATAACCAACAACAGCAAACATAATACCAGCGATGGAATACAATCCAATGTTTTTAGCACACTGTACAACTGCATTTTTGGCTCTTACCAAACCAGTTTCTAACATACAAAAGCCAGCTGCCATTAACATAACTAGGAACCCATGAACCAAGAAAGAAAATGAGTTAAAAATATAAGCGACTTCAGCATCAACAGCTGCGTTTGCTAAAGAAGAAACAAACATGCAAGTTGATAAAAAGCCTAAAATAAAAATTCTTTTCATAAAAACTCCTTAAAGTATTTTTGTAATTATAAGGTACAAGAATAATTTTTTTAGATATGAAATTTATTTGATAAAGTCAAAATTATTAATGATTAAATTATATGCAAAAAAACGTTTAAAATTAGGTATACGACTATTAATTAATCAAAAATTTTGTTCTCAAGTATATGTGTTAAGTATTTATTAATCTCATTTTTTGTATTTTTAAGACTCAATTTAAGAGAACCTAAATCTCTAATATTTAGATTTTTCTGAAGCTTTTCTATAATTTGATTTGTTAATTTGCTTGGTTTTTGATTTGAAAATGTAAGATTTACATATTGGTCAATTATAAAATAAAACATTTTTGCTTTTTTAATAAAATATTTTTTTTCTTCTATATTTTCTATTATTTTATTGTATTTTGGATTGCTATAAAAAAACTCTAAAAATTCAATATCCCTTTGACCACCAAGAGCATATTTAGTTTCGTACCAGTGAATTTTGTTTTCTACATTTTCAGAAATATTTAAACTACTTCGTTTTTCATTATTTTTTATTTTTTCAGGTTTTACATTTATTCTCCTCATTTCATTAATCTCGTGAATCAAATTTTTATTATTTATTGTTTGTGATTTAAATTTTTGAATAACTTTGTCTAGTTCAATCTGAAAATTATTACCTTTAAAAACCAAATCACTCTTCATTAATGCCATTTTTTCCCATGAAAAAGTCTCATTTTTATGAAAAGATTTAAATTCAGATAATGTACAAGCGTTTGAACTAATACGTACTTTTGGCCCAAGTTTGGTATCTATCTCATAAATTAAATTTTCAGATGTTTTTGAACTTAAAATCGAAATCATTTTTTGGGAAATTAGAGATAAAATTAAATGATAAGTTTTTTGATTTTGAAAATTTTGGTTTTTATCTGGGAAAATAAACACTAGATCTAAATCAGAATTAGATGTCATTAAATTTTGAGCAAATCTTCCATATGCTAAAATTCCAAAATCATTTATAACATTAAATTCAAAATCTTTCTCTTTTGATATTAAATTAACAGCAACTTTTTGAACTTTTTGTAGAGTGCAATGAGCTAATAAATAAAATTCATACGCAGCATCTTCTACTTTTAATTCATCAGTAATAATTGATACAATAATTTGAAATTTAAGTTTTCTATGAGTTCTCCTTAATTTATTTAAAATTGTCTCTTCATCTTCATTTACACTTATTTTGTTAAACTCTTTTTGATATATATTTATATTTTTGGTCAATTTTATTCTGTAATAAGGATCTAAAATTTCTAGTAAATTGATATCTTTAGACAAAAGATTTGTAGCATGTCCTGAGAAGGTAAGAATGTCTGACATTTTTTTGTGAGAAAAAGAATTTAAAATCACCATTTCAATAAAATTAAAATTGGGTTGTATAGCATCTATAAATCTCAAAAGTTGAAAGGTGCCTTGTCTAGGATATTTAGAATTTAAAATTATTGGAAGTATAGAATTAGAAAACTTTTCAATTAAGTTTATGTAGTCATCTTGTATTTTTTTATTTATAATATTTTTAAAATATGCTCTAAAAAAATTTATAATAACTTGTTTATTGAATTTTGTGTTTTTAAAAAGATAGGTTATCAAATCATTAATGTTATGATCATAATATTCACTTACATCTTTAATTGATGAAATATTTTCTGGTAATTGAATTTTATTTATATATTTCAACGTAAATGCTTTAAATTAAATCTTTTTTTATACAAAAAAAATGTTATTAAAACTATAAAACAAAATATACGAAAGTTGCAATTAAAATGGATTTAAAAACCTTTCTTGAAAAGAACTATTCAATAGATTCTTTAAATAAGGTTATATTAGATTTATCAAATGCAGCGATTAAAATATCAAACTCAATAAGAAACAATAATAAATTGGAAAGTGAGAAAGAAACTTCTCAAAATGCCGATGGTGACAAACAAAAACCTTTGGATATTTTTGCTGATGAATGTGTTTTTGAGTCTTTAAATAATAGCTCTGTTTTTGCCTATTGTTCTGAAGAACAAGATGGAATGACAACTATAGATAAAAATGGAAAGTATTTGATATTTTGTGATCCACTAGACGGATCATCAAATATTGGTAATAACATATCAATAGGAACCATTTTTTCAATTCTTCCTTTTTACAATGCTTCAATTGAGAATTCTTTAAAACAAAATGGCAAATTTCAATTATGTGCAGGTTTTTTTGTCTATGGGCCTCAGACAACTCTTATTTTGTCACTTGGTAAAGGAGTACATTCTTTTTATTATGATCATACAAAGAACCAATTTAATATATTAAATCTAAATATAATCATTCCAAAATCAACATCTGAATTTTCTATTAATTCTTCTTACAGGAGATATTGGAATAACAAGGTAAAAAATTACATAAAAAATTGTGAAGATGGAACTGATGGAATAAGAAAAAAAAATTTTAATATGAGGTGGGTTGGATCATTGGTTGCAGATGCAAGTAGAATCTTTGAGAGAGGTGGAATTTTTCTTTATCCAGAAGATACAAGAGAAAAAAATAAAAGTGGAAGACTAAGGTTAACTTATGAAGCTAATCCCATTTCTTTTTTGATAAGTCAGGCTGGAGGAAAAGCTACAAATGGTTCAATCGATATTTTAAATGTAAAAGTAAATGAAATACATCAACGTGTACCTTTTATTTTTGGTTCTAAAGAAGAGGTTGAAATTTTTTTAAATACTCATTAAGTCTAAATTAAAATCGTCGAGAGAAATTATGTCTAAAACATCAGAATTAAATATAAAAACATTAAAAAGAATGTCTAATGCAATAAGAGTACTTGCAGCTGAAGGGGTTCAAAAAGCAAACTCAGGTCATCCTGGTATGCCCATGGGTATTGCTGATGTGGCAACAATTTTATTCTCCAAATGTTTGAATATCGATGTAAAAAAACCTGATTGGCCTGATAGAGACCGATTTGTTTTGTCAGCTGGTCATGGTTCAATGCTCATATACGCTCTAAATTACCTTTTAGGCTATGCTGATATGAATGTTGAAAGTTTAAAAAAGTTTCGCCAGTTAAATTCTAACACACCTGGTCACCCTGAGTATGGTGACACTTTAGGAGTTGAAACTACAACAGGCCCTCTAGGTCAAGGATTAGGAACTGCTGTTGGTATGGCTTTGGCGGAGAGGATGTCTAATGCTAAGTTTGGAAAAAATCTTGTTGATCATTTCACTTATGTCATTGTTGGCGATGGATGTCTTCAAGAGGGTATAAGTCATGAATCAATAGAATTTGCCGGACATCTAAAGTTAACAAAGTTAATTGTTCTTTGGGATGATAATTCAATATCAATTGATGGCAATACTAATTTGTCAAATTCAAGTAATCAAATTGCTAGATTTAAAGCATCAGGTTGGCATACTCAATCAGTTGATGGACACGACTTTGATCAAATATCAAAGGCGATTGAAAATGCAAAAAAAACAAATAAACCATCATTTATTGCTTGCAAAACTATAATTGGTTTTGGTTCACCAAATCTTGCAGGTACTGAAAAAACACATGGAGCACCACTTGGGGTTGATGAAGTTGAAAAAGTAAAAAAAGAATTAAATTGGAAAAGTAACCCATTTGAAGTTCCAAAAGATATACTTAATGATTGGAGAGATTCAGTTGATAGAGGATCAAAAATTAGAAAGGAATGGGAAGATAGACTCAATAAAAGTCCTAAAAAAAATAAATTTATTAAAAATAATTCAAACTATTTGCCACAAGTCTTTGAAAAAAATTTAAAATCTCATATTCAAAAACTGAAATTAGAAAAACCTAAATTAGCTACAAGACAGGCAAGTTTAGAATTTCTAAAAATTTTGTCATCTAATGTAGATAATATTGCTGGTGGATCAGCGGATTTAACAGGATCAAATTTGACAAAGACTCCAGATATGAATTCTGTAAAACCAAAAAAATTTAAAGCTAATTATATTCATTATGGAATTAGAGAACATATGATGGGAGCTGTTATGAATGGAATAGCACTTCATAAAGGTTTTGTAACATATGGAGGAACTTTTTTGGTTTTTAGTGATTATATGAGAAGTTCAATTAGGTTGTCCGCTCTGATGAAAACTAAAGTTATTTATGTGCTAACTCATGACTCAATTGGTCTGGGTGAAGATGGTCCAACTCATCAACCGGTAGAACATTTAGCAATGCTGAGAGCTACTCCTAACCTTAATGTATTTCGTCCTGCTGATGCAGTTGAAACAGCAGAAGCATGGGAACTTTCACTTAAATATAATGGACCGTCTATATTGGCTTTATCTAGACAGGGCTTAAAAACATTTAGAGACGAAAAAGGGAATGATAATCTTACAAGTAAAGGGGGATATCTCGTTAAAGATTTTGGAAATGACAGAGATTTAACAATAATTGCCACAGGTTCTGAGGTTGAGATTGCATTAGAAACTTCTTATCTATTACTAAATGATAATATTAAGGCATCAGTGGTGTCTTTACCATGTTGGGAGATATTTGAAAAACAATCAGAAGAATATAAATTAAATGTTCTTGGAGAAAAATTAAAAGTTGGTGTAGAAGCAGGTTCAGAATTAGGATGGCATAAATATATAGGATCAAATGGTATTTTTATCGGAATGAAAACATTTGGAGCATCAGCACCTGCAAATCATTTATTTAAACATTTTGGATTAAGTTCAGATAAGATTAGAGAAAAAATTTTAAATAAAATTAATACATAAGTTTATGCCTTTTTCGAAAGAACTATTTAAATTAGATTTAACAAATAAATTGATTCTTGTTAGGGTTGATTTGAATTTGCCTATAGTAAATGGTGTTGTTCAAGATGAAACAAGGCTTCAATCTGTTTTACCAACTATTCAAGAAATTATTAAAAAACGTGGCAAGGTAGTACTTTGTAGTCACTTTGGAAGACCTAATGGTGAATATAATAAAAAGTATAGTCTAAAACCATTAATAGAACCTTTGTCAAAAGCATTAAATTCTCCTATTGATTTTTCACCAACTTGCATTGGGCCACAAGCGGAAGAATTAAAAAATAATCTTAAAGAGGGTCAAATTTTACTTTTAGAAAATTTACGATTTCATAAAGGGGAAGAAACTAATAATAAAGACTTTTCGGGAGATTTAACTCTGGGGATTGATTATTTTGTTAATGATGCTTTTTCATGTTCCCACAGAAAGCATTCTAGCACGGTTGGTGTGACAAATTTTTTACCTTCATTTATGGGAACTCACTTAGAAAAAGAGATTAAAGCTTTAGAGGGTGTTTTAAATAATCCCAATAAACCAGTAGCTGCAATAATTGGAGGGTCAAAAGTTTCAACTAAAATAGATGTAATAAATTTTTTACTCAAAAAAATGGATATTATTATTATTGGTGGAGCTATGGCTAATACTTTTGTTTCTGCAAAAGGTCTTAATGTCGGTACAAGTTTATTTGAGAAAAATTGTATGGATCTAGCTAAAGAGATTATAGAAAAGTCACAAAATAATAATTGTAATTTAATTTTGCCAACTGATTTTATTGTATCTAAAAATTTAAAAAAAAATGCTGAATATACAACTACTAATTTTGACTCAATGCCACATGATATGATGGCACTAGACATTGGCCCAAAATCGATAGAGCTTTTTAATAAAAATATTAATAACTGTAAAACTATTTTATGGAACGGACCATTAGGTGCTTTTGAAACTTGCCCATTCGATAAAGGTACCAATAAAGTCGCTTCCTATGTTTCAAGTCTTACAAAACAAAAAAAGATTTTGAGTGTTGCAGGTGGAGGTGATACAGTTTCTGCATTGAACAATGCAAAAGTATTGAATGATTTTAGTTATGTATCCACTGCAGGTGGAGCATTTCTAGAATGGTTAGAAGGTAAAGTATTGCCAGGTATCAAACCTATAAGTTAACTTACGGAAGGAAAATAATGTCAGTCAAAGTAGCAATTAATGGATTTGGAAGAATTGGTAGAAATATACTAAGGTCTATCATTGAAAATAAAAATGACAATATTAAAGTAGTCGGCATTAACGATTTAGGCCCTATAGAAACAAATGCACATTTATTAAAATATGATTCTGTTCATGGCATTCTTAATAAGGATGTTATAATTAATGATAGTGATCTAGATGTTGGAACAGGACCAATTAAAGTTACTTCAGAAAGAAATCCAGAAAATTTACCTTGGAAAGAATTAGACGTAGATGTTGTTTTAGAATGTACGGGAATTTTTACTAGTAAAGAAAAAGCTCAACAACATATAACTGCAGGTGCAAAAAAAGTTCTTATATCTGCTCCTGCGAGTGGAGTCGATTTTACTGTCGTGTATGGCGTGAATCATAAAAAAATTTCAAGTGAACATCAAATTTTATCAAATGCTTCCTGTACGACTAATTGTCTTGCCCCTTTAGCATACGTATTAAATAAATCTATAGGTATAGAAAATGGTTTTATGACCACAATACATTCTTATACTGGAGACCAACCAACATTAGATACAATGCATAGTGATCTTTATAGAGCAAGGGCTGCAGCTGCTAATATGATACCTACATCAACAGGCGCGGCTAAAGCTGTTGGGTTAGTTTTACCTGAACTAAATGGTAAACTTGATGGTGTTGCAATTAGAGTTCCTACACAAAATGTTTCAGTTGTTGATTTTAAGTTTAATTCAAAGAAAGAAACTTCGATTGAAGAAATTAATGAGGCAATAAAAATTGCTTCTGAAAATGAATTAAAAAATATTTTAAGTTTTAATGATAAAAAACTTGTTTCAAGTGATTTTAATCATAATCCATCCTCTTCAATATTTCATTCTGATCAAACAAAAGTTATGAACAAGAAATTTGTAAGAATTTTGAGTTGGTATGACAATGAATGGGGTTTTTCAAATAGAATGTGTGACACTGCATTAGAAATAGGAAAATATATATAGTTTATGTCCTCAAAAAACATAATTATTGCACCATCAATTTTATCTGCTGATTTTAGTAATCTTGGTCAAGAAGTTTATGATATTGATGAAGCTGGCGCTGATTGGTTTCATTTAGATGTAATGGATGGACATTTTGTTCCAAATTTAACTTTTGGTCCGTCTATTATTTCTAGTATTAGAAATAAAACCAAAAAATGTTTTGATACCCATTTAATGATATCAAACCCTGATGAGTATATAGAGCAGTATAAAAATGCTGGCTCAGATATAATTACTGTTCATAAAGAAGTTTGTGGACATTTAGATAAAACTTTATCATCTATAAAAAATATAGGATGTAAAGCAGGTGTTTCGATCAATCCTGGGACTGATATTTCAGGGTTAGAGTATGTCTTAGATAAGATTGATTTAATTTTAGTTATGTCTGTAAATCCAGGATTTGGAGGACAAAAGTTTATAAACTCATCAATTCAAAAAATTAAAAAAATAAAAGAATTAGTACAAAACTTTAATATTGATATTGAAGTTGACGGGGGTATAGATGATAAAACGGCAACTCTTGTTAAAAATGCAGGTGCAAATATTCTTGTTTCTGGATCTTTTATATTTTCTGGAGAGAATAAAAATATTTATAAGGAAAGAATAGCTTCTTTGAGATAACTTATGTCAAAGAAGACCTCAAACAAAATAATCATTTTTGATTTAGATGGAACTTTAATTCATTCAATACCAGATATGTGTATTGCTATGAATAAAACATTAGAACAATTTAAATTAAAATCTATAACAGAGGAAAAACTTCAAGAGTTTGTTGGCGAAGGCATGTTGAAATTATCTGAGAATGTTCTTAAATTCTCAGGAGCCAATCTTAATTTGATAGATGACTTTTTTTTAATGTATAGAAAAGAATATTCTGAAAACCCGTATTACCTGACTACTTTAATGCCAGGTGTTGAAGATATTCTTGAATATTTATTAGATAAAAATATCCGTATAAATATATGTACAAATAAAAGACAACATGTTGCAGAGAAAATTTTAAAACTAATGAATTTGTTTGATAATTTTGATTTTATTGTTGGTGCAAAAGAAAATGTTCCACTTAAACCTCAAAGACAAATGATAGACTTTATATGCAATCAATATGACAGTCATGAAAATGAATTTATAATGGTTGGAGATACAAAGGTAGATATTTTAGCTGCAAAAAATGCAGGAATTATTTCTGTAATAGTTGATGGTGGTTATACAAATAAGGATTGTAAATCTTTGGGAGCAGATTTTTATCTAAATAATATATCTGAGTTAAAATCAGTTTTTAATTTATAAGGGATCCCAACTGAAAACATCACCACTTCTTTCTAAAGGAGTTAAGTAAGGCTTAAATGCTGGCATAGCTATTTCCATTATTTTTTGTGGATTCCATCCTTCACTATTATGAACACTTTTTACCGGTCTATTTTGGCTATAAATAAATAATTCATTTAACCTTGAGCTGAAAATCTGTCCTGTAATGTCTTTTGAATCCTCAGAAGAAAGGTATACTGCAAGTGGAGCATTTGTTTCGGGAGTCATTTTTTTTAGACGTTCGACCCTAGCTTTTTCTTGTTCGGTTGTTGATGGTATAGAATTCGTCATTCTACTCCAAGCAAATGGTGCAATACAGTTTGATCTTACATTAAAACGCTTCATATCTAAAGATATTGATTTTGATAATCCAGCAATCCCTAATTTTGCTGCAGAATAATTAGCCTGTCCAAAGTTACCTATTAAACCTGAAGTACTTGTCATATGAATATATGAACCTGAATTTTGTTCTCTAAAAAATGGTGCTGCTGCTCTGCTAATATAAAAACTACCATTTAAATGTACATCAATAACATCTGTCCAATCTTTTGGATCCATTTTATGAAAAATTACATCCCTTAAAATACCTGCATTATTAACAATAATATCTATTTGTTTAAAATTATCTAGAGCATTCTCAATAATTTTTGATGCTGATGACCATGTAGTAACACTATTAGTGTCTGGCATAGCTTCTCCTCCTTTTTGTGTTATCAATCCACAAGTTTCTTCTGCAGGTTGAATTGAACCTCCTTCTCCACTCAGAGAAACACCTATGTCATTTGCTATGATCTTTACTCCCTCATTGGCTAGGGCTAACGCTATTTCTCTGCCTATTCCTCCACCTGCACCTGTGACAATTGCAACTTTACCTTTTAATCCTAAATCATTCATAAATAACCCTTTGCATATCTCATTAAACAACTTTTCATTTACTTAGTCTATAATACGTTTATAAAATATTTGAAAAGCGGGAGACAACTCATCAGAAAAAAGCTCGATATGCCTAAATATTTTTGCTAGGTGATAAGTTATTGTATTACAATGATTAATTGTATTGTAAAATAAAAAGTAAATTTATTAGTAAATTAAATCATTGATTATTATTAATATTATTTTGGCTCTTAAATCTTTTAAAATAGTATCATATGTCAAATTATCTTATATTGATGAATTATAAGAAATCGCTTCAAATTATTTACAAAATTTTAAATTAAAATTATCTTAATTTTTGATGGTCGTATAGTTAAACAGGATATAACAGAGGATTCCTAATCCTCAATTCCAGGTTCGAGTCCTGGTACGATCACCATAAAATTGAGGGGTTTAATAGAAAAAAGAGAATTATTAAAAGATCTAAAAGAATATATCTTCTATCTATCCCTCAGAAAATGAATTGGTTTTTAATAGATATAATCTTAATAAAGATGAGAATATTGATTTTAGTTTATCCAGTTTTTAATTGTATTTAGATGAAAATATAAATTATTTTATTAGGTTATATATTGATCAAAGGAAAAACGTTGTTACTATATCTAAATATTTTATTGAAGATAAAACTAATTTTTTAAATAATTTCTTAATCATTAAGATTTAAGGATTCTATTGCCTCCGTCATATCGTTTTGATGATTGCCAATAAATAATCCATTTTTATCTATCCAATTTGCATTAGGTAAATTATCAGAAATTTCACTGTCAAAATATTTTACAACTTCACTATTAGTAAAATTTCCTGCTACAATTGGTCGGCATTCAAATCCTATAGAATTTAGTAATTTTAATAGATCTTTTCTATTTTTATTAGAACCAGGTTTTATTATTAAACTGAAGCCAAACCAACTGCTTTTTCCTATTTCCTTTTGAACAATTAAATGATCATATTCTTTCATTTTATTTAAAAATAAATCAGCGTTTCTTCTTCTTTGGCTAATAAATTTTGGAAGTTTTTTTAATTGTATACTGCCAATTGCTCCAGACATTTCAATAGGTCTTACGTTATATCCTGGAAGTACAAATCTAAAGGATTCTTCAAAGTCATTTTTTAATTTATTTGAAACCAAATTTTCTGCTGGTAGATTTCTAGTCCATCCATGGGCTCTTAAAGATAAAAGAATATGGTATAACTCTTGATCATCTGTAATAATCATACCACCTTCCATGGTAGATATATGGTGAGAAAAGAAAAAGCTAAATGTTCCTAATAATCCAATAGTTCCAGTTTTTTTATTTCCAAATTCTGCACCTAGTGATTCACAATTATCTTCAATAAGTAATATATCTTTATTTCCAATTATTTTTTTTATTTCTGTGAAATTATTTGGATTACCTAATAGATTTACAGCCAAAATAACTTTTGTTCTATTTGAAACAGCTAATTTTAATTTTTTTAAATCATAATTAAGTGTTTCAATATCAATATCTACAAATTTTATTTTTAAACCATATTGGTATAAAGGGTAATATGTTGTGCTCCAAGAAACTGCTGGAACAATGACTTCATCACCTCTTTTTAGTCTTTTTTTATTATCACTTGTATAAAAAAGACTGGCCACCATTAAAAGATTTGCTGATGAACCTGAATTCACCATGATGGAATATTTACTTCCAATATAGTCAGAAAACTCTTCCTCAAATTTTTTAACCTTTGTACTCATTGTAAAAAATCTGTCTTTAACAACTTGTGAGATTGCTTTTAATTCTTCATGATCCCAACTGTCGCAAGATAATGGAAACTTATATGACATTTTTATTTTTCTTTAAATAATACTTAATTGTTTCATCAATACCTAATTTTAATGAGAATTTACTTTTCCATCCAAATTTCTTAACCCTTTCTATAGATACTAATTTTTGTTTTTGACCTACTGGCTTTGATATATCAAAATCGAATGAACCTTCCCAACCAAAACTTTTTGAAACAATTTTATAGTAATCTAGAATTGAATAATCTTTCCCAATACCAACGTTCATTACTTCTGGCATTTTTAAAAAATTCTCAATAGAATAATATAAACAATCAATTAAATCATTAACGTACATAAATTCTCGTCTAACAGAACCGTCACCCCAAATCATAACAACATTTTCATTTTTAAGTTTGGCGTTATGAATTTTGTTAATAATATTGGGGAGAAGATGTCCTGAGTTAAGACTAAAATCATCATATTTTCCATAAAGATTGCAAGGTATGATGGTTTTATATTTTAAGCCAATATTTTCTTTATTAATATAATTACATAATTTTTGTACAAAAATTTTAGCAATTGCATAACCTTCATTTGTTGGTTCAAGAGGACCTGTTAAAACAAAATTTTCTTTAAGGGGTGTTCCAATATTTTTTGGATATATACATGAACTACTTAAATTAATTAAATGTTTAATTTTTTGTTTTTTTGCTGCTAAAACAATATTTTTCCCCATTTCCGCGTTTTCTTGTAAAAAAAGGAAAGGTTCTCTTATATTTGCTTGAATCCCCCCTACTCTTCCTGCAGTATGAAGAATGAAATCAACTTTATTTCTGAATATGAAAGAGTTAACTTTTTCAAAGTCTAATAAATTTAGTTCTTTTTTTGTTGGAGCTATCAGGTGATAATTTTTGGAAAGTTTATTTTCAATAAAATTTCTTCCCACCATACCTGATCCACCAGTTATTAGAATGTTTTTTTGTCGAAAGTTTATTGGCATTGGGTATTACTTACACTTAGATTACTTCAAATCATTTATATCACTGTTAATCATTTCAGACACAAGTTGATCAAATGAAATTTTGGGGTTCCATCCAAGTATTTTTTTAGCTTTTGATGCATCTCCTAATAATGTTTCTACTTCAGCAGGTCTAAAATACCTTTTATCAACTTTTACTATTGGTTTACCAATCCACTTCTCTAGGTTTTCTGATCTACCAGATACATTTTTAACCAAGCCAATTTCATCTACTCCTCTTCCTGTCCATTTTATCGTCATACCAATATATTTTGCCACTGAATTTACAAAATCTTTAACTGAATATTGAATACCTGTTGCTATAACAAAATCATCAGGGTTAGTATGCTGAAGAATAAGCCATTGTGCTTCAACATAATCTCTAGCATGTCCCCAATCACGTTTTGCTGATAAGTTTCCAAGGTACAAAGGGAGTTTTGAACCTGCCAAGATATTAGCAAAAGCACGAGTGATTTTTCTAGTAACAAAAGTTTCACCTCGTCTAGGTGACTCGTGATTAAATAAAATACCATTTGATGCAAAAATATTATAAGCTTCACGATAATTTTTAGTTATCCAATGTCCATACATTTTTGCAACTCCATATGGACTCCTTGGATAAAATGGTGTTGTTTCATTTTGTGGATTTTCTTGAACTAGGCCATATAATTCTGAAGTTGAACTTTGAAAAAATTTCGTACGATTATCTAGTCCTAAAATTCTAATTGCCTCTAAGATTCTTAAAACACCAAAAGCATCTGAATTAGCTGTGTATTCAGGTTCTTCAAATGACACAGCAACATGACTCTGAGCAGCCAAATTATATATTTCATCAGGTTTTACTTTAGCCATTACAGCTATGAGACTTGATGAATCCGTCATATCACCATGATGTAATATTAAATTTTGATCATTTTCATGTGGATCTTTAAAAAGATGATCAATTCTATTAGTATTAAATAAAGAAGTTCTCCTCTTTATTCCATGAACCTCATATCCTTTATCAATTAAAAACTCAGCTAAATAAGAGCCATCTTGACCAGTAATTCCAGTTACAAGTGCCTTTTTTGCCATTTTTAATCCCCTCAAATCCCTACAAAAAATAGTAATGTGTTTTACATTAATATTATGGAGCACCAAAATCAATTACCATCAATATTTTCATCATTATTTAACATCACTCAAATACAAAAGAAGTATATTGAACGTTATACAAAAGATGGTTATGTAAGATCAAAAATTTTTTGAAGAGAAGAAATTACTAATACCTCACAACATACAAATATAATGATTTTTTTAAAAATATCAGTTATCTGATTATGCTCATCTTGTTCTTCTAGTAAAACTAAAATTATTTGCAAATTATCTAAAAATTTTTAATAATTAAATAAGTTGATTGAAGAGCATCTTAAGCAAAAAATTTGAAACAATTTCTGTTTAAAATTACTTTATTAATGTCTCCTATATATTTTTATGTGAATATTTACAACTATATGTCTAAAATTTAAATAATGAGTCTATCTAGAGAAAAAATTAATAAAGTTGTTGAATACTTGAAAAATGAAAAGTATGCAAATGCTGAGAAAGTTGCCTTGTCTGTAATAAAACAAGATCCAAATAATTCAATAGTATGGGCAATCCTTGGTGGCATTTATTCAATAAAAAAAAATTATTCCAGGGCAATAGAGGCATGCAAAAAATATATTGAAATTTTGCCTAATGATCCTGAAGGATATAACAATTTAGGTTATATTTTTTTAAATCAAGATAACTTTGATGAAGCAGAAATTTGCTATAAAAAAATGATTAATTTAGATCCA
>CACMRF010000009.1 GCA_902615995.1 uncultured SAR116 cluster alpha proteobacterium | reverse complement strand
CTGATTTGTTTCTTTCTGAGTTTTATATTATCTTTCAATGCTGAAGAAAGTTTTTCTTTTTTATTGATAGTTTTTTTTGACATCATTAATAATATTTTACTATATAATAATTAAGTTCTAGAGTTATGTCTAGATCAACTCGAAATAAGCCGCCATAGCTCCAGCGGTAGAGCGCGTCATTGGTAATGACGAGGTCACTGGTTCAAATCCAGTTGGCGGCACCAAAACCATATAAAATTATTAATGAGATCTTATTTCAGCTCCAAATGTTTTAAATAAACGATCAATAATTTTAGAACTTAATTTTTCTAAATCATTATCAGTTAATGATTTATCTTCAGGCTGAATTACTATAGATAATGAAACAGATTTTTTATCTTTCGGAATATTATTTCCTTGGTAAATATCAAAAACTGAAATCTTTTGAATTAATATCTTATCAACTAATTTAATTTCATTTATTAAATCCTCAATATTTAATTCATTATCGATTAAAAATGAAAAATCTCTTGATATTGATTGTAAATGATTCACCTTTAGTAATGGTTTTGCAAATACCTTTCTCTTTGGAGATGGAATTTTATCTAAATAAATTTCAAAGGCAAAAAATTCTATTTTTTTATCTTTTTGGTTAATACAAAGAGGATTAACCTGACCAAAAGAAGCTATGGTTATATTACCTAATTTAAATAAAGCACTTCTTCCAGGATGAAAGTAATCAGGTGCTTCACTATATATTTTTAACCGTGTCACCGGGAACTCAAGAACATTTAGAACAGCCAAAATATCAGACTTTACATCATAAAAATCAAATTTTAATTCAGTATTTTTCCAATTTTTGTTAATTTTATTACCACATCTTATTCCAGTAACAACGTTGTACTGATCTTCATAATTATCTCCTTTAAATATCGGGCCTACTTCAAACAAAGATAAATTAGTGATACCTCTTTTAATGTTTTCATTACATGCATTTATAAGATTTGGAATAATTGAAGGTCTTAAATCTGATAATTCTGATGAAATAGGGTTAACTAAATTTAAATTTTCTCCTCCACCTCCAAATTGTTTAGCATTTAATTTATCTAAAAATGAAAAAGTAATTACTTCATTAAAACCTCTTGTTGAAAGACATTTTCTGGAATAAAGACTTAATCTTTGTTTATGACCTAAACTTGGTTTAGTAATATAACTTTTAGTAGGCAAGACATTTGTTGGTATTTTTTCATAACCAAAAATTCTAATAATTTCTTCAACTAAATCTTCACTTCTTTCAATATCGTTTCTCCATGTAGGCACACATATATTCCAATTTTGATTATTTTTTTTAACTTCAAATCCAAGCTTTGTAAAAATAACTTCAACTTTACTTTCATCAATATCAACACCCGTAAGCTTTTTTATAATTTTAAAATTAAATTTGATGTCTTTATTAGATTTTTTTTGAGCAATAGAAACTATATTACTACACGATCCTCCACATATATCATTGATAAGTTTAGACGCATAGATAACTCCAACTTCAGGGGAATTGAAATCTAATCCTCTTTCAAATCTGTACCTGGCATCGGAATTAATATTTAAATATCGTCCAGTTTTAGCAATAGAAGTTGGACAAAATATTGCTGCTTCTAAAAAAAAATCAGTTGTATTTTCATCCACACCAGTTCTCAAACCACCCATAATTCCTGCAAGATCATCAACGCCTTTTTCATCACTTATAACTAACATTGAATCATCTAATTCATAAGTTTTTCCATTAAGTGCGTTAAACTGCTCTCCTTTTTCTGAGATTCTAACATTAAGTGTATTACCATTAATTTTATTTACATCATAAGCATGCAATGGACGGCCTATATCCATCATTACATAGTTTGTTATATCTACTATAGAGGAGATTGGCCTTAAACCTACAGCAACTAATCGATTAACCATCCATTGAGGGGATTTTATATTTTTTACGTTTCTAAAAGATCTTCCAAAAATAGACGGACATAAAGATTTTTTATCATCAGGAAGTTTAATTTGCCAATTTATTGAAGAATTAAATTCATCATTTAAATTATTCAATTTCAAAGGTTTCAATTCCCCAATGCCAAAAGCTGATAAGTCTCTTGCAATTCCTCTTACGCCTAAACAATCTCCTCTATTTGGAGTTATTTCAATTTCAATTATCGGGTCGTCAATACCTAAATAATTAGAAACAATCTCATTTAAATTTATACTTTCAGGTAGTTCAATAATGCCATTATGATCATCTGAAATCTCTAATTCTTTTTCTGAACAAAGCATTCCATTAGATTCAACATCTCTAATGACTGCTTTTTTTAAGGTCAAATCAATACCCCCAATGTAAGTGCCAGATGGTGCAAAAACATATTTTTTATTTAACTTTACATTTGGCGCTCCACAAACAACTTGTGTTTGTTCTTCATCAAATTGAATAATACACACATTTAATTTATCTGCATTTGGATGTTTTTTAACATCAATTATCTTTGCAACTTTTAAATTTTTAATATCCGTCTTGTAGGTTTTAAGATTACTAACTTCTAGTCCAATTTTATTTAAACAATCAACTATTTCATGTACATTTGCTGATGTGTTCAAATGATCCTTTAACCAAGAAAAAGTGAATTTCATGAAAACACACCATTTAATCCAGAATGTAAATTTATCTCGTTAATTCCAAGGAATCCATAATGTTTTAACCATCTTAAATCACTATCATAAAAAGGCCTTAAGTCTGGTATGTTATATTTTAACATAGTCAGCCTTTCCAAACCCATTCCAAAAGCAAATCCTTGGTATTTACTCGGATCAATACCTACCCCTTCTAAAACTTTTGGATGTACCATTCCTGACCCTAATACCTCAAGCCAACTATCTCCATGACCAATATCCAGTGTTCCATCTGAGAGTTTTTTATAGCCTATATCAACCTCAGCAGATGGTTCAGTAAAAGGAAAAAAACTGGGCCTAAATCTTACAGAAAGGTTATTACTATTAAAATAGACTTTTAAAAATTCGATCAAAGTTCCTTTCAAATGACTCATATTTATATTTTCTCCTATTACTAATCCTTCACATTGGTGAAACATTGGAGAATGAGTTGCATCATGATCAGATCTATATGTTCTTCCCGGAACAATGACACGAATTTCTTTTTCTTGATCAATGTCAATTTTTTCTAAAGTTCTAATTTGTACTGGGCTAGTATGAGTTCTTAATACTTTTCTAGTACCTTTTGAATTTGGTTGAAGATAAAATGTGTCATGTTCTTGTCTGGCAGGGTGCTCTAGGGGAATATTTAAAGCTGTAAAATTATAGTAATCAGTTTCAATGTCAGGACCCTCTTCTATATAAAACCCCATGTTTGCAAAAATAGCAGATATTTCATCAATAGTTTTAGATAATGGATGTAATGTGCCATATTGTTCATGATCATTTTCTAAAGTTATGTCTATTTTTTCTTCTAAAAGTTTTTGTTGAATTAATGCGTCATTCAAATGAAATTTTTTTTCTTCAATATCATTGATTAATTTATTTTTCAGTAAATTTAATTTTTTTCCAATGTTAATCTTTTCAGATTGTTCTAGATCCTTCATGGTTTTTAAAAAAGATGTTACCAAACCTTTTTTACCTAAATAAAAAATTCTAAGATCTTCTAATTCATTTAAATTATTTGATTTGCTGATCTTCGTAATAGACTCTTCAGCAATTAAGTCAATCTTATCTTTTATATCATCACTCATCGAAAATATGATTAAATAAAGAAGTTAGTTTTTAACTTTATCTATCAATAATTTGAATGCATCTGGTTCATTTACAGCTAATTCAGAAAGGACTTTTCTATCAAGTTCAATACCTTTTTTCTTTAAACCATTGATAAATGTAGAATATTTCATATCAAACTGTCTAACACCCGCATTAATACGTTGAATCCAGAGAGATCTGAAATTTCTTTTATTAACTCTTCTATCTCTATATGCATAAGCACTAGCTTTTTCTACAGCCTGAAGAGCTACACCAAACAATTTTCTTCTAGCACCGTAATAACCTTTTGCAGCCTTTAAAACTTTTTGATGTCTAGCGTGTTTAGTAACGCCTCTTTTAACTCTTGACATTGAATAACTCCATTAAGAATATGGTAAGAATTGTTTAACTATCTTTGTGTCAGAATCACTAAGTATCATTGTACCTCTAGCTTGCCTCTTCATTTTTTGAGACCTTCTTCTAAGATTATGACTTAAAAATGCAGCACCAGATTTAATCTTACCAGAAGATGTAACTTTAAACCTCTTTTTTGCACCACTCTTAGTTTTTAGTTTAGACATAAATTATTCTCCAATTTGCTTATATACAATGGTTATTAACTAATCAACAATAAATATAGAAATTTTTATTTTGGAGCTAAAACCATTACCATTTGTCTGCCTTCTAACTTTGGTAATGCCTCGATTTTACTAAACGCATCAGTCTCATCTTTTACTCTATCAAGAACATTGCTACCAAGCTCTTGATGAACCATTTCTCTACCTCTAAATCTAAGAGTGATTTTAACTTTATCACCGTTTTCAAGAAATTTTTTAACTGATTTAATTTTTACATCAAAATCATGAGAGTCTATATTAGGACGCAACTTTATTTCTTTAACATCTATAGTTTTTTGCTTTTTTCTAGCTTCATTTTTCCTTTTTTGGGATTCATATTTGTATTTACCGTAATCTAATATTTTGCATACGGGTGGTGAAACATTTGGTTGTATTTCTACTAAATCAAGACCAATTGAACTTGCTGCTTGAAGAGCTTCATGAATTGATATTATGCCTAATTGTTTTCCTTGATAATCTATACATCGGACCTTTTGAGCTGAGATTGAATTATTAATTCTTGGTCCATCTTTAGCTGTAAAGCTAGATTTTGAATCGTTTATACTAATTTCTCCTATGATTGTTGTTATAAAATATACTTTTTGAAAAAATTTTCAAACTAAATCTGGTGGTTTAGTTTCAACCTTAATTTCTTCAAGAAAATCTTTAAATAATTTAAAATCTTGATTGTTCGACCCAAGTCTTCGAATTGCAACTGTATTATTAACTTTTTCTTTGTCACCAACAATTAAAATTATTGGGCAACCATTTTCTGAATGTTCTCGAATTTTATATCCAATCTTTTCATTTCTAAGGTCTACATTACATCTTACATTATTATTTTCTAACTCATTGATTAATCTTAAAGCGTATTCGTTTGCTTTTTCAGTAATTGTACATACAAAAACCTGAACAGGTGTTAACCATAGTGGAAATCTTCCAGAGTACTGTTCTATTAATATACCTAACCATCGTTCCATAGAACCTAAAATAGCTCTGTGTAACATTACTGGATTTTTCTTCTCTCCTTTTTGATCAATGTAAGTTGCACTAAGTCTTTCAGGTAAAACAAAATCCATTTGTAATGTTCCACATTGCCACTCTCTTCCAATTGCATCAATTAGAACGAACTCCAATTTTGGACCATAAAATGCCCCTTCACCAGGATTTAAATCATAATCTAATTGTGCTTTATTAACAGCTTCTATAAGAGCCTTTTCTGCTTTGTCCCAAACTTTATCACTACCAGCTCTTACTTTGGGCCTATCAGAAAACTTTACTTTTAATTGATCAAAACCAAAATCTTTATAAATATCTCTCAATAAATCACAAAAAATTAGTGATTCATCTGTTATTTGTTCATCAGTACAAAAAATGTGTGCATCATCTTGAGTAAACTGTCTTACTCTCATAATTCCATGAAGTGCTCCAGAGGGTTCGTTTCTATGACATGAACCAAATTCTGACATTCTAATTGGTAAGTCTTTATAAGATTTAACACCTTGTTTGAAAATTTGAACATGTCCAGGACAATTCATAGGTTTCAAAGCTAGAACTTTATTACCCTCACCTTCAACCATAAACATATTTTCTTTAAATTTATCCCAATGACCAGATTTTTCCCATAATGTTCTATCAATAACTTGTGGTGTTTTGACTTCGTTATAATTATTAGCAGCAAGTTTTCTTCTCATATATGCTTCAATTTCAAGATATATTGACCACCCTTTTGGATGCCAAAACACTGATCCAGCAGCCTCTTCCTGCATATGAAATAATTGAAGTTTTTTTCCTAATTTACGATGATCTCTTTTCTCAGCCTCTTCTAACATTAGCAAATAGTTATCTAAATCATTTTGGGTAAAAAAAGCAGTTCCATAAATTCTTTGAAGTGTCTGTTTATTACTGTCACCCCTCCAATATGCCCCAGCTAATTTAGTTAATTTAAATGCATGCCCAAGCATTTTGGTAGATTTAAAATGTGGACCTCTGCATAAATCAATAAAATTACCTTGCTTGTAAAACGATATCTCTTGATCATCTGGTATATCGTTAATTAATTCTAATTTAAATTTTTCGTTATTTTTTTTAAAAAAATTTATAGCCTCTTCTCGTGTCCAAACTTCTCTAATAATTTCTTCATTTCGATCAACAATTTCATGCATTCTTTTTTCAATTAATTCTAAATCTTTTGGATTGAAATTATCTTCTTTGTAAAAATCATAATAAAAACCATTCTCAATAGCGGGGCCAATAGTTATTTGAGTATCTGGATATAATTCTAAAACTGCTTCAGCCATTACGTGAGCAGCATCATGTCTTAAAACCTCAAGTAAATCTCTATTGCCTTTTGTGATTATTTCCAAATCGCAATCAAAATCAATTGATCTATCTAAATCCCATAATTCGTTATTAACTTTAGATATAATAGCATTTTTTTTTAAAGATATTGATATCTCTGCAGCAATATCAGAAGGGGTAATTTTATTAGGGTATGATTTAATATCCCCACTTGGTAATTTAATATTGATATTATTTGTCATAGTTAATTATACTTATCTATGCAATTTTTATACAAATTTAAAGTATCAGTACACATTTTATCTAAACTAAATTTTTCTTTTAAAATTTTAATTGCATTATTATTTATAATTTTACGTTGAGTTTTATTGAATTGTAATGCAGTTTCAATTTTTTTTCCTAAATCATTTACGTCTAGAGGTTTTGCTAAAAGGCCTGTTTCATTATCAATAATACTCTCAGATACACCTCCATGATCAAAGCCTATTGCAATTTTTTTTAAAGCTTGAGCCTCAATTATTATTCTACCAAATGGTTCTGGATCAATAGATGGCATTACCACAACATCACTTAACACAAAAGCTGATTGAATATCATTTGTAGATTTTGTTAATTTTACTTTATTTCCAAGATTTAGTTCGGATATTTGTTTGTAAATATCTCTTTTGAATTTTTCATCCCCATCTAATGCACCTATCAGAAAACATTGATAATCTGTTTTGACTTTTGATAAAGCTTTGATAAATATTAAATGCCCTTTCCAAGCTTTAGGTCTTGAGGCCATTAAAATTACAGGGCTACCATCTCGAACTCCTAATAATCTGGCTTGGTTTACTATTCTAGTATTTGAAATATTATTGAGATTAAAATTTTCTAAATCAACACCTCTATAAACAATAGACACTTTATCTTTTACATTAGGAAAAACATTTACAATATTATCCTTGATGTGTTTTGAGATTGCAATTATCACATCACCTTTGATTAAAATACTATTGTAATAATTTTTTAAAAAATTCTGATTTCTTAATCTACCATGTACAGATGTAACAAACGGAATTTTTAAATTTTCTGCTAAGGGATATGTAATCCATGCTGGTACTCTTGAGCAAACATGAATCAAATCAACTTTTTCTTTTTTAATTATTTCTTCTACTTTAATTCTTAATTTTTTCCATTTTAAAGGATTCTTTAAATGAACATCTAATATGTATAAAATTCCTCCATGTCTTGAGATTAAATGCTCATAAACTCCACCAGAGGAAATTACAATAGATTTATTATTGTTTTTAACAAGAAATTTCGATGTTTCAATAACTCCTCTTTCAACTCCACCATTGTTGAGGGCAGGAACTATTTGTAATATTACTTTGTTATTTAACATATTCTATGCAATCTATATACATGACAAAATTTTTAAAAACAAATTATAATCAAACAATTGCATACAACAAAATTGATGGAGAGAAGTTAGGAATAGTATTCTTATCAGGTTTAAAATCAGATATGACCGGTCAAAAAGCTGTTGCACTCGAAGAATGGGCTGTTGAAAATAATCACTCCTTTCTAAGATTTGATTATTCAGGTCATGGAATTTCATCTGGAAAATTTAACGATTTTGTAATAAGTGACTGGATACTAGATGCTAAAACTATAATTACTAAATTAACCAATGGTCCACAAATACTAGTTGGTTCATCTATGGGGGGATGGATCATGTTAGCGTTAGCAAAAAATAAATTAGTAAATGTTCACTCTTTAATAGGTCTTGCCGTAGCGCCAGATTTTACAAAAGAACTTATTTGGAACACTTTGTCTGATCAAAAAAAAGAAGAAGTAATTATCAATAATAAGTTTTCATTAAGTGAAGATTTAGAGATTAGTTACCAATTCATAAAAGACGGAGAAAATAACCTTGTATTAAAATCACCAATCGAATTTGAAGGCAGCGTTTATTTATATCATGGAATGATGGATGCTGAAGTACCATATAAATTAAGTGAAAAAGTTTTAAATAAAATCACTAAATCAAATGATGTTAAATTAATACTTGAAAAAAATGGGGAACACAGATTGTCCAAAAATGATGAAATAGAAACAATCAAGCTTCTACTAAATAAAATATCGAAAATTTAATAATCTAATTTAAGATAATCCGAATGCGGATTTACACCTATAATTCTATCAGCTAATATTTTTTTAAAACTTGGTCTTGATTTTACAATTGAGTATAAATTTTTTAATTTTTCAAATTCAAAAAAATTTAATTCATCTATATAGTCTAAAACAGTTAAACTAGCTCCATAAAATAAATCTACATAACTCAAATTGTCATCAACAAAAAAATCATGCTCTTTTATAAGATAATTAAAATATTGCATATGATATTTTAGATTTGATCTAGCAGCTCTAATAACATGGCTACTTGGAACGGAATTTTTTTTAAATCTTTTAAAAACTTTTTCTTTTAATAATGGAATTATAATTTCATTTTTAAAATTTGTTTCAAACCAAAAAAGTAATCTTCTAATTTCATTTTCATTTTTTTTTATCATTAATGTAGGTGGGAGCATCAAATTTTGAAGATACTCTACAATAACTAGTGATCCAACTATATTTTCATTAAAAGATGTATTTAAAACTGGAAAGAAACCAGCTGGATTCTTCAATAAGTAATCTTCAGTTGGGTCAGAAAAATTCTCAATTAATAAATCAAAATCTATTTTTTTTTCAATTAGTATAATTCTTGCAAATCTTGATGAAGGACATAAGAAATAATGAAATAATTTATTCATTTATAAAGAAAATTTATTTCTCTTTAAGAAAATTATCTATTCGTTCTGCACATTTACGTCCTTCACTAATAGCCCAAACTACCAATGATTGTCCTCTTCTACAATCACCTGCAACAAAAACTTTATCAGATGATGTTTTAAAATTCATATCATCAGCTTCAACATTACCTCTCTGGTCTAATTTTAAACTTAAATTATTAACTAAACCTTTATGTATTGGATGAACAAATCCCATTGCGAGAAGAACGAGATCAGCTTCAATTTCAAATTCAGAATCTTCTACTTCTATCATTTTCATTGATCCATCTTCACTTTTTTTCCATTCAACTTCTACACAGATAAGTTTTGTGACCTCACCATTTTCATTACCTTCAAATGATTTTGTTAAAATCGACCATTGTCTTTCACAACCTTCTTGGTGAGAAGTAGAGGTTCTTAATTTCATTGGCCAATTAGGCCAAGTTAATTGTTTATTTTCGTTTACTGGAGGTTGAGGTAACAATTCTAACTGATGAACAGATTTTGCACCTTGTCTATTCGAAGTGCCAACACAGTCAGAACCAGTATCACCTCCACCAATAACAAGTACTTTTTTTCCTTTAGCTGAAATGAGTTTATCTTGTGAAATTGTTTTCCCAGACACCATATCATTTTGTTGTGACAGAAAATCCATTGCAAAATGAATACCCTTTAAATTTCGACCATTAACATCTAAATCTCTTGGAACTTCACTGCCAATACATACAGAAACAGCATCAAAATTATCAATTATTTGATTAGTAGAAATATTATTACCTATTTCACTGTTTGTTTTGAATTGAACGCCTTCTGATTGCATTTGTGCCATTCTTCTATCAATTAATGTCTTTTCCATTTTAAAATCAGGGATCCCTATTCTAAGAAGACCACCAATTCTTTCATTTTTTTCATATACTACAACGCCATGTCCTAATCTTGCTAATTGCTGTGCACATGCTAATCCAGCTGGTCCAGAACCGATAATTGCTACTTTTTTATCCGTATGTTTTTTTGGGAGTTGGGGTTTTATCCAACCTTTGTCCCAACCATAGTCTACAATTGAACATTCAATAGTTTTTATTGATACAGGATTATCTGTCAAATTAAGAGTGCAAGCAGCTTCGCATGGGGCAGGACAAATTCTGCCTGTAAATTCTGGAAAATTGTTAGTTGAATGTAATGTTTCTAATGCCTTTTTCCATTCATGCTTATAAACTAAATCATTCCAATCAGGTATAAGATTGTTAACTGGACACCCTTGATGACAATAGGGTATGCCACAGTCCATGCATCTAGAACCCTGTTTAGAAACTTCTTCATTAGTTAAAGGAACAATAAACTCCTTAAAATGTTTAAGTCTAACTTTGGGATCTTCATAATTTCTCTCTTTTTTATCAATTTCTAAAAATCCTGTTGGATTACCCATTTTATTCTCCTGCAACCTTACTCATATTTTCTTTTTTATATCTTCTAAGAACACGTTTAAATTCACTTGGCATAACTTTTTTAAAATTAGAAACCTCCTTATCCCAATTACTTAAAATATCCTCACCTTTAACGCTACTTGTCATCTTAACATGATTTTGTATTATTTTTTTTAATCTAATCTCATCAAAATCTAACAAGTTTTTATTAATTAATTCCTCATTAAAATCGTCATTTAAATTTGCTCTTTTTAAAATATCTACTTCTACCATAGCCATATTGCATTTTTTTATAAATTCATCGTCTTTGTCATATATATATGCAATACCTCCGGACATTCCAGCTGCAAAATTTCTACCAGTTTGACCTAAAATAACAACTACACCACCTGTCATGTACTCTGCACCATGATCACCACAACCTTCAACAATGGCAGTTGCTCCAGAATTTCTCACAGCAAATCTTTCACCAACTACGCCATTAATATAACATTCACCTGAAATAGCTCCATAAAGCAGAGTGTTTCCAGCAATAATATTTTGATCAGAAATTAATTTGCTATTTATATTTTTTTTGATTGATATAATCCCACCTGACAATCCCTTGCCAACATAGTCATTGGCATCACCGGATAAATTCAATGTTATTCCTTTGGCCAACCAAGCGCCAAAACTTTGACCCGCATTACCAGAAAAATCTATATTTATGGTATTTTTTGGCAACCCTTCATGACCATATTTTAAAGCAACTTGTCCAGATAACATTCCTCCAACGGTTCTATCTATATTGAAAATATTGTATTTTAAATTAACTCTTTCTTTATTTTCTAAAGCATCTTTGGAATCTCTAATGAGAGTATGATCTAAAACTTTCTCAAGGCTGTGATCTTGTTTCTCATTATTATAAATACTTACATTCTCTTTATTATCTATTTCAAAAATGACATCAGATAAGTCAAGATTATGGGCTTTCCAGTGGTTTTTTGCTACTTCAAAATCTAAATATTTTCTACGTCCAATGAGGTCATCAAATTTTTTAATTCCAAGGTCTGCCATAATTTCTCTGACTTCATCAGCTATAAATACAAAAAAGTTAACAACATGATCAGGTTGACCTGTAAAATTTTTTCTTAATTCAGGATCTTGTGTTGCAACCCCTACTGGGCAGGTATTCAGATGACATTTCCTCATCATTATGCATCCCTCGGATATTAATGCCGCAGTAGCAAAACCAAATTCATCAGCACCCAGAATTGCTCCAATCACAACATCTCTACCTGTTCTCAATCCACCATCAACTTGAACAGCTATTCTTCCTCTTAAACCATTTGTTACTAAAGTTTGATGAGTTTCTGATAAGCCTATTTCCCAAGGGCCTCCAGCATTTAGAACTGAGGTTAGTGGACTGGCACCTGTTCCACCATCATGCCCTGAAATTGTAACATGATCAGCATGTGCTTTACTTACTCCAGCCGCTACAGTGCCAACACCTACCTCAGAGACAAGCTTTACAGAAATCCTGGCTTCAGGATTTACATTTTTTAAATCAAAAATAAGTTGGGCTAAATCTTCAATTGAATAAATATCATGATGAGGCGGTGGCGAAATCAATCCAACACCAGGAGTTGAATGTCTAACTTTAGCGATAAATTTATCAACTTTATGTCCAGGCAATTGACCACCTTCACCAGGCTTAGCTCCTTGAGCCATTTTAATTTGAATATCCGTGGCATTGACCAAATACTCAGTTGTCACGCCGAATCTACCAGATGCAACCTGCTTAATTCTTGATTTCATTGAATCACCATTTGGTAGTTCTTTAAATCTTGACGGTTCTTCACCACCTTCTCCAGTATTCGATCTTCCACCTAATCTATTCATAGCGATTGCAAGAGTAGAATGTGCTTCTGTAGAAATAGAGCCTAAAGACATAGCGCCAGTTGCGAATCTCTTTACAATTTCAGATGTTGGTTCAACCTCATCTATGTGTATTGGTTTGTTTATATTTTTAAACTTGAATAAACCTCTAAGACTTTTAAAATTTTCTGTTTGATTATTGATTTTTTTAGAATATTTTTTAAAAATAGAATAATCGGCACTTCTAACTGCATGTTGAAGCATACCAATTGTTTCAGGTGTCCATACATGATTTTCACCGTTTAATCTAAAACTAAGATCACCACCTATATTTAAAACATTATCATATTCAAAATTATTTTTAAATGCATTCAAATGTCTTTCTTCAGTTTCACTTTGAATTTCTTTAAGGTTTACACCCTCAATTCGAGTTGCAGTACCGGTAAAAAATTTTTCTACTACGTTTGAACTAAGTCCTACTGCATCAAAAATTTGAGCGCCACAATAAGATTGAAATGTAGATATTCCCATCTTAGACATAACTTTAAGCATGCCTTTATTAAGAGCTTTAATATATTTTTTTGACGCCTCTTCTTCTAATACATTAATTTTACTTTTTGAAATGATGTTTGATAAAGTGTAAAAAGCAAGATATGGATTTATGGCTTCAGCTCCATATCCAGCAAGAAGACAAATATCATGAACCCTTCGAGCTTCGCCAGTTTCAACAACAATACCCACGTCAGTTCTTAAACCTTTTTTTATAAGGTGATGATGAACAGCTCCTGTTGCTAATAATGCAGGTAAGGCAATGTGATCTTCATCAACCTTTCTATCTGACAGAATTAAAATATTATAGTCATTTTCACTAACTGCTTTTTCAGCCTTGCTACATAATGAAGAAATTATGCTATCCATATCAACTGTATTTTTATCTTTTTTATAGCAAATACTTAAGGTTAATGTTTTAAATGATCCAGTTAAATGATTTTCAATTCTTCTTATTCTCTCTAAATCTGTGTTTGTTAATATAGGTTGATCAACTTCTAATCTTTTTTGTTTACCACCAGATGTCAGATCAAGTAAATTAGGTCTAGGACCAATAAAACTTACCAAAGACATTACTAGTTCTTCTCTTATGGGATCAATAGGTGGATTAGTTACTTGGGCAAAATTTTGAAAAAAATAATCATATAACAACCTACTATTGTTAGATAATGCAGCTAATGGGATGTCTCTACCCATTGACCCAATTGGATCTTCACCAGATTTGATCATAGGTTCAAGAAAAAATTTTAAATCCTCTTGTGTATAACCAAAAGCTTTTTGCAGATTTAAAAGTGATTTCTCATCTGGTGTCATTGGTCCGATTTCTTTGGGAACATCAGATAGTAATATTTGATTAGACTTTAACCATCCTCGGTATGGATGTTTTCTTTTCAAATCATCTTTCAAGTCTTCGTCAGATATTATTTTATTTTTTTCTAGATCCACCAAGAGCATCTTACCTGGTTGTAATCTCCATTTTTTTTCAATCTTTCCTTCTGGGATTTCAGGCAGGACACCTACCTCAGATGCCATAATAATCAAATTATCATCAGTAACTATATATCTCGCAGGTCTTAAACCGTTTCTATCTAAGGTCGCAGCAATTTGTTTTCCATCGGTAAATGCCATTGCGGCTGGACCATCCCATGGTTCAATAAGTGCTGAATAATACTCATAAAAAGCTTTTCTCTCAGCGTCCATAGAATCATTATCTTTCCAAGCTTCAGGAATCATAAGCATCATTGCGTGTGGTAGAGAGTATCCTCCCATAACTAATAATTCTAAAGCATTATCAAATGTTGAAGAATCAGATGGTGAATTTTCAATTATAGGCCAAAGCTTATCTAAATCATCACCGAGTGTTTTAGATTTCATACTGTGTTTTCTGGAGTTCATCCAATTGATGTTACCTTTAACTGTATTAATTTCACCATTATGACATAAATATCTAAATGGTTGAGCCAAACGCCAAGATGGAAAAGTGTTTGTTGAAAATCTTTGATGAAACAAAGCTATTGCAGTTTCAAATTTAGTATCTTGAAAATCAACATAAAATTTAGATAAATTTGGAGCTAATACCATTCCCTTGAATACAATTGTTCTAGTAGAGAGTGATACGATGTAGAAATCTTCCCATTCTAACAAATTACTTTGATGAATTTTTTTATGAACAGTTTTTCTTATAACGTACAGCTTTCTCTGAAAATGTTTCTCATCTTTACATTTATTGCTTCTTTGAATAAAAAATTGTTTAATAATAGGTTTATTATTTATAACAGATTTACCAAGCACAGTATCGTCAGTTGGTACATCCCTCCAACCAATGAATATTTGACCTTCATCTGAAATGGCTTGTTCAAGAGCTTTTTGAGCAATACTTGATCTTGTTCGGTCATTTGGTAAAAAAACCATTCCAACAGCATAATCACCTAACTCAGGTAAAGAAATTTTCTGACTTTTAAAATAATATCTAAAAAATTTATCGGGTAATTGTATAAGAATTCCTGCTCCATCACCCGCTAATGGATCGGCGCCAATTGCTCCACGATGATCTAATTTGTGGACGATATCAAGGGCTTGATGAACAATTTCATGTTTTGGTTCATTATTAATATCAGCAATAAATCCAAAGCCACAGGCATCTTTTTCAAAAGATGGATCATAAAGACCTTTTTTTTCGGGAAAACCAATTTTTTTAAATATTTCTTTTTTCATACAACTATAATTCAATTAATAATTTAAACTTTAATATCAAGAATTATTATATTAATAATTTCATTGAGAAGATTTTATTTTAATATCATATTTTAATGGAAAAATAAAGTTTATGTCCCTAACTTTTTTAATAATATTATCAATAATTCAAGGAATCACAGAGTTTCTTCCTATATCATCTAGTGCGCATTTGATATTAATTCCATTTTTTAATGAAAATCCTTATCAAGGAAGATCTTTTGATGTCTGCTTACATTTCGGATGTCTTTTAGCTGTTTTGTATTATTTAAAAAAAGATTTAATTTTTTATATGAAAAATCTTTTTCATTATAAAAATAAATCCTTAAGCATAATGTTTATAAAATTGATGTTTATAGGTACTATCCCAATAATATTTTTTGGTATATTCATAACTTTAATAAAACTAAATTTCGGTAATGCAATTATTTTAATAGGATGGACAACTCTTTTATTTGGAGTTTTATTAGGTTTATCTGATTTTAAAAAAATAACAAAAAAAGAAATTGATTTAAAAGATGCCTTTTTAATAGGCGTTTTTCAGGCATTAGCAATTATTCCTGGTGTTAGTCGTTCAGGAGCAGTAATAACTGCAGGAAGATTTCTTGGATATAGCCGATATAATTGTTCTAAATTTTCTTTATTTCTATCTATACCTGTAATTATTTCAGCAACTACCTTTGAAATGGTTAAATTATACATTAATGATGAATTTATTTTTATTGAGATGTATTTAATTGGAATAATATTAACTTTTATTGTAGCTCTAACTACAATTAAATTATTTATGAATTATATAAAATCAATATCTCTGAAAATATTTGTCATATATAGAGTTTTTCTAGGTTTAGTTATTTTACTCTTTGTATATTTTAATTAAATGTAGAAATTTATTAATTCTTTAAGCTTAGTGTCCAGCAAAACTGGCTTAATTTTTAAATCTTCTAATTCTGGATAAAGTCCATCTGATACATTATCTCTTAAAAGAAGTTTCATTTGATCATATGTAAATGGTGGATTTGGAAAATTCTGCAAAACCAACCCAGGAAACATCATTAGTTTTGGATTTATTTTAATCAAGATTCTTTTTCGTTTAAGAAAGGAAAGTAAAATTTTGATTAATTTATAAAAAGAATATTGTTTTGGACCACAAATGTTAAAAATTTTAGCTTTATTATTATTAATTTTAAGTGTTTCAATAACTGCTAATGCTACATCATTCACGTAAACTGGCTGAAACATTGTATTAGGCCCAATAATTGGGATGACTGGAGCAAATTTAGATATTTTAGAAAACAAACCAAAAAAATTGTCACCATTACCATAAATTATAGAAGGTCTTAATATAATAGAAGACGTAAAATTTTTCTTTATTTTTTCTTCACCTAATGCTTTTGTCAAAGAGTATTTACTAGATGAATCTTTTGAGACTCCAAGTGCTGAGATGTGAATAAATTTTTTAATATTATGTCTTTTACATAATTTACTTATCATATCAGGCAAAAAGTTGTGAATCGTATTAAATTCATCTTTATTTTTTTCGTATAATACCCCACATAAATTTATAACTGCAAATTTGTCTTTAATTAATAACTCTAACAAACCGTCTTCAAATATATTTCCTGAAATTATCTCTAATTGGCCAGGATATCCAGAAACTTTTAATGGTTTAATTTTATTTGAGTTTCTTGTTAAAACTACTACTCTAGCACCGTACGATAGAAGAATTTCTGTAATCGACTTGCCAACAAATCCAGATCCACCCAAAATTAAGAATTTTTTATTTGTAAGAAAGTTTTGCATTCAAATTTACTCTAAAATATATTAATAGTATTACAATGAAGTATAAATTATACAAAAATGATTTTCCATCAACATTAAATTTAAAAAAAATTGTTGCAATTGATACTGAAACCATGGGTTTAAATCTTAATAGAGATAGACTCTGTCTAGTTCAAGTTTGTTTTGGAGATGATATTGCTCATTTACTTCAATTATCAAAAAAATGTGAAGAAAAACCTAAAAATTTGATTAAATTATTAAAAAATAAAAGCATTACTAAAATTTTTCATTATGGAAGATTTGATTTAGCTATGCTTAACAAAAATGTTGGCTCAGTTGTTGGGCCAATATATTGTACAAAAATAGCTTCTAAATTATCTAGGACCTTTGGTGCAAAACATGGTTTAAAAGATTTATGTAAAGATTTACTTAATATTGAACTTGATAAATTTAATCAAACCTCTGATTGGGGAACAGAAAAATTATCTGAGGATCAGTTGGCATATGCTGCACAAGATGTTTTGTTTCTTCATAAATTAAAAATTAAATTAGATGAAATACTACTTAGAGAAGGAAAAATGAATTTAGCGCTTGAGTGCTTTGAAAGCTTAAAAACACGCGTCAAATTAGATTTAGAAGGATTTCAAGAATTAGATATATTTGCTCATTAAGATGAAACTTAAATTAAGCGCAAAATCTATTTTTATTATTTTAATTATTTTAATAATTACGATTCTTACATTTAATTATATTAATAGAAATAGTCAGTTAAAATCACAAAAAATCCAAGATATTGACCCATCAAAAGAAGGCAAAACAGTTGGAGTTAACATAGAACAAAATAAGCCGAATGGAGATAAAATTAAAATTATTGCAGATTTGATGGAAGAAAATAAAGAAGAAAAATTTATAAAACTGGTAAACCCAATCACTGAAATTATTAAAAAAAATAATGTAACAAAAATTACTTCAAACTATGGTTATATTATAAATAATTATTCAAAGTTTAAACTTGATAACAATGTTAATATTTATAACAGTAAAAAACAATTTGCTTTGAAAACTGAAGAGCTCTCAGGGGTTTTTGATACTGGTGATATGTATACAAATTCACCAGTAAAGATTAAAATTAGAAATTATAAAATACAAGGATCTAGCTTAAGCCTTAAAAATTATGGAGAATACATAAAAGTAGTCGGCAAAGCTAAATTAACAATTGATTGATATGAAAATAAGAAAAAATAAATATTTTATTTTATATTTCTTGATCCTAATTTATTTTAATTCAGCTGTTGCTTATGAAAATCCTAATCAATTTAAAGTTGAGGCCGATAAATCAATTGAATATTTTGAAAAACAAAAAATTTATGTCGCCTCAGGAAATGCTAAAGCCTCAAAAGGCAATTTTTCAGTAAAAGCTGATAACATTACAGCATTTATGGGAAAAATAAAAAATTCTGATATTACATACATCGAAGCAACTGGGAATGTAATTATTATTGATCAAGATACCATAGCAAAATCTAATTTTGCGAGATACAATTTTAAAGATAAAATTATCATTTTAAAAGGTAATACTCAATCAATTGAAACAAAAGCCTTTAAACTACACTCAAAAAAAATTATTTCTTTTGATGATATAAAAAAAATTGCTACTAGTGAAGGAGATGTAAAACTTGTTTTAAGTGGTCCTATATCGATTTTTTCAAAAAGAATAAATGCTAAGTTTGATAAAATCAATAACAACTTAATTTCAGCATCTGCTCAAGGAAATGTTAAAATAGAAACTAAATCAGAGACAATCACAAGCAATTCAGCTAAATATAATAATAAAACAAATTTAATTTCTTTAGAAGGTAATGTGATTATAAAAAGAGATACAAGTATATTGACTGGTGAAAAAGGACATATGAATATAAATACTCGAAAAAGTAAAATTGAAAGTAGCAAATCTAAAAGAGTAAAAGGTGTTTTTTCACCAATTCAAAGATAGATTAGGAGAACAAACTGACAACTTTAAAAGAACAACTTGAGTTTCTAAAACAAATTCAAACGATTCAACCTATAAAAAAACTTAAAACTCAATATTCTGATAAGAGATTAATTGCTAAAAATTTAAGTAAAACTTATAAAAAAATTAATGTTCTAGATAACGTTAGCATTGATTTAGATATTGGCGAAGTAGTAGGTTTATTAGGTCCAAATGGTGCTGGAAAGACAACATGTTTTTATATTATTGCAGGATTAATAAAACCAGATAATGGAAAAGTAAGTATTGGGAAAACTGATATCACTGGATATCCAGTTTATGAACGAGCCAGAATGGGATTGGGATATCTTCCTCAAGAAATGTCTATTTTTAAAGGTTTGTCTGTTGAAGATAATTTGTTATCGATAATTGAAACTAAAGAATTTGATAATCACAAAAGATATCAGATTTTAGAGGACTTATTAGTTGAATTCAATATTACAAAAATAAGATCATCACTTGGAATTACATTGTCTGGAGGAGAAAGAAGAAGAGTTGAAATAGCAAGATGTATTGCTTCTAATCCAACTCATATTTTATTAGATGAACCTTTTTCTGGTATTGATCCAATAGCAATTCAAGATTTAAAAAATTTGATAGAATATTTAAAACAAAGAAAAATAGGTATTTTAATAACTGATCATAATGTGAAAGACACGCTTGATATAGTCGATAGGGCCTATGTGTTATATGATGGAAAAATTTTACTCAAAGGCAATCCTTTTGAAATAAAAAATGATCAAAAGGTTAAAAGTGTATATTTGGGTAAATCATTTTCAATGCAGTAAATTATGACTTGACAAAATAATAAGCTTAGTTAGGTATACATAGCGAGTAATTTTATGTTAAACCTAAAAAAACTATTAAACCCAGATGCATTTCTATTCATAAAAGATCCTACTAGTAAAAAAATGGTGTTTGATAAAATTTGTAGTGAAGCTTTTGAAAAATATAATATTGATAAAAACTTATTGCTTAATAATCTGATTAAAAGAGAAAAAATTGGCTCAACTACTATAGGAAACGGTATTGCAATTCCACATGTCCAAAACGACCAAATAATAAAACCATGTTGTATAGTTGCGATATTATCCAATGAACTTGATTTTGATGCTTTAGATAATAATCCTGTAGATCTCATTGTATTTCTATTATTACCTGAAGTTAGTAAACCTGAAAATCTTCAAATACTTGCTCAAATATCTAGACTCCTTAGAAATACCGAAATTACTGACAAATTAAGAGGTTGTAAATCAGAAGAAAGTGCTTTTGCTATAATCTCACAACATTTAAACAACAAAGCTGCCTAAACTACTCTATTTATAATTTTCTTATTTTTAAAATAATTTAAAATTGAAGCAATTGCTTCTGTAGCTATAGAGTCAAAACACTCATCAGTCCAACATAAAGAATGAGGTGTCAATATTGTATTTTTCAAATCAAGAAGTTCATTATTTTCTTCTATTGGTTCATTTGTCATGACATCTAATCCAGCACCTGCGATTTTATTCTGTTTTAATGAGGTTATCAAATGATTCTCATCAACTACAGGTCCTCTTGACAAATTAATTAAATAAGAGCTACTTTTCATTTTATTTAAAAAAGTACTATCTATCATACCTCTAGTTTTTTCATTTAAATCACATAAAATAACTAAAAAATCACTTGAATTAGCTATTTTATTAAAATCTACTTTTTCTACCTGTAGATTTTTCATCTCCTCTTTACCAACAAAAGGATCATAACATATAATATTTTTAAAAAGTCCTTTTGATATCTTAACAAACTCTCTTCCAATTCCACCAAAACCAACTATACCAAGGGTTTTATTTATTAACCCTACCCCCATATAATTTGTTCGTTCATTCCAACGCCCCTTTCTAACTAAATTGTCTTTAATGATAAGTTTTCCAGATAAAGATAAAATCATAGTTAAAGAAGCAACAGCTACTGGCCTTCTAACAGCTTTAGGTGTATTAGTAAGTATAATTTTATTTTTTTTTAAAACATCTAAATCTACAGAATCATAACCAACACCAAATCTCGCAACTATTTTAACTTTATTGTTTTTTGGATTAATACTTTCCTTAGTTAATCTTGGTGAGTTTAATAATATTGCATCATATTTTGTGGTTTCTTTTTCGGATAAAATTTGAATACCAGGATCCATCCATTCAATAAGTATTTTTTTTTCTTTGTAAAGAGCTTCTAATGGTTGTAATCCAAAACATGGATTACCTTCATTTGTTAACAAGTCTCCTGTAATACCTAGAGTAAATTGCATTAACTTAGCCTTTATTTTTTAATAAATTTGAGATTTTATCCATTAAGAGACTCATTTCTGTACCAACAGCTATTACATTAAATCCTAAATCAAAATAAAAATCCATCTCATGTCTCGTTGATACCATTATCCCTAAAGATTTTTTATATTTA
Organism: uncultured SAR116 cluster alpha proteobacterium; assembly: GCA_902615995.1. GTDB lineage: Bacteria > Pseudomonadota > Alphaproteobacteria > Puniceispirillales > Marisalimonadaceae > TMED54. The sequence continues at coordinate 23,455 of CACMRF010000009.1, read as the reverse complement.
CTACCTGCTTTAACAATTCTATTAATTGCATCAAGATATAATTTAGAATCAAATTGACCGGGAACTCCTAAAAAATTGCTTAGATCAAAATGACCAACCCATAAACAATCTACATCATTAATTTTTGCAATTTCTTCTACATTCTCGAGACCTCTTTCATTTTCTATTTGAATGATATTAATAAGTGTTTTATTTGCATCTTCCATTACATAAATAGGGTTTTCTTTTTTATATTCGTTATGCGCAAAACCAAATCCAGCACCACGGTTTCCTAATGGTGGATATTTAGAATATTTTACAATTTTCAATGCCTCTTTTTGGTTTTTTACCATTGGTATCATAATCCCATTTGCACCTAAATCCAAAGATCTAGCTATGTAGTTATAACTAATTTCAGGAATTCTAATCATAGGGTTTAGGCCTATTCCTTTAGATATTAAAGATAATTCTTTAAATTTATCAAGAGTAAGTCCTCCATGTTCCATATCATAAATTACAAATTCACACCCTGAATTCTTAATCACATATGGAATACCTGGAGAAAAAAAATCAAATATCATTGCACCTCTTATTTGCTCTCTATTTAAAAATTTCTTTTTAAGATTCTGAATCATTAAATTATTCCTTAAAATGTTAGTAACCTAAATTAAGGTCAATTTTGTTTTCTGGCATTTTACCAGAATGAATTAATTTTATAGCCTCTGCTATTTGTTTAGCTGCTGTTTCAATATTTGTCTCAGCAGATACATGAGGCCAAATTACAATATTTTTATTTTCCCAAAAAGGATGTGTCTTTGGCAATGGTTCAACTCCAAAAACATCTAAAACTGCTAATTTAATTTTATTTCCACAAAAAGAAATTAAATCTTTTTCAACAATATGTTCACCTCTTCCAGCATTTATAAAGCATACTCCTTCTTTCATTTTCAAAAAAACATCTTTATTAAATATTCTCTTTGTGTCTATGGTGAGAGGTAATAAACACACATGTATATCACAATTTTCAATCATATGATTAAAACCTATCTGGGAACAATAGCTTTTTATAAACTTAAAATTCTTTTTTGCCTTACTCCAACCTAAAACATTAAAACCAAGAGAGTCTAAATCTTTAGCAACCACTTTCCCAATTTCTCCTAACCCATAAATACCTATCTTAATGTTTTTAAAATCTAAACAATTTCTTGATTTGTAAATTTTATTAATTTGTTGTTTTCTATAACCTTCATAATCTCTAACATAATTTAATATTGATAAGATAACCCAATGACTCATTGATTTTGCCATATAAGGATCAACTATTCTATAAACAGAAATATTTTTATTAAAATTAATGTCATTGATGATGTGATCAACTCCCTGTCCTAAAGATATAATTGCTTCTATATTTTTAAGTTTAGAGATTTTTTTCATAGGTGCTTTCCATAGTAAGGCTATTATTGCTTCAGATGCTTCAGGATCATCTAAATGGACTAACTTAAAATTTTTATGCCATTTTTTTAACTTAATATCCCATAACTCAATTTGATTTTCAGGAGTATCTTTTTGATAAAACAAAACTTTTTTCATAAGACAACTATAAATAATTAAAAATAATTTAACTACTATTTATGATTTATCTCAAGTTTTGTTAGGGGGTAAATATAAATCAATCTAATAACAATTAAACATAACACTTAAGTTAAGTAGCAAACTTATTTTGGTGGAGCTAAGGGGGATCGAACCCCTGACCTCTACACTGCCAGTGTAGCGCTCTCCCAGCTGAGCTATAGCCCCATTGTTTTATTTTTGGTCTTCAATGCTGTTGTCATCTTCATCGTCAATTTCTATTGAAAAATTATCCTTATCTTCTAAACCATCCTCTATTATTTCAATACTATCATCGTCAGTATTAATTTTTTTATCTATATTGTTATCAATATCATTATCTTGAATATCTGTTTCATCATCAATTTCTAAAATATCTTCATCATTTTCTATTGAATTAATATCATCCTCTAAAGTTTCTTCTTCTTTTTTCACATCACTTGAAACTTCATTAATTTCAGTTTTGGTTGCTATGCTTCTTCCTTTCCTACTTTTTAACAACAAATCTGGATCAAACTCAAATTCACATTTAGGACAAATTATTGGGTTTTTATTAAAATCATAATATTTAATACTACATGATGGACAAACTCTTTTAATACCCCATTCTGGCTTAGACATGTTTTAATCTCCATTTTATTTAAACAGGCTAGTATACTATAATAAAATAAGTCAAAATAGCTTTTGATTTTTATTCTTTAACGCTTTAAAAATAAAAATCAAATGGTTTCTATAATTTCTATTAAATCAAAAAAACTTAGTGGTGAAATTTTTGTCCCTGGTGATAAATCTATTTCTCATAGAGCATTAATACTCGGAGCATGTGCAGTTGGTAAAACAACAATTGAAAATTTGTTAGAAAGTGAAGATGTATTAGCAACATTAAATGCGCTAAGTGAACTTGGAGTAAATATAAAAAAAATTAAGAACTCATGGGAAGTGCATGGAAATGGACTTGGAAGTCTTCGAAGTCCAGATAAAGTTTTAAATTTAGGCAATTCTGGCACTGGCGTAAGATTATTGATGGGTTTAGTTTCTGGATGTGATATTACTGCTTCTTTCACTGGTGATGAATCATTAAAAACCAGACCAATGAAAAGAGTTTTAATCCCATTAAAACAAAGTGGTGCAGAAATTTTATCTAATAATAATAAACTTCCGATAACAATTAAGGGTAATAAAATACCTATTCCTATTAAATATAGCTCCTCACTTTCTTCAGCTCAAGTTAAATCGTGTATACTTTTAAATGGATTAACTTCAACTGGTAATACCTCTTATTCAGAAAAAGTTAAGTCTCGTGATCATACAGAAAAAATGTTACATTATATGGGCGCTGAAATTAATTCAAAATCTCTTAATGATGGTACAAATAAAATAGAACTTAAAGGTTTACCATATTTAAAAGGTAAACATTTGAATATTCCTAATGATCCCTCAAGTGCGGCATTTCCTTCAGCTGTAGCATTGATCATTCCAGATAGTGAAATAAAAATAAAAAATGTTTGTTTAAATTTTTTGAGAACAGGTTTTTATGAAACAATTAAAGAGATGGGAGGAGCTATAAAATTCATAAATAAAAATAATAAATCTGGTGAATTAGTTGGTGATGTTCAAGTTAGATACAGTAAACTGAAAGGTGTAGTTGTACCAGAAAAAAGGGTACCTAGTATGATTGATGAATTCCCTATATTTTGTATAGTTGCTTGTTTTGCAGAAGGTGAGACAATTATGACAGGTATTCAAGATTTGAAAAATAAAGAATCTGACAGAATTAAAGAAATGGTTCAAAATTTAAATAAATGTGGTTTTTCTGTTAGGTCAACATCAAATTCTATATCAATTATAGGAAATAAAAAAGTAGATCCAGGAAAAGAAATTTTAATTGATTCTAAATTCGATCATAGAATTGCTATGTCTTTTTTATGTCTTGGTCTATTAATGGAAAATGGTATTAAAGTTAAAAATGCTGAAACAATTAATTCTTCATTTCCAAGTTTTTATAACATTATGAAGTCTTTAGGTGCTAACTTAAATAAATAATGAGTATTTAATGAGAATCGCTATAGATGGCACAGCTGCTTCGGGAAAAGGAACATTAAGCGACAACTTATCCAAAGAATTAAAATTACCACGTTTAGATACTGGACTTTTGTATAGAAAATTAGCTTTTATGTATATTAAATCATCAAAATTCATATCTACACAAAACACTATTGACAATTCTATTTTAAAGAGCATTTTAAACGATTTTGATCTGAATAATTTAGAACCAGATACTTTAAAACTAGATTTATATGGCAATTTTGCATCTAGGATAGGAAAACTAGATTTTGTTAGAAAGAAACTAAAAATAATTCAAATTGAATTTGTAGAAAATATGATAAAAAAAAAGGGTGGATGTATCTTAGATGGTAGAGATATTGGAACTGAAATTTTACCCAATGCAGATTTTAAGTTTTACATAGATGCTCCAATTGAAATAAGAGCTAAAAGAAGATTTAAACAATTTTACTCAACTAATAAATCAATTGAGTTAAAAAATATTTTACTTGATTTAGAAAAAAGAGATATAAGTGATAAATCAAGGAAAAACTCTCCTTTAACTTTATCAGAAGACTCTATTTTGATAAACACAGAATTCTTAAATTCTCACCAAGTATTAAAAAAAGCTCTTTATTATATAAAAAAAAATAAATAAATTTAAAAGATTCATTGTTTTTTTTTAAAAATAAACTATACAAATCAATAACTAAACATAATGGAGTATATTTTGACTGAATTATCAACTGAAGAAAAACCTAAATCTAAAACAGAGACATTTTCTGACTTATTTGAAAAAAGTTTTGAAAAAATCAATAATCTTGAAGGATCTGTAGTTGAGGGAAAGGTCATCTCAGTCGAAAAAGAAGCTATTATTGTTGACATTGGTCTAAAATCAGAAGGCAGAATTTTAAAAAGAGAATTTGGAAATGAAGAAAAGACAGAAAAAATTCAAATTGGTGATTCTGTTGAAGTTTATATTGAAAGACTAGAGGACTCAAACGGCAATACCATTCTTAGTAGAGAAAAAGCTAGAAGAGAAGAAGCTTGGGTTGAATTAGAAAAATTTCATAAAGAAGAGAAAATTGTAACTGGGGTAATTCTTGGAAGGGTAAAAGGTGGATTTACTGTAGATATAGACGGAGCAACCGCATTTTTACCTGGAAGTCAGGTTGATATAAAACCAATTAAAGATTTTCATTCAATTATGAACATCCCCCAAAAGTTTCAAATTCTTAAAATGGACAAAAAAAGAGGTAATATTGTTATTTCAAGAAGAGCTGTTTTAGAAGAAAATAGAGCTGAGGCAAGATCTGAGATAGTTTCAAACATTCAAGAAGGTCAAACTCTAGAAGGAATCGTAAAAAATATCACAGATTATGGTGCATTTGTTGATCTTGGCGGTGTTGACGGATTGTTACATGTTACTGACATTTCTTGGAGAAGAATTAATCATCCTTCAGAAGCTTTAAAGCTAGGTGATAATGTTAAAGTAAAAGTAATTAAATTTAATGATGAAACAAAACGAATATCACTTGGTATTAAACAATTAAATGAAGATCCTTGGCAAAATATTCATGAGAGGTTTCCTATCGGATCAAAAATTTCAGGTGTAGTTACAAATATTACAGACTATGGCTCTTTTGTTGAACTAGAAGATGGAATAGAGGGTTTAGTTCACGTATCAGAGATGAGCTGGACCAAAAAAAATGTTCATCCAAATCATTTGTTATCATCATCAGAAAAAATTGAGGTAATGGTTCTTGAGATTGAAGAAGATAAACGAAGAATTTCTTTAGGAATTAAACAATGTGTAGATAATCCTTGGGAAGCTTTCAATAAAGAATTTAAAGTAAATCAAGAGATTGAGGGCGAGATAAAAAATGTTACAGATTTTGGAATATTTGTTGGTCTTAAAGGTGAAATTGATGGATTAGTTCATTTATCTGATATTAGTTGGGATGGGAATGGAGATGAACTCATTAAGAGCTTTAAACAGGGAACCATTTTAAAAACTAAAATTTTAGATATAAATGTAAAAAATGAAAAAGTCTCACTAGGTATTAAACAATTAACAGAAGATAAATTTACATCTGAATTAGAAAATATTAAACTAGGTGACACTGTAACATGTTTAATCAATAAAATTTCTGATAATAATATTGAGGTCTCTATTGGTGATAATATTAATGGCAACATAAAAAAATCTGACCTCTCACGTGACAGAAAAGAGCAAAGAACTGATAGATTTGGAGTTGGGGATAAAGTTGATGCTACAGTTATTAAAATTGATAAAAAACAAAGATCAGTTAACGTGTCAATAAAAGCAAGAGAAATTGAAGAAGAAAAACAGGCAATGGCTGAATTTGGCTCTTCAGATAGTGGAGCTAGCTTAGGTGACATCTTAGGTGCCGCACTTGAAAAGAAAAATCAAAATGAAAATAAATAAAGATTAAATGACTAAATCAGAATTAATTTTAAAAATTAACAATAAGAACCCTTATTTGTACAATAAAGATGTTTTCAAAATTGTTGATACTTTATTCAATTGTGTTACTAAAGCATTAAAAGATGGTGATAGAGTTGAATTAAGAGGTTTTGGAACTTTTACAACAAAGCAACGTAATGCTAGAATAGGAAGAAATCCTAAAACAGGCGAACCAGTAGCCATTCCCCAAAAAAAAATACCTTTTTTTAAAATGGGAAAATCAATGAAAGAAAGAATAAATAGCTAATTACTATTTATTTGAACGAAATGAGAGTCAAAATTAAAATATGTGGAGTTTTAGATGATCATATTATGTCTACAATATCTGATCTGAATGTAGATTATGTAGGATTAGTTTTTTTTGAAAAATCGCCAAGAAATATATCAATAGAAAAAGCTAAATCAATAGTTAAGTGTTTAAATAAATCTACAAAAATTGTTGCTTTGACAGTAAATGCAACTGATCAATTTTTAAGAAATATAATCACTAATTTGTCACCAGATTATATACAACTTCATGGTAAAGAATCTCCTTATAGGTGTTTTGAGATAAAGAAAAAGTTTAAAACAAAAATAATAAAAGCTATTAGTGCAAAATCCTCTAAAAATTTAAATTTTGAAATAAATAAATTCAAATTTGTGACTGACAAAATTATTATTGATTCTCCAAAAGATCATTTGCCCGGAGGGAATGGAAAAACATTCAATTGGAAAATATTAAAAAAAGAAAAAAAAAAGATGAACTGGCTATTGGCAGGTGGAATAAATTTAAGTAACGTATCAAAAGCTATAAAAATAACAAAAACAAAAGAACTAGACATTTCTTCAGGAGTTGAAATATCAAAGGGGATAAAATCATCCCAATTAATTAAATCTTTTGTAAAAAAATGTAGGAACATCTAAATGATTAATATGAATGCAAATAGTCTAAAAAATTTACCAGACCTTAATGGAAGATTTGGTGAATTTGGTGGAAGATTTGTAGCCGAAACCCTAATGCCATTAATATTAAATGTTGAAGAATCATACGAAAAAGCAATAAAAGACAAATCATTTTTGTCAGAACTTGATTTACTTAGAAGAGATTATATTGGGAGACCCAGTCCCTTGTACTTTGCAAAAAGACTTACAGAATACTATAAAGGTGCAAAAATTTATTTTAAAAGAGATGAATTAAATCATACCGGTGCACATAAAATAAATAATGTAATTGGTCAAATCTTATTAGCCAAAAAAATGGGTAAAAATAAAATTATTGCTGAAACTGGTGCAGGTCAACATGGTGTTGCTACAGCAACAGCATGTGCTTTGTTTGGTTATGAATGTGAAGTTTTCATGGGAGCTTCTGATATTGAAAGACAGAAACCTAATGTACAAAGAATGCATCTCTTAGGCGCAAAAATACATTCTGTTACAAGTGGCAAAGGAACTTTAAAAGATGCTATGAATGATGCATTAAGGTATTGGGTATCAAATGCTAATACACACTTTTATATTATTGGTACAGTTGCTGGACCCCATCCTTATCCCAAAATGGTAAGAGATTTTCAATCTATAATTGGAGAAGAAACAAAGAAGCAAATATTAGAAAAAGAAGGTAAATTACCTAATGCACTAATTGCCTGTATAGGTGGAGGATCAAATGCTATAGGTTTATTTCATCCTTTTTTAGATGACAAAGATGTTGAATTATTTGGTGTTGAAGCAGCTGGAAAGGGATTAAATTCTGGACAACATGCATCTTCAATAAATAAAGGTAAAGTAGGTATTTTACATGGAAATAAAACTTATTTATTACAGAATAAATTTGGTCAAATTGAAGATGCTCATTCAATTTCAGCTGGATTAGATTATCCTGGCATTGGCCCAGAGCATTCATGGCTAAATGATATTGGAAGGGTGAAATATTTAACAGCTACTGATAAAGATAGTCTAAAAGCATTTCAACTTTGTTCTAAACTAGAAGGAATAATTCCTGCTCTTGAACCTTCACATGCTTTACATGTGACAGGTGTTCTTGCGAAAAAAAGAAAAGGACAAGTACTTGTTATGAATATGTGTGGTAGAGGTGATAAGGATCTACCAACAATTATGCCTATTTTAGATAAACAAATTAATGATAAGAACTAAAAATAAATTCAAAGAATTAAAACAAAAAAAACAAAAAGCTTTTGGTGTCTTTTTAACAGCAGGTTATCCATCTCTAGAATATTCAAAAAATATTTTTAAAAAAATTCTAGATGCTAAAGTCGATTTCATTGAAATTGGTTTGCCGTTCTCAGATCCAATGGCTGATGGACCTCTAATTCAACATTCGAGCCAAATTGCTATAGAACAAAATACATCAGTCGAAGAGTGCTTTAAGCTTGTAAAAGAAATTAGAAAAATAAATAATGATATTCCAATTATTTTGATGGGGTATTACAATCCAATTCATTATTATGGTAACTTAAAATTCATAAAAAAAGCAGTTTTATCTGGAATTGATGGATTAATTATAGTGGACTTGCCAATGGAAGAAGATGAAGAATTTTATAATTTGTCTTATAAAAATAATCTGCCCTTAATTAGATTAGTTACACCAACAACTGATGAAGAAAGATTAAAAAAAATACTTAAAAATGCACACGGTTTTGTTTATTATGTTTCTGTAACAGGTATAACTGGAACAAAAAGTGCATCAGTAAATGATGTTAAAAATAAGATTAAAGTTATAAAAAAAATTACAAATTTACCAGTTATCGCAGGATTTGGAATTAAAAATTCTGTGGATGCAAAAAAAATGAGTTCAATATCAGATGGGATTGTTATTGGGTCGTCTTTAGTTAATAAAATTGAAAAAGTGTATAAGAAAAAAAATGGATTAAACGAAATTTTTAATTTTTTAAAAAGTTTTAAATAGCAATTTTTGAGGTGTTAATTTGAATTGGATAACAGATAAAGTCTTACCAAAATTTAAAGCATTAGTAAAAAAAGAAAATTCTAAAGAAGTTCTCTGGATTAAATGTAAGTCATGTGAGCAAATGATTTTTCATAAAGAACATGATAGCAATTTAAACGTATGTAAATCTTGTGGTTATCACGATTTCATGAAAATTGAAAATAGGACAAAACTACTTTTAGATGAAGAAACAATTGAAAATATACAAATTAATGAAATAGAAGATGACCCTTTGGATTTTAAAGATTTAAAAAAGTATTCAGATAGACTAAAAATTGCCAGAAATAAAACAAATTCATATGATGCTATCTCTATTAAATATGGTTTAATTAATAATAAACCTTGCGTATTACTTTTGTTTGACTTCTCATTTATGGGTGGTTCTATGGGAAGATCAGTAGGCGATGCAATAATCAAAGCTGTAGATACTGCAATCGAAAAAAATTGTGCTTTATTAATCATACCCTCCTCAGGTGGTGCTAGAATGCAAGAAGGCATACTGTCCCTAATGCAAATGCCAAGATCTGTAGTTGCGATTCAAAAGTTAAAAGACAAATGTCTACCATATATAGTTCTATTATCAAATCCTACTACTGGAGGAGTTACTGCAAGTTTTGCTATGCTCGGTGATATACATTTGGCAGAACCTGGAGCAGTTATAGGTTTTGCAGGTAGAAGAGTCATTGAAGAAACAGTAAAAGAAAAGTTACCAGACGATTTTCAAAAATCAGAACACCTTTTCGAACATGGAATGATAGATAGAGTTATTGAAAGAAAAAATCAGAAAAAAGAAATTACACAAATTTTAGACTTTTTTCAAAAGTAATTAACTTTGATAAAAAACAAAATTAATGATTTATTATTCAATATTACTAAATTATACCCAAAATATATCGATTTAAATTTGTTTAGACTTGAGAAACTACTTAAAAAATTAGATAATCCTCAAAATAAACTTCCTCCGGTTATCCATATAGCTGGAACAAATGGGAAAGGCTCAACATTAATTTTTATCAAAAATATAATGGAAGAGTATGGACTGAAAGTTCATTGTTATACATCACCGCACTTGATTCGTTTTAATGAAAGAATTGTTTTATCAAATAAACAAATTCGTGATGATGATCTTTTTAATACATTAAATGAGGTAATTAAAATTAATAATAATGAAAAAATTACATTTTTTGAGCTAACAACTGCTGTAGCCCTACTTAATTTTGCAAGAACAAAAGCCGATTTTTGTTTAATTGAAACTGGATTAGGTGGAAGATTAGACGCAACAAATACTATCAAAAAGAAAATATTAAACATTATTACTTCAATAGGCTTGGACCATGAGGAATTTTTGTCTCCTTATTTGAAAAATATAGTTAGAGAAAAATGTGGAATATTAAGTAAAGACATACCAGTTATAATTTCCTCACAAAATACAAATTACAAAAGTCATTTATTAAGAAAAAAAGTTAAAGATATTAACTGTAAAATTTTAAAACATAAGCCTATTCCTAAAAATAGCTATCTTGGATTAGTTGGAAATCACCAAAAAATTAATGCTAAAACTGCTGTCACAGCGGTAAAATATGTCCTAAAAGACATTACAAATGACGTAATACAAAAAGGTTTAAAAAAAGCCAGCTGGCCAGGTAGAATTCAAAATTTAACTTTTAAAAATAACTTAATAACAAAATCAAATGAAATTTTAATAGATGGTGCTCATAATATTGAAGGAGCAAAAATAATTAACTCACATTTAAATAAATTAAATTCAGGTAAATGGAATTTTATATTTGGAATGATGAATAACAAAAACCCTAGAGAATTTATAGAAATAATAGAAGAACATATTGAAAAAATTATTTTTATACCAATAAAAAACCAAAAAAACTCATATCAACCTGAGGAGCTCAAAATTATTTTTAAAGAAAAAAAAATTAATTCTTCAGTAAAAAGAGATTTGAAATCAGCTCTTGATTCCATTAGTTCGGATAAACCTTTGTTTATTACAGGATCTCTTTATTTAATGGGAGAAGTTTTAAAATTATTTTCTGTTGAAGAATTAGATTTTTAATTTAAATACTTTCCTTAATCCATTCTTCTAATTGTGATTTTGGAGCTTGTCCCATCATCTCAGCTTCTAGTTTACCATTTTTAAATATCATTAAAGCAGGAATAGACCTAATATTGAACTCTTGAGCAGTATTAGGGTTTTCATCTATATTAATTTTTGCAACTGTTATGTTATCACTCATCTCATTTGAAATTTCGTCTAAGGCGGGTGCAATTGCTTTACAAGGCCCGCACCATTCAGCCCAAAAATCAACTAAAACAGGTTTTGATGAATCAAGTACATCATTTTTAAAATTTTTATCTGTTGTATTTAAAACCGGCATTTTTTTCTCCTATAAAAATTTAGTAGCGGAATAAACTTTTTCCATTTTTTGTATATATATATTTATTTCATCAACAAAATTTAACATTTCATTATTTTTTTCTATACTATACTTATTTCTTAAATCATCAATCTGTTTATAAGCTTTTGGAATTGTAAACCAAGGAACATCATCTAGAGTCATTATCTGTTCACCTATTTGTTTATGAAATTTATTGAAGACTTCCGTAGGCAGATTTTCAGGAGCTTCTTCATAAATAATTTTTTTTGCAAAATATTCATATCTTTTGTCTTCGAATCTCTCAGATATTATATATTTATTTTTCCAACTTGATAAATGAAATTCTTCCATAAGATTTTTGTCTTTATTAGATGGAAATCCTCCAAAATACAAGCTTTCCTCTGCCAAAATATCATTTTGTGGTTTAATATTTTCTTTATCATGATACTCTTCATCTAGAATTAATTTAATTTTCTCTATAAACTCTTTATTAGATCTTATTTTAGATGATCTATTTTCAAAAAAATCTTTCTCAGTTTTGCTAATATTATTAATTTCAAAGAAATAATTATTATTAAAAATAGATGGATGTTTATTATGACCAAGTGTTTTCAAAAACTTTGGCTTTTCCTTCATCCTTTTCTTTAAATCTTGATAAGAGAGCGATAAAATTGGCTCTGGATCAATTGATAAATCATAACATTGTGGATAATTATAATTTGGATGATTACAAATATTTGTAACTAAAGATGTTTTAATTTTACCAAAAGAAAATTCATTTAACGAAAAATTTTCATTAAGATTGATAAAATTATCTACATCTTTTTTGCTGCAAGTTAATAAAATTTGTTCCCAAATATCATAATCATTTTTTTTTACAATTTTTGCTAAATCAATTGTAGCTAATACATCACCCATTGCATCATGAGCTTTATGATTAATTTGATTTTCTTTGGCTAAATCTTCCAATTTAAAACTTGAGTTACCCTTAGAATTAATAATTGTTTTAAGATAAGTATTATCATAATTATGAAACGATCTTATGACATTAAGAATATCACCCCTTTTATTTCCTTCTAATTGTGTTACGTAGGAATTAAATAATGTTTTAAAAAAAGTTTTTCTTATGATTTCTTCATCAAAATTTATAGAATTATAACCAAAAAAAATAGCTGGAGACCAATTATCAATTTTTCTTTTAATGTCTTTTGTTAAATCATAATGTGATAAGTTTGTATTTTCTAAATTCTTTATAGATGTATTATTTACTATTAAAGCCTCCGGTTCTGGAACAAGTCCAGTTTTCAATCTACATCTTGATTCAAATCTATCTAATTCATTAAATTTTTCATCAACACAGACTGCACCAAATTGAATAATTTGTGACCAATCTTTATTTTTACCTGTCGTTTCTAAATCATAAAAAACATATTTCATTTAAAAGTAACCCATTATTTTTTTATCATCTTAAAATTTTTTGGTAAATTGATAATAACATCTCTTTCGTAATTTGTTTCACCAAAATTAATTTTAAAAGTGATTGGATCTTTAATCTTTTTTTCTAAAAAATTTGGCCACTCAACAAGTAAAATTTTTTTATCTAAATTATCTAAAATTCCTAACTCTAAAACTTCATCATAAGAATTTAATCTATACAAATCACAATGCAATATATCTACATCATCATTATATTTATATGTATTAACTATATTATATGTGGGACTAGAGACAAACTCTTCAGATGTAAAAGATTTAATTATTTGTTGAGAAAAGTATGTTTTTCCAACACCCAAATCACCAGAAAGAAAAATACAGTGACCAGCTTTTATATAATTTACAAAATCTTTTAAAAAAATGTTTACAGCTGACTTAGATTTAAAGTTTTTTTTTAAATCCATTAATATCTATAACTATCAGATTTGAAGGGTCCTGCTTTAGATACTCCTATATAACTGGCTTGATCTTCTGATAGTTCTGTTAATTTTGCACCTACTTTTTCAAGATGAAGTCGAGCTACTTTTTCATCCAAATGTCTTGGTAAAGTATATACTTTGTTTTGGTAATTACCATGCTTTTCCCATAACTCGATTTGCGCTAAAACTTGATTTGTAAAAGAAGCACTCATAACAAAACTTGGATGACCTGTTGCACAACCTAGATTCACTAACCTACCTTTGGCTAAAACAATCAATTTTTTACCATCATTAAACTCAACTTCATCAACTTGAGGTTTAATTTCATTCCATTTCATATTTTGCAAAGACTCAACTTGAATTTCTGAGTCAAAGTGTCCAATATTACATACAATTGATCTATCTTTCATATTTCTCATATGATCCAAAGTGATTACATCTTTATTACCAGTAGCAGTAACAAATATATCTCCTCTTTTAGATGCTTCTTCCATAGTACAAACTTCATATCCTTCCATTGCAGCTTGTAACGCACAGATAGGATCAATCTCAGTTACTATGACTCTTGCACCACCTTGCCTTAGAGATGCTGCAGAACCTTTCCCAACATCACCAAAACCTGCTACCACTGCAACTTTTCCAGACAACATTACATCTGTAGCCCTTCTTATTCCATCTACTAAGGATTCTCTACATCCATAAAGATTATCAAATTTAGACTTAGTAACTGAATCATTTACGTTAAAAGCTGGGAAAGGTAATTGCCCTTTTTCAGCCATTTGATATAATCTTAAAACACCAGTTGTTGTTTCTTCAGACACGCCCTTAATTGAATTTTTAACCTTAGTAAACCACCCTGGAGTAGATTTAAATCTTATCATTAACTGTTTTTTTAAGGCCTCCTCCTCTTCATTATTGGGAGAAGTCAAAACATCTTTGCCATTTTCTAATTCGGCTCCCAAAATTATATATAAGGTAGCATCGCCTCCATCATCTAAAATCATATTTGGGAATTCATCATTGCCCCAATCAAAAATTTTATCAACATATTGCCAATATTCAGTTAATGTTTCACCTTTTTTAGCAAATACAGGAATGTTTTTTGATGCAATTGCAGCTGCTGCATGATCTTGAGTTGAAAAAATATTACAACTTGCCCATCTCAATGAAGCACCTAATTTTTCAAGAGTTTCTATTAGAACAGCAGTTTGAATCGTCATATGAAGACAACCAGCAATTTTAGCTCCATTTAGAGGTTTACTTTTACTATATAGTTCGCGGCATGCCATTAAACCAGGCATTTCACTTTCAGCTATAGCAATTTCTTTTAATCCCCAATCAGATAATGATATATCGTTAATTTCAAAATTACTCATAATTACTACTTTTTAGAGATCTAATAGTTTTTGTCAATATTTATAAATTTAAAAAGATTTATTTGTTTAAAATTATATTGACACGAGCACCAATAATTTTTTTGTCATCATTAATAATATTTTCTGCAAAAATGTTACCATTATGGGCTGAAATTATTTGTTTAGAAATAGACAAACCTAATCCAGAATGCTTTCCAAATTCTTTTTGATTAATTCTGTCAGTATAAAATCTATCAAAAATTTTGTTAATAGCATTTTTAGGAAATCCTGGCCCGTTATCTTCAAACAAAATAAAAATTTTTTTACCTCTAGAAAAAGCTCTTATATTAATCTTACAATTTTTTCCAATTATAGATAGAGAATTATCTATTAAATTATCAAAAACTTGAACTAGTTTATTACTATTTCCTATCAATTGTATGTCCGTTTCATTTTGGTCGTGGATAATTTTATACTTAAGTTTTGTTGCTCTTATTGAAATATAATTTTCTAATAATTTAAAAAGATCAATGTTTTCAAATTTTGTTCTGACTAAGTCAGCATCTAATCTACTAGAAAAAGAGATATCTGTTATTAATCTGTCAATTCTATCAATATCTTTAAACATTATTTCTATCATTTGTCTTTGATCTTTTTTATTTTTAGTTTGAATAAAAGTTTCAGATGCAGAACGAAGTGAAGTAAGTGGATTTTTCAATTCATGTGCTACATCTGCAGCAAATGATTCTATATCATTAACTCTCTTTTCAATTTCACTAATCATAGTTTCGAATGACTTTGTTAATTTTCCTATCTCATCATTATATTTAGGAATTTCAAAAAGTTTTTTTGATCTTATTATTTTATTTTTTGAAATATAATCTGCTAAATTTGCCAATTTTATAATTGGATTTGTAATAGATCTAATTAAATATGCTGCTAACAAAATTGTAACTATTAATATTATTCCTAATGTTTTAAATAATTCAATTTCTAAATCCAATAATTCATTTTCTATTTTATTTCCAGATGATGATATAATTACCACCCCTCTAATAACTTTTAACGACTTTACTGGTAAAGCTACATTTAATTTAAGGTTTTTAAAATTGTCAATTGTAACAAATCTAGAAACTTTTCCATTAAGAGCATTTTTTATAGAGATCGTTTTAATTTCATCATTTTCAAAATTTTGATTATATTTTTTTAAATCTATTGGTTGAGAAATTATTTTTGATAAACTTGAAACAAAACCTGTAAAAACTTTATTGAAATCTCTATCTTCTTTAAAAACTGGAAGTTTACTAATCTCCACTTTAGATGAGAAAAATCTTATATCACTATCTGCAATTAAAATTCCATTTGTATTATATAATGTCGCTTTAAGTTGAAAATTTTGATCTCCAGATGTAAGTAAAGTTTGAAGTGCTACACCTGAAATTTTATTTTTTTCAATTAACCCATATTGATCTTCTGCCATTCCGATAGCTTTTGCAAAAGTTGTACCTTGCCTTTCCATAGCTAGGAACTCTGAGTTAATTAAGATCTCTTGATATTTATTAAAATATAAAATGATAAAAGGATAAAAAATTACCGGAAAAATTATTATAATAAGAATTCTAACTTTTAATGGTAAAAAGAAATTTTTAAAAAAGTTTTTCACTTATTATCTCTATATCTATATCCAATTCCATAAAGTGTTTCAATTTTATCAAATTCTTTATCGCTATGTTTAAATTTTCTTCTCATTCTTTTAATATGACTATCTATCGTTCTATCATCGACATAAATTGTTTCGCCATATGCAACATCCATTAACTGATCTCTACTCTTAACTAATCCAGGTCTGGAAACTAAACTTTGTAAAATCAAAAATTCGGTGACTGTTAATCTTACATCTACATTTTTCCATGTAGATATGTGTCTATCTATATCTAACATTAGATCACCCCTTTGAATAATTTTTTCTGGATCAGTAGAGGTGGATAACGATGATCTCCTTAATACTGCTCTGATTCTTTCTATTAATAATTTTTGTGAAAAGGGTTTTGTGATATAGTCATCAGCCCCCATTCTTAAACCTAAAGCTTCATCGATTTCCTCATCTTTACTTGTAAGAAAAATTACAGGAACATTTGAACTTATTCTCAATCTTTTTAACATCTCCATGCCATCAATACGTGGCATTTTAATATCTAAGATAACAAGATCAGGTATGTTTCTTTGCAATGCTATCAATCCTTTTTCACCATCAGGATATGTTTCGACTTGCCAACCTTCATTTCTTAAAGCAACTGATACTGAGGTTAATATATGATTATCATCATCAACTAAAATAATTTTTTCATTCATCTTTTCACCTATTTATTACCAAAAATAATAAATGTTTATGTCAAAAATGTGAAAAATTAATGAGCATCTGCCCAATTTTTAGCAAACCCATGATCTACACTTAATTTTACATTTAATGGTTTTATAGGTAAATGTGCATTTTCCATTATAGGTTTTACTAAGGCAATTATTTCTTCAATATCTTTGCCATTAACTTCAAATACAAGTTCATCGTGAACCTGCAGTAAAATTTTAGAATCTGAATCGATCTCTTTTAATTTATTTTGAACCTTAACCATTGCTAATTTTATTATGTCAGCTGCTGTTCCCTGTATTGGAGCATTAATAGCTTGTCTCTCAGAAAAAAGTTTTAAATTTTGATTACTATTTTTTTGAATATTAATATACATTCTTCTTCCAAATAAGGTTTCTACATATCCATCTGAGTAAAGTTTTCTTTTAATTTCATCCATATAATTTCTTATATTTGGAAATCTTAGAAAATAAGAATCAATAAACTCTTTTGCCTCAGAATTTGAACACTTTAATTGTTTTGCTAAACCAAATGGTGAGATGCCATAAATAATTCCAAAGTTTATTGCTTTTGCACTTCTTCTTAAATCTGATGTAATTTCATTTTTATTTTTATTAAAAATTTTTGAAGCTGTATCTAAATGAATATCAAATCCATTATTAAAAGCTGAGAGCATACTCCTTTCCTCAGCAATATGAGCAATTAGCCTTAACTCAATTTGAGAATAATCCATTGAAAGAAGATAATAATTAGGTTTTGATTCAAACGCAGTCCTTATCAATTTACCTTCGTTTGTTTTTATTGGAATATTTTGAAGATTAGGATCTGATGAAGACAATCTTCCTGTGCTAGTTCCAACCATTGAATAACTAGTATGTATTCTTTTTGTTTTAATATTTATCTGTTCAATTAAAGCTTTTGAGTACGTACTCTTAAGTTTTGAAAAATGTCTCCAATCTAAAAGTAAATCTGCAATTTCGTGCCCTTTATTTGATAAATCCTCTAAAATTGAAACACTAGTTTGCCAAGCTCCAGTTTTTGATTTTTTTCCCTTATCTAATTTTAATTTGTCAAAAAGTATTTCACCTAATTGCTTTGGAGAACCAATGTTGAATTCATGTTTTGTTATTGAAAAAATTTTTTTCTCTAATTCTATAATATTTTTGGTTAATGTTTCTGAAAGTGAATTCAATGTTTTTTCATTTACAATTATACCTTCATTTTCAATGTCAGATAAAACTGATATTAATTCACGTTCTAATTTTTGATAAACAAAATTTTTTTTATCTGACATTAATCTTAACTTTAAATTTTGATAAAGAGCAAGAGCGACATCTGAATCTTCAGCTGCGTAGTTAAGAGCTTCAAGTGGATTGATTAAATCAAAAGTTTTTTGGTTTACACCTTTACCGCACAAATCTTCATATTTAATCGTTGTATAATTTAGCTCTGTTTGTGCGAGTGTATCTAATTTATGATTTTGTACTTTTCCAAGATTGATACAATACGAAATACACATAGTATCATCAACTGGGAAAACTTTAATATTACCATTATGAGTTTGTCTTAACACATTCATGTCAAATTTGATATTGTGCCCAATTTTCAAAATAGAAGGATCTTCTAAAATAGGTTTAATTAAATTTATTGCTTTTTCAAATTCAATTTGATTAGGAAAATCATCATTCTTTTTATTTTCAAAAAGATCATGATCATTATTAATATGCCTTAGTGGTATATATACTGCTTCACCAATATCATACGCAATTGATAAACCAATTAAGTTTCCAGTTTTAAAATTTAAAGAATTTGTTTCACAATCAATGGCAATTTCTGATTTTTCATTACATATTTCTAAAACTTTTTTTAGTTCATTTTCAGATGTTACTAATTCATAATTAATTTTACGTTCACTAAAGTTATTAATTTCATTGATATTCTCTCTCTTCTCTGATTTTTCTAAATCAATACCATCACTTATTTTCTCAATAAGCCTTTTAAAAGAATGTTTTTGTAAAAAATTTGCGAATATTTCTTTATTTTTATTAAAATCAAATTTTAATTCAGCTAAATCCAAGTTTATAGGGACATCATTTTTTAATGTAACTAGTTTTTTTGAAATTAAAGCTAAATCTTTAAACTCTATAAGATTTTCTCTTCTCTTGTTTTGTTTAATTTCATTACTTCTAGTTAAAAGATCTTCTAAATTATTAAATTCATTAATTAAATCAGCTGCTGTTTTTAATCCAATACCTGGTACACCTGGAATATTGTCACTACTATCACCGGCTAATGCTTGAACATCTATAACTTTATCAGGTGAAACACCGAATTTTTCTTTAACTTTAATTTCATCAATCCATAAATTTTTCATAGGATCTAGCATTAATACATCGTTTGCAACTAACTGCATTAAGTCTTTGTCTGAAGAGACTATGATAACTTCCTTATTTATTTTTTTAGCTTTTTGTACGAAAGTGGCAATTAAATCATCTGCCTCAAATCCTTCCATCTCTATAGTTGTCAAACCAATTGATCTGGATGCTTGTTTAATTAAATCAAATTGAGGGATTAAATCTTCAGGTGGTGAAGTTCTATTCGCTTTATAATCAGCATAGATTTCATTTCTAAATGTTTCTCTTCCAAAATCAAACAAAACGCATATTTCTTGTGGGTTAAAATCTTCTATTAGTTTCACCATCATATTTGTAAAACCATAAACAGCATTTATTGGAATCCCGTCTGGATTATTCATTGGGGGAAGAGCATAATATGCTCTAAAAATATATCCGGAACCGTCAACTAATATCAAGTTTTCATTAGCTTTTTTTTCTGGAGTATTATTCAATTTTTTTAACTAATAATTATTTTTTTAAAATATAAATTTTAGAACAATATGGACAAACTTGTTTGCCATCCTTTGCAAGATTAAGATAAACTAGCGGATGTCCATAATCTTCTCCTCCATCACAACCAACAATTTTATCCTTCACTCTAAATTTTTCAGTTATATCAGATTTTTTTGATTTTATTTTTAAGTTTCTCATTGTTGTAATTATGTAATAATTTTATAATGTAATAATAAACTTTAATATAAATATATCAATAATCTATGTATAAAAAATGGATCAAGCCAAAAAATAATTTAGCCATTGAAATACAAAACTTAAACAAAACTTATAAGAGTTCTTCAAAAAATATTAAAGCTTTGTCAGATATAAATTTAAATATTAAATGTGGAAGTTTCTATGGATTACTTGGCCCTAATGGAGCAGGTAAATCAACTATTATAAATATTTTAGGGGGAACGGTTACTAAAGATAAAGGAACTTTGAAAATTTGGGGACTTAATATTGATACACATCGCAAGCAATCAAAACTAGCAATTGGAATAGTTCCTCAGGAATTAAATATAGATGCTTTTTTTACACCTAAGGATCAACTTGAATTGCAAGCTGGATTGTTTAACGTACCAAAAAAAGATAGAGTTACTGATTATGTATTAGAGTTGATGGAGCTTACTGATAAAGCAAATGAGTATAGTAGAAAACTCTCAGGTGGAATGAGAAGACGACTTTTGGTTGCAAAAGCGATGGTTCACAATCCCCCAATAATAATTTTAGATGAACCAACTGCCGGAGTTGACATAGAATTACGCCAAAAGCTCTGGAATAATTTTAAAAAATTAAATAAACAAGGTATAACAATTATTTTAACAACACATTATTTAGAAGAAGCTGAGACATTATGTGACGAGATTGCTATAATTCATAAAGGTAAAATAGTTGCAAATGATAATAAAAAAAACCTACTAAAATTAATTGACAAAAAAATACTGATAATGAAATTTGAGGTATCTCCAAATAAAAAATTAATTAACGATCTAAATAAATTTGGAGAAACAAAAATCATTAAAAAAGTTTGTGAAATAACCTTTAAACCCACAAATGTAACAATCGATAAAATTTTAAAAGTTATAAAAAGTCATGAATTAACTATATTAGATCTTCAAACTAAAGATGCAAATCTTGAAGACGTTTTTATGTCATTAACTAAAAATTAAATATGTTATGAATACCCCTATTAATATTCCTTCAAAAAAAACAACCCATAAAATTTCATAATTAGATAAGTTTAAAAGTTTTTGAACTTGTTCTAATTTATTAATATGCCACTGTTTTAATTTTTTTAACAAAATATAATATTTTTAATTTATGGTTTTTTTTCAAAAGATTTTATACCATCATCAATGTAATGAAATTTTTGTTTATCAATAGTGAATATTGCGATGTCTGCTTTAAAAATTGATGGGTCATCAAAAGTTCCTACTTTAAGAATTATTGAATTAGGCCTATTAGGATTTCTTGTTCCTATTGCCGTGCCACAATCTTCACAAAAAAGACGACTCATAGCCATTTCAATGTCTTTTCTTTTATACATTTTCGGCTTGCCTTTTACAAAGTTAAATTTATCTAAAGGCACAATCACTAAAACATTTGGATGACCTCCTGTTATATACTGACATTCTCTACAGTGACACTGTATCGAAGCTTGAATATCACCAAGTGATTCATATCTTATAGCGCCACAATAACACCCCCCAGAAATTTTCATGTTAATTCTCTTGCAAAAATATTAACTTCTATAATCATAAATTATAATTCCTCTATTATTCCTCATTTTTGGATTATAATTTGCCTTTGCTTTTGGCATTATTTTTTTTTCTATAATTATCTGACAGGCCTTATAAGCTTTTTCATTTTCATATTCAAAAACTCTTGTAATTCTATGGTTTTCTTTATTCCAAACTTGAGCAGCTGTAGTTCTGACTAACCCTGCTTTTGTCAATTCTTTGATAACATCAGCAGTCCAAACTCTTTCTTCAAAAGTGGCTATCCAATGTTCAAGTTCAACTTTTGTAGCAAAATCCATCTCCATACAATTCATGAATAATGTTTCTTTATTTATTGGTTTCACCATTATTGGTCCTTTTATTATATTTATATTTATTCTAATTATTTTTTAATAAATAGAAAATAATATTTTAAGTTAAACTAGCTAATCAACTAAATTAAATTTTTAAAAAGTAAACTAAAACCAATCATAATAAGAATTATTAAAATAAGTTTCTGAAAAATTTCATTTGACAATTTTGTTCTTATTTTAGAACCAAAAAATTGTCCTATAATTGCTGGAACTACCAATACTAAACTCATAATTAAGTCATAATAATTACCTAAGCCGTGATAAAGTAGAGAAGAATAAAGTGGTATTGATGCAAAAAAATACATAGTTGCAGTTGTTCTTATAAAAAACTCTTTACCTAAATTAATTGAAATCAAAAATGTTATTATTGGTGGCGCATAGAAAGTTGTTAACCCCCCTAATATTCCTGATAAAAACCCAATTATAACTGAGAGTATTTTTTCATTAGATTTTTTTATGTTTTTTAAACTGATCCCAAATAAATTAAATGAAGTAAATATAATAATTACAATGGCAATAGAAATTGATATAAAGTTCAAACTTAAATTTAAAATTAATTTTCCACCAATAAACAAACCTAAAAAAAGAGCTAGAAACATTGGTAAAAATCTAAAACTACCTACTCCCTTTTTAATATCCATTTGTAAGAAATTTGTAAATATAACTGGAAAACATAAAAGCATCATTGCTTTTGTTGGAGGTAATATAAAGGCTATTATTGGAACAGAAAACATTGACATCCCAATTCCAACTGAACCTTTAACAATGCCTCCTAAAAAAACTGCAAAAACAATTAGTACTAGATTTTCAAGAAGTAGATAGTTTGACATTTTTTAGTTCATGAATTTAAACGAAATTGAATTTCCTTCTTTTTAAGTTTTTCTAATAAAAATGGTTTTATCTTTTTTATGTTTATAAAAGGATGTATTTTTAGAGCTTGATTAATATAGTTAAGTGCATTTTCAAATCTTCCTAAACGTAAATTGATCTGAGCCAAACCTGAAATAGCACCAAAATGTCTATTTTCTTTTTCTAATGTTAATTTAATATATTTTATAGATGTTAAATAGTCTTGTTGTAAAAATTTAATTGTAGCTACTTTGTTAAAAGGTTCAGCCCATTCTGGCTCAACCTTACAGAGATTTAAAAATACTTTGAGAGCATTGTTTAAATTACCGTTATTTAGCAACATTACTCCTTTTCTCATTTCAAAATTATTTGTTTGGTTTGAACCTTTTGTTATCCAAATATTCCATATTTTTTTTTCTATAATTGTTGCCTTAGAAAAGTTTTCTGCAGTTTTAAGCTTTAAAAATAAATCATTTAATTCATTAGAATTTGAATTTGAATTTACCAAAATTAAAAATAAAATTATGAAAATGAGTTT
>CACMRF010000008.1 GCA_902615995.1 uncultured SAR116 cluster alpha proteobacterium | reverse complement strand
AAAAGTTTTAATTTTATATTTTTTGCAAAATATCATTAATTTTTTAAAATTCCTTTTTTTAATAAAAATTATTAAATTTGATCTTTCAATAGAAACTTTTTCGTTCCCATTTAATAACAAAGGAAGCATAATGCTAATAAAAATTTTTTTCTTATCATTTGTTTTATATGTATTTAAATCACCTGGCAACTGACTAAAATATATTCTCGGAATTCTTTGTTCGATTTTTATTTGGTCAATAAAATTTTTAGACCATGCAACCGCAATTTCTTTTCCAAAATAATTTTTAGATGAAATTGTTGAATTTTTAAATTTATCATCTAAATCT
Organism: uncultured SAR116 cluster alpha proteobacterium; assembly: GCA_902615995.1. GTDB lineage: Bacteria > Pseudomonadota > Alphaproteobacteria > Puniceispirillales > Marisalimonadaceae > TMED54. Next base: position 49,433 of record CACMRF010000008.1, on the reverse strand, counting down.
ATATCATTAGGATTAAACCTTAAGCCTAACGTAGCTCTTGTTAAATGAACATTCTCATATTTTATTAGATTTGGAGATTTTATATCCCAAAAACCAGGACCTATCAAACCTAATATTGATAAAAGAAATGCTAAAAATGTTAGTAAGGTATTATTTTCAAATTTCACAGCTCTGCAGCTTTAACTTCTAAAACCTCAGGTATATAATGTCTCAACATATTCTCAATACCCATTTTCAAAGTAGCTGTGCTTGATGGGCATCCAGCGCAAGCGCCTTTCATTTGAAGCGTAACTACTCCATCTTCGAAAGAACAGAAAGAGATATCACCTCCATCCATAGCAACTGCGGGCCTAACTCTTTGATCAATAAGTTCTTTAATTTGTTTAACAACTTCAGTATCTTCTTCCAAAGATTCATTAATATTATTTTGATTTTTTTCAATAACATCTTTTCCACTAGCGTAATGGTCCATAATTGCTGTCAAGATTAATGGCTTTAAAATTTCCCATTTATTTTCATTACTTTTTGTCACAGATACAAACTCGGTGGCTAGAAAAACTCTCTCTACACCATTAATACTAAATATTATACTCGCCAAATTTGAAGGCTTAGCTGAAACTTTATCTTTAAATTCAACTGTGCCTTCTGTTAAGACCTGAACACCAGGAATAAACTTTAGAGTATTTGGATTTGGTGTTTCTTCAGTTTGTATAAACATACATATAGATATATATGTTCAAAAATGATTTTTCAATCTTTAAAGTTAATGCCAATAATTTTTTTTATGTCAATTAATACTTCATTTGCTATTTCTTGAGCTTTATTTGATCCATCGATAAGTATTTTTATGATTTCATCTTTATTATTCATCAAATGCTTCATTTCTTTAGTAATTGGACTTATATCATTTATTATCAAATCTGATAAAGATTCCTTAAATTGAGCAAAACCTTTTCCTGAAAATTGTTGAAGTATTTCTTTTACACTTTTGTTTGAGAAAGAAGCATATATATTAAATAAATTAAGTGCTTCTGGTCTATCATCTAAATCATTAATATTGTCAGGTATAGGATGTTGATCAGTTTTAGCTCTCTTAATTTTTTGATAAATCTGATCTTTATTATCCATTAAATTAATTCTTGAACCATCTGAAGTATCTGACTTGCTCATTTTACTTTTGCCATCTCTCAAACTCATAATTCGTTTTGCAGGCCCTAAAATAATAGGTTCTGGCAAATGAAAAAAATCTTTATCAAGAGTCTTATTAAATGTTGTATTAAAAGAACTTGCTATATCACGTGTTAACTCCAAATGTTGTTTTTGATCCTCACCAACCGGAACATGTGTAGCTTTATATAATAATATATCTGCTGCCATAAGTACTGGATAACTAAATAAGCCAACAGTTGCATTATCCTTTTTTTTGCCCGCTTTTTCTTTAAATTGTGTCATTCTATTTAACCAACCTATTCTGGCTATACAATTAAAAATCCATGCTAACTCGGTGTGTTGTGGAACGTTTGATTGGTTAAAAAGAATGGATTTTTTAGGGTCAATGCCAGAAGCAATTACTGCAGCTGCTACTTCTAATGTTGAATTTTTAATATCTAGTAAATTATTTGGTACTGTCATTGCATGTAAATCTACAATTGAATAAATACAATCATCTTCTTCTTGTAATTTAATCCAGTTTTTAATAGCGCCTAAATAATTCCCAATATGAAGGTTACCAGTAGGCTGAATTCCTGAAAAAATTCTTTTTGAAGGTTGTTTAGATTTTAACATAATTTTCATAATTTTAATTTTGAAAACAACTCATTTGGAATTTGTTTAGTTATATAAGTTATGAATGTATAAAATAAAATGCCTATGCTTGTAAAGATTGAAAGATAAATTATGCCAGAATTATAATCTGTCATAATTTGAAATAAGTATAATACAGAAATCATTATAAATGATAAAATTGATATTTTTACAAGATAAAATAATACATTCTTTGAACTTATGTAATTTTTTGAATTGACTGATAAAAAAATTAGCTTTTTATTTTTTAAAATATAAAATAAATAAATCATAAATGATGATATTGTTGAAATTGAGGTTGCTAAGGCAATACCTCCGTGTAATAAATATTTCATTAAAATAATTGATAATATGAAATTAGTAATTAATTGCAAAACTGAAATATATAAAATTTTCTTTATTCCTCCAGTTGCTATAAAAACTGATTGAAAACATTTTATAATCATAACAAATGGCAATCCTAGAGAATACATTGTTAGTGCTAGTGCAACTGATTTGCTTGATGCTTGATCAAAGCTTCCTCTTTCAAACAAACTGGTAATTATAAACTCTGAAAAGAAAAGCAGAGTTACCATTGATGGAATCCCAAAATACAATGAAATTTTGATTGCTATAATTAATTGGTCTGAAATTTTTTTATTATTGTTAACTACTTTGGGATGAGAAATTGATGATAATAAAACAGTTCCTAGAGATACACCAATAATTCCTAAAGGTAATTGAATGATTCTATCTGAATAGTATAAAAAAGAAACAGCACCAAAACCAACAATCGTAGCCAGTATTGTATCAACTAAAATATTAATTTGAAACACTCCACCTGAAAGTACTGCTGGAAAAAATCTTTTAAGAGTATCAGAAGTATTACTTTTAAATTTATTAAAATTATTTTGTTTTAAATTAGATATTTTATAAAAAACTTTTGTGATTAAATTAAATTTTTTAACAAAATAATAAATAAAACATAGTTGAATGAACCCAGATATTGGCATTGCTATAGCAAGTGGTAAAGCTTTTATTTTTAAAGCATCATTTATATAAAAGCAGGAGACAATAATGCATAAATTAAAAATAATCGGTGTAAAAGCAAAATAAAAAAACCTACCAGATGCATTGAGCATTGCTCCAAAAAAGGCAGTCATAGAAATAAATGGTAGAAATATAATTGTGAATCTTGATAACATTACAATATCATCAAAAAAATTTTTATAATTTATAATACCAGGTGCAATTATTTTTATAAAAAAAGGCATGAAAATTTCAAAAAGAATTACAAGAATTGATAAAAAGACAATTAAAAAGAAACAAATTATTGCAGAAAACTTTTGTGCATTGTCTGATTTGTCCTGATGTAAGAGTTTAGAATATATGGGTAAAAATGAAGAGGTCATTGCACCTTCTGCTGTAATTCTTCTAAACAAGTTTGGTAATTTAGATGAAATAAAAAAGATATCAGATGCTATTCCAGCACCCAAAAAAAATGCTAAAATTATATCTCTTATAAATCCAGTTATTCTACTAAAAATTGTTAATAAAGCATTAACTCTAAAACCTTTTATGAAAAATTTTATCATCTTTTATTATTTTTTATTCATTAATTTTTGTTTAGCACTTCTAATAGATTGTTTTTAATTTGTTTCATTTTTATTTCATCAATAATTTTTTGGCCAAACAAATCTTTGACGTAGAAAATATCTGTAACTCTTGTTCCATAGGTTGAAATAGAAGCATTATATATCTGTAAATTTAACTTCGATATGCTTTGAGTAATTTTAAATAAAACTCCTGGTGCATTCTTACAATTTACTTCTAAAATAGTAAAATCATCACTTGTATCGTTGTCTATATAAACTCTAATAGGAGCCTTTATTTTTTTTATTTTTGAAGGAGATTCATTAAACCTCTTTTCTAACTCAATTTCAAAATCATAAACTCCCTCAAGACCATCCTTAAGTTTTTTAAAAATTTTTTGCTGAATATTCTTTTCTAAAATTGCCTTGTCCATTTTGTTATTTATTACAAAGTAATCAATTGCAAAACCATCAGATCTTGTAATTATTTTAGCAGATATTATGTTGACATTGCTCGATGATAATATCCCTGATATCTTAGAAAATAATCCAAAATTGTCAGGGGCAATTACAATCAATTCTGATACATTTGAATTTAAATGATTGTAAATCTCAAAAATAAATTTTGCTTTTGAAGCTAGCATTTTTTTAAATAATCTTACTTGATCTAACATTTGTTTTAAATCATACATTTGCCAATAATTATATGGAAAATTAATTATGTAATTTTGAGCTTCATCATTTTTTAAAATATTCAAATTTCGTATCTCATTAAATAAATAATCTGATTTTTTTTCTTGTTTTAAAGGTATTTTTTTTCCTTCTTTAGAAATCAAATTAACCTTAATTTTATTATATAATTCGATAAGAAGACCACCTTTCCAATCAGTCCAAACTCCAGGTCCAACAGCTTTTATATCGCACACAGTCAGAACAAAAAGTAAATTTAGTTTTTCAATTGTATTAATTTTTTTTGTACTTTTTTCAATTATTTTTTTATCATTTAAATCATATCTAAATGCTGTTTCACTAAGATAAAGATGATTGAGCACACACCATGACACAATTTCAGTTTCATCATTATTCAGACCCAATCTAGGGCATAAAGTTTTTGCAATTTTAGAACCATTTATAGAATGATCTCCTTTTAAGCCTTTTGCTATATCATGAAGAAATAGAGAAACAGTTAGTAATTCAAATCTATCTATTTCAAATATTAATTTGCTTGCTAATTCTGTTCCAAAATTTAGACGCTCATTTTTTAATTCATGGGCATTACTAATTGCAAAAAAGGTATGTTCATCAACTGTATAATGATGATACATATCATGTTGTATTAAACCAATTATTTTCTTAAATTCAGGTATAAAATTTCCCAAGACATTTGTGTCATTCATTAATCGTAAAATTTGTCTAGAATTTTTCTCACTAGAAATTATTTCTAAAAATAATTTATTACTTCTTTTTGATATAACTTGTTTTTTTCTTATTAATTTGCTGCAGTCTGACATTAACCTTAGAGTTTCTGGATGTATTTCTAAATTTTTAAAATGTGATATGTGAAAAATTTCAATTAAAATTTCAGGCTTATTCAAAATAAAAGATTTTTCCTCAATTGCTATTTTTTTTCTTTTAAAAATAAATGGCTTTTCTAGATTAATGTTTTTACGGAAAAAAAAATTAAATCTAATTGATTTTTTAAAATTATCTTCAATTACTGAAAAAAAGATTCTTGTTAAACTACCAATATTTTTGGCTGCTATATAATACCTTTTCATAAATCTTTCTACTGGTCTTTGAAATTCTTTTTGTCTAAATCGAATAAGCATAGATATTTCAATTTGTGATTCGATATCTAAATTGTCATTTTCTCTTTTAGATAAAAGGTGTAAATAACACCTAGTAGAAAGTAAAAACTTATAAGAATTAGACAATACATAGAGTTCTTTTTTTAGAAAAACTCCTCTTTCAAGCAAGTGAAAAATATTTTTTGAATTATAAGCAAATTTTGATATCCAAATTAAAGTTTGAATATCCCTAATTCCACCTTTTCCTTCTTTAACGTTTGGTTCAATTACAAATCTAGATGAACCAAATTTTTTATGTCTTTGATCTGCCTCAATTAATTTATTTTTGATAAATTCAAAAGTATTATAATTTTTTGTAAAAGTTTGATAAGTTTTTTGAAAACTTTCGAACAATTCCTTGTTTCCAATCAAAAATCTATGATCTATTATACTAGTCAAAAAAGTAATATCTTCCTTTGCATAATCAAATATTTGATTAACTGTTCTAGTTGAGTGACCAACTAAAAAACCTAGATCCCATAAAAAATAAAGAATTTCCTGAATTAATTTTTCTGAGTCATTTGATTTAATTTTACTTAAATTTTTATCCTTTACTATAAAAAGTAAATCAATATCAGATTTTGGGGCTAATTCTCCCCTGCCATAACCTCCTAATGTCAAGATTAAAACATCATTAAAATTTTTATTATCATTAGTATTTTTTAAAAAGTTAAACAAACTTATTATCAAATTATCTGTGAGCTTTGTATTTAAGCCAACATAATTTATACCGTTTGAATCTTTTTCAAAAATTTCTTTTAAAAACTCTCTTTTACTAAATAATTGAGAAGATAATTTTTTTATAATTTTGTCTCGAGTTATATTTAATTTAATTTTATCAAATTCTATTTTTTTAAAAACTTTTTGATCGAAATTTTGATTTACTTGCCTTAAAGGATCTAACCAATTAACCCATGATAAATTTTTTAAATCTGAATGGTTTAAGTTTAGCATTTATTTTTAATCTTTGATTTTGACAATTTTTGGATATCAAATAACGTTTCTAAAGCATTTAAAGGTGTCATTTTATTCAAATCTAAATTGTTTATATAACTTTCAAGTAAAACTTCATTTTTTTCTTTGTTAGTACTATTTGAATCTTTAAGATCTTTTGAGTATTTTTTTTGTTCTAAACTATTTAAGATTTCATTTGCTTTTAATATTAAATCATCTGGTAATCCTGCTAATTTTGCCACCTCTAAACCATAAGACTTGTTAGCTTCGCCCTGTACAATTTTATATAAAAAAATTATTTCATTATTCCATTCTTTGATTTCCATTTTATAATTTTTAATTTGTCTTGATTTTTTGTTTAATGACGTCAATTCATGATAATGAGTTGCAAATAGAACCTTAGCTTTTAACTTCTCAAGCAAATACTCAAGAATAGACCAAGCAATAGCTAATCCATCGTAGGTTGATGTTCCTCTACCAACTTCATCAAAAATAATAAAAGATTTCTCAGTAGCTCTATTCAATATGGAAGCTGTTTCCATCATCTCGACCATAAATGTTGATTGTCCTTGGCTAAGATTATCAGACGCACCAACTCTTGAAAAAATTTTATCAATTAATCCTATTTCAGCTTTTTCAGCTGGTACAAATAAACCAGTTTGTGCCAATATTATAATTATTGCATTTTGTCTTAAAAATGTTGATTTTCCTGCCATATTTGGACCCGTAATTAACCAAATATTACCATCATCTAGTTGACAATCATTTGGCGTATAATCTGATACTAATGGCAATGTTTCTTCTACAACTGGATGTCTTCCATTTTTTATAAATAATTTCCTTCCATCTATAATTTTAGGAATATTATAATTGTTAAACAATTTCTGATCCGCTGTCATATTAGCAATATCTATTTGGGCAATAAAATCTGACATTTGAAATATATTTTGCTTTTCTTTTAAAATCCGCTTTTTAAGAATTAAATAAAAATCTATTTCTAACTCGTTAATTAATTTATTAGCTTGATTAATCTGTATTTCTAGATCCAACAATTCCTTAGTAGTATACCTAAGTGTTTGAGCAGTTGTTTGCCTATGAATGAATTGATTAAATAAATTAATTTTATCTAAATGATTTGTTCTTATCTCTATATGGTATCCCAATACTTTATTATACTTTATTTTTAACGAGTTAATTTTAGTTAGTGTTATATATTTCAATTGAAATTCAATTATTTTATCTCCAGAAGAATTTTGAATATCTTTAACTTTATCTAACTCATTACTATACCCCCTATTAATAAAATCATTGTCTTTGTTTTCGTATAAAACAGATTTTTTAATAGCTTTTAAAATTTCAAAGATAAGATCTTCATTTATTTTAATTTTTTCTGAAAGGAATTTAATAGACCTATCACAATTTTTTAATTTATTAATCTCAGATTTAATCTCTAATGTTGTTTTTAAGTTTTCAGCTAATATTAATAATTCTTTAGCATTAATAGTATTAAGAGAAATTCTTGATAAGGATCGCTCGAAGTCATTAATTTTGTTTAAATAATTTTCTATGTTTTCTTTAAAAGTTTTGTTTATATAAAAAAATTCAGCAATTTTTTGCCTTCTTATAATTTCATCTTTATTGTTAGAAGGTGCTAACAACCTCTCTTTAATGAGTCTTGATCCTGATGCTGTCAATGTTTTATTAATTACGTTTAATAAGCTATTATTTTTTTCACCATTGATTGTGCATATGATCTCTAAAGAAGACATAGTTGATTTATCAATTTCTAAAAAAGGTATATCTTCTTCAGTTTTAATATCTCTTAACTGAGGCAAATCTTGTTTGAAAGTATGTCTTAAATAATATAATAAAACTCCACATGCAATTATTTGTATTTTTTCAATTTTTTCACTGAAGTTCTTACCTCCAAATTGATCCTTCAATCTTTTAACGTTCTCATTGAAAGTAAAATAAATATCACTTATCTTTTTAATTTTTACATTTAAATGTTCTAGACTTCGGATTTCTTTATCAGATATTAATAACTCAGAAATTGAAATCTTATTTAAAATATTTTCGATTTTATAGCTTAATTCTTGCTCATTTTTGTATTTAAAAGTACTAGATGTAAAAAATCCAGTTGATACATCGAGCCATGATATACAAAAATTTAATTTATCTATAAAAATACAACCCAAAAAATTATATTGTTCACTTTCTAAATGATTTTCTTCAATTAATGTTCCTGGTGTAATAATTCTTGTCACTTCTCTAGTTAAAGGTCCTTTAATACCTTTTAAAGACATTTCTTCTGGAGAGCTTGTTTGCTCACAAATTGCAATCTCAAAACCTTTTTTTACTAATTTTGAAACATAATTATTTGCAGCATGAAATGGTATTCCACACATTGGAATACTTTCATTCAAAACCTTTCCTCTTTTTGTCAGGGTTATATTTAATTCTTTAGCTGTAATAATTGCATCGTCAAAAAACAACTCATAAAAATCTCCCATTCTAAAAAAAAGCAGAGAACTCTCATTATTTTTTTTTAAATTTGCATATTGTTGCATTGCAGGTGTTAACTTAGTAACATCCTCAACGTCTCTTAATCTCACAACTAACCCTATTCAAAACGTACTAAAACAATTTATTTGTATAATTTTTAACTGAATCATATTAAGATTTTATTTTATTTTTTATATTAATTAAAGGAGATCTTTTATGTCAGGCGAAAATATAAATCAAAAAAAGGATGCCTTAGATTATCATAGAAATGGAAAACCTGGTAAATTAGAGATTATTCCTTCAACACAATTAAATAGCGCTCAAGATCTATCATTAGCATACTCTCCAGGTGTTGCTATACCTTGTTTAGAAATAGAGAAGAATCCTGAAACGGCATATGATTATACTACAAAGGGAAATTTAGTTGCTGTAATATCTAACGGCACTGCAGTTTTAGGACTTGGTAATATCGGAGCCTTGGCTTCCAAACCAGTAATGGAAGGTAAATCTGTTTTATTCAAAAAATTCGCTGATGTAGACTCAATTGATTTAGAGGTGAATACAGATGATATAGATAAATTTGTAGAAACTGTAGCAAATCTAGAACCTAGTTTTGGAGGAATAAATCTAGAAGATATAAAAGCCCCAGATTGTTTTATTATAGAAGAAAAACTAAAAGAAAAATTAAAGATCCCAGTTTTCCATGATGATCAACATGGAACTGCAATAATAACAGCTGCGGGTATAATTAATGCATTAGATCTCACCCAAAGAAAAATACAAGACACAAAATTTGTTGTAAATGGTGCTGGTGCAGCTTCGATAGCATGCGTTGAGTTAATTAAAGCAATGGGAGCAAGGAATGACAATATAATTATGGTTGACAGACAAGGTGTAATATATCAAGGACGTGATTCAAACATGAATCAATGGAAATCTGGTCACGCAGTTAAAACAAAAGCCCGTTCCCTTTCAGATGCATTAATAGATGCAGATGCATTTCTAGGTTTATCAGTAGAGGGAGCCGTTAACAAGAAAATGGTTAAATCAATGGCTAAAAATCCTATAATATTTGCAATGGCAAATCCAACTCCAGAAATTATGCCTGAAGAAATCAAAGAAGTAAGAGATGATGCTATAATTGCAACAGGAAGATCTGACTATCCTAATCAAGTAAATAATGTTCTTGGTTTTCCCTATATATTTAGAGGTGCTTTGGACGTGCGAGCAGTAAAAATAAATGAAGAAATGAAAATTGCTGCAGCAGATGCTATAGCAAAATTAGCTAGAGAGGATGTTCCAGATGAGGTAAACAGAGCTTATAGTGGTCAGAATCTTCATTATGGAAAAGATTATATAATTCCTGCACCTTTTGACCCTAGGCTTATATCAAGAGTTTCTTTTGCAGTTGCAAAAGCTGCATTAGATAGTGGTGTTGCTCAAAAAAAAATAGAGTCTTTTGATAAATACAAAAGCGAATTAACTGAAAGAATTAATCCCATAGCATCAATTTTGGAGCCAATTAAACGAACTATTACTAATAAAAAGAAAAAAATTGTATTTGCTGAGGGAGAATCTGAAAATGTTATTCGTGCAGCCCTTACATTTTACAATTCAGGTTTTGGGCTTCCAATATTAATTGGCAGAGAAACTATCATTAAAGAGAATATGAAAAAATTAAATTTAGATGGCGTAGAAAATCTTGAAATTTTTAATGCAAGAATAAGCAATAAAAATGAACAATACATCGATACATTATATTCACTTCTTCATAGAAAAGGTCATCTTAGAAGGGATTGTCAAAAATTAGTTAATCAAGACAGAAATGTTTTTGCAGCATCCATGGTTGCTTCAAAAGATGCAGACGCGATGGTAACAGGTTTCACAAGACCTTTTAACAGATGTTTTGACGATATTACAAAAGTAATAGAATCTTTAGAAAAAAGTGAATATTTGTCAATGTCAATTGTTGTCTCTAAACAAAAAACAATTTTTATTGGTGATGTAAACATCCATCAAAAACCATCAAGTATTGAATTAGCTAACATTGCGATCGGCGTCGCACAAAATGCAAAAAAATTAGGATTTGTTCCTAAGGTTGCAATTTTATCATACTCTAATTTTGGAAATCCTTCTGGATCAAACACTAAAACTATTAATGAATGTCTTAAAATATTAGAAGATAAGAAAGTTTCATTTGAGTTTGATGGTGAAATGACAGCCGAAGTTGCGCTTGATTACAATTTAATTAAAGAAAATTACCCATTTTGCAAATTGTCTGGTCCAGCAAATGTATTAATTATGCCTGATCTTTACTCGGCAAATATTTCATTTAAGCTTCTACAAAAAATGGAAAATTTATCTGTAATTGGACCAATAATGATTGGAGGGAATAATCCTTTTCAAATTGTACAAATGGGAGCTTCTGTTTCAGATATCGTTAATTCAGCATGTATTTCAACATATAATTCACTTTAAGTGATTAGTAACTTTGATAAACTTTCTACTGGCCTTGCGCCATATTGCTTTATTATGTGTGAAGCGCTTTTAGTCGCAAGTTTTCCACAGTCATCTAATGTTAATTTTTTTGAAAATCCAAACAAAAATCCTGCGGCAAATAAGTCACCTGCTCCTGTTGTGTCAAGGACATCCAATACATCTATAGGAGGGATAAATATTGAATTATTTGCTTTTAATATATTTGCTCCTTTTGAGCCATTAGTAACTACAGCTATTTCCACTATAGAATTTATTTTTTCTTGTGCTTTTCCATCTAAAAGAGCTTCTATTTCTTGATCATTACCAAATAAGATATTCACATAATTTTTTATTAATGAAATAAATTCATCTTTATGTCTTTCTACACAAAAGCTATCTGATAAAGACAAACATATAAGAGAGTTTTTTTTCTGCGCAATTTTACAAAGATCTATCATTGCTTGTTTAGTTTGAATTTTGTCAAATAAATAACCTTCGAGATATAAAATATTATTATTTTTAAATATAGATTGGTTAAAATTTATTAGTGACAGAGAAGTACTTGCATCTAAGAATGTACACATTGTTCTTTCACCATCTGGTGAAATTAATACTAAACTTTTTGATGTTTTTGCATTTAATAAGTTATCTTCACTCGATAAAAATTGTATTCCTATATCATTAAGATCCTTTTGAAAACTTATCCCAAAATTATCTTTACCTATAGAGCCAAAAAAAATTGAATTTCCACCAAAAGACGAGTATCCAACAGCTGTATTTGCAGCACTCCCTCCAGATTCTATTTTATACTCACTTATTTTTGAAAATATATTATCGAATTCTTCATTATTAACTAAAGACATTGAGCCTTTAATTAAATGATTTGATTTTAAGAAAGAATCTTCTACTTTTACAAGAATGTCTACTATAGCATTACCAACACATATTAAAAAAGGGGCTGTCATAAAATTAAAGTAGTGGACTATTTCTTATACTGCAACTATTAATCTAATGATGAAAAAGTATTTTTTATTAAATTTATTATTTTTAATAATCATGAATGGGTGTGCTAGGCAAAATCAAATAAATTTTTCATCAAGCGAAGCTTTTTTTTCTTCGTTAGACGACACAAAAATAATACAAAAGGAAGATAAAAAAGGGTTAAAAGAAACAAAAAATAATCAAAAGGAAAATAAAAAAAATACTTCTATGCTAAATAGTTTAAAAAAGAGTAAGATCAATAATAAAGATGAGGACATAATTAAAAAATCTTTGTTGTTAAATCTCTCATCATATAGAAAACTACTAGAACAAAAAATTGGCTTCGAAGAATATGATATTTTAAAAATTTTTAATGATGCAAGCTTAATAATAAAACATGGTAAAATTAAAAACTTTCAATTCCACCTAAAGTCTTGCCATTTAGATTTATTTTTTTTAGATAAAGATAAAACTTATATATTTAAACACTTTGATATTAGACCTTCAGCCATCCTATCCAAGTTAGATAAAAAGAGTTGCGTTGAAGAATTAAATGATAAATTTAAGTTAATACGTGATCCAAAGTAAAAAACCCTGGTTTCTGATTTAATGTCCATATTGCAGATCTAATTGCACCTTTTGCAAAAATTGATCTATCATTAGCTATATGATTAATTTCTAATCTTTCATCGCCATTAAAATATTTTATAGAATGTTCACCAACAACGTTTCCTCCTCGAACTACAGAAAAACCAATTTCATCTTTTTTTCTTTTTCCAGTTATGCCTTCACGAGATAATTGTTTTATATCATCTAAATTTTTGCCTCTGGCTTTAGCAGCTACGGAACCTAAAAGAAGCGCAGTACCTGACGGTGAGTCTACTTTTTTATTATGGTGGGCTTCAAAAATCTCAACTTCCCAATCAGACCCTAGATTTTTAGTTGCATTATTTATTAGCTTTTTCATTATTGTTATTCCAATTGAAAAATTTGCCGAATATACTATTGGAATTTTATTGGAAAATGATTTAATTTTATCAAATTGTTCATTACTGAATCCTGTTGTCCCAATAACGATTGGGATTTTGAAAGTTGCTGCTTTTTCAACATGCAAAATAGAAGCTTCTGGGACAGTAAAATCAATTATTACATCCGTATCTTGAAATATACTCGAAGAATTATCAGTCAAAATTTTGTCTATAGGATTAAGCCCTACTAATGTTCCAAGATCTAAACCTTTTTCTTTTTCATCTGGGAGACAGGAAGAGTTAGCCAATTCCATGCTTTCATTTTCTATAATCTCTTTTATTAAGGTTTTACCCATTCTACCATTTCCACCAGGTATTGAGATTTTTGTAGGCATAAATTTCCTTTAAAATGTATTTCTATTAAACTTAGTCGTTTTTGGTATATTTTTTTCAGATCCTAAATTAATAAATTCTTTAATCAAATCTTGTTGTTTTTTTGATATATTTACTGGAGTTTCTAATACGATTTCTACATATTGGTCACCATTGGACCCACCTCTTAAAGATGGCATCCCTTTTCCTTTCATTCTAAGTCTAGTCCCTGTTTGAGTGCCAGACGTTATTGAAAGTTTAGCTTTTTTTCCATCAATACATGGTACGAATATCTCACAACCTACAATTGCATCTAATGTAGAAACTGGTACTTGGATAAAAATATCTCTGCCATCTCTTTCAAAAAATTTATGTGCCTTAACATCTATAAATATGTATAAATCACCTGGATCTGCTCCTCTTTGCCCAGCTTCTCCTTCTCCTGCTAATCTTATCCTTGTTCCATTGTCAACTCCAGATGGAACATTAACTGATAATTTTTTGTTTTTATTTATTCTTCCTTGACCTCTACATTTTGTACAAGGGTTGCTAATAATTTCGCCCGCACCAGAGCATTTTGGACAGGTTCTTTCTATTGTGAAGAAACCCTGTTGAGCTCTAACCTTTCCATACCCACCGCATTGATTACATGTTTCAGGTCTAGAACCTTTACTAGCTCCAAAACCATTACATTCATCACATTGAGCCGGTAAATTTAATGAAATTTCAACTTGATCACCTTTAAAAGCTTGTTCAAGTGAAACAGAAAGATCATACCTAAGATCGGAACCAGAAGAAGGTCCTTGTTTACTTTGTTCCCTTCCCATTCCAAACATATCTTCAAAAATGTCAGAAAAACCACCTGAAAATCCACCAAATCCCTGACTTTGTCCACCATTTGAGTTGGTAAATGCTGAGTGTCCAAATTGGTCATAGGCGGACCTTTTTTCACTGTCTTTTAAAACGTCATAGGCTTCATTTACTTCTTTGAATTTGTTTTCGGCAGATTTATCATCTGGGTTTCTATCAGGATGATATTTCATTGCGAGTTTTCTGTAGGCTGACTTTATTTCCGAGTCAGATGCACTTTTAGAGACATTTAAAATATCATAATAATCTTTAGACATTAGTTATTGCAGAATTAAGAAGCGTTTTTCTTATCATCTTCAGGTTTTATCTCTTCAAAATCTGCGTCAACAACATCTTCACTTTTTTTCTGATCTTTATCAGTTTCTTCACTTGAATCCGTAGCGCTATTCTCTGTAGCACTTTCATTATTTTTATAAGCAACTTCACCTAATTTCATTAATGCATTAGATAAATCAGAAGTCTTTGTTTTTATTTCTTCAATATTGTCACTTTCTAATGCTGACTTTAATTCTGTTACTAAGTTTTCTACATCCTTTTTCATGTTTTCATCAGCTTTTTCACCTAGATCAGTTAAAGTTTTTTCAGCGCTATGTATTAAAGATTCAGCTTGATTTCTAGCTTCCACAGCTTCCTTTTTTAATTTGTCTTGCTCAGAATTATCTTCACCTTCTTTAACCATTCTTTCAATTTCAGACTCATCCAATCCACCTGAAGCTTGAATAGTAATATTATGAACTTTCCCGGTAGCTTTATCTTGTGCACTTACGTTAACTATTCCGTTAGCATCAATATCAAAGGTTACCTCAATTTGAGGCACTCCTCTAGGTGCTGGTGCTATACCTTCTAAATTAAATTCTCCTAAAAGTTTATTATCAACAGCCATCTGTCTTTCGCCTTGAGAAACTTTGATAGTAACAGCGGACTGATTATCATCAGCAGTAGAAAAAGTTTGTGATTTTTTTGTAGGAATAGTTGTGTTTCTTTCAATTAATTTTGTAAAGACACCGCCTAAAGTTTCTATTCCAAGAGAAAGTGGGGTTACATCTAAAAGTAAAACATCTTTAACGTCACCTGTTAATACACCACCTTGAATTGCTGCTCCAGAAGCAACAACTTCATCTGGGTTAACTCCTCTATGAGGTTCAGCTTTAAAAAAATCAGTAACTGTTTTAATGATTTTTGGCATTCTGGTCATTCCACCTACTAAAATCACTTCGTCTATGTCACCTGCATTCACACCTGCATCTTTGAGAGCTTCTTTACAAGGGTTTATACTTTTTGTGATTAAATCATCTACTAAATTTTCTAATTGAGATCTTGTTATTTTTAAATTCAAATGTTTAGGACCTGAAGCATCTGCCGTGATAAATGGTAAATTTACTTCAGTTTGAGCAGAACTAGACAATTCAATTTTTGCCTTTTCTGCAGCCTCTTTCATTCTTTGAAGAGCTAATTTATCATTACGAAGATCTATACCTGCATCTTTTTTAAATTCATCAGCTAAAAAATCAATTATTCTCTGATCAAAATCCTCACCACCTAGAAAAGTATCACCATTTGTTGACTTTACTTCAAAAACACCGTCACCAACTTCTAAGATAGAAACGTCGAAAGTCCCACCACCTAAATCATAAACAGCAATGGTACCACTTTCTTTCTTATCCAAACCATAAGCTAATGCTGCAGCTGTTGGTTCATTTATAATTCTTAACACTTCTAATCCAGCTATTTTACCTGCATCTTTAGTAGCTTGCCTTTGAGCGTCGTTAAAGTAAGCTGGTACAGTAATTACAGCCTTATCCACAGTTTCTCCTAAATATGCTTCAGCATCTTCTTTTAGTTTACGAAGTATAAAACTAGAAATTTCTGATGGAGCGTATTCTTGACCTTTTACATCAACCCAGGCATCGCCATTTTTTGCTGACACAATTTTATAAGGAACTAATTTTGAAAATTTTTTAGATGCTTCACCGTCAAATCTTCTACCGATAAGCCTTTTTATTGCAAAAAGTGTATTTTCAGGGTTTGTAACAGCTTGCCTTTTTGCGGATTGCCCAACTAATTTTTCATCTTCAGTGAATGCCACCATCGATGGTGTTGTTCTAGCACCTTCACTATTTTCAATAATTTTTGGATTTTTTCCATCCATGACTGAAACACATGAATTGGTAGTACCTAAATCAATACCAATAACTTTAGACATAAATGACCTCCCCTAAGCTCTATAAATAATAAATTCAATAACTAATGAGATATATGGGTTAAGTAACTGAATATACAAGATTAAAATATAATTTATTCATTTTTTTATTATTTTTCTTCTTTTTTTTCTTTTTCAACAATTTCACCTTTTGATACACCTACCATTGCAGGCCTAATCAGACGATCATGCAAGACATAACCAGGTTGAATCACCTCTATGATCAAACCTTCTTCATAATCTGAAGATGGTGTTTCAAACATTGCTTGATGAAAATTATAATCAAATTTTTCATGAAGTGGTTCTATTTTCTTAATTTGATTTTTATCTAATAGAGATTTCATTTCTTTAAATACTATTTCAATGCCATCAATCAAATTTTTGACGCCTGTTTCAGACTGGTTTTCATATGTAGATGATTTAACAGCACGTTCCATATTATCGACGACGTTAAGAAAATCCCTTAATAAACTGATATGGCCATATTTCTTTATCTGTTCAATTTCTTTAGCAGTTCTTTTTCGAAGATTTTCATTCTCAGCAAGTGAGCGTAATAATTGATCTTTTAAATCTTTGATTTCGTCTTGAGAATGATTTTCATCATTATCTAAATCTTCTTCATTATTTGGACTATCCTTCCCATCAATAGAAGTACTATCACTACTTTGGCTATCATCATTATTATGTGAAGTAATATTTTCATCTTCTTCATGATTGGAAACGTTCTCATTTTTATCTGTGTTTTTATTCTGGTCCATATTTATACATCACCTCTTGCTTAATGGTATTTATTTAGTAATGTTGTATAAATATTCAACTAAAAAACTTTTATATTAAAAATTATTTTATGGATTTTAAAAGAGCATCTAGAAAAAAAACTGAATTGAGGGAAATTTATTTTGAAAATAAATTCTCTCCTTATGCTGAGGGGTCTTGTTTAGTTAAATTTGGGAATACTCATGTTATTTGTACGGCTTCTATTGAAGAGAGAGTTCCAATGTGGCTTAGAGGAAAACAAAAAGGATGGATCACGGCAGAATATGGAATGATACCTAGAGCAACACATTCTAGAGTTGATCGTGATATTTCCAAAGGGAAAATCTCGGGTAGAAGTCACGAGATTCAAAGATTAATTGGAAGGTCTCTAAGATCCGCAATAAATTTAAACGAATTAGGGGAAAGACAAATCAAAATTGATTGTGATGTAATTCAAGCTGATGGAGGCACACGAACTGCTTCAATTTCAGGTTCTTGGATAGCTTTACATGATGCAGTTAAACACCTAATGTCTCAAGGAAAAATAACACAAAACCCTATTAAGAATCAAATTGCTGCTATTTCTTGTGGAGTAATTAATGAAGAGATATTTATTGACCTAGATTATAATGAAGACTCAAATGCTACTGTCGATGGGAATTTTGTACTAACAGACAATAAAGAAATTATTGAAATTCAGTCGAGTTCTGAACAAAAACCTATATCAAAATCTCATTTTTTAAAAATGTATGAGTTGGTTGAAGACAATATTGACTTAATTTTTAAAAAACAAAGAGATATTCTGTCTTCATGAGAACATTTATAGATAATAAATTAATTATAGCTTCAAATAATGATGGAAAAATCGTAGAGCTTCAAGAAATATTAAAAGTATTCGATGTTCACATTTTATCTAATAAAGATTTTAATATTTCTGAGCCAATTGAAGATGGTAAAACATTTAAAGAAAATGCTTATATAAAATCCTTTAACACAGCTTCAAAAACTAAATTAGTTTCTTTGTCAGATGATAGTGGCATAAGTTTTAGAGCGTTAAATAATAGGCCAGGTGTACACTCAGCTAGATACGCAGGTGAAAAAAAAGACTTTGCTTTAGCAATGAAAAAATTAAATGAAGAACTAGAATTCAAAGATGATAAATCTTGTAAATTTACTTGTGCACTAAGCTTATGTTGGCCCGATGGTTATAATATAACAGTTCAAGGAGAAATATGCGGTGAATTTTCATGGCCTCCAAGTGGTAGTAATGGATTTGGATATGACCCAATTTTTTATTATCCTAAGTTAAAAAAAACTTTTGGTGAGTTAGATCCAACTATTAAGCATAAAATAAGTCATCGAAATTTAGCTTTTAAAAAACTTAAAACTGAAATTAAAAAAATTTACCATGGATAAACTGGGTATTTATATTCATTGGCCATATTGTATTTCAAAATGTCCATACTGTGATTTCAATTCTCATAAAATAAAAAATTACAATCCAAATGAGTGGCTAGCAGCTTATGAAAATCAAATTAAATATTTTAAAGAGTATTTGGTATCTCAGAACTTTAAAAATTTTAAATTGAGTTCTATTTTTCTTGGTGGAGGAACACCCTCTTTAATGCCCCCAAAATTAGTGGAACAAATTTTATTATTTATAAATAAACTTTTTAGTTTTGATAAAAATATTGAAATAACATTAGAATCGAATCCAACGAACTTGGAATTAAATAAAATTAGTGATTTTAAATCAGCCGGAGTTAATAGAGTCTCTTTAGGAATACAAGGTTTAAATGATACCGATTTAAGATATTTAGGTCGTCAACATAATGCTTCAGAAACATTTGTTGTTCTCGATCTTATGCAAAAAATTATAGACAATATATCTGTAGATTTAATTTATGCTCTATCTTGTCAAAATTTAGAAATATGGAACCATGAATTACAAAATTTTTTAAAAAAATTTTCTATTAAACATGTATCTGCATATCAACTTGTTATAGAAAAAGGTACCAAATTTTATCATTTATTTAATAGAGGAGAACTTAAAACAGTTTCCGATAATCTTTATAAAGAATTTTATTTTAGTACAAAAAATATCTTAAAAGATAACAAATTTGTTCAATATGAAATTTCAAATTTTTCAAAACCTAATTTTTTTTCTAAACACAACACAATTTACTGGAAATCAGATAATTGGATTGGGATTGGGCCTGGTGCCATTAGTAGAATTTGGAATGATAAAAAAGAGAGAATAGAATTTGAAAATTTTAAAAAACCTGAAACGTGGTTAGAAAATTGCTTGCAAAAAAAAATAAATCTAAAAAACATTTTAACAATTAACTTTGACGCATCTGAAGAAGAAATTCTTATGATGGGATTGAGACTCAATGAGGGTGTTGATTTAAAAAAGCTTAAAAAAAGAACGTTTTTAGGTAATGATGAAGTATTACACCTCCAAAAACAAGGTATTCTAAATATTAGAAAAAACAAATTAATGATAAATGAAAACTATTTTAATGTTCATGACTATATCGTTAGAAAAATCATAAACAACTATTTATCTTCTTAATCATCCCACTTTTATTAATTTTATAAATATTTACAGGTCTTGAGACATTTCCATTAGCTTTAAATATAAACTTGTTACCTAGAATAGAAAATTTATTTCTTCCATTCTCTAGTTGATTGTCAAATTTAGTATTTTGAGATGCAACCCAAATACTTATTTTTGAAATATAATACCCTAATCTAATTAAATGGTCAGTTTCAGATTTTGACCATACTAATTTCCATAGTTTATTAAATTCATTTATATTTGTTTCTGATATAAAAGGAAATTTTGCATTAATAAGAGAATGTTCGTTTAATAATATTTTATCATTCAATACTGACGTAGTAAATAATTCTGTTTTTAATAAATCAACATCATAATATGTTAAAATAGGAGCTAGCCTTAAAATAAAATTTCTATTTCCAATCAAAATTATAAAATCATATTCCTTATTAGACAATAAATCTTGATTATTGTTTTCATTATAATTTAAAAAAATACTAATTGTGTTTCTAAGATTTTCTTTATTTTTAAAAGTTTTAGCACTAATAAAAATTTTATTTTTTATTAAATTTTTTATTTCTGAATTTTCAACTTTTTTATAAATTTTACGTCCATAATCATTATCTACACTAATGAAACCAATTTTTTCTTTTTTACATTTAATTGCATAATCTATTATTTTATTTATTTGATCAAAAGGTGAAAAACCTGATACCCAAATGCCCTTTTCAGATAAGGAACTGTCATTCGTAAAACTAAACACTGGTATTTTAAACTTATTTATAATTGGTTTTATTTTAATTAAATTTTCTCTTAACAGAGGTCCAATAAGTAATCTTGGATTTAATTTTTCTATTACTAATTCAAGATCGTTAGAATTAAAATCTTTCCCTGTATTAAAATATACAAATTTTATACTATTATTTTTACTTTGAAGTACTGCAAGATCTACAGCTTTTCTGATTTTTTCTCCGATGGATCTAAATTTGTTTGAAAAGGGTAATAAAACTAAAATATTAATTTCTTCATTAATTTTTTCAGAATGACTAGTTGAGTTATAAAAGTTTTCAAAGTTATATTTTATTTTATGAGATGAATTTTTTATCTTTAAATGCTCCATTCCAGTTTTTGGGGCCTTAGATAGCATTTTAAATGTTGCTTGAAGAGCTTTTTGTGCATAGTCAATCTTATTTTCAACTTCTTTACTTTGAATTCCCTCAAGATATCTTTCTTTTCTAAATTCAAAGACAACGCTCTCACTAGGATTACTTGCCACATAAAAGTTTTCTAGTTTTTTCTTATTAATTTTATTTTTGTTAAATTTTAATTCGTTGCTTTTAATTTCTGTGGAAGTACTATTATCAGAAAATTCATTTGAAATGTGAGATGAGCAAGAAGATAACAATACGAAAATATAAATTAAGATTTTAAAATTCATAAATTTCACAATAATTGGTTAAATAGTTTAGTTAGAAAATAATATAAATTGGAACAAATTTCAAAAACATTAAATAAAATAAAAGTAGAAAATAATATTTTATACATAATTGCAACACCTATTGGTAATTTAGGTGACATTTCCTTAAGAGCTCTAAAAATATTATCATCTTTAGATGTTATATATTGTGAAGATACAAGAGTAACCGGAAAACTTTTAAAAAATTACGGCATAAAACCTGCTAAATTAGAAGTTTATAATGATCACAGTAATCAAAAACATAGGGAATTAATAATTAATAAAATTAAAAATTTAAATATTAAGTTTGGATTAGTAAGTGATGCCGGAACACCACTTATATCAGATCCTGGTTATAAATTAGTAAAAGAATGTATAAAAAATTCAATTAAGATTACCCATGTACCAGGAGCTTCTTCTATAACTACTTCGTTAGTATTGTCAGGATTACCTTCTCATAACTTTTTTTTTGGTGGATTTTTGGAAAAAAGCAAAATACAAAGAAAAAAACAACTTCAAAACGCATTAAATTTAAAATTCACCTCATTATGGTTTGAAAGTCCAAACAGATTAATTGAAACTCTAAGACTAATAATCGAACTCGATAATGAGTCATTAATTTCAGTTTTGAGAGAATTAACTAAGTTGAATGAGGAAATTATAAGTGGATCCCCATCCTTCGTGTATAATCAAATAACTAAAAAATCAAAATTAAAGGGAGAAACTGTATTAGTTATAACTAGCAATAATCAATCACATTACTCAAATGAAATGATTTTAGATTTAATTAAAAAAGATTACTCTAAATTTTCAACTAAAGAATTAGCGTTATATATTTCAAAAAAAACTGGATTGCCAAAAAAATCTATTTACAATAAAATTATTGAGTTAAAATCATAATAGATACTTTATGCGCCTATTTCTTTTATTAATAATTATTTTAAGTTTACAATCATGTGCTGCACCTATAATTGGCGGAGTTGGTGCAATTGCATTTGGCTCCTCTGCTCAAGAAAAAGGCCTTGGCACCTCCATTAAAGATAAAGTAACTTATGTTCAATTGAGAAATGCTATCTATGACTGGAATCCCTCTGTTTCCGAAAATATATCTTTAAGTGTAGATAATGGTTCAATTTTAGTAACAGGAAAAATAAGAAATATTGATACAAAAGTTCAGTTGACTAAAGTTATCTGGGAAATTAGTGGTGTAAAAGAAGTTAATAATCAAGTCCAAATTTCTGAAACAACTAATTTTAAAAATATAGCAAAAGATCTAGCATCGTTAGGTGAAATTAAAGCAAGATTAATGGCATCAACAAAACTAAATAGTTTGAATTATTCAATTGATGTAGTTAATAACATTGCTTACATTAGTGGTGTTGCATCAAGTGAGGAAGAGATCTCTATTGTTACACAAATTGCACAAGAAGCTAGATTTATTAAAGAAGTCCAAAATTTTGTTAAAGTAAATAAAGACAAAAGATGAGACACAAGCTTAAGATTGCACTTCAAATGGATCCTTTAGAGAATCTTGATCTAAAAGGAGATTCAACTTTTATACTTGGACTTGAAGCCATAAAGAGGGGCTTTGAATTATATTTCTATTCACCATTTGATTTAATATACAAAAATGACAATGTTTATGCGAAAACTAAAGCTTTAGACCTTGCATTCGAAAATGGAGAAGAAACTTTTAATTATGGTAAGATAAAAGTTCTGAAATTATCTTCATTAGATGTTATTTTAATGAGACAAGACCCTCCATTTAATATGTCTTATATAACAGGAACTCACATATTAGAAAAAATTGCTTCACAAACTTTAATACTAAATAATCCATTTCATGTAAGGAATGCTCCTGAAAAAATTTTTGTTACTGAGTTTTCAAAGTTTATGCCTAAAACGCTTATTACAAGAGAACTCAGTGAAATAATAAAATTTAAGAATAAAAATAAAAATATTATTATCAAACCGCTTTACGGAAATGGTGGCGAAGGAGTATTTTACATTAAAGATAATGATTCAAATTTTAACGTAATAATAGAAAATTTTTTAGGTTCGAATGAAGAACCATTTATTTTACAAAGTTATATTCCAGAAGTTAAAAAAGGGGATAAACGAATTATACTTATTGATGGAGAGGTTGCAGGTGCAATAAATAGAGTGCCTGCAAAAAATGAAAATCGTTCAAATATGCATGTTGGAGGAAAACCAATTAAGACTTCATTAAACAAAAATGATAAATTGATATGTGAAACAATTTCTCCTCATCTAAAGGCTAAAGGATTGTTTTTTGTTGGAATAGATATAATTGGCAATTTTTTGACTGAAATTAATGTTACTTCACCAACTGGAATAAGGGAAATAAATCGATTAAATAAAACTAATATTGAAAAAAACTTTTGGGATAAAACTTTAAAAAAGTTATAAATTAAAATTATTTATTACATTTTTCCTAAGTTTTTACCTGCTAACAAATGAAAATGTAAATGTGGCACTTCTTGATTTGCATTTCTTCCTGCATTAGTAATTAATCTATAGCCTGTATTTTCAAGATCGTAATCTTTAACCAATTGATTAATTAACTTAAAAAATTGATGAATTTCGTCTTTTGAAGCGTTGTTTATAAAGTCATCATATTTAACATATTTACCTTTAGGGATAATTAAAATATGAATTGGAGCTTGTGGTGCTATATCATGAAAAGCAATTGCATGTTTGTTCTCCAAAATAATATTAGTTGACAACTTTTTATTAATTATTTTAGCAAATATATTATCATCATTATAAACCATTAACTTAACCTACGTTTTTTTTCCTCAAATCCTGATAGTCCTTTTCTTCTATGAAGTTCATGCCATACATCATCAGGCTTAATATCTGCAGAAATCCACAATACACATAAATGATATAATAAATCTGCAGATTCTTTTATGATTTTGTCTTTATTATTATCAAGGTATTCTAAAATAACTTCAATTGATTCTTCACCCATTTTTTTTGCTAATAAATTTTTGTTAGTCAGAAGAAAAGATGTATATGAGTTTTCTTTATCAAATTTTTTTTTCTTTAATAAATCATCAAATAATTTTTCAAGGTTATAATCAGCCAAATTCTTACCATGTGTTTCTTACAGGAATTTTGTATTTTAACATCTCTTTTTTTACATTTTCAATAGAATAAATACCAAAATGGAAAATCGATGCTGCTAAAACTGCAGATGCGTTTCCTTTGTTTAAAACATTAACCATATCAATAGGTTTCCCTGCTCCGCCTGAAGCAATTACAGGAACACTCACCTCCGTAGAAATTTTATTAGTTAACTCAATATCGTATCCAAGTTTGGTTCCATCAGCATTCATAGAAGTTAACAAAATTTCGCCAGCTCCATTTTTTTCTCCTTCAATAGCCCATTCTAATGCATCTATGTCAGTTTTTTTCTTCCCTCCGTGAGTTGAAACATTATAACCCGATTTATAATTACTTTGATCTTTATAAGCATCTATTGCTAAAACTATACATTGACAACCAAAACTGTCAGATGCTTCTTTAATTAAACTAGGTTTAAAAACTGCAGCTGAATTAATAGAAACTTTATCAGCTCCAGATTTTAATAAATTATTAATATCTGCATTGTTTTTTATACCACCACCAACTGTAAGAGGGATAAAACAACTTTCAGCAACTTTACTAACAATGTTAAAAAGGGTTTTTCTTCCTTCATTTGTTGCAGAAATATCTAAAAAACAAATCTCATCTGCTCCAAAATCATTATACAATTTGGCTTGCTCTACTGGATCGCCAGCATCAATAAGATCTACAAAGTTTATACCTTTAACTGTTCTTCCATCATGAACATCTAAACATGGTATAACGCGCTTAGACAGCATTTTTAGTTTCCTACTAACTTTATTAAATTATTAAGATCAAATTTTTTTTCATATATTGCTTTTCCTATAATAACCCCGGAAATTCCAATATCTCTTAAATCGTGCAAAGCTTCTACATTATTAATATTTGAAATTCCACCAGAGGCAATAATTGGGATTTCTATTGATTTTGCAAACTTTTTAGTTTGTGATATATTAACTCCTTTTAAAGTGCCGTCTTTAGAAATATCTGTATAAATAACTTTATCAAAATATTTTGAATCAATTTGATTTACATATTTAATTGGATCAATTTCAAGTAATTTTGTCCATCCATTAACAGCTATTTTTTTATTTTTTATATCTAATCCTAGAGCTAATTTTTTAATAAAAAAGTCACTAAGATTATTAATTAGATCTGGATTTTTAAAAGCAAAAGTTCCTAAAACTACTCGTGAAACACCAGCATCAATCCAAAACTTAATATCTTCTAAAGATCTAATTCCTCCACCTAACTGAATCTTTATATTATTCTTAATTTTCTTAAGAATTTGTAAAATAACTTTCTTGTTATCATATTTTCCAAACGCAGCATTTAAATCAACTATATGAACCCATTTAAACCCTTTACTTGAAAAAAATTCAACCTGCTTTATTGGATCATTTTCATAAATAGTCATTTTATTTTCTTTACCATGAACTAATCTTACACAATTTCCATCTTTTAAATCCACAGCTGGGTATATTTGAAATTTAGTCATTTTCTATTAAATCTTTATAAAAATAATAACCAGAATAATATTTATTACCAATCAAGACAGATTTAGGATTTTCTCCACTTTTCTTAAAACCTGCTTGATAATATATCTGTATAGCTCTTTTTTGTGTTTCTCTAACTTCTAAAGTGATTACAGTAAATTTATTTTTTTTTGCTTCTTTTTCCACTTCTTGAATTAGCATTCTTGCCAAACCATAACCTCTTGCCCAAGATGCTATAAAAAAGGTAGTCAAATTACATAAATGAGATTGAGCCTCATTACTTCGTGCAGGCTTAATAAGCTGGATGGAGCCACATATAACATTATCAATTTTTCCAACTATTAATAATCTTTCTGGTACTAACAATACACCTTTCCAATAATCAACCAATTTTTTTCTTTGAGGAGGATTAATCCATCCGAAACCTCCATCTACCAATATAGCGTCTTCAGTAGCATCACATAACTCCTCAATATCAGAATTATTCAGGACAGAAATAAACCTCGCTTCTATCTTAGGTTTTGGTAATTTTAATTCAAAATCATTCATTAACTTGATTTTAACCAATTATATAAAATTTTAAATCCAGATTTTCCACTTTTTTCAGGATGAAATTGAAACCCAAAAATATTATCATGATTAACTATAGCAGGAATATTTATTCCATAATGAGCATTACAAATTATATTTTTCTTATGCTTTATATCAAAAAAATATGAATGTACAAAATAAAATTGATCATTAGCAGTTATGTCATTAAATAGACTACTATTTTTATATATACAAAGACTATTCCAACCCATATGAGGTATTTTTAAGTTTTGTTTATTACTTAAAAATTTTTTTAAGGGTTTTACATCCCCATTTATCCAAGATAATCCTTTAGTTTTTTGGTTTTCATAACCATAATCTGCTAATATTTGCATTCCTACACATATACCTAAAAATGGTTTTTTTTTTGTAATTACTTGATCCTCTAAGGTGTCTACAAGATCTCTTATTTTTTTTATTCTATTCATACATTGATCAAATGAACCTACTCCAGGTAAAATTATTTTATCAGCTTTTTTAATTTCTGATAAATTTCTACTTACTTTCACTTCAGAAAATTTATTAAAATTAACCAGAGTTCTTTTTACAGAATTATATACAGATTTGATATTCCCGGAACCATAATCAATAATAATAACAATCATTAAATTTTCTAAATAACTCCCTTAGTTGAGGGAATAATGTCACTATTTCTTTGCATTACGGTAAGGCTTTTTCTTAAACAAACAGACAAAACTTTAAAACATGATTCTATAATATGATGAGCATTACTACCATAATTATTTTCAATATGAATGGTCATTTTAGCAGATTGAGCAAAAGCACGAAAAAATTCTTGAAAGATTTCAGAATCAACTCCGCCAATTTTTTCATTTGGTAAAATAACTCTCCACTCTAACCAGGGTCTACCTGAAACATCAAGGGAACAACTGGTTAATGTTTCATCCATAGGTAAAGATAATGAAGCAAAGCGATTAATACCTGCTTTATTTAATATTGCATTGTTAACAGCTTCTCCAATACACCACCCTAAATCTTCAATAGTATGATGTGCATCAATCTCTATATCACCAGAACAATTAACAACTAAATCAATATAACTATGTTTTGAAATTTGTTCTAACATATGATTCATAAACGGAATTGGCGTATTTATATCACTTAGACCTTTTCCATCTATATTTACTTTACAAAAAATTTCAGTTTCAGAAGTCTTTCTAAAGTTTTCAGATTTTCTTTCTTTTATCATAATTTATATTTATCTTTATTTTTTAACTGAACGAATAAAGCGCCTTCGCCTCCTTTATTACGTGGCATAGTTTCAAAACCAACTACATATTTTGATAATTCCTCACTTTTAAGCCATAGTGGAGTTTTTAATTTTAATTTACCTTTACTATTTGGTCCCTTTCCCGTAACGATCATAATGCTTTTAGAACTATTAGAATAACAATCTTTAATAAAATTTTTAATTGACTCGTACGCTTGAACTTCTGTTTTACCATGTAAATCAATTATGGCGTCAAAATTTAACCTATTACTTTTTATTTGTTTTTTTATTTTATTATCTAATGTAAAAGTAAGGTTTGGTTTTAAAACTTTATTGAATACCGAAATAGTATTTGAATTAACATTTCTATTTTTATCAACCTTTTTGATAGATTTTAGATTTGATATGTAAAAGTTCCATAATTTTTTATCATTATCTGATAATTTATGCATCACTAGTTTCAACTAGTATCCAATTTAAATCCTTAGATTGGGTATTTCTTTCAAACGTCCATAAATCTTTTACTAAAATACTCTTTTTTTGATCACCATCAATAATTTTCCCTTTTTTATCTTTAAGGACCTTAATTTGTTCAGAGTCGAAAAGGACTGATATTCTCAAAAAATTTTTTAGTTTTTTTACATCTTTGATTTGAATAGAGATCATTTTTATTATGTTTATCTTTAGGGTTTCCTCTTCATGAAGACGTTCGTCTATAACCGACTGAAAATTTTTGATTAATTTATCATCAATATACATTCTTATATCTTTTAAATCACCTTTTACAAAGCCATCTATTA
Source organism: uncultured SAR116 cluster alpha proteobacterium (assembly GCA_902615995.1). Classification (GTDB taxonomy): domain Bacteria; phylum Pseudomonadota; class Alphaproteobacteria; order Puniceispirillales; family Marisalimonadaceae; genus TMED54. The sequence continues at coordinate 20,862 of CACMRF010000008.1, read as the reverse complement.
CCATTTCAAAAAAGGTTTCAGCTCCTTTTAAAAATTCTTTTTCATTAAAAGTTGGATCCTCATTGTATATTGAATCCTTATTTGTTTTCTTATCATTTACATCGGATTGAGTATTTCCCAATTTCACAACATTATTAAAATCCTTTTTACCAATATCAATTTTATTATTTTGTTCATTGCCATCAGAGTTTTGACCTAAAATACTTTTTAATCTGTAAACTAAAAATATTGCAATTATCGCAAATATTATTATATCTATGAATGGTAAAGAAAGTTGCATATTAAATACCTTGGATGATTTTAAATTATTAATTGATATTTATCAATCTATATATGTATATTGAAATAATGTTCAATCATTTTAATGAAATAAATTATGAAAATCAGTGAAATAACTTTAATTGGACAATATATAAAAGATTTATCTTTTGAAAATCCAATGGCTCCAAATTTACCTTCACAAAATAATAATCCCAAGGTTAATTTAGACGTAAATACAACTTATCTGGATTTAAAAAATAATAATCATGAAGTTAACTTAAAAATAGATAGTACTGCTTCAATTGGTAATGACACATTATTCGCCCTAGAACTTCAATATGTCGGATTAATTAAAGCTGTTATAAAAAATGAAGATGATAAAAAGAAATTGATTGTATCTGGAAGTTATTTGCTCTTCCCATATGCAAGAAGCATTATTAGTAATGTTACTATGGAAGGCGGTTTTAAACCTTTGGTTATTCAACCGATTGAGTTTGAAAGTATGTTTAAAAAGTAATTATTTAATTTTTTTCCACAATGGATTTTTCATTTCAATTATAAAGCTTTCATGTTGTTCCTTTTCATAATCAGATATATTCATTAATTTTTTTCGAGGGACAGAAAAATTTAATTTGAAATGTTTTGTCTCTTTATTTTTATTAAGGTTCACTAATTTTTTATCTATTAGATTTAAGTTCTCTTGTTTTCCTGTTGTTAATTTCAAATATACCTTAGATAACAATGTAGCATCTAACAAAGCTCCATGGAAATCTTGTCTTGTATTGTTTACATCTAATTTTTTACATAAAGAATCTAAATTTACTGTCTGTCTAGGAAATTCTTTTTTTGCAATCTTAATTGTATCGATAACAGAATTTTTTATATTGTGAAAACCGCAATTTTGTAATTCTTTATTAATGAAATTTGTATCGAACTCTGCATTGTGAATTATTATTGTATCATCTTTAACAAAATCTAAAAATTTTTTTGCAATCTGGTTAAATGTAGGTTTCCCTATCAAAAAATCGTTAGATATTCCATGTACTTTTTGAGCGGATATACTTATATTCATTTCTGGATTGATATATTCATGAAAATAGTTTTGTGTTAATACATTATCTATTAATTCAACAATGCCTATTTCTATTATTCTATCATTATCAAAATTTAAACCTGTTGTTTCTGTATCAAGTATTAATTTTCTTTTTTGCATATTTTGATCTTAGCCTAATTAATAGTAAACACACTTTAATTAATATGAAAACTTTAAAATTTGTATTGATCACTCGTGGCTTAAATTTTAATTTATCGTTAAAACTCAGCTGAGATGCCACTATTTTCTCAAAAAGTGAATTTGATATCTTATCTCTAATTAAAACTCTTTTTCTTTGTATTTCTTCATCACAATAAGCTAATAAAATTATGTCATACTTTTTTTCTGTTTTTGTTTCATATATTAAAGGTACATCATAAACTAATATTTTTTCTCTATTATTTATGGTTTCAAATTTTTTCAATTCCTTTTCTAAGTAAGGGTATAATAACCCTTCTAGTTTTTTTTTTTCAATTTTATTATGAAATATAATTTCTCTTAATTTCAGTTTATCGATATTATTTTTTTTTATAATTATAGGCCATATACTTTTTAATTTTCGTTTGATCTCTCTTTTTTTTAATATTTTTTTTATTTCTCGATCAGCATTAAATATTGGAATATTAAAGAAAGCAAATGTGTTTGCTATTGTTGTTTTTCCAGTCCCTATCGATCCTGTAATTCCTATTTTATACATAATAAATTGTGGATATACATATTATCTTTTACAAGTTTCTTTTTTTATTCACAACCTATAAATCAATTTTTTTGTGCATAAATTATTTCACAAACTTGATTAATTTAATTTTTTCATTAATAACAAATACTTGTAGAAATAATGATTGTTGATAAATAATAATAACTATTTATAAACAAATATATCCAAACTACTACATCAATCTTATATATATATGTATGATAAATAAGTTAATAAAATTAAAAGATAGTCAAATAAAACCTAAATGGTTTTTGAGACAAGCTGGGAGGCACATTCCAGAATACTTTTCTATACGTAATAAACATGATAGTTTTATTGACTTCTGTCTTAATGAAGATTCAATAATTGATGCAACCGTTCTGCCATTAAAATATTACGATATAGATGCAGCAATATTATTTTCTGATATTTTATTACTACCTCATTTCTTAGGACAAAAAGTAGAATTTAAGCAAAAATTAGGACCTATATTGGAAAAGATTAGTATAAATAAAAATTTTTTCAGAAAAGACATTGATATCAATAACTTTACGCCTATTAAAAATGCTATTTTTAAAATTAAAAAAACTTTACCTCAATCAAAAGATCTTATTGGTTTTTGCGGCGCTCCTTGGACACTTGCTTGTTATATGATAGAAGGTGGTGGCTCAAAAGATTATGCAAAAACAAGAACATTTCTATGGAATAATGAAGAGATATTTTGTAAACTAATTAACAAGTTAACTAAAGATTGTGCAGATTATTTGGAGTTCCAGTATTCAGCCGGTTGTTCAGTTTTGATGATATTTGATACATGGTCAAGCATGATACCAGATAGGTATTGGGTTAAATTTGGCATTGAACCAATTAAAGTTATAGTTGGTATGTTGAGAGAAAAAAATGTTAAATGTCCGATCATCGGTTTGCCATTTAAATCCGGAGAAATGTTAATTAAATATAGCTATGAAAGTTCTGTTGACATAGTATCGATTGATTGGAAAACAAATCTAGAATGGGCTTTAAAAAATATTAATGATGATGTTATAACGCAAGGAAATTTGGACCCAGCATTGCTTTCATGTAATAATTTACTAGCTATTAAAAATGAAGTAAATAGAATATTAGATTTAACAAAAAAAAAGTGTCATATTTTTAATGTCGGTCATGGTTTAATTCCTGAAGTAAAAATAAAAAATGTTAAATATGCAATTAAACTCATAGATGAATATCATTAAATGTACTATTTATACATTAAGTCTTTTCATTTGATTTTCCTAATAGCATGGATGGCTGCCTTATTATATTTACCAAGATTGTTTGTATATCATTCTAGTATATCTATAACTAGCTCTTCATATGACTTATTTTTATTAATGGAAAAAAGGCTTATAAATATTATAGCTATACCTGCTACGATTTTAACATTTCTGTTTGGTAATATGCTTTTATATATCCATAATGAATTGTTATATGAAAATTATTTCATATTAAAGCTATTGTCTGTACTATTGTTAACAATATATCAAGTATATTTAATTTTTGTATATTTGTCTTTTAAGAAAAGGATAAATAAGAGGTCAGCTAAATTTTACAGATTTATCAATGAAATACCAACGATTTTTATGATTATTATTATTTTACTAGTTGTGTTAAAACCTAATTTAGGGTAAAAAGAATTCTCTCAAATATTTATTAACAAACTTTATGCATTTAAATGAACTGAAATCAAAGAATCCATCTGATCTACTATTATATGCTGAGAGCTTAGAAATAGAAAATGCCAGCAATCTTAGAAAACAAGATATGATGTTTGCTTGTCTAAAAAAGCTTGCCGATAATGATGTTTCAATTTATGGAGAAGGTGTGTTAGAGGTTTTGGCTGATGGATTTGGATTTTTAAGATCTGTTGATTCAAATTATTTGGCAGGGCCGGATGATATATACGTATCGCCTAGCCAAGTTAAAAAATTTGGTTTAAGAACAGGTGATACTGTTGAGGGAGAAATTAGATCACCAAAGGATGGTGAAAGATACTTTGCTTTGTTAAAAATTGAATCAATAAATTTTGATAAACCTGACAATATAAGGCAAAGAATCAATTTTGATAACCTAACTCCATTATACCCAGATAATAAAATAAATTTTGAAACTGAATTTAATCCAGAAAACAAAGATTATACACCAAGGATTATCGATTTAATTGCGCCTGTAGGCAAAGGACAAAGAAGTTTAATCGTTGCACCACCTAGAACTGGAAAAACTATGATGTTGCAATCTATTGCAAAGGCAATAACAACGAATCACCCAGAAATATATCTATTAGTTCTATTGATTGATGAGAGGCCTGAGGAAGTGACGGATATGCAAAGATCTGTAAAAGGGGAAGTTATTAGCTCTACATTCGATGAGCCAGCAACAAGGCATGTTCAAGTGACAGATATGGTAATAGAAAAAGCTAAAAGATTAGTGGAACAGAAAAGAGATGTGGTAATCCTACTTGATTCAATTACACGGCTTGCTAGAGCATATAACACTGTTATACCTTCAAGTGGTAAAGTTTTAACTGGTGGTGTTGACGCTAATGCTTTACAAAGGCCAAAAAGATTTTTTGGTGCAGCAAGAAATATTGAAGAAGGAGGTTCTTTATCAATAATAGCAACTGCACTCGTAGAAACAGGATCTAGAATGGATGAAGTCATTTTCGAAGAGTTTAAAGGAACAGGCAACAGTGAAGTTATTTTAGATAGAAAATTATCAGATAAGAGAGTTTTTCCTTCTATTGATGTAACAAAATCTGGGACAAGAAAAGAAGAATTATTAGTTCAAAAAGACACGCTGTCAAAAATGTGGGTATTAAGAAGAATATTAATGCAGATGGGACCTGTAGATGCTATGGATTTTTTAGTAGATAAATTAAAACAAAGCAAATCAAACGAGGATTTTTTTAGAGCTATGAATAAGTAGTGTAGTTTCACGTGAAACAAAATAATTACGACACAATTTTTGCATCATCAAGTCAATCTAAAGCAGCCATTAAAATAATAAGAATTAGCGGAGACAATGCAAAAAAAATTTCAAACATATTTAATTTCAAAAGACCGATACCGAGAACATTTGTATTAAGAAGATTAGTTTATAAAGATAATATAATTGATACAGCTCCTGTTGTGTGGTTGCCAAAAAATAAAAGTTTCACTGGAGAAGACACTTATGAAATTTATATACATGGAAGTGTTGTAATAGAAAAGTTAATTTTTAAAATTTTATCTTCTTACAAAAATTTTAGGTTAGCAGAACCAGGAGAGTTTACTAAAAGAGCGACATTAAATGGCAATATTGACTTAATACAAGCTGAAAGTATAAATGAAATTATTAACTCACAAACTGAAAAACATCTCTCTATAGCGCAAGCCCAGTTAGATGGCTCATTAAGTAGTGTGATCAAAGCCTGGAGAAAAGAAATTATTTACATGTCATCTTTAATTGAATCCCTTATTGATTTTTCTGATGAAGATATTCCTAAAGAATTGTCTAAGCTATTCTTAAAAAGATTAAAGGCAATACAAAAAAAGATTAAAGATTCATTAAATTCTGCGAAATTAGCTTCCATTATTAAAGAGGGATTTACTGTTACTATAATAGGTAAGCCTAATGCAGGTAAAAGCAGTTTAATCAATGCATTGACAAAATTAAACACGTCAATCGTTACTAACGTACCTGGAACAACAAGAGATTTAATACAACAAAAAATAGATTTAAAGGGCCTACCTGTTATTTTATATGATACTGCAGGCATTAGAAAAACAAACAATATTATTGAAAAAAAAGGCATTGAACTGACAATAAATATTATGAAAAAGAGTAATTTGATATTGAATTTATGTGAAGATGGTAATTTTAATTATAATATTTTAAAAAAAGATTTTTTAGATGATACTAAAATTAAGATTATTAATGTTAAAACAAAGGTTGATATAAAAAAAAATAATAAGAAAAGTGCAGATTTAGAAATTTCTTCAAAGACAAACTTTGGAATCAATATCCTATTAGAGAAAATGTATTCTTATTTGTCTGGTTTAGAGCCAAAAGAGACATCACTAATTACATCTGAAAGACAAATTTTACATTCAAAGAGAGCACTAAGTGCTCTAAACAGAATTAATAAATTATCAATTATTGAGGAAACGGAACTTATTGCCGAGGAATTAAGGCTTGCTTCCAAGCATATTAGTAATATAACTTCTTTTATAGATAATGAAGACGTTTTAGATAAAATATTTAGTAGCTTTTGTATTGGAAAATAAATGGAAAAGAATGTTGATGTAATAGTAGTTGGTGGTGGACATGCTGGAATAGAGGCTTCAAGTGCTATAGCTAGATTTGGCGGCAAGGTATTATTAATTACGTTAAAAAAAAATCAAATTGGTGAAATGTCCTGTAATCCAGCTATAGGGGGCCTAGGTAAAGGTCACTTAGTAAGAGAAATCGATGCATTAGATGGTGTTATGGGCAGAGCAATAGATCACTCCGGCATTCAATTTAGAATGTTAAATAGATCTAAAGGTCCAGCTGTTCATGGGCCTAGATCTCAGGCTGACAGAGGTTTATACAAAAAAAGTGTTCAGGAAATACTGCTAAAGCAACAAAAAATCAAAGTTATTGAAGGATTTGTTGATGATTTAATAATTGAGAATCAAGAAATTATAGGTGTCATTTTAGATAATGACAAAAAATTTTTTTGTAATTCATTAGTCATAACTACTGGTACATTTCTTGGTGGAAAAATATATGTTGGTGATGAAACATTTGAGGCGGGACGCATAGGCGACAAATCATCCTCTAAACTTTCTCAAAAGATAAGAAATCTAGGTTTTCCGGTAGGCCGTCTTAAAACGGGAACACCCCCAAGACTAGTGAAGAATACAATTGATTGGAATTTTATTGAATTACAATCACCTGATGAAAATCCTGTTCCATTTTCTTATTTAAATTCTAAAATAGAAGTTCCTCAAATTAAATGTGGAATAACAAGAACAACTGAAGAGACTCATAATATTATTGAAGAAAATTTAAAAAAATCTCCTGTTTTTTCAGGTTCTATAGAAGGTTATGGACCTAGATACTGTCCTAGTATAGAAGATAAGGTTAATAGATTTAAGGATAAAACATCTCATCAAATTTTTTTAGAGCCTGAGGGATTGGATAGTGATTTAATATATCCAAATGGAATTTCAACAAGTTTACCAAAAGAAATTCAAGAGAAATTTATTAAAACTATACCAGGTTTAAAAAATGTAAAGATACAAGAGTATGGTTACGCCGTCGAATATGATTATATTGACCCTAGGTGCCTAAAATATACTTTAGAGTCAAAAAAGGTAAAAAATTTATTTTTCGCTGGACAAATAAATGGAACTACGGGTTACGAAGAAGCAGCCGCACAAGGCTTGGTTGCAGGGGTTAATAGTATGTTAAAAGCTAAAAATTCTGATTTAAAATTTTTATTAAATAGAACAGAAAGCTACATTGGTGTCATGATAGACGATTTAGTTACTCGAGGTGCGCCTGAACCATATAGAATGTTTACTTCAAGAGCCGAATATAGGTTATTATTAAGATCTGATAACGCTGATCAAAGATTAACTGATAAAGCAATTAGCTTTGGAATAGTTAGTAATAAAAGAAAAAAAGCGTGGCTAACCAAAAAGAAATCTCTAAAAGATTTAAAAAAATATATAACAAATTTGAAATTAAATAGTGAACAATTAAAAAATATAGGCTTAAAAACTTTAAAAAACGGTAATATACCCTCAGTTCATAATTTAATTACTGGTAACAAAGTCTCCTTAGCAAAAATAATTACAAACTTAGATCCAAAAAATACATTCTCAATAGATTGCATAAATCAAATCGAAATAGATATCAAATATGACATTTACATAAAACGCCAGCTTAATGATATTAAGCAATTTGAATTAGAACAACAGACATCAATACCTAAAGAGATTAATTATAGGCAAATTAAAGGATTATCAAATGAATCTATTGAAATCTTAAATAAACATAAGCCCGAAAATATTAGGCAAGCTTCACTATTGCCGGGCTTTACATCATCTGCTGTTTTTTTACTGCTTTACCATATCAAAAATAAAAATGTCAAATTAGCTTAATGAAGGAAAAATTTTCTAGATTTAAAAAACATATTAATGTTTCACATGAAACATTAGAAAAACTAGTTATATATTTTGATCTTTTAAATGTTTGGCAAAAAAAAATGAATTTAGTGAGTAATAATTCATTGGAAAATGCAGAAATACGACACTTTTTAGATTCAGCTCAATTATATATTTTTTGTAAAAATTTGAACGGTAATATAATTGATTTTGGGACTGGTGCTGGATTTCCAGGAGCTGTTCTGTCAATTTTAGGTGCCTCAAAAATTTTTTTAATAGAATCAAACAAAAAAAAATGTAATTTTTTAACAAAATTAAAAAAAGAGACCAATAGTAATTTCAACATTGTTAATTCAAGAATTGAAAACTTAGAATTTTTAGATCCATCTTTAATTGTATCAAGGGCCTTAACATCTACAAAAAACTTATTGTTTTTTTCCATTGATCACATGCTTAAATCAAAAAAAATAAAAACGAGGAAAGAAGCTGTTAAAAATATACCTAACCTATTGTTTTTAAAGGGAAAAACCTTTAAAGATGAATTAAATGATATGCCTAAATATTTAAAAATAAAATTTCAAACTTTTCCTTCTATTACAAGTGCAGAAAGTAGAATTTTGTTGTATAATAAAAATATTTTATGACCTTAATTAATACTAATATTATCGCAATAGCTAATCAAAAAGGTGGTGTTGGAAAGACAACAACTGTTATTAATCTCGCCACTGCAATGGCTGCATGTAATAAAAAAGTCTTAATAATTGATTCAGACCCTCAAGGGAATGCAAGTACCGGTTTGGGTTTAGATAAAACACTTCTAAAAAATAGTTTTTACGATTTAATTAGAGGTGATACTTCAATTGACAAAGCTATTGTTAAAACACAAATTCCTAATTTATTTATAATTCCTACTTCCATGGATTTAGCTGTAATAGAACAAGAATTTGTTAATATAGAAAAAAGACAAGAGAGGTTAAAAAAAGAAATTGAAAAAATTAATACACCTTTTGATTATATTTTAATCGATTGTCCTCCATCCTTAGGACTTTTAACTCTAAACGCCTTAGTAGCATGTAGAAACTTATTAGTACCTTTACAGGTTGAGTTTTATGCTTTAGAAGGCCTTACACAATTAATGGATACAGTCAATCATATTAAAAATAATTATAACAATTTATTAAATCTACAAGGTATAGTTTTAACAATGTATGATAAAAGAAATAAGATATCTGAATTGGTAGCTTGTGACGTAAAAAATTTTTTTAAAGAAAAGGTTTATAAAACTATTATTCCTAGAAATGTAAAAATATCTGAAGCTCCTAGCCATGGGATGCCAATTTTAATGTATGATATTTCATGTTCAGGTTCTCAAGCTTATGCATCGCTTGCAGCAGAAATAATTAATCAGGAGAACAAATTATAATGGCTAAAACTAGTAAAAAGAAACCATTAGGAAGAGGATTATCAAGTTTATTGGGAGAAAATCTAGATGTTAATAATTTAACTAATTTAAATACAAAAAACAATTTGAATATTATACCAATCGATCACTTGTCTGCAGGATCATGGCAGGTCCGAAAAAATTTTGATGAAAATGAATTAAATACTCTTTCAGTATCTATAAAAAATAATGGAATATTTCAACCTATAATTGTAGTTTCTGATAAAGAAAAGAACGGTAAATATAAAATTGTAGCTGGAGAACGTCGTTGGAGAGCTGCCCAATTAGCAAATATACATGAAGTTCCGATTATTTTAAGAGATGACTTGTCATCAGATAAAATTGTAGAAATATCTTTATTAGAAAATTTAGAGAGATCAGACTTAAATCCTATAGAAGAGGCAAAAGGTTATGAAGATTTAATTAATAAGCATAATTATACTCAAGAAAAAGTTGCTGAAATTTTCAGTAAGTCAAGACCTTACATAACTAATTTTTTAAGATTACTTACACTACCTGACGAAATTAAATCCTATATTGTTGATGGAAAAATTTCTGTAGGCCACGCAAGAGCTATTATAAATAGTGATGATTCATTAGAAGTAGCAAGAAACATAATTAAAAAGGGTTTATCAGTTAGAGAAGTTGAAAAATTAATTAAAAAGCCTAAGAAAGTAAAAAATGCTTCTGAGCTTCATAAATATTTAGATATTGAAAATGATTTATCTAATAAAATTGGTCTCAAAACAAAAATTTTGTTTAATAAAGAAAAAAAAAATGGGTCGTTAACAATTAAATTTAAAAATTTAGATCAATTAGAATATATTATAAAAAAATTTAACTAGCTTTAAGTTTTATTTTAAAATAGACATACAGAAACAACTGATTTAAAAAAATAAATTCACATTCTTTTTTTGACTTACAGTTTAATTCCGTTTTAAATAAATAATTTAAACATTCATCAATACTACTTAAAGTCCATAAATCTAACATTTTAGAAAAAAGAGAATGTTCTTTATAAAAAATATTTAAAGATTTGTTATTTAGTATTTCACTTTTAGTTAGACCATTTTTTCTCATATTTATGCATTTTTGTAACAATTTGAACTTAGATTTTGTTAAATATAATATGGAGCCACTTGGATAATTAATATGTTCAAAATTTGTTAATAAATTTATAGATTCGTAATAATTTCCTATCATTAGTTTGTTAATCATTTCAAATATGGTGTCATCATTATTGTCATCAATGAGATGCAGTAATTGATTAAAATCTATAGACCCATTTTTATCTTGGAGTCCGATTTTTTCAAAAATATTTTGAATAATCTTAGAGTCCTTTGAAAATTTATTTGTTAATTCATTTAATTGTGATTCATTTAAGTTTAAGTTAAAATTTACTAATTGTTTCTTTAAGTTAATTTTTAAATCATCTTCATTTTCTTCATAACAAGTAAAACAAATTGCATTTTTAGTGTTTATTAATTTTCTGGATAAAATGTCAGATTGTTTAAATAAGTAGCTTATTATTATTAGTTGAATCTCTTTAATTTCTGAAAAATTTAATTTAGCAAATATTTTACTGACATCATTCTTTTTATCCCCTTGTCTAATATCAACTATTATTGTTTTTTTTGCACCAAATAAAGAAATTGAATTTAATTCATCAAAAAAAGCTTCAGTATTATTCAATAACTTATTTTCATCGAAATAATTTGTAATAAAAGGATTATTCAAATCAAGTTCTAGATTTTTCTTTAACTTAGAATAACAAATATCAATTAAACCAAGATTATTTCCAAAGATATAAAAAATATTGAAAGAATTATCGAGTTTCGTTGAAAATATATTTTTGTTTAATGGATTAATTTTCACTGGTATAAGTATTCAATAAGATTTTTCTATATAATTTAGAAGCTAAATACCTTGCCATTCTTTCTTTTGCAAAATTATTATTTTCATCGACGCTATATAATGATGAAACATTACCAGCATTTATGGAACTTGAAATACTGCCTGTCTTAATAATTTTCGAATTTATTTTATTAAGTATTTTGAAATTAACAGTTCCTTTTATTATTTTTAGTGAATTATTACCATTATTTGAAAGAGCATTATTTGTATTAAATGATAGATCTGTTTCTACAATAAACCTAGCTAAACTTTTATCATAAGTTTCAAAGTTATTATTAAATTCATGCTTAAAAATTAGTGAGTACTTATCTTGCTGAACAACAAGATCCACTAATGGCGCATTTTTAGATACATTATTTGTATTACTACATCCAAAGAACAACAATACTATAGAAATTAAAAATATAATTTTCATATAACAATATTAATAATTTTGTTTGGAATATAAATAATTTTTTTTGGAGTTTTAGTTAAGAATTTGTTTATGTTTTGGTGTTTTAATGCCAAATTCTCGACTTTTTTACTACTTAAAGATTTAGATATTTTCATTTCTGCTCTTCTTTTACCGTTAATTTGAATTGGAAGTATAATATAATTATCATTTAAATATTCTAAATCAACTTTAGGCCAAGGTGTATCTGAAATAGATTTTTTATTTCCTAAAATTTCCCAAGCTTCTTCACATATATGAGGACATATCGGGTTTAATATAATAAGGAAATTAGAAATACAAAATTTTAAAATAATTTTATTATTATATGTTTGATTTTTATAAACATTAATTTCGTTGAATAAAGTTCTAATATTTGAAATAGCTATGTTAAAATGAAAATCGTCAATTGCTTTAGTGACATTTTTAATTGTTTTATAAGTACACAAAAAAATATTAAAATCGTTTTCATTATTATGTTTTATTTTTTGATATGGAGTATTTTTATAATCACCATCATTTATTAATAGCCAAACTTTATTTAAAAATTTGGAAGCTCCCTCAACACCCTCATCTGTCCACTCCATATCTCTTTGTGGTGGAGAATCAGATAAGATAAAAAATCTCGCAGTGTCTGATCCAAATATATTAATGATAGTATTAGGATCAATGACATTCTTTTTTGATTTACTCATTTTTTCAATTCTGCCAACTGATACTTCATCTTTTTCATCAATTGAAAAAAATTTATCATTTATTTTTATGACATCTTTTGGAAATATCCATTCATTACTACTATTTTTATAGGTTTGGTGACAAACCATTCCTTGCGTTTGTAGAGATTTAAAAGGTTCTTTAAGATTGATTAAATCTAATTTATTCATCGCTTTTATAAAAAATCTTGAATATAAAAGATGTAATACTGCATGTTCTACTCCTCCAATATATTGATCAACAGGTAACCAATAATCAGCATTATTTTTATTAATTGCGTCTTTAAAATTAGGGTCTGTAAATCTTGCAAAATACCAACTAGACTCAAAAAAAGTATCAAACGTATCAGTTTCTCTTTTTGCACTTTGTAAACATTTAGGACATTTAACATTAATCCAATCAGAGTGATTTAAAAGAGGGTTTCCAGATTTTTGCAAATTAATTTTTTGTGGTAGTTTCACTGGTAAATCTTTTTCAGGCACAGTTTGTATTCCACACTTCCTACAGTAAATAATGGGTATAGGACAACCCCAATATCTTTGTCTAGATACTCCCCAGTCTTTTAATCTATAATTAATAGTCCTTGAACCTAAGTCTAATTTCTCTAATTTTTTTATAGAAGCTTCTATCGCTTCGTCAACAGTTAGGCCATTTAAAAAATCTGAATTTATTAAGTAACCATTATCAGTGTATGCTTTTTCTAATTTAATTTCTTTTGTTTGTTTTTTTTTCTGACTTACAACCTCAATAATATCGAGGCCATATTTTTTGGCAAAATCAAAATCTCTTTGATCATGTGCTGGGCATCCAAAAACTGCCCCAGTTCCATAATCAATTAGAACAAAATTAGCAATAAAGATTGGTATAAGTTTATTTTTTAAAAACGGATGTGAAGCTTTTAGTGGGATCTTAACACCAATTTTTTCAATTTTATCCATATTTTGTTCATTAGTAACTTTTAAGTTTAGCTTATTAAGTTCTTTATTTAGATTAGGATAATTTTTTTTTAATTCATCAACCAAGTTATGATCTGGTGATATGGCAATAAAAGATGCACCAAATAAAGTATCTGGTCTTGTTGAGAAAACAGTAATTTTATCATCTATTTCTTTTATATAAAAATCAATATACGCCCCAAAACTTTTTCCGATCCAGTGTTTTTGCATCAATTTAACTTTTTCTGGCCAATTTTTAAGGGAGTTTATGTCTTCAAGAAGTTCCTCAGCAAAATCAGTAATTTTTAAAAACCATCCTTTCATTTTCTTTTTTTCTACTATTGCATCTGAACGCCAACCTCTTCCATCAATCACTTGTTCATTTGCTAGAACAGTTTGTTCCACGGGGTCCCAATTTACAATTGTTTCCTTTTGATAAGCTAAGCCTTTTTTAAAAAATTCAATAAAAATTTTTTGTTCATGTTTGTAATATTCAGAATTGCATGTTGACAGTTCTTTACTCCAATCATATGACAAGCCCATTCTTTTTAGTTGAATCTTCATATTTTTAATATTCTTTTCTGTCCAAGACTTAGGATGAACATTATTTGATATTGCCGCATTTTCAGCAGGCAACCCAAAAGAATCCCAACCCATTGGATGTAAAACATTATATCCTTTTGCTCTTTTATATCTTGCTACAAGATCTCCAAGTGTATAATTCCTAACATGACCCATATGAATGTCACCAGAAGGATATGGAAACATTTCTAAAACATAATATTTTTTTAAATTTTTATCTATTTTAGAAACAAAAGTTTTACTATCGTCCCAAAATTTTTGCCATTTTTTTTCGATTTTTGATGGATTATATTTTGTCACAAAAAACTCAGAAATTACTTTAATTTATTTTGTATTCTAAGAACTCTAGCTTTTGTAAGTATTAAATCTTCAATCTTTCTAGAAAGTACTAAATCTTCTGAAATCTCGTTTTTGTTATTTTTTATATAGGCTTTTATATTAATTCCTTCTGACCTTAGATCTCTAGACTTTATCAAAGCAGTAAATTTTATTTGTTTATTATTTTTTTTATACCATTCCGTTACTATAATTCCTCCAAAGGCGTCAGTAGACTGAAATGGGGCAAATGATAAAACATCTAAGGTAGCTCTCCATAAAAAAGAATTAACATAAAATTTTTCTGATTGACTGCCTCTGTTCATAAAATCTGTGATTGTTACTCCTTTAGAACTATCTCTACTAAATAAACCAGGTTGAGATTTTTGTTCAACAATTTTGTTATTAGATGTACAAGAGTAAAGTGAAATTATAGATATAATAATTATAATGTATTTCATTTGTTCAAATATAATATCATATTTATAAATGTAAAATAAAAAAAGGGGTAACAGAGTTACCCCTTTTTATTAATTAATAAACTACTAGCTTAGAATGAAGCAGAAATAGTAAATTGTGTTTTTGAACCAGAATCGTCTACTGCGTTGCCTTCCGCACCATTTTCATAGTCGAAGTCAAGATATGTGACTTTTGCTGTTAAGCCTGGTGCAACAGTATATGAAACTTCAGCTATGTTTGCAGTATATTTCTCTGCAATGCCAGCGGCAGTTTTATCTTTATCATCTTCAGCTGTTACTGTAGATGCACCTACTGATATTCCACCGCCTAAGCTATATCGAACAGAAATACCGTTAGCTTCAATATCATCTCGTTGACCAGCGCCAGCACCAACTGTTGACTCACCATGAGAAACAATTACAGATGCAGCACCCATAGTGAGTTTAGCAGCATAATTTGTAGCTTCTGACTCAGCATTAGCCTGAGTACCATCTTGCACACCATCTGTAGATCTTTTGTTATATTTGACCATAAAAGAACCACCAGCCATTGGCATTGTGTAAGATGCACCCATAGCAGTCTGGTCAGTAGATTGAGTAGCTGTACCACTATCTGCTATTGAGTAACCAGCTTGGAAACCACCCATTGCTGGTGTTACATAAGCAAGTTTGTTAGCATCATTTGAACCTTGTTCTCCACTATGAGTTACAATTGTGTGGCCTGTAGGAGCACCAGCTAGATCTTCATCAATAAGATCATGCTCACCAAGACCAAAACTTTCGTTTACACTGTCCTTTAGACCTAAACGTAAGGTACCAAAACCGCCACCGATTTGTAAGTATGATTCATCCATACC
Source organism: uncultured SAR116 cluster alpha proteobacterium (assembly GCA_902615995.1). Lineage (GTDB taxonomy): Bacteria > Pseudomonadota > Alphaproteobacteria > Puniceispirillales > Marisalimonadaceae > TMED54. The sequence goes on along the minus strand of CACMRF010000008.1, from coordinate 4,992 downwards.
TGCAGTATCACCTGCTCCATCAGCATCTAGGTCATAAGCACCTAATAATGATAAACCATTGTCAGTTTTATTTGTAAATTTGATAGTTACAGTATTATCTGTTGCCATACTGTCGCCATCACTAGTGTTAATACCTGAAGATGTTGAAGTGTAAGCCCACTCAAATCCACCAGTTACAGATACATCAGCAACAGCATATGATGATATACTTGCAGCAGCAACTAAAGCAGAAGAGCTTAAAAGTAATTTACGCATAACGTAATCCTCTCTATAAATTTAAGTTGTTAATACAACTTGTGTTAACTTAATTTTCCCCTTGAAAATTAATAATATATATATACAAATTAGTCATGTATATTTCTATAGTTTTTTTGCATATTTGTCACATTTTTTATTTTTTGTGGCAATTTTGCAACACTATTTAGATGGTTAAGTATGGATGATATATTTGCAAATAGACACAATTTGTTAAAAACAATAGAAAAATGTCATGAAGAATCATTTTACTCTTCTAAATCTCTACCTAAACTTGTTGCAATCTCAAAGCAGCAGCCTGATTATAAAATCAAAAATGCTTTAAAAGCTGGTCATAGAGTTTTTGGTGAAAACAAGGTACAAGATGCAATAAAAAGATGGTCAAGCCTATTAGACATTAATGTAGATATTGAATTACATTATATAGGTCATTTACAAACAAACAAAGTAAAAAAAGCTCTAAATTTCTTTGACGTAATTCATACTCTAGATAGAAAAAATTTAGCAGTAGAAGTATCAAAATATTGGACATCTTCGAGTAAGACCAAGTCATTTATGATACAAGTAAATACTGGAGATGAACAGAACAAATCTGGTGTTAGCTTAAAAGAATTTGAAGAATTTTTTAAATTTGTAAATACTCTTAAAATACCCATTACAGGGTTGATGTGTTTGCCTCCTGTTGATGAAGAACCAAGTATTCATTTTTGTATCTTAAGAGAATTGGCAAATAAATTTAAACTTAATGATTTATCTATGGGAATGTCTTTGGATTACGAAAAAGCAATTAAATTTGGATCTACCTATCTAAGAATAGGCACCTCATTTTTTGGTAAAAGAGATTAATCATAAATATGATTAGATTTAATTCTTTTAGTGTTTAAGTAATTTTTATTTATTTCATTTGGTTCAATTTTTAATTTAATTATTTTCAAAACTTCTAATCCCTCTTCATTTAACTTTTTAATTTTATTTGGATTATTAGTAATTAAATTAATTTTTTTAAAATTTAATTTTTTTAATATTGCAATTGCAACATCATAAGACCTCTCATCATCTCTAAAACCTAATGTTAAATTTGCATCTACGGTATCCAATCCATCTTCTTGAAGTTTATATGCTCTTATTTTATTTGTCAGACCTATGTCTCTTCCTTCTTGAGGGAGATAAATCAATACACCTTCTCCATTTTTAATCATTATATCAAGAGATTTATTTAATTGTTCTCCACAATCACATTTTAAGCTATGAAAAATATCTCCAGTTACACATTGGCTATGAATTCTCACTGTCGGGAAAAAATTAGATTGATTTTTTCTATTAATTTTACCAATTAGAATACAAAAAAATTCCTTTGGTTCATTATTAAATTTAAAAACAATTATTTCTGCATCATTAGTTTTTTTGATTGGCAATTTAGCCCTTGTTATAATTTCAATATTAGGTTTTTTTACATCAAACATTTCTTCAAGGTCAGATATATTTAAGTAAAATATTTTATTTTTTAAAGCTAATTGTTCAATTGAAATGTTTTGAGGAACATTAATTATTGAAAAAATACCGCTGGGTAGTAATTTACCTTTCTTAAGTACTTGTAAACTTAAATTCATAAGTTTTGAATTTTCTTCAACTACTCCATTTAAATTTAAGTCATTGTCTACAATATTACCAAAAGCTAAATTATAAATATTTTTCAATGTCCATTTAAAATTAATTGAAAAAGAACAACAATAATCAGTTTTTATATTTAATTTTTTACATCTTTCAGTAGATAATAAAATACTTGGAAAGCTTTTAGAAAATTTTTTATGAAAAAGAAGAGTATTCTCATTGATTGCCTCTGTGGCTGAAAATAGAATGTTACATCTGTTTTCGTAATCAGAGAGAATTATATAATGTCCCCTATTCAACTCAAATAATATTCTTTCAAATTGTAGATTATGTTTCATGATAATATAATAGATGATATATATATATAGTAAAAAAATGCAAAAAAAATTTGTTATAATTGATAATGATCAACTATTGAATGATTTAATTGAAGAACAAGTATCAATAGTTTTTGAAAAAAATTTTAATATAAAATTTTTAAAAACTAATAACATTAATAGTCTTAATTTACTAGATACTATAGACTTAATAATAATCAATTTTAAATTCATAAAAGATAATCATAATATCTTAATAAATTTAGCAAATGAAAAAAAATCAAATATTATTGTTATTTTTGATGACCATATTGACAGATCTCAATTTAAAAAATTCAATAATCTTAGTTTCGTAGTCAAGCCTTTTAGATTGAAGCAAATCATTGATATTATGCAAGACTTTTTTATAAGTTTTGAAACAAATCAGAAAAATATCAACATAACTCGTGATTTAATTTTCAGGCCTGAGACTAAAACTTTATTAAATAAAAATAAGATTATAAATCTCACTGAAAAGGAAAGTAGATTACTAAATTTTATATTAGAAAATAAAGAAAATGTTCTTAAAAAGGATGAAATCTTGATTAATGTCTGGGGTATTACGGAGAGAATAAATACTCATACATTAGAAACACATATATATAGTTTGAAAAAAAAAATTGATGCCTTCGAGTATCACCATCCATTCATTTGTTCAGATAATTCAGGTGGTTATTACTTTAATAAATTAATGTGATTATTGGCTGGGGTGGTAGGATTCGAACCTACGGTACACGGGATCAAAACCCGATGCCTTACCACTTGGCTACACCCCAACATATGCAAAATTAATATATTATTCTATTATATCCAAACTCTTTTTTATTACCATGCCAAATAAAATAATTTTTTTTTAACTTTAATTTTTCAAACTCTTCCTTGCGTTTGTAGAGATTTAAAAGGTTCTTTAAGATTGATTAAATCTAATTTATTCATCGCTTTTATAAAAAATCTTGAATATAAAAGATGTAATACTGCATGTTCTACTCCTCCAATATATTGATCAACAGGTAACCAATAATCAGCATTATTTTTATTAATTGCGTCTTTAAAATTAGGGTCTGTAAATCTTGCAAAATACCAACTAGACTCAAAAAAAGTATCAAACGTATCAGTTTCTCTTTTTGCACTTTGTAAACATTTAGGACATTTAACATTAATCCAATCAGAGTGATTTAAAAGAGGGTTTCCAGATTTTTGCAAATTAATTTTTTGTGGTAGTTTCACTGGTAAATCTTTTTCAGGCACAGTTTGTATTCCACACTTCCTACAGTAAATAATGGGTATAGGACAACCCCAATATCTTTGTCTAGATACTCCCCAGTCTTTTAATCTATAATTAATAGTCCTTGAACCTAAGTCTAATTTCTCTAATTTTTTTATAGAAGCTTCTATCGCTTCGTCAACAGTTAGGCCATTTAAAAAATCTGAATTTATTAAGTAACCATTATCAGTGTATGCTTTTTCTAATTTAATTTCTTTTGTTTGTTTTTTTTTCTGACTTACAACCTCAATAATATCGAGGCCATATTTTTTGGCAAAATCAAAATCTCTTTGATCATGTGCTGGGCATCCAAAAACTGCCCCAGTTCCATAATCAATTAGAACAAAATTAGCAATAAAGATTGGTATAAGTTTATTTTTTAAAAACGGATGTGAAGCTTTTAGTGGGATCTTAACACCAATTTTTTCAATTTTATCCATATTTTGTTCATTAGTAACTTTTAAGTTTAGCTTATTAAGTTCTTTATTTAGATTAGGATAATTTTTTTTTAATTCATCAACCAAGTTATGATCTGGTGATATGGCAATAAAAGATGCACCAAATAAAGTATCTGGTCTTGTTGAGAAAACAGTAATTTTATCATCTATTTCTTTTATATAAAAATCAATATACGCCCCAAAACTTTTTCCGATCCAGTGTTTTTGCATCAATTTAACTTTTTCTGGCCAATTTTTAAGGGAGTTTATGTCTTCAAGAAGTTCCTCAGCAAAATCAGTAATTTTTAAAAACCATCCTTTCATTTTCTTTTTTTGAATCCTTGATTTTTGGTAAATTCATAAATTTTGAAGGATAAATATATGATGCACAGCTCAAAATTGGGCCTGCCCAACAACCCCTTCCTACTTCATCAACTCCAATCATTACTTTATTAGAATTAAAAAGATATTTTTTTTCTTCAAAAAGATTTGGCACTATTTAAACTTTTTATGTTTCATTCAATCTAGGCAAAATTTCAACAAAGTTACATGGCTTGTGTCTAATATCTAATTGAAATTTTAATATTTCTTCCCAAGCATCTTTGCAGGCTGATGGAGAGCCAGGTAAACAAAATATGTATTTTCCACTCTTTGTTCCTGCAGTTGCTCTACTCTGTATGGTAGAAGTGCCAATTTTTTTATAAGAAATAAATCTAAATAATTCCCCAAAACCATCAATTTTTTTGTCAAAATAAGTTTCTAAAACATCTATAGTTATGTCTCGACCTGTTAATCCTGTTCCACCTGTGGTAATAATTACATCTAAGTTTTTATTATTTGTCCATTTGTTAAATATAGATAAAAGTTCTTTAGGTTCGTCTTTAACAATATCTCTTGAAATACATGTGTGACCAGAATCTTCAACTAGTTTTTTTAAAGTTGATCCTGATTTATCATTATCAAAGTTCCGAGTATCTGAAATTGTTAATATAGCTATATTAATTCCAAAAAATTTAATTGATTTATCTATCATTTTTAAATTCGTATTTTGGGATACTTCCACTAGCCA